>NZ_JBSFNK010000002.1:0-797222 GCF_053587055.1 Nonomuraea sp. NPDC003707 | reverse complement strand
ACGCCATCGCCGCCCTGATCGTCGCCGCCCTCATGCTCAAAGCCGGATGGGGCCTGGTCCGCGACGCCGGACGCGTCTTCATGGAAGCCGCCCCGACCGACATGAACCCCGCCCAGATCGGCCGCCAGATCGCCGCCCTCGACACCATCGTCGAAGTACACGACCTCCACATCTGGGAGGTCACCTCCGGATACGCCGCCCTCTCGGCACACATCCTGGTCACCCCCGGCGCCGACTGCCACGCCGCCCGCCTGGCCGTCGAAGAACTCCTCCGCCACAGCCACGGCATCGAACACACCACCCTGCAGGTCGACCACGCCACACCCGACAGCCACGCCTTCGACGACGACGGCACCCCACGCCCCCTCGAACCGCACTGCGCCGACCCTCACGGCCCCACCCACCACGCCCGGCCACGCGACGAGATGACCGTCAGCGACAACCACGCCGACCACTGAAACGCCGGCCCGTCGTCGCCGCGCCCCGGTTCGCGAGGCGCGGCGACGACGGTGCGGTTCAGACGGTGGTGAGGATCCGGACCGGTTCGGTGCCCTCTTCGTTGTGGCGTTCCGCCCATGTGGTCAGGGCGGTACGGCACGCGTGGTCGAGATGGCGCAGCCCGCCGAGGTCCAGTTCGATGGGCGGTCCTTCGGCAGCGCTTCCAGCGTGTCGAGCATCTTCGGCAGGCGCAGGAAGGTCGCGTTGCCGCTGATCGCCACCCGGATCGGCCCGTGGTCGCCGTGGGTGGCCTTGACCTGGGTGTGCGAGGTCTCCCACGCGGACTTGACGACCGACAGGGCCAACCCGATGAGCACAACCTCGAACATGTTCACCGACACGATGGCCACCGCCGTGACGACCAGGATCACCGCCTCCCCACGGTGCTCGCGCCACAACACGGCGAGGTGTTTCGCGGGAAGGAGCTTCCAGCCCGCGTGGACGAGCACCCCGGCGAGCGCGCCGGGCACCACCCGGACCCAGGCGGGCAGGCGCTGCCACAGGACCATCACCACGATCGTGCCGGCCCCGACGCCGAGCGCGGACAGCGCCTGAGCCGAGCCGGTCACGTTCCCGAGCAGCGCGGGCAGGCCCGCGATCTTCCCCAGGCCGCCGGCGGGTGCGGGCTGGTCGGCCATCGCGTACAGCTGTCCGGCGATGATGACCAGGCCGATGCCGGCCAGCATGCCCTCCACGACCGCGACGGAGATGGCCCGGAACCACCGTCCCAGCCGCAGGGCGCCCATCGTCACATGGAGCACGCCGGCGGCCAGGACGATCACGCCGAGGGCGGCCGGGCCGTACGCCTGCACGGCCTCGTAGACGAGTACGGTCAGGCCCGCGGCCGGGCCGCTGACCTGCAGGCTGCTGCCCGGTCACGATGCCGCCGACGATACCGGTGATCAGCCCGAGTTCGGCGGGCACCCCCGAGGCGACGGCGACGCCCACGCACAGCGGCAGGGCGACGAGGAAGACCACGAGGGAGGCGGCGAAGTCCTTGCGCGCGGCGATTCTCATGGCGCTCACAGCGGGAGGAATTCGCCGGCGTCCGGCCGGTAGGCGAGCACGGAGCCGGTGTGGACCTCGTAGAACCAGCCCCGCAGCGACAGCCGTCCGCCGGCGAGCCGGGTGGCGACGGCCGGGTATTCGCCCAACCGGTCCAACTGGGCCAGCACGTGGGCCTGCACGGCCCGGCTGACGTCCGGCCCGTCGCCGGCGACCGGCCGGACGTCAGCGTTCCGCAGCCAGTCGCGAACGGCGGGCACGGACGCCAGGTCCTCTCCTCGCACCAGCGCGCCTACCACGCCGCAGTGCGAGTGCCCGCACACCACGATGTCGCAGACGCCGAGCACCTCCACCGCATACTCGACGGTGGCGGCCTCGCCGGACGAGTGCCCCGGCAGGTAACGAGGGATGATGTTGCCGGCCGTGCGCAGCTCGAACAGCTCGCCCGGCTGGGCTCCGGTGAACAACGAGGGGATCACGCGGGAGTCGGAGTAGGTGATGAACAGCGCCTGCGGAAACTGCCCCCGAGCGACGGGCAGCGTCGTACGAGACGGGGCCGCCCCGCGCGCTCGGGCGACCCCGATCAGCAGCGGAACACCTGGAGCAACGCACCGCTGGGTTGTCTGCGCGGCCCGTACGGCGGGTCCTCGGCCTGCGCCACGGTGGTGAGCGCCGGCGCCGCGGGTTCCGGCACCATGGCGTCCGACGGGCTCGTCGCATCGAGGGGCCGGCCGGCCCGCTGGCGGTCAAGGGCCCAGGCGTGGCCGAACTTCTCCTCCGAGGTCGGGAAGTGATCGCAGTGGCTCGTCTCGCCCGCGGCCACGGCAGTCGCGGGGGCGTACGGATCATCCGCGGAAGGCACCCCGTGGGAGAGCAGCATGATGGCGAGAAGGGTCATGGCCAGCGCCACCAGCGCGCTCCGGGCCGGCCTCGTCACCGCCGTGTTCCCCCCGACCCCCCTCGCTCCCAGACGATCACACGATATTCGTCGTGACATAAAGCGGATGAAAAGCTGACCGAGAGCAGTCACGTCGCCCTACGCGACATCGGCCAACAAAACGGACGCCCTTGACACGGCATCCAGGCAACGCCATATCTTGATTATATGAACGAATCTTCAGATGAGCGCGTGTTGAAGATGGACGGCTGTGCTGTCAAGGTGGTCGACGCAGACAGGGTGTCCGCCGTCTGCGAGCGCATGCCTGCCGCCGAGGACCTCACCGACACCGCGGACATCTTCGGGCTGCTGTCGGATCCGAACCGGTTGAGGCTGCTGGTGGCGCTGCTGGACGGCGAGTTGTGCGTGTGCGATCTGGCCGCGGTGACCGGCCAGAGCGAGTCCGCGGTGTCCCACGCGCTGCGACTGCTGCGCGCCCACCGCATCGTCGCCGCCCGTCGTTCCGGCCGGATGGCCTACTACCGACTGGAAGACCCGCACGTACGGATGCTGCTCGACCTGGCTCTCGCCCACACCGAGCACACCGACGCCATCCACCCCGAACGCGACGGGAACACCTGATGGGCGCCGGACACGGACACGGGCACGCGGGAAGCCGGCACCGCTGGCGCCTGGCGGTCTCCTTCGCCCTCATCGGCTCTTTCTTCGTCGTCGAACTCGCCTACGGCCTGATCTCCGGCTCGCTGGCACTGATGTCCGACGCCGGGCACATGGCCGCCGACGTCGTCACCCTCGGCGCGGCCCTGGTCGCCACCAGGATCGCCACCCGGCCGGACACCACAGGCCGCCGCAGCTATGGCTCGTACCGGGCCGAGGTGTTCGCATCACTGCTGGCCGTCGTGCTGATGCTCGGGGTCGCCCTCTACGTGGTCGCCGAAGCCATCGGCCGGATCGGCGGACCCGCCGAAGTCTCCTCCGGCCCGATGCTCGTCGTCGGCGCCATCGGCCTGGTCGTCAACCTCATCGCCCTGCTCCTGCTGCGCTCAGGCGCCAGTGAGAGCCTCAACGTCAAGGGCGCCTACCTGGAGGTCGTCGCCGACACGGCCGGATCCGTCGGCGTCATCATCGCGGGCGGGCTCGTCTCCGCCACCGGACAGACGTTCTGGGACACCGTCGTCGCCCTGGCCATCGGCGTCTTCGTCGCCGTACGCGCCATCTCGCTCGGCCGCCAGGTCTTCGCCGTGCTCGGCCAGCACGTACCCGAGGGCATGGACGCCACCGCCGTCGCGCAGGACCTGGCCGCCATCGACGGTGTACGCGACGTCCACGACCTGCACCTGTGGACCCTCACCTCCGGCATGAACGTCGCCACCGCCCATCTCGTCACCGCCGACCAGAACGGCAACCACGCCGTCCTGGACCAGGCCCGTGACGTGCTGCTGCGCCGCCATGGCGTCGCCCACGCCACCCTCCAGGTCGAACCCGCCAACCACACCGGCTGCGACGAACTCGGCTGGTAACCGAGTACCGAGGCTCTGTCTCACCTGGATCATCGGCTTAACCGCCTCTTATGCGACTCCTGACACCCTTCGAGAGCATCGGGATTCAAGGAGATGACGGATGAACGTGAGCGAGCCCCATCAGCAGGGGACCGGCGGGTGGAGTCAGTTCGGCAGTGCACCGCCGGTGGCCGGAGGCTTCCCCCGCCGTGACACGATCGTCATGGAGCAGCCGCCACCGCCGCCGCCTCCCGTGAATGAGCCCGGTTTCGGTGTCGGTCGAAGGGCCGTCGCCGCGCTGGCCTTGGCCGCCATGGCCATCGGCGGCGGCGTTGTGGGCGCCGTCGTCGCCAACGCGTTCCGGCCCGAGCCGGTGGCCACCGCCGGCGCGCCGAGTCCTGTCTTCAAGCCGGCCGCCGACCAGCTCACGGTGGCCGAGGTCGCGGCCAAGGTGCAGCCGACCGTCGTGATGATCCAGGGCCAGAGCGGCGAGGGCTCCGGCGTGGTGCTGTCGCCGGACGGGCTCATCCTCACCAACAACCACGTGGTCGAAGGGGCCAGCCAGGGCGGCGGGCAGATGACCGTCAAGTTCAGCGACGGCAAGACAGCCAAGGCCAGCGTGGTCGGCACCGACCCGGCCACCGACCTCGCCGTCATCAAGGCCGCAGGCGTCTCCGGGCTGGCCAAGGCCACCCTCGGCGACAGCGGCGCGCTCAAGGTCGGCGACCCGGTGCTGGCCATCGGAAGCCCGCTCGGGCTGGACGGATCGGTCACGGCGGGCATCGTCAGCGCGCTCGACCGTACCCTCACCACCGGTCCTGACCAGCGGCAGCAGATCCCGCCGGGCTTGGGCCAGGAGCAGCAGCAGAGCGCTGGGACCACGATCGGCGGCGCCATCCAGACCGACGCCGCCATCAACCCCGGCAACTCCGGCGGCGCGCTGGTGAACGCCACCGGCGAGCTGATCGGCATCAACACCGCGATCGCCTCGAACGCCGCGGGCGGCGGCGTCGGCTTCACCATCCCGGTCAACACCGCCAAGCAGGTCTCCGAGCAGCTCATCAGCAGCGGCAAGGTCAGCCACGCGTTCCTCGGTGTGAGCGTCACCGACGCGACAGGCGACGTTCCCGGCGCCCTGATCGGGCAGATCACCGCAGGGAGCCCGGCGGACAAGGCGGGCCTGAAGCAGGGAGACCTGATCACCAAGATCGGCGACACGACGGTTGACGCAGGGGAAACAGTGGTGGGGCAGGTGAGAGGTTTCAAACCGGGCCAACAGGTCAAGATCACGTACATGAGGGACGGCAAGCTCAACGAGGTCACCGTCACCCTCCAAGAGAAGAAGTAGCGGCACTCCAGTGCCCGTCGGACCTTGTCCATCAGGAGAAGGCCTGACCTCATCTTGCGCGCCATACCACCGGTACGGCGAGAAACTCTCGTCCATAAGGTCGTGAGCCGACCGCAGCGGACGCCGCCCGACCATCGAGCTTCCATCACCGTCGAAGCCCCGGCTGACGCCGAACCAACAGCAGCCCAAAGCGATTTATGTCGAAAGTATCCCCGCATCTTCTACACTGCGTAGAACTTCGGCCGCCCCAGGCCGATCAGATGTGTTGGGAGGAGTTGCAGGTGTCGCGAGAGCAAGAGCGGACCGAGACCCGGCGCGCCAAGGTAGAGGCAGCCCGGGAGGAGGGTAGACGGCAGGACGCTCGCCGCCGCAATCTCAAGGTCTCGCTCGTGGTTATCGGCGTGTTCGTCATGGTCGTGGCCGCGTTCGTGTTGATCAACCGGCTGGACGCCGCCGGCGAGCGGGCGGGGCAGCTGGCGGCAGGTGAGACCCAGTTCGTCCGCAAGGACAGCCACAAGCTGCAGACCGCCCCTGACGGCAAGGTCACGCTCGTGGAGTTCCTCGATTTCGAGTGTGAGGCGTGCAAGGCGTACTTCCCGACCGTGGAGGAGATCCGGAAGCAGTACGCCGGGAAGGTCACCTTCGTGGCGCGATACTTCCCGATCGCCAGTCACTTCAACGCCGAACGGGCCGCCCGCGCGGTCGAGGCGGCCGCGCAGCAGGGCAAGTTCGA
Organism: Nonomuraea sp. NPDC003707; assembly: GCF_053587055.1. NCBI lineage: Bacteria > Bacillati > Actinomycetota > Actinomycetes > Streptosporangiales > Streptosporangiaceae > Nonomuraea > Nonomuraea sp. NPDC003707. Next base: position 791,241 of record NZ_JBSFNK010000002.1, on the reverse strand, counting down.
GCCCATGTACCAGCAGATGTACGAGACCCAGAGCCAGTGGGCTGAGAAGAAGGTGGCGGCCGATCCCTTCTTCCGCCAGCTCGCTCAGCGCCTGGGATTGGACATGGCAGCCTGGGACAAGGCCTACGACGACCCGGCCACGCTGGCCCGGGTGAAGAAGGACGCAGCCGACGGGCAGGCTCTGGGAGTCCAGGGCACCCCCACGTTCTTCCTGAACGAGAAGAAGATCGAACCGCGCTCATCCGACGAGTTCAAGGCGGCCATCGATGCTGCGCTCGCCAAGTAAGCTCGACGAGCCGCGGGCGGCCACCGATCCATTTCCCCGGCTCCTGCCTCGGCTTCTGCTGGTCGGCGGCTTGATCGGGTTCGTAGCGTCGTTCGTGCTGACGGTCGAGAAGATCGCGCTGTTGAAGAACCCGGCCCACGTGCCCAGCTGCAGCATCAACCCGGTCCTGTCCTGCGGCTCGATCATGCGTACGCCGCAGGCAGAGCTGTTCGGCTTTCCCAACCCGCTGCTGGGCATAGCCGGGTTCGCCGTTGTCACCGCCGTGGGGGCGGCACTCCTGGCGGGTGCACGTCCACGCCGCTGGTTCTGGCTCGGGCTGCAGGCGGGCGTGACCGCCGGGGCGGTTTTCATCCACTGGTTGATCTTCCAGAGCCTCTACGTCATCGGCGCGCTCTGCCCGTACTGCATGGTTGTCTGGGCGGTGACCATGCCGATCTTCTGGTACGTCAGCTTGCACACCCTCAGCGGCGCGTCGAGCGGGCCGAGGCGCAAGCTGACTGAGTACCACACGGTGACGCTTACGGTCTGGTACCTGGCCATCCTCACGTTGATCGGGATCCGGTTCTGGTCGTACTGGAGCAGCCTGCTGTAGTCGTCTCGGTGACGGCCGGAGAGATACGGCAGTCAGCCCCGTATGTACGTCTCCCAGACCATCTCGGGCGTGAAGCGGTTGTCACTGCAGTCCTTCAGTCTGAGGAATTCCGGATTTCCCGTCGTGCTCTTGCTCAGACACATCGGGTGGGCCGGGGCGTTGGCACGGGAGCGGAAGGCGTACTTGTTGGGGCCCATCGGGATGGCCATCCAGACGGTGTTGCCACTGCACGGCCCCAGACCCGCCGCGGTGCCCCCGCCGTCCTGCATGCGCCCGCCGCCGAACAGAATGCAGCGTCCCGTCAGTTTGTTCTCGAGTTTGACCTCGCCAATTTTTCCGGTACTGGGAAATCTCACCTTCCACAGCTGCGAATCCTTGGCGAACGTGCTCGCGTTCAACCGGACCAATCCAGTGATCTTGCCGTCGGGGGCCCATTGCACGTCCATGGCGCGCAGGGCGAAGGGAGCGGTCTTGTCCTTCGTGGTACCCCGGAGATGGAACCATCCGGCGGGCATGGCGTTGGCGGGCGTCGCCGTGAGAGGAACGAGTCCTGCCGCCAGAATCGCGGCGCCGATCAGAGCGGTGAATTTCGCGCGACGCATGGGAGTCTCCTCGCACCAGTGGTCGAGTGGGGCACGCCTTGTGTATGGCGGATCGCTTTCATGCCGGCTGATGGCGGCTTGCGATCGGCCTTGTCAGTAGACGGTGCAGCCGACACGGACCGCGACCTTGGGCGGTCAGCGGCCCCGGTCGGCGCGCGACTATGGGACCGACATCGGGCTTGTCCTCCATTGATCGAGGTGGGCGTCGATGAACTCGCGTATCGACGTGGGCTCACGTCCGGTGATCTGCTTTACGGCCCCCGAGACCTCGCCGAAGCCGCCGTGTCGGACGCGGCGGTAGAGGTCGTCGAGAATGCCCGCTGTCCAGGGGTCGAGGCCGTGAAGGGTCTCCTGCGGATCAGGGTCCTCGGCACGGATCCGGTGGCCGAGGCGCGCGGAGAGCTCCTGCGCGACGGACGCGACCGGCACCGGCTCCGGACCGGTGATCGTGTACGCCTGGTCGTGGTGCTCCTCCGGCGCGCTGAGGACGGCCACGGCGACGTCCGCGATGTCGCGTGCGTCCACCCACGCGATCGGGGCACCCCCCGAGGGCAGGCTCAGGACGTGGTCGTCCCGTATGGCGTCGCGGTAGAACCGAGGGTCGGTCAGGACCTGGTGGAACCAGGACGGACGGAGCAGTGTCCAGGAAGCGGCCCGGGTGACGAGCGCGTCCTCGACCCGGCGCGCCCAGTGGTCCGGCGAGACGGTTTCGGCTCCCTGCTCGGACAGGAGGACGACGTGCGCGTCCGGGTTCACCTCGATCAGGCCGGCGACGAGTTCGGGGGCGGCGGGAAGGCCGGGGCGCATCAGGAAGATCGCGTCCACGGCTGTGGCCGCCTCGCGCCAGGTCTCCTGGTCGTGCCAGTCGAACCGAACCAGATCGGTCCCGGTGGCCGGCGTCCTGGCGGGCTGCGACGACCCGGCGCGGACGAGGATCCCGGAGCGGCGTAGCCGGGCGGTCACCTCGCGTCCTGTCTTGCCTCGGGCTCCGGTCACCAGCACTGCACGGGTCATGCCTGCTCCTTCAGCCGGACGACGGCCTTGCCGATCGTGGGTGCTCCGCCGTGCAGCAGGCCCAGCAGGGCTTCGGGCACCCGCTCGATGCCGTCCAGCACCGTCTGCCGGTGGACGATCTCACCCGAGCGCACCCAGGAACCCACCTCGGCGCGGAAGGCGGGCATCTGGTCCTGGTGGTCGGTGACCAGGAAGCCGCGCGCGGTCGCCCGTTTGGTGACCAACTGGTACAAGTTCGGCAGGCCGTGCGGCTCCCGGCCGTCGTACTGGCTGGCCATCCCGCACAGGGCCAGCCGGGCGCCAACCCGGAGCTGGTCGATCGCGGCCTCCAACTGAGCACCGCCGACGTTGTCGAAGACCACGTCGATGCCGTCCGGCGCGGCCTGTGCAAGGTGCTCACCGGCCGCACCGTCGTGATAGTCGAAGGCGATGTCGAAACCGAGGTCGTCCACCAGATGGCGCACCTTGGCTGACGATCCCGCGCTGCCGATCACCCGCTTGGCTCCCCGCAGCCTGGCGATCTGACCGGCGATGCTCCCGACCGCCCCGGCCGCGCCGGTGACGAACACCGTGTCGCCGGATCGCACCGACGCCACCTGGGTGATGCCCAGCCATGCGGTCAGGCCTGTCACACCGAGCACACCGAGATAGGTTTCGGCGGGCAGATCGCCGGTGTCGATCGGGACGACCCCGGCCGCCTCGATCACGGTGGCCTCGCGCAGCCCCAGGAAGTGCTCGACCACCTGGCCCGGCTTGACGCCGTCCGCGCGGGACTCGACGACCACGCCGACCGCTCCCCCCTCCAGCGGCGCGTTCAGCGGGAACGGAGGGATGTAGGACGGGCGGTCGTCCATCCGGCCACGCATGTACGGGTCCACCGACAGGTGTGTGTTGCGTACCAGGACCTGGTCGGGCCCCAATTCGGGAATCTGGGCTTCGACCAGTGCGAAGTCGTCTGCTGACGCCTGCGCGTGCGGCCGTCGTGTCAGGTGCCACGCCCGGGCCCGTCCCCTGCTGGTGACCGTCATCGGAATGCCCTTCCGGTAGATACTTGATTCACTCAAGTATCTACCCTGACATACATACTTGATTGCATCAAGTTCTTGGTAGAGTGGCCCCATGGCCGTACCCACGGGGCCCGTCACCGCCTCGACCGATGCCGAACGGGCGATGTTCGACTTCGTCGATGCCTACGACCGCGCCTACGAAACCGCCGCCCTGGAGCACGGGCTGAGCGTGGCGCAGGCCTGTGTGCTCGGGCGGCTCACCCGGCAGATCGGGATGCGGGAACTGGCCGACGAACTCGGCTGCGACGCATCCAACATCACCCAGATCATCAGCAGGCTCGAGGCGCGCGATCTCGTCCGCCGACACCCCCACCCCGACGACCGCCGCTCCCGGCAGATCGTCCGAACCCCCGACGGAACCGCCCTCTACGCCGCCTTCGAGGAGTCCTTCGAGTTCGCCCGGTCCGCCACCGCCAATCTGAGCTCCCGCGAACAGGACCAACTGGCCACCCTGCTCCGCAAGGCCCTCAACGGAACAGCCAAACCGTGAGTGGTGCCGCCGAAACCGGCACATCGGCAAGGGACTGAAGATCCCGTCCCGGGAGAAGCCGAGCGGTGGGAACGAACGCTGGGCAGTCAGCCTCGAGACACTCTGCCCCGGCTGCCGCCACCGGAGGTGATACCTCCTCTTCTTGTCTTTCCACGTCCGCCAAGGCGCTCGCGCCGCGCGTTGTCCCGTTGCGGGATCGTCAACCGGTCCGGGTGCGGAGGCTGCGCGCCAGGATGGGGATCATCACCGTCGCAGGGACGAGGTGTAGCCCGAGGAGGGCGGTGATGGTGGCGGTGTTCGCCCCGGAGAGGAAGGGCGGGACCAACGACATCGCGGTCAGCGACACTGCCGTCCACACGAACCGCTCGGCGGGACGAGCGCTCCAACGAAGCAGAGCGACGGCAATGACGATGCCCACGACCGAGAAGAAACCGGTCACCACGGCGAACCCGAGCAACGGGATCGTCTCGCCACCATCGGGGACCTCGAAATCGACGCCAACGGCCTGGGCGAGCGCAGCGGCGAGGGTGGTGGCCACCATCGCTGCGAGCGCGGCGACGAAGCCGGTGCCGGCGAGCCCCCGGAGTCGGTGGGTGTGGCTGGTCTGGCCCGATGCCGGGCCTGCGACGTCCCCGGTGTCATTCATGCTGTTCATGTCGTTCCTCCATCATTCGATAACTGGCATGACGGTTCTGGCCCCGGGACGACGATGCGCACTCTCGCCGTGCGACGGCCGGGGTTCCGCAGGGCGCGGACGCCGGTGCCGCGGAGCCAGAACCCGGCGCCGCGTCCGAGGACCGGCCCGGGCTCGCCGTCGCGCAGCTCCAGCTGCACCCGCCCGCGGGTGACGACGCCGAACGCGTCGTACCACTCCTCCGCGACCACCGCGACACGCGCGCCACCGCGCAGCGCGAGCGTCCACACCGGGACTACTCCGTGCCGTCCGCCGGCAGGCGCTCCGGCAGCCCGAGCCGCGGGAACCGGTCGTCGTGGAACGTGACGATCTCGGTGATCGCCCCGCCGGTGACGCGCAGGACGTCGATCGTCAGCGGCAGGTACGCGCCCTCCCGCTCCCGCCAGAGGTAGAAGGCGACGGCGGGCTGCCGGTTCACGGAGGTGGGGACGGCGCGCAGGTGCTTCATGCCCTCGAAGCCGCTCTCGACCCAGTCGTTCACCACCGCGTCGCGGCCGACGTACAGGCCCGGCGTGGGCGGCATCGAGCAGCGGACGTCGTCCCGCAGCAGTGCGGCGAGCCCGTCGATGTCCGTGGCCACGCTGGCGTCGGTATAGCGGCGCACCAGCTCGCGCGTCCCGGCGTCCTCCTCGCCGCCGGTCCAGTCCTGCCGCTCGGCGGGCAGGTGCTCCCGCATGCCGGCGCGGGCCCGCTGCAGCGCGCTGTTCACGGAGTTGACGGAGTCCCCGAGGAGCTCCGCAACGTCCTTCGCCGGCCAGCCGAGCACGTCCCGCAGGATCAGCACGGCCCGCGGGCGCGGGGCGAGGTGCTGGACTGCGACCAGGTACGCCAGCTCGATCGTCTCCCGCGCGACGGCGACGGTCTCCGGCTCGTCCGCGTCGCCCGCGGGCAGCTCGTCGAGCAGCCGGTCCGGGTAGGGCTGCAGCCACGGCACCTCGCCGCCGGTCGCAGGCTCCGGGCGGCACTTGGCGAGCAGATCCAGGCAGGCGTTGGTGGCGATCCGGTACAGCCAGGCCCGGAACGTCGACCGCCCCTCGAAGGTCTCCCGCCGCCGCCAGGCACGGAGGAACGTCTCCTGCACGGTGTCCTCGGCGTCCTCGAACGACCCGAGCATCCGGTAGCAGTGCACGTGCAGCTCCCGCCGGTGCCGCTCCGCCAGCCCCGAGAACGCCGGCTCGTCGACCTCGCCCAGACCGCTCACACCCAGCCCGCTCACGCCCAGCTCCTCCAGCCGCGTGTCCGCACTCATCACGTCATCCTTCCGCCTCGTCGTGTCCCGTCGTAGGTGTGACGGGTACGGGCGCGACAACTCATCACTTGGGTCGGCCGGCATGGCTGATCCGGTGGCGGAGCACGACGCGCGGTAGGGCGAGCACATCAAGATCGATTCAGGCCTGCCAGATCACAAAAGACCCGGGTCAAACCATAAGCAATATCGCACAATATTTACGATCCCATGAAAATAGGAGCGTCCAATCCAAATCCGGCATGGGCCACTCACAAGCCTGAGTGGATAACAGAAAATCCTCTTGTCAGCCAATCGACGACATTGCTATGGTCAGTAGTCGGAGACGAACCGCGACCTTCGGGAATCACATGGCCGATTCTGTTATTCGCCGGACCATGGGCTGGGAGTTGGAACGCTTCGCCGATCTGACGGGCGCCTTCATATTCGTTCGCAAACCCGTCGCAACATTGATCGTCGACAGATTCAAGCTCTATTTGCTGGAGGTCTGCGACGGCCAGACCGCAGCGGCGACGGCGCAGCGCGTTTCTCACATCATGCCCGCAGTAAACATCGATCAGTGCATTGCTCTGGTGAACGAGCAACTACGCCAACTCGCGGCCCACGATCTGATTTCCCTGGAAGGGTAATACCGTGTCGTCGACCCCAGTGCACCAATCGGCTGTTGAGGCGGAGACAACGGTTTCGGAGGTGGAGAGCCACCTGGCCACAGGAATGTTCGGCGATGGCGACAACGCCGACCGGACGGCCGACGTTTATTACCGAGGGCTTGGCAGACTGTGCGCCGATGTGATGCAGATCGATCGGGAGGCGCTCAACGCCTGTGCGGCCCCTCAGCTTGAGGCCCTGCGCCGGGGTGCTCTGGATCTCGCGCTCCGCGAATTCCAAGCCGGGCGGAAGGAAGCCGCTCACGCGGCCATCAACGATTTCCTGACCATCGCAAGCGGCAGCGACGGGCAGCTCACCGCCGACGAGTCGCGGTCCAGGCATTTCCGTCCTCGCGTATGCCGCGCCATGCGGGGCACATGCGCCGGCGAGGAGGTCCTGTCCCGCTGGAACGCGCAAACCGTCGCGGACGGCGAAAACCTTCTGGTGAAAGCCGTTGAGGTCGGAGACGACCTGGAGCGCGCCGCTGACCACGCGATGGACCTGCTCGCCGAAGCCCTGCCCGTAGTCGCTCCCGACGTCCTGCGGTGCGCCTACGGTCTCGTGCCGCTCACTGGAGCGATCATCAGCGGGCACTTCGCCCAGACGCCCAAGCTGATTTTCGTCAATGTGTCCGCCCTGCGGAATGTCTACGATGCCGCCGAGTCGATCTTGCATGAGTCGCTCCACCAGAAGCTCTTCGACATCGGGCTTGCCCGCACGATCTTCCGGCCAGGCTACGTGGACGCGGAGAGCCACACCATTCCCATTCCCTGGAGCGGGGACGAACTGAGAGTCCGCCGGTTCAGCGCCGACCGCGCCATCAGCGCCTACCACGTGTACGTGCACCAAACTCTGCTCTACCTGGCGTTGCTGACCCGCCGTCGCTCTTATGCCGAACCGGACCCGGAGATTCTGCACAGAACCGCGGTCGCATGGGCACGGGCGCGTGAGTTCAGGCGAGGCCTGCACGGCGATGGCGCCCGGACCGAACTCGGCGAGGACGGGCTGGCCTTCCTCCACTGGCTGGACAGGGCGCACGACGCTCTCGGAGCTGTCGTTCTGCCCGACGGCTCCGCGCTTGCCGGCCATGAAGGGAGTTACGCCTCGTCCGCTTACAGACGACCCGCGGCGTCCGCCACGGGTTAGCCAAGAAAGGGGAGCCAAATGAATGCGATTGAGCTGCTGGAACGGGATCTGGCCGACTTGTTCGCCGATGTGGAATCGCTCGACATCCGGGAGACCCCCGTGGTCGGCACCGAGATCCGTGAGATCCGCGACGACCTCACGATCCTGGCGATGAACAAGCCGAAGACCAACTGACTCCTTCCGGCGTGCCCTGCCGCCACGGCGGCGGGGCACGCCTCTTTATCATCAAGCAGGATTGATGGATGATTTCTTGGCGGTTGAGCAGAACCTGCTCGCCGAGCTTGTCCGGGAGATAATGGAGCTGCCTAACGAGGACCTGCCGGACTGGCGGTTGCTTCACCACCGGCTCGCGGGCGTCGACGTCACTCGGGGCCTCTTGGCCGAACACGAGCTCGACCGAGCCGCGGAGACACTCAGGTCGCTATTGCTGAGACGCGCTCACGCGATGAGCGAACAGAGATTCCGCTCGCCCGACACGATGCTCCGGACGGTACTGCCCAGCGGGTGCGAGCTCGACCACAGCTATGAACGGAACATGACGGCTTCTCACCTGGAGGCACGGCTGGCTGCTGCCGTGGCGGAGCATGTTCCCACCGGATGGGCGCTGGAGAGCGTTGCTTTCTCCAGCGGAATGGCCGCACTCACCCATGTGCTGCAATCGCTCATTCATATGATGCATCCGACCGAGGCACACCCGTTGAAAATCGCATACTGGGGTGACTACTTCGAAACCGATCTCCTCCTGGAGTACCTTGCGTCTTCCGCCGTCTCTCACGAGAAGATCCCGCCGTCGGCGTTGACGGACCCGGCATCGTTTTCCGGCGCCGACGTCCTCCTTGTCGAGCCGGTTCGTTACAGCCGCACTCTGGATGTTCTGCCGCTGCGGCGGTGGCTGCGCGCCTGGGCGGAAGATCCGGCTCGCCCCCGGGTGGTGATCGCGGATACCACGCTGATCTCCCCGGCCTGGCCGATGCGGCAGGTGCTGGAAGCGATGGCGGGTCGTGACGCTGTCACGTTCATCGAGGTGCGCTCGGCGCTCAAACTCGACCAGCAGGGGCTGGAACTGGCCAATCTCGGCGTCGCCAATGTCCTCCATCACCAAGGGATGGTCGGTGGGGTGCCGCGAGCGGGCGAACTGGCGAAGGTGCTGCGGCTGGTGCGTGGGGTGACCGGCGCCGGGCCGAGCGCCGCCGATATCGCGGCGCTGGACGCTCCCTTCCTGTTCCGCCCGGCCTGGCATCGACGGCACGCGGGCCAGGTGTACGCCAACAATCGGTATGTCGCCGAGAGGCTGGCAACGGTCAACGGCGTGTTCAGCTCAGTGGTTCACCCCTCGCTCGCCTCGGAGAACGACATCATCCGCGACGCCCCGTTCGTCATCATCGAATTGGCCGAGGACAGCGCAGAGGACAGCGTCGCCAATCATGGGTTCGTCCTGGGTGTGCTGCGCCACGCGGCCGCCACCCGAGGAATCCGCCTCGTCCACGGCGCGAGCTTCGGTTTCCGATCGCACCGGTTCGACGCGGTCATCCCGCGTGTCAGCCGACCGCGCGGTCTGCTCAAATTCGCCGCGGGATCACGAAGGGGACCATTCCTCGACGCCGCAGCCGACATCCTCGCCGAGATCGGCCGCGTCGCTGGAATGGACGCCCTGCGAGCGCTTTATCCGGACGTGAAGGAGATCCCCCTCCTACCCCTTGAGGCGGATGTCGAGGAGCAGTCGTGAACCACCTTGCGCTGTCTGACCCCATTCGGGAGAACAAGAGGGCAGTCGGCCTTCTCGTCGGGCTGGCCATGGTGCAGTGGGGCGCGGAAGCGTTGATCCCATGGTCGCTGGGCAGAATTCTCGCGATTCTGATCGACGCGACCTCCGGCGTTGTGGGCTCGATTGCGCTCCTGGCGACGCTGGCGGCGGTCACCATCGCGGCATCGATCACCCGTTATGTCGTGGCGGCCAAGTTGAAGATCCGGGTGTCATTCGACTTGAAGGCCCGTCTGGGCGATCGGGTCACCAGAGGCGTGCAGGGCTCCACGGGCGAGCTGGGCACCTCGGTCAACTCCGACACCGACGCGATCGGAGGGTTCCCGAATGCCATCGCACGGTTGCTCGGTTCGATCGCCGCGATGGCGGTGATCGCCACGTACCTGCTGGCGGAGTCCCTGGCGCTCGGCGGGGCCGTCCTGCTGGGCGTCGTGCTCGTCTCCCTCCTCACCACAAGGATCGCGGTGCCGCTGGAGGGCCGGCAGCGGGCCCACAGGAAACTCCTCGGCACGCTGAATGAGCTGGGGGTCGACCTCGCGGGAGGGCTGCGGGTGCTCCGTGGTCTCGGGGCGCAGGCCACCTTCGAGGAGCACTACCGAGTCGTGTCGAAGCAGACGCTCCGAGCGGGCGTCGCGGTGGGAGGCACCCAAGCGCTGTTGTCGGCCTCCGCCGTCTTCCTGCCGAACCTGCTGCTCATTCTGGTCACCTGGGCCGGCGGACGACTGGCGCTGAGCGGCGAGATCGAACCAGGCGCACTGGTCGCGTTCTGTGCCGCGGCGGTGTTCCTGGTCGAGCCCGTCGGATCGGTCGCAGACTTCGTGAGGACCCGGGCCGGGGCATTGGTCGCGACAGAGAATTACAACGCCTGCTTGGGAGGCCCCGACCGGGAGCAGCTTCCCGTAGACGAATCGGGCGTGCTCACGGGTGAACTGACCACACCTCGTACGGGGATCGTGGTCCGACCGGGAGAGCTGGTCGTCGTCGTTCCCGAATCGCCGGCCGACGAGACGCGGATCGCGGAACACCTGGCGGGGCTACGAGCCGATGATCCCGCGTGGCGAGCCTCGATCGGCGGCACCGCACTGGCCGAAGCCCCTCGCTCCGACGTACGCAAGACGGTGCTCTATCACGGCGCGCAGCCGTTCCTCTTCTCCGGAACCATCCGTGAGGCCGTTGAATCGGCCGGTGGCCTCAGTGATGACGAAGTGCTGGAGGCCCTGCGCACAGCCGTCTGCGACGACCTGCTGACCATGAGCTCCGAAGGCCTGGACCTGACGGTGGGACCGCGTGCACGCAATCTGTCGGGCGGTCAGCGCCAACGGCTGGCCCTCGCCTCCGCTCTCGCACGTCAGAGCCCCTATCTGGTCATGGTACGGCCGACAGAGGCGCTGGACAGCGCCACCGAGCAGGAGGTCGCGTCGCGCCTGCGCTCCTTCCGGCAGAAATCGGGCACCGTGGTGCTGACCCGGAGCCCGGCGTTCCTGGAGCTCGCCGATCGGGTGCTCTACCTGGAACGCGACCTCGTCAGCGGAACCCACCGTCAGCTGCTGACGACCTGCAAGACCTACCGAGCCGTAGTCGCACGGGAGATCCAGGATGTCTGACGCCACCCTGCCGACAGCCGACAACGCGAGGATCCGCGCCGAAGTCCTGCGGCTGCTGAGGTCCAACCGCGGCACACTGGGCGCCGTCGTCTGCCTCTACCTTGTGGCGGTAGCGGTCGGGCTGGTACCGCCGATGCTCCTTGGCGATGTCGTCGACAGCATCGCGCACAGGTCGCCAGGATTTCCCCTTGACCTCGCCGTCGCGGGAATCGCGGCGTGTGTCCTGCTCCAGGGCGTCCTGGTGTTCTTCGCCAGGAAGTCGGCCTTCAGGCTGGGCGAGAGAGTGTTCGCCGACCTGCGCGAGACGTTCGTCAGCCGCGTACTGCGGATGCCGTTGCAGCGGGTCGAGAGCGTGGGGACGGGTGAGATCCTCTCCCGGTCCACCAACGACATGGAGGTCATCCATGAGGTCGTGAGATCCGGGTTGCCGGAGACGGTGGCCGCGCTGCTCACGCTGGTGCTCACGGTCACTGCTTCCTTCGTGGCCAACCCTCTGCTGGGCTGGACGGTGCTGGTCGGTGTTCCGATCATCGTGGTGGCGACGCGCAGGTACGCCAAGCGGCTCCGGAAGGCCTATCAGGACGAACTCGCCGCCCAGTCACGGCTGTCGACCCTGGTGCTGGAGACCGCGCAGGGCGCACAGGTGGTAGAGGCGTTCGACCTTGGCGGCCGGCGTGGTCGACTGATCGCTTCCGGTGTGGCCGAGGCCAGGGACGCTTCTGTCACCCCTGTTGATCTGTCGGCCCGGTGGTTTCCCCTCGTACAGATCGGCTATTTCCTGCCCTTGGTCGTCACCGCCGGCGTCGGGGCATGGATGGTCGGCATCGGGCTGGCGGACGTCGGTGAGGTGACAACCGTTGTCCTCTACACGCAAGCCCTGATCGGGCCGCTCGACGACCTCGCCGACTGGTTCGACGAGTTTCAGAGCGGCTCAGCCGGGCTGGCCAGAATCGTCGGAGTGCCCGAGACGCCGTGGGAGAGCGAGAAGTCCGGCCCCGAACCGGTCGACCGATCGGTAGTGGTGGAAGGCGTGACCTTCGCGTACAAGCCGGGCCGTCCCGTGGTCGAAGACGCCCACCTGCGCATCGAGCACGGCACAAGAACGGCCATCGTGGGCCCGTCGGGGGCGGGCAAAACCACCCTGGCTCTGCTCATGGCCGGAGTCCAGCCCGCGTCACAGGGACGCATACGTGTCGGCGGCACCGACATCGCCAGTTTTCCGCCAAGCGTTCTGCGCCGTCACATCGCGCTGGTCACTCAGGAGGACCACGTCTTCAAACGGAGCGCCGCGGCCAACCTACGCCTGTTCATGCCTGCAGCCACCGACGAGCAGGTGACCGCCGCTTTGGAAGCCACCGGCGCGATGTCCTGGATCTCGCAGTTGGACGGAGGCATCGACGCCGAGCTGGGAGAAGAGGCGTATGTCCCGACTCCAGCGGAGTCGCAGCAACTCGCCTTGGCTCGAATCCTGCTGAATCCCCCGGCGATCCTCATTCTCGACGAGGCCACCTCCGCGCTCCCCAGAACGACGCAGCGGCGGCTGGACGACGTGCTCCGCCGCTCACTTCATGGCCACACGGTCATCCAGATCGCTCACAAGCTGGACACGGCCGCCCAGGCGGACCTGATCATCGCCATGTCGGGCGGCCGTATCGCTGAAGTGGGCTCTCATGACGAGTTGCTCCGGCGCGACGACATTTACGCAAGGCTGTGGCGTGTCTGGGACACCGGCAGCAGCCCGGAGCGTACGCCGAATGCCTGAGCAGGAAGCGTGGTCGGCGCTGCCGCTCGTGATGGTCCGCATGCCCGTCCTGCCGTACGACATGCCGGACCACAGTCACGAGGGGGATCCCATCATCCGGCTGTGGTCGAACGCCGTCCTGGCCGAGGCTGTCTGGGTGGCCAACCCGCGCTTCGCGAGCCGCCTGGATCTCTATGCGTCGGGAGCCTGGCAGCCTGATCCCGAGGCCCGGCAGCGCATGCAGCGGACCTTCCTCAAGTACGTCAACCGTATGAGCCATCGTCCCACGCCCTTCGGTCTGTTCGCCGCCACGGGCTTCACCACCTGGGGCGCGGACCAGGGCGAGATCCGCCCACGCGCCTTCACCAAGAGGGTCAGGTTGGACGCCACCGTGGCGTGCCGTCTCGCTGACAGCACCGCTGCCACGGTCGAGGTGAACCCGAGCCGGCGGGTGACCGCTCGGCGGATCCTGTTCGCACCGCCCGGTAACAACGTGACCATGCGTTCGGTACGACGGCTGCCCGTCGTCGACACGATCTGCGACTACTGCACCGAGCCACGTGACATCGACTCTGTTGCCGAACTGGTTCACATCACGGACCCAGGGCTCCTCGATCCTCGCGCCTTCGTCAGCCGGCTGCGGGAGGCCGGGCTGCTGGTGAGCTCTGCACGTCGACCTGCGCCACATGAGTTGGGCTATCGGGTTTCCCTGCTGCGTCAGCTCGAGCAATATCCTCTCGGGGAGGGGATCGACGCGGTCAAGAAGGCGACTGAGGTCTTTGAGTGGCGGGATGCCCGCGCGTGCCTGGCCATGGATCTGGCGATGTCCGTGGACGGCCGAGCGCCGAATGCCCTGAAGCACGCCCTGCTCGCGGCCATGCCGATCCTCCTGCGGTTGGCCATGGCGCAAGGGCCGGACCGGTGGATCGCCGACTTCGCAGAGAGGTTCGCACGACGTTTCGGGCATGAGGAGGTCCCCTTTGAGCGAGTGCTGGACGAGGAACGGCCACCGGCACCAGGCGTGGCCGATTCCCCGCGACTGACAGCGCTCCGGGCTGCCCTGATCCGGCGTGCGGCAGCGAACAGGGTCTCGATCGTTCCGGAGGACGTCGCAACCCTGCCTGTGCTGAGCCGGGCTGCCGTGTCGTACGACGTCTTCGTCCAACGAACCAAGACGGGCGATCCACGGGACCCGGGCTGGGTGCTGGGGCCACGAGGATTGGCCGGCCCCGGCGGCCGGGCCTTTTCACGCTTCGCCGGGCTGGACCCGCGGGTAGAGGAACATGTCGCGGCGGCGGTGCGTCGTGAGGGCTCGGAGGCGCTTTTCCTGGCCATCGACTATTGGCAGGACGCTTTGCGCAACCTCGCCACCGGCTGTTCTCCCTACGAAGGGCTGCTCGCCTGGTCGTCGGCTCCCTCAACCGCGGAACGGCCCGTGACACGACCCGCCGATTTGGTGGTCGGCGTTTCGGATGGCGTGCCGTACCTGCGGTCGCGGACTGACGGGCGCAAGGTCGTCGCACGTACCCACCACCTGGTCAATACCGGTGATGCGCCCCCACTACTGGATTTCGCCCATCGGGTGTCCGCCTTCGGCACTGCCGTACCCGGCTGGGACTGGGACGCCCTGCCCGCGACGAACAGTGCACTGCCGCGGGTGGAGATCGGCGATCTGATCGTCTCCCCGGCCAGGTGGCGGATCGACGCAGCGCTCGGCGGTCCGGCGATGCCCAGGTACGTGCATGTCGGGGAGGGCGATACCCGGCTTCTGCTCGACCTTGAAAACCCCCTGCACCGGGACCTCCTCGCGGACGAAAGGCGCCGTGGACGCGAATGGGTCGAGGAGTCCTTTGTCAGCGAGCTGGCTGACCGCCCCGTCGAATTCGTCGCCACCATGGTCAACACGGAACATCCCCGCATACCGGCGGACGTCTCCCAGGTGACCGAGCCGGTCGTGCACCTTCCTGGCGACCGGTGGTGGGCCTTCCACATCGTCGCGGATCCCGATGACGAGGACGAGGTGATCCGTGTCCTCGGTAACCATCTTGAGCGCCGGAAGGCGCAGTGGTTCTTCGTCCGGTACGACGATCCCGTCCGGCATCTCCGAATCAGGATCCGGAGCGAAGACACGAATGTCATCGAAATGAGTCAGGTGCTTCGGGTACTGGCCGGAAAGGACCTCGTGACCACCTTCTCCATTGAGCCCTACCGCCCGGAGACCCGCCGATATGGGGGTGCTGAAGGCCTGGCAGCCTGCGAACGCTCCTTCTGCGAAGACAGCAGATCCGCACTCGCCTGCCTCAGGCCGCTCCGGCGGTCACAACAGGACAGGGCCTTGCTGGCGGCCGCCTTGACCCATCTCTATCTCGAGTCTTTGCGCGCTCCTGCTGATGTCGTCACTGAGGTGCTGACCCGTATGAGCGCGGGGCTGCCGGCTCGGAAGGTGTCACGACGACGTGCGCATGAGGCCCGCAAGGAGCTCATGAACTTGCTGACGGAGGGGCAGGCGCCCTGGCTCACGCACATTCGAGGGTTGTACGAAACCCGCACGGCGGACAGCCCCTCAGATTTGGCCGACAATATCGGCGTAGTCCGCAGCCTGACCCATATGCATCTGAACAGACGCGGCATAATGCCGGCCGATGAGCAAGTGGGAGCGCTGTGGCTATTGGAGACTCAGCGACGGCTTTCGGGCCGCCATCACTCCAGTAGGGCAGACAGGCGATCTCAGCGAATCTTCCGGTAGCCGGTCTCACGCCGCGGCCCGGGCGGCTGAGGTTCCGCAGGCCACCTGGTACCGCAAGAACCGCCAAAGCCCAGCTCAGGTCCGCCCGGTCAGAGCGCGCAAGCCGCACCTGGCCGCGCTGTCGCAAGCCGAACGTGAGCGCGTCCGCCGGGCTGACCAACTCGAGCTGCGTGAGCGCGGCGAGCCGTGGGGTTCAACCCCTTCGAGTCACGCTGAACGTCGCCGGCCGTCATCCCTGGTCGGCGACCGGAGCTTCGCTGTCGCCTATTCAGAAATCGCGGTTCCCGACCGAGAAATCGCGGTTCCCGGCTGAGAAGTCGCGGTTGCCGACTGAGAAGTCGCGGTTGCCGACTGAGAAGTCGCGGTTCTCGGCGCTCGCCGGAGCGGCGGCGAACGCGAGTCCAGCCCCGGTGAACGCTAAAGTCGCGGCCAGGGCAAGAACGCTCTTGCGCACTTTTCCTCCTGATGCTCGTGTCTCTCGGTCTCCTGCAGTGGATCGTACGGAGAGGCGGAATGCCGGACTATCCGGTAAGCGAGCGGCCTGCGGCGCGATCCGGATACCGGACGATCGTTTCCGGAACGGGCCGCGCGTCACGCGTCTCGCAGCCTCAAGCGTCGCCTTCACTATCGTCCTCGACGCGTGACGGAGGGCGCGTGACCGTAGGTCTCGCGGTAGAAGGAGGCGAACCGGCTCAGATGCACGAAACCCCAGCGGAGCGCCACCTCTGTAACAGTGGTCTGGCTGCCTGTCGCTGCGATGTGGACAAGATCGGCGTGGGCCCGGGCCAGACGTACATTGCGCAGATAGGCCATGGGCGTTGTCTGCAGGTGTTCGCGGAAGCCCGCCTGAAGGGTACGGACGCTCACCCTGGCCGCAGTGGCGATGTCTCCTAGAGTGATCGGCTCAGCGGCGTGTTCTTCGCAGAAGTGGCGTGCGCGTCGAAGCGCTGCGGAGGTCGACGGGGCACTGGGCCCGTCGAGGTCGGCAGAGTAGGTATGGGGCTGTGAGCCGAGCATGGTGTGCAGCAAAAACTGCTCGAAATGGTGTTCGGCGAGAGATGAGGCCGCAAAGGGGAACGGTATTCCTGCCGTAGCGGGGACGGAAAGTGCGGTGAGTGCTCGGCCCAGAGGGCTCCCATCGGTGACTTGTGGCTCGAAGTGCATATCTTTTTTCGGGGCGTCACCGAGCTGATCCTCAAGGAGGCGATCGACAAGTACCTCAGGAATCTGGATGATCATGACATCGTGATCGACGCTCCAGTTCATGTCGATGCGCTGCCGAGGGCCGATGATGGTAAGTGGTGCGGCAACGTCCTGGCGCCCGACCGTCAATCTTCCACCACCGGTCAACGGCACATGAATGTTGTAGAAGTCGGGCAGCGCCGGTACTTCGACACGGATTTCGGCCCCGTACGCCAGTGTGTGCAAGACGATGTTCCCGCGGTGCAGAAGCCTGTACCGGCCACCGTTCGAATGGCTTTTGATGACCTTGAGGCCGTGCGGCGAGAAGTTCTGCGAGACCTGCGCTCGCATTTCCTCTACGTCGCCTTTGAATATCAAGGCCGGTGCGGATGGACTCGGGAGGCTTCCCAAGCTCTGTGATCTCAATTCATTCATGGTCTTGATCCCCCAGCTCCCGTGGCTGGACCTACCCAATTGGCCGGACAGAGGTGTGTCAAGAGACAGCGTGTCCGGCCCTGATCGCGGACGTCGTGCCCATCCTGCGTCGATTTCCGCCTCACGGCATGAGGCGCGGATGAGCCTAGCGACGCACAGCGGCAGGCAATATCCGCGTTACGACTGATCCACTGCGCGTTCGGGATAGATTCCGTCCAGTCGGTGGACGCGGTAGGTGCGTGACGAGGCGTCGCAGGCAGTTCTCGCCGGAGTTCAAGGAAGAAGCCGTCCGCATGGGGCTGGACGGTCGCGTCGGTGGCGCGGGAGTTCGGGATCAACGGCACAGGCGCAGGTCGCGGATGGCCGGCGCTCTCTGCACCCCAGGGCAGGGGAGAGTTCGGCCTCAGGGCAGTTGGTCAGGGGTCGCCGTCAGACCGAAGTAGATGCGCGGGGCGCCGTCCAGCCGGACCTTGACCTTGCCTTCTCGGGCGGTGAGCCGTCGTTCCCTGCCGATGCAGTCGAGCTCCCTCACCGAGCTCCCGGCGGCGGCCACCTTCAGATCCGTCTTGGTCGGCCAGCCGTCCACCCACGGTTCCGGTGCGGCGAACCAGGTGGAGCCCGGCGCGTGGTCGGTGTTGAGCAGGTATCCGTCCTTCCTGCTCCACAGGATCGAGACGGGTCCTTCCGGCGTGCTGAACAGCAGTCCCTTCAGGTCGGGGTCGGCCAGCTTCAACCAGCGTACGAACGTCGCCCCGTCCAGCACCTGCGCGGCCGTGGCGTAGGCGAGCATGGACGGCTTGGCGCTGGTGTCGCGGTTCATGAGCCCGTAGTGGTACTCGGGGTTGGCCGGGTCGGCCATCTGCGGCTTGCCGAGGACGCTGTCGTGCAGCTGGTACCAGTTCACGCAGCGCACCCCCTCGGCCTTGGCCAGCGCCAGGGTGAGCAGGACGTTCTCCGCGGCCTGCCGGTAGGTGTCGTGCCACCAGCTGTTCGGCTTCGTGCAGGCGTAGGCCTCGGTCAGCCACAACTCCTTGTGCCCGTACTCCGCGATCATCTCGCGGGCCTTGCGCAGGCCGCCGAGGAAGTTCCAGTAGGAGCCGTTGCTGCCCTGCGTCCATTCCTCAGGAGGCGGCGCGTAGTCCGGCGTGAAGTTGCCCCTGCCCGGATGGAAGGCGAACCCGTCGATGAGGTCCCAGCCGTCGGCGTCGTGGAAGTTCTTGGTCCAGACGTGATCCATGCCGGCCAGGCCGGCGTTGAGCACCTTGGTGGGCGCTCCCGCGGCGGTCAGCCGGTCGCGTACCGGGCGTAGTCCGTCCCGCACGTAGGCGGCGGCGGTCTCGCCACTCATCCATGGCTTGTTCACCTCGTTGGCGACCTCGAAGTAGCCGGCACCCGACCCGATCGCCTTCTGCGTGTTCGTGTCGGCCCAGGCGGCGACCTCGTCGGCCGTTCCGCCCAGGGGGATCCCGGCGAGCTCGATGTTGTGACTGATCCCCGCCGCGTCGAGGGTGGCGGGCGGGAGACCGGGCCCGCCGTCGTAGGAGATGCGGACACGCTGGATGCCCAGGCGTTTCATCAGTCCCACGACGGCGGCGGTGTCGGGCTTGAGCAGCCAGGGGTAGTTGGCGATGCCGAACATGCTGTCGGCGCCCGCCTGGTAGGTGTGCGGCGGCAGGACGGCGAGGTTGGTGCGGGCGAACGCGCTGTCGGTGCCCGCGGTGGCGCTCACCTCGGTGAACACGATCCCGCGGGGTGGCGAGGTGACGGTGAAGGTCTGTTTCCACGCGGCTCCCGCCGCGACCGTGCCGGTCACGCTGCCGCTGGCCAGCGTCTTGCCGTCGAAGTCGCGCGCCCACCACGACAGCTTGACGTTGCGGGCGGCCTTCCCCCCGTTGGCGACCTCCGCGTGCAGGGCCATGGGCCGGCCGCCGGCGTCCCAGAGGGAGAAGGGCTGGTCGGTCCAGACCTCCACGCCGAGTGGAAGGCCCGCGCCCATGGTGCCGCCCGCCGCGGGCCGCATCGAGCCGAGCACCAGGTCGGCCTCCGTCACGGCCGCGCTCGCGGTCCCGGTGCCCGGCGCGTGGATCCAGGTGGCGTTGGTCCAGGCAGGGGTGGTGGTGGCCAGCCGGAAGTAGGCGCGGGTGTCGGCCCAGGTCTCCTGGTAGACGACCCCGGCGTTGCTTTCGTACGGCACTCCTCCCCCGGCGTCGCGGTTCCACGTCGTCAGCGCGGCGAAGGACTCGGGCGCCGAGGGAGAGACGACGGTGCGGCCGAGCATGAAACCGGCCGGGATCAGCGTGGTCGAGCCGCCGACCTCCCAGCGGAGCTTCGCGCGGTGCGGCGCGACGCTGAAGACGCCGCGGACGGTGATTCCGGCGGCCGTGCCGGGGAGCGTGTAGTCGACCTGGATGGCCTGCGTGCCGTCCTGGAGCGTGATGAGCGACGGCGTTCCGCCGGTGGTGCGCTGGATGCCGGTGACGGAGTCCTTGGCCATGAACCCGGTGAGCCTGACCCGCTCGACGCCACCGCCGTCGCGGACGGTGACGCCGCCGTCGGTGGCCGCGGTCAGCGTGATGCCGTCGGCGGAGATCGAAGGGGTGTCGGCCTGGGCTTGTGCCGCGGGAACCAGCGCCCCTGCGAGTCCGGCCGCTACGGCTCCGCCGAGGAAACGGCGTCGGGGGATGTCGGACATGAAGATCTCTTCCCTGTCGACCTAATGCGGATTAGGAAGAGGTGTACTCCGGCCGGAACGAGAGTGTCAAGGGTGATTTGTGTGCATCACGTAATCTGCCGGTAACGCCTTGACACGTCCTCCTAATGCGGATTAGATGCCACCTAATCCGCATTAACCCAGAGGAGTAGCCATGGATGTGCCAGCCCCCAGAAGGTGGATGGCGGGGGCGCTCGTGCTCGCCGCCGCGACGGCGGGCTGCTCGTCCGGCTCGTCGGGTGAGGACTCGGGCAAGACCACGATCACCGTGGCGGGCATGCCTCCCACGACCGCCGCGAAGACCCGCACGCAGTTCCTCGACGCGGTCGCCGCGTTCGAGAAGGCCAACCCCACCATCAAGATCAAGCCGACCGACACGCAGTGGGACGCCAGGACGTTCGCGACCAGGCTGGCCGGTGGAAACGCGGAGACGGTGCTGACCGTGCCGCTCACCGAGCCGCCGGGGCTCATCGCCCGGCGCCAGGTCGCCGACCTCAGCGCCGAGATCAAGAGCCTGCCGCACGCGGGAGACTTCGACCCCCGCGCGCTGGCTCCCGCGACCGGCGCGGACGGCAAGGTCTACGGCCTGCCCGTCACCGAGTACGCGCTGGGCCTGGTCTACAACCGCGCCCTGTTCACGAAGGCGGGGCTCGACCCGGACCGGCCACCCGCCACATGGGACGAGGTCAGGGCGGCGGCCAAGAAGATCGCCGGGGCGGGAGCCGCGGGGTACACGCAGATGACGGTCAAGAACACCGGCGGCTGGATCCTGACCGCCATGACCTACTCCTTCGGCGGGCGGATGGAGAAGCAGGAGGGCGACAAGTACGTGCCCTCGCTCCTGGACGGCCCGGCGGAGCAGGCGCTCCGGCACCTGTCCACGATGCGGTGGCAGGACGACTCCATGGGCGCCAACCAACTGCGCACCCAGCAGGACGCGGAGCGCGACTTCGCCGCCGGCAAGATCGGCATGATGATCGGCACCGTCAACAGCTACAGCCGCTACACCACCCTCTACTCCGGCAAGCCGGACGACTTCGGCATCGCGGCGCTGCCGCAGCAGGGCAGCGGCAAGGCGACACTGCTGGGCGGGCTGGTCGCGGCCGTCAACGCCAAAGCCACGGCCGCGCAGCGAGCCGCCGCGGTGAAGTGGATCGACTTCTACTACCTCAAACCCAACTACGACCCGGCGGCCGCCGAGCAGCTGGCCGTGGCCAACGCCGCCGACAAGCTGGCCGTCGGCCTGCCCACGCTCCCGTTCTACGGCACGTCGGTGTCAGGCCCGGTGAACGCCGCGATCGCCAAGCACGGCAACATCCCGGTGTCGAACTTCGCGCCCTACGTGAAGGACACCGACAAGCTGGAGTACGTCGTCGAACCCCCCGTCGCTGCCCAGGACCTGTACGGCGCACTCGACACCGCCGTGCAGGCCGTCCTGACCCGCAAGGACGCCGACCCGCGCGACGAGCTGACCAAGGCGTCGGCACGGGTCGCGCCGCTGCTTGAGAAAGCCCAGTGACGCGGGGCAAAGGCGTCGCGGCCGCGCTGTTCCTCATCCCGACGGTGCTGGTCTTCGGCCTGTTCTCGTGGTGGCCGATCATCCGCAGCGTGGTGCTCGGATTCCAGCAGACCAACCTGGTCGAGGCGGCGACCTTCGCGGGCCTGGACAACTTCCGCACCCTGCTCGCCGACCCCCTGCTGGGCACGGCGGTGCGCAACACCCTGCTGTTCACCGGCCTGGCCCTGCTGATCGGCTTTCCGCTGCCGATCTTCCTGGCGGTGCTGATGTCGGAGCTGCGGCGCGGCTCCGGGCTGATGCGGGTGCTGGTCTACCTGCCGGTGGTGGTGCCGCCGGTGGTGGCCGTGCTGATGTGGAAGTGGTTCTACGACCCGGACTCCGGCCTGTTCAACCAGCTGCTCGGGCTGGTCGGGCTGGGACCGTACCCCTGGTTGCAGTCCACGGGCATGGCGATGCCGAGCCTGGTCCTGGAGGCGACCTGGGCGGGCGCCGGCGGCGTCGTGCTCATCTACCTGGCCGCGCTGTCCAGCGTGCCGACCGAGCTGTACGAGGCGGCCGAGCTGGACGGGGCGTCGGTGTGGCGCAGGTTGTGGCATGTGACGCTGCCGCAACTCCGGCCCATCCTGCTGATCATGCTGCTGCTCCAGGTGATCAACACCTTCCAGGTGTTCACCGAGCCGTTCGTGCTGACCGACGGCGGGCCGGAGGACTCGACGGTCACGGTGCTGCTACTGATCTACAGGTACGCGTTCGTCAACGGCGACTACGGCACGGCGGCGGCGTTGAGCGTGAGCCTGGCCGTGGTGCTGGCGGTGCTGTCCGCCGTGTACCTGCGGCTCACCAGAGCTTGGGGGACGAAGTGAGGGGAGTGATCTCCGACACCGAACGGCGTGGGCGCGGGATGCGCCTCGGACTGGGCACCACCCAGGTGCTGCTCATCATGGCCCTGCTCCTGGAGGGTGCCGGGCCGATCTACTGGATCTTCAAGGGCGCGATCTCCTCCACCCAGGAGTCGCTGCGCCGTCCGCTGGCCCTGTGGCCGGCGGACGTGCGATGGTCGAACCTGGCGGAGGCGTGGACGACCCTGGAGGTCGGCCACTACCTGACGAACACCGTCGTCCTCGTCGGCGGCTCCTGGTTCACGCAGCTGTTCGTCGCGACGACAGGCGCCTACGCGCTGTCGGTCCTGCGACCCTCCTACGGCAGGTACATCTACGGCGCGGTCCTGGCGACGCTGTTCCTGCCCGGCACCGTCTCGATGGTCTCGCTGTACCTGACCGTCCTGGACCTGTCCATCGCCAACACCCCGCTGTCGGTGTGGTTGCCCGCCGGGGCGCACGCCTTCAACGTCCTGCTGGTCAAGCAGTTCTTCGACGGCATACCCAAGGAGTTGTTCGAGGCGGCGCGCCTCGACGGCGCGGGACCATGGCGGATCTTCACCCGGGTGGTGCTGCCGATGTCACGTCCGATCCTGGCCGTGGTATCACTGCTGGCTGTCATGAACGCGTGGAAGGACTTCCTCTGGCCCATGATCGCCATCACCGACACCGAGAGCCAGCCGCTGGCGGTGGCCCTGCCCCGGCTGGCGGACACCTCGGACCAGGCCCTGCTCATCGCCGGGATGCTGATCGCGATCATCCCGCCTGTCCTGGTATTCCTGCTGTTCCAGCGGCAGATCATCCGGGGCATCGCCTTCACGGGGCTGAAGGGATGAGGGTCCTGGTCACCGGTGCGGCCGGCCGCCTCGGCTCCGCCGTACTGGCAGAGCTCGCGTCGCGGGACATCGCCGTGACCGCGCTCGTCGCGCAGGATCCCGGCCCGCCGGCGGCGGAGCGGGTCGTCGTGGGCGACGCCCGCGACCCGGCCGCCGTCCGCGCGGCACTCGAAGGGGCCGACGCCGTCATTCACACGGCGGCGCTGGCCTCGCCCGAGGTGGCGGCGCCCGAGGTGGTGTTCTCGGCCAACACGCAGGCGACGTTCGTGGTGCTGAACGAGGCGGGAGAGCAGGGGGTACGGCGGGCCGTGATCGCCGGCAGCCTGTCGGTCACCGGCCTGCCGTTCGCCAGGTCCCGCCCGAGCCCGCCGTACCTGCCGCTGGACGAGCGGGTGCCGTTGCAGATCGAGGACCCGTACGCGCTGTCCAAGCAGGTGGACGAGGCGACGGCGGCGATGATGCACCGGCGGCACGGCATGACCGTGGCCGCGCTGCGCTTCCCCTTCCTCGGCGACCAGGCCAGGCTCGCCGCGCGCGCGGAGCGGCTGGCCGGGGATCCCGCGGCCGGGGCCGCGGAGGTGTGGAGCTACCTCGACCTGCGCGACGCCGCGCGCGCCTGCCTGCTCGGGCTGACGGCCCCGCTGCACGGCGCGCCGGTCATCTTCGTCGCCGCGGACGAGACGCTCGTGGCGACCCCCACCGAGGAATTGCTCGCGGCGCACCACCCCGGCGTGCCGCGCCGTACGGCATTGCCCGGCAGGACCGTGGCCATCGATCTCGAGCCGGCCAGGCGACTGCTCGGATTCACTGCTCGGCATCCGTTCCCAGAGGAGCGACAATCATGATCATGCCGGAGACGCAGGCGCCGTGGCAGGCCAGGGACGGGCTGCGCATCACCGGTGTGCGCGCGGTCGTCACCGCCCCAGGCGGGGTCCCGCTCGTCGTCGTGCGGATCGACACCTCGGAACCCGGGTTGTACGGCCTGGGCTGTGCCACTTTCACCCAGCGCTTCCACGCCGTGGTCGCCGCGATCGAGCGGCACCTCGCTCCCATGGTCATCGGCCGGCACCCGGCCGACATCGAGGACATCGGCCGGATGCTGCACTACTCCTCGTACTGGCGGGGCGGGCCTGTGCACAACAACGCGCTGTCCGGCATCGACCAGGCGTTGTGGGACATCGCGGGCAAACGCTTCGGCGTGCCGGTGTACGAGCTGCTGGGCGGGCGGGTCAGGGCGGCTGCCGCCGTCTACACCGGGGCTCGCGGTGGCGAGGTCGAGGAGTCGATCGAGCGGGCCGCCGCGCTCGCCGAGCAGGGCTACCGCTACGTACGGCTGCAGGCGGGCGGGCCGGGACTCGGCACGTACGGCGGCGTCGGCACGCCCGGCGGGTATCCGGGCAGCCCCCATCCCGACGGCTGGGACGTCGGCCACTACCTGCGGAGCACGCCGAAGTTGTTCGAGCGTGCCCGCGAGGTCCTCGGTGAGGAGCTCGGCCTGCTGCACGACGCGCACAACCGGCTCACGCCGAAGGAGGCCGTGGCGCTCGCGCGGTCGCTGGAGCCGTACCGGCTGTTCTTCCTGGAGGACCCGCTCGCACCCGAGCACTTCGACCGGCTGCCCGAGGTGCGGGCGGCCGCGCCGATGCCGATCGCCTCCGGCGAGCTGGTCTCCTCGGTGACCGACGCGGCGCGCCTCATCACCTCCGGCGGCGTCGACTACCTGCGCCTGCACGTCTCGGCCGTCGGCGGGCTGACGCCCGTGCGCAAGCTCGCCGCGCTGTGCGAGCTGACCGGGGTGCGGACGGCCTGGCACGGGCCGCCCGACGTGTCACCGGTGGGCGCGGCGGCCAACGTCACGCTCGACGTCACCAGCCCCGCGTTCGGGATCCAGGAGGCGCATGTCTACCCGGAGACCGTGCACGAGGTGTTCCCGGGAACATTGAGGACGGTGAACGGCTACATCGCCCCCTCTGATCGACCCGGCTGGGGCGTCGACCTCGACGAGAACGCCGCCAAGCGATACCCACCGGAAACGCACCTGCACGAGCGGTGGGCCGCGCGGGTGCGCAGGCCCGACGGCGGGATCGAGGCTCCGTGATCTACTACTTCTTGGGGGATATGCCATGAGACCCAGCGGTCGCCCTCGTCAGGCGGACATCGCTCGACTGGCCGGCGTCTCACAGCCGACCGTGTCCCTGATCCTCGGCGGCGGCGCCGCTGCCATGGGCATCGCCCAGGAGACCCAGCGCAAGGTCATGGAGGCCGCCGAGCAACTCGGGTACGTGCCCGACCCGATCGCCACCCGCCTGGCGGCCGGGCAGAACAACCTGCTCGGCCTCTACACCTTCACCTCGACCTTCCCCAATGAGATATCCCACGCCTACTACCCGTTCCTGGTGGGTATCGAGGAGGAGTCGGCGGCGCAGGGCTACGACCTGCTGATGTTCATCGCCTCCAGCACCACGGGCGAGCGCCCGCACGCCCAGGTGCTCAACCGGGTGCGACTGGCCGACGGCTGCCTGTTCCTGGGCAGGCACCTGCCCGTGCGGGAGATGGACCGCCTGCTGGCCACCGATCTGCCTGTCGTCTACATAGGGCGGCACGACGAGTTCGGCGACCGCCTGGCCTACATCGGCGCCGACTACGTCTCCGCCGGCGCCGCCGTGGTGCGGCATCTGGCGGGGCTGGGCCACGAGCGCATCCTGTACGTGCGCGAAGCCGACGAGGCGATCACCTCCGTCGACAGGGAGGCGGGCTTCCGGAGCGGCATGGAAGAGTGCGGGCTGGCAGCCGAGGTGGTGCGCACCGACGGCGCCGACCTGACCCCCGACCGGCTGCGCGCCTGGCGCGACCAGGGCATCACCGCGGTGGTCACCGAGGCCACCGACACCGACGCCGCCCACCGCGCCCTCCTGGCGGCCGCCGAGCGCGCGGGGCTCCGCTTCCCCGACGACCTCTCCCTGGCCACGTTCGGCGACCCCCGCGACCGCGCGGCAGGGCTCACCGGCTTCGCCGTACCCCGTCGTGAGATGGGGGCCGCAGCCGTCCGGCTGCTCACGAAACTCATCGCGGGAGACCGTACGGTCCCCAGGCATCAGCTCCTGACCTGCGAGCTTGAGCCAGGCGAGACCGCGGCGCCTCCCCGCTAGCCCTCTCGAAAGGCATCACCCATGACCGACATCCTCATCGTCGGCGGTGGGCTGGGCGGCGTCGCCGCGGCCCTGGCCGCCTGCCGTGCGGGCCACGACGTCGTCCTCACCGAGGAGACGGACTGGATCGGCGGCCAGCTCACCGCGCAGGCCGTACCCCCCGACGAGCACCCGTGGATCGAGAGCTACGGCTCCACCGCTACCTATCGTGAGGTGCGCGGCTCCATCCGCGACTACTACCGGCGCTGGTACCCCATGACCGGCGGCGCGCAGCGCTGGCGCGAGCTGAACCCAGGCGCCGGATATGTCAGCAAGTTGTGCCACGAACCACGCGTCTCCCTGGCGATCCTGCAGGCCATGCTGGCTCCCCACGTGGCCGCCGGGCGCCTGCGCGTCCTCCTTGAACACCGTCCTGTCGATGTCGAGGTGGACCGTGACCGCGTCAGGGCCGTCACGCTGCTGGACCTCCGCTCCGGCGACTCACACACCATCGCCGCCGCCTATGTCCTCGACGCGACGGAGACCGGCGATCTGCTGCCGCTGGCGAGGACGGAGTACGTCACGGGTGCGGAGGCCCGCGGCGAGCACGACGAGCCGCACGCGCCGGACGAGTACCAGCCGCTGAACATGCAGGGCATCACCTACTGCTTCGCCGTCTCCCACCACGACGGGGAGAACCACGTCATCGACCGGCCTTCGGACTACGGATTCTGGCGCGATTACCGGCCCGGCTTCTGGCCCGGGCCGCTGCTCGGCTTCAGCGCACCAGACCCACGCACCCTGGAGCCCGAAGCCCGCTGGTTCGACCCCAACCCGCCCGGTGATCCCCGCGGGGTGCTGGCCGACCAGAGCGCCCAATCGGGGGACAAGGACCTGTGGATGTTCCGCAGGATCCTCGCCCGCGACCTGTTCGAGCCCGGCTTCGCCGCTTCTGACATCACTCTGGTCAACTGGCCGCTGAACGACTACTGGCTGCGCCCGATCATCGAGGTGGACGCCGACACGGCGGCGCTGGCGCACAGGGAGGCCAGGCAACTGTCGCTGTCGCTGCTGTACTGGCTCCAGACCGAAGCGCCCCGCCCTGACGGCGGCACCGGCTTTCCCGGGCTCCGGCTCCGCCACGACGTGGTCGGCACCGCGGACGGATTGGCGAAGTCCGCCTACGTCAGGGAATCGAGGCGCATCCGCGCGGTCACCACCGTCACCGAGCACCATGTCTCCAGGGCCGTCCGCGGCGACCGCGGCACGCTGCGGCACCATGACTCCGTCGGAGTCGGCGCGTACCGCATCGACCTGCACCCGTCGACCGGTGGGGACAACTACATCGACATCGCCAGCGTGCCCTTCGAGATCCCGCTCGGCGCGTTGCTGCCCGTCAGGATGCGGAACCTGCTGCCCGCGGGGAAGAACATCGGCACCACGCACATCTCGAACGGGTGTTTTCGCCTGCATCCTGTGGAATGGAATGTGGGTGAGGTCGCGGGCCAGCTGGCCTCGTACTGCCTGCGCCGGGAGGTGGAACCGCAGGAGGTCAGGGAGAAGGAGACCTTGCTGGAGGAGTTCACCAGGGAACTGGACACGATCGGGATCGAACGCCACTGGCCGGCACCGGCGGGCTACTGATCCTCGGCCCGCGGTGTCGAAGCGCCACTGTTGACCGAAACGACGCCGAGTTCATGACCAACCCCCGCCTGGCCGCCATCGCCGAGATCGGCTGATCACCCGCCTCGACCTTGGTGGCCAGGGGCGAAGCGCTCATTGACGACGGCGCGGCCGGCCCCAGGCGGGGCTGTGCCGTCGGAGCCCGCGAAAGGCCCATTCACGACCGGTACGGGCACGGCGCCTCGCGACTGTCGCGGAGCCACTCGGCACACGTGAGTCCGACACCACGAGTGAGACCCGCTGACGGGTGCCTGTTAGCGAATTTAGGTAGATCTTTCCATATATCTCCCATCAGGCGACACATCGGACACCGCCTTCTACCTGGGACTTTACCTTCACCGGAAGCGTTGAACCCTCCTTGGGGCGCACTTGACCTGCGGAAACATCAGGCTACCCTCGCCCTATCGCAGACTTCCGGTTTATTCACATTGGTCACAAGATTACCAATTTTGTCAGGATCAATGTGCATATATCCGGCCTTGTTCAGGAGGTTCCCTCACTTCCATGACGCCAGAGACGCAGAGGTTCATCGAACTGCTCCAGCGCCAGCTCGGCTATGCCGACAAGGGCTCGAGCACCAAGTTCGGCGAATGGTACGGCAGCAACGTCGAGTTCGACGCCGACTACAGCTCGGCCCCGTGGTGCGACATGTACATCTCGTGGGCGGCGCACAAGCTCGGCTTCCAGGCATGGGTCGGCCAGTTCGCGTGGACGGTGGCACACGCGAAGTGGTTCAAGGAACAGCACGCGTGGGGGAAGGTTCCGACGCCCGGCGCGTTGGTCTTCTTCGACTGGAGCGGCTCCGGCAAGATCGACGACATCGACCACGTCGGCGTCGTGACGAAGGTGCGAGGCGACACGATCTTCACGATCGAGGGCAACACCGACGGCGGCGTCGTGGAGAGCAAAGAGCGCAGCACGAGCAGTGTCGTCGGGTACGGCTATCCGGAACGGGTCAAGGCCAACCTGGACACGACCAAGTCCGTACTCCAGCTGGTTCAGGCGCGGCCTGGACCCGAGGCGCCGCAGCAGGCGGCCGGCGACTGGTCCGCCGAAGCACGACCCGGGTCCCAGACGCGGCAAGATCAATACGCCGACCAGGCGTCCGAGGCATCACGCGACATCCACAAGAACCAGGAACAACCCGGTCACCGGCCCGCTGACTCGCGACCCGACGCGGACACGACCAACGACCAACCCTCCGACCGGGCACCCCGCCAGCCCTCCGGCGATCACACGGGACAAGAGCAGCCATCCAGCGATCACACGGGGCAAGAGCAGCCGTCCGGCGACAAGACACTCCAGAGCCCCCACGACCAGAACCCTCAGGCCACCGACGACCACGCGGCTCCGTCAGGCGCCCGGCCCGGGGCTGACGACCCGGGCCGGAACACCTCCGACGGACCGGGCACCCACGCCACGGACGAGCCGAGCTGGGCCGCCGCGGACGTACCGGCCACGAGTGCTGCGGACGGCTCGCACTCTCAGGGGCAGTCGGCTGACCCTGTGAGCCCAGGCGACAACCAGGACGACCCTCACTCCGCCACCGCACCCGAACACACTCAGGCTTCGGACTCACCGCCGAACGCGACAACCCCAACCCGGGATTCCGCCGACATTCCGCCCGCCACGGTTGCCCCGGCACCGAGTTCCTCCGACAACCCGAGCGCCAGTCCGACATCGGACACGCCGTCCACCACCCCGGCCTCCACCACCCCGACCTCCGACACCCCGACCGGCACCCCCACCCCGGCTTCCGACACCCCGACCGCCACGGTCACCCCGACCTCCGACACGCCCTCGGCCACGGCCACGGCCATTCCAACGCCAACCGTCTCCGAGACACCCCCCACAGCCAGCGCGACCCCGACCTCCGACGCGCCCTCTGCCACACCGTCGACCACACCGTCGACCACGCCCTCGACGACGACCCCGGCCACATCCACGGCCACGGCCAGCGCATCGGTGCCGCAGACGGCTTCGGAGACCACTCCTTCGCCGACCGCCACCACCGCCGAGCCGACCGCTTCTCCCGAACCCGAGCCGACCGCTTCCCCGACGGAGTCGGCGGCCACGCCCCAGTCCGAGCCGACTGCCACCCCCACGCCGACCACCGCCCCCTTCTCGGCCGAGCCGGTCCCCGAGGAGAGCACCCCTGCCGCGCCGAAATCGGCTGACACCGCGGTCGCGACGGCGTTCCCCACGCACCTCCAGGCCTCGGTCAGCGGCCCGCTGCCCAGCCTGTCCACTCCGGCGTTGGTCACCTCGGCCGTGGTCACCGTCGTGGTTCTGTTCGCGGTGTTCGTGGTGCTCAAGACGCGCGCCGGCGCCCGCTCGGCCGCCACCGCCGCCGCCGGGTACGCTCCCCCGAGCCCGCCCGTGCCGGTCGGCCCGCGGCACGGCGTCGCCGAGCCGGACGAGAACACGGTGTGGAGATGGGAGCTCCTGGAAGCCATCGAGGCTGCCGTAGCCCTCGACACCACCCCACCCGGCGAGCAGGACAGCGCCCCCTCCCAGCAGGAGAACCGACGACCCGACCCCGCTCTCGGCCCTCAGGAGGATGATGCCTTGACCGAGCCGCTGGAGTCGATCGTCAACCCTGGACCGCTGGAGTCGACCGTCGACACCGGGCCCGTCGAGCCCATCGTCATCCCCGCGGCGACGAGCCCGTTCAACGCCTTCACCCCGGCCGAGTCCATGGACGAGAACGTCCACGACCCCGCCCGCAACGGGCGCAGCGACCAGCACGCCGGCGATGAGGATGGCACCGGCGGGAAGACACCCCCGGGCCCCGACGCGCTCTAGCTTGAGCGCCCGCTCCTGACCGTCGGCACGCTGCCGCCCGCCGTGCGGGAGATCGTCCGTGCCGCCTACGCCGACGCCGGGTCGGACAGCGCATCCCGGTCTCGTGCTGTACGGCGGGACCTACGTACCGGCCTGCGGCCACCGTTGCCGCACGCCGGTACGTAGGTCCCGTCTGCTTCTACCGCCGCGTGACCTCCGCCCCCGTGAAACGGTAGTGCCGTGCCGGGTCGAAGTCGGGCCATGGCTGATAGGCGTTCACGCCGGGTTCGCCACGCAGGTGGAACGCGCTCGGGTAAGGCTGCTCGTCCGCCGTGATGCGGGTCGAGGTCGGGATGTAGCGGATGGTCAGCCCGCATCGCCGCTCTGGCGAGGTGTTCGCGTTGCTGCCGTGCACGATGTTCGGGTGGTGCACCTCGACGTCGCCCGGCGCCAGCACCATGTCCACGGCCGCCGACTCCTCCACCTCGGCCGCGATCTCTTCGCCGAGCACATTGTCCACCGTCGTGTTGGGGCGCATCGCCTGGATGTCACCTCGGTGGCTGCCGGGGATCAGCCGTACGCAGCCGTTGCCCGGCGTCGAGTGGTCGATGGCCAGCCAGAGCGTGACCACCCGCATCGGCTCCAGCGGCCAGAACGCCGCGTCCTGGTGCCAGAGCACCGGCTGCCCGGAGTACGGCGGCTTGCTGATGTAGTGCGAGGCGAACAGCGCGATGTCCGGGCCGATGAAGGTCTGCGCGATGTCCAGCAGCCGGTCGTCCGAGATCAACCGCAGCCAGAACGGGTCGTCGCGCAGCAGCGTGTGGCCCAGATGTTCGGGCCGCAGGTCCGGGTGGCGGCGCTGCAGCCAGTCAACGTGGCCGGCCGCCTCCCGCACCAGCTCCCGGTCGATGACATCGCGGAAGACGGCGTAGCCGTCGCGGTCGAATCGCTCGAGGACGTCACTCATAATGCTCTCCCGGAATGCGCAGCGGGGCCCGTCACAGGGTGATCTCTCGTTTCTCCTGCGCGGACCGGTAGGCCGCGAGAATGACCTTGAGCACGTCCGTGCCCTCTTCGTGGGTGTGCACCGGCCGCGATCCGTCACGTATCCGGCGGACGAAGTCGGCGCAGACGGCCGGAATGGAGTCGACGGCCGGAAATTCGAGCGTGGTGGCGGCCCCGCCGCGTGGCTTGTGGCACAGCGTCGTGCCGTCGCTCCACAGGCTGCCGAGCTCGCCGACCGCCGAGAACTTCTCGGTGAACGGCGCCGCCTCGTACGCCCAGCTGGTCACCACCTCCCCCACCGCGCCGTCGGCGAAGCGCACCAGCACCCGGGCGGAATCCTCGCCCTCCATGAACGCCAGCCGGTGGGTGCTGAGCATCGCCGTCACCGCGACCGGGCGGGCGGACGCCAGGTACAGCAGCAGGTAGGTGGGGTGGTAGCCGGTGTCGATGAGCTCGCCGCCGCCGCTGGTGGCCGCATGGGCGCGCCAGCCCATCGTCGACGGGTCGAAGTCGTTGAAGAAGCTGTCGGTGGTGCGCAGTTCGTACACCCGGCCCAGCGCGCCGGAGTCGATGAGCTCGCGGGCGTGGGCGACCGCGGGCAAGGTGAGCTGGTTGTGCGCGCACATCAGGGTGACCCCGGCGGTGCCCACCGCGTCGGCGATCCGCTCGGCCTCGGCGATCGTCAGGCACAGCGGCTTCTCGCACAGGATGTGCTTGCCGGCCTTGGCGGCGGCGATGACGGCGTCGGCATGCAGATGGTGGGGCAGACAGATGTCGACGGCGTCAACGGGGGCCTCCTCCAGCATGCGCTCGTAGGAGCGGTACGCCTGGGCGCCACCCGCCTGCTGGGCGCGCTCGGTGGCGGTGTCGAGGTCCACGTCGGCGACGGCGGTGACGACCGCCTCGTCCGGGACGGCGAGATAGCCGCGCAGATGGGAGCGGGAGATGTTCCCGCCGCCGATGAGGCCGATGGAGAGGGTCATATGCGGCTTCCTTCCTCGCGGCTGTCGCGGGTGGCGGCGACCATCAAGCGGGTCAGGTCGAGGCCGAGGGCGAGGTTCTCCTCGTCACGGGTGCCGTCGGCGACATGGCGTACGAACAGCTCGAACGGCGTGCCGGTACGCGGCGGCACGGGCAGTTCGCGCCAGGCGCCGCCGCTGCTGAGCAGCATCCGCGGCTCGGGCGTCCCGTACACCAGGGAGCCTTCGGTGCCGTGCAGCTCGATGGTGAACGGGGAGGCCGGTGCGACGAAGGACGCCTCCACCACGCCAAGCGTGCCGTCCGCGCAGCGCAGCACCGCGACGGCGTTGTCCTCGACGGCGCGCTTCGTCACATGGCCGAAGGACCCGGTCACGGTCTCGGGCATGCGGCCGAGGAACAGCCGGGCCAGGTACATGGGGTGGCAGCCGAGGTCGATGAGGGCACCGCCCGCGGTGGCGGCCGGGTCGTAGAAGTGCTCGGGGAGCCAGCCCTCGCCGACCGAGCCGCCGTGAGCCAGGCGGATCCGGACAAGGGTGAGGCGGCCGAGTTCGCCGTCGGCCAGCACCTTGCGGATGGCCGTCGTGTAGCCGTCGTACAGCCTGGGGAGCGCGAGCATCAGCGCGACGCCGGACTTCTCCGCGGCGGCGGTGATCTCCGCGCACTCGGCCGGGGTCGGGGCCAGGACCTTCTCGGTGAAGATGTGCTTGCCGGCCGCCGCGGCGGCCGTGATGACCTCGCGGTGCGCGGTGGTCGGGCAGGTGACGACCACGGCGTCGACGTCACCGCGCGCGAGTAGTCCGCCGAGGTCGGGATGGAAGTCGGTGCCGAGGTCGTCGGCCCAGGCCCGCCCGCGGGCGGCGTCCTCGTCCCAGACGGCGGTGATCTCGGTGCCGGGGTGCTCGGATGCCTGGCGAGCGTAGTCGGGAGCGTGCACGTGCCAGAAGCTGAGGATGGCGAGGCGCAGGGGCACGAATGATCCTTGCGTTATGGGTGGATTCAGCCTTCGGAGGTGGCCGTACCTTTGTCGAACCGGTCCAAAACCCTACTCGGGACGGTAGCCCTGGACCGGTTCGATGGCAATACTTGAACGAAAAACGGCGGTAATACTGCGGCAACTCTTGCGATGAATACGGGCCGATGTCAGCATCGGTCACGAGCGCCGGTCGTCCGCGCCCTTCGGAGAGATCTCCCCGCCCAGCCACCCGTCAGGCAAGGGATTGACGCATGCCTTATGCAGTTGACGAGTTCGCCTTCGACCTGCGCCAGAGCGTGGCGCCCGGCCACACCTGGGTCACCAGCGGCTGGACCACCGTCCACGCCCCACCGGGCTCGGTGTGCGGGGTCGGCGGGTGGTTCGCGCCACCGTACGCGGCCCCCGACGCCGCGCTGGCCGTCGAACTGGACGTGGACGGGCACCGGATCGCCGACGGCGCGGCGCCCGGCGTGGCCGGAGTGGGCCTGCTCCACGCGGGCGGCACCTGGTGGCCTGGCCGGATCGAGCGGCAGGGCACATACCACCGCCGCCACCACGGCGAACTCGTGTCGTTCGGGGTGCGGAGCACCCTCACCCCGCTGTACGGCCAGGCCGGGTTCGTCCTGGAGGTGGAGATCACCAACCGGTCTGAGCGAGACGTCGCCGTGACCCTGCACCCGCGCGCCGATCCCGGCGGCCCCCGCCGTGTCTCGCTCGGCGAATGGGGCTGGGTCCCGCCCGAACCCGGTCCGGAGGCCACGCGCACGGGACCGTGGACCTGGCAGGCCGGGGACGTCACCGTCGAGCTCTCCCACGAGGGACTCCGCCAGGACGTCCCGGCGGGCGGGAGTGCGGTGTTCGCACTGGCCGTTCGCGCCGGCGCGGGAACGCCGCCCGGGCGGCTGCGGGAGCTGGCCGCCAAGTCCCGCCACCAGTCGGAGCGCCGGCTGGCCGCGGCGCTGGCGCGGGTGCCGCGGCTGTCCAGCGACATCCCGGGGCTGGAGGCGTACTGGCGCGGCTCTCTGTCCAGCGGGCTGGCCTGTCTCTGGGACAACCCCGGCTTCATCACCTCGCCCTTCGTGGCCACCTCCGGGCTGGACGGCGGGGCGCTGTGCTCCTATGCGTGGGACACCGGCGGGTACGCCCCCCACCTGCTCTCCCTCATGCTCGGCGACGCCACCACCGCTGTTCTGGAATCCCTCATGAAGGTGGACCTCACCAGCCACTACGCGATCGCTCCCGACGGCACGGGCCAGGGCGTCCCGTACGCCTACAGCGGCTGGTCCCTGGTCACCCTCGCCACCGCCGTCGCCGCCCACCAGGACATCTCCCCCGCCCTGGTCACCCAACTCCACGAGCTGGTCGAAGGGCTGGACGCCCGCTTCACCCCGGCCGGGGCGCTCCGCGACTACGGCACCCAGCACAACCTGCTGGAGATGCGCGGCACCGGCTGGGAGCACGTGGTCGCCAGCCCCAACGCCGAACGCGCCTGGTGTCTCGACCGGCTCGCCGAGCTGGCCGAGGTGTCCGGCGCGCGGCTGCCCGTCGGCGAGTTGCGCTCCCGCGCCCGTGACATCAGGCACGCGATCGCCCGCGAGCTGTGGGACGAGCGCGAGGGCTGGTTCCGCTGCCGTTACCCCGACGGGCACACCGAGCTCGTCCAGCACGTCCAGGCGTTCGACGCGATGCGGAACGGCGCCTGCACGCCGGAGATGGCCTCGGCCATGCTGAGGCGGCTGCGTGACGGCTCGTTCCTCGCACCGTACGGCGTCAGCGCCGTGGCCGCGGACGACCGGCTGCACTACGAGCTCGGCGACACCGACTGGTCGGGCGGCGGGGCGTACACCGGGGAGGGCCCGCAGCTCGCCTTGACGCTCTGGGAGCACGGCGAGCCGTCCCTCGCCTGGAGTGTCATGCGACGGCTGCTCTGGATGGGGCAGCACTTCCCGTACTACCCCCAGGAGCACTACTGCGACCGCCCGGCGGCACCCCCCGCAGGCCGCCGGGTCAACATCGTCGCCGGGCTGGCCGGCGCGGAGGCGATCCTGACCGGCGCGGCGGGCGTGCGCTTCCGGCTCGACGGCAGCCTGGTCGTCACCCCGGCGGCGCTCCCCGACGGGGACGTGGAGCTGACCGGGCTGGTCCATCGGGGGCGCATGATCGACGTCTCGACCGCCTCAGGCGTCGTCACCGTCGACGGCCGTCCGCGCAAGGCCGGCGAGGTGATCGAGTAACGGCAACGCCGGGCCACGGGTCAGCGCCCAGGTGGCCGGGCCGCGCATGCCGGGCGGCACGACCGCCGAGCCGGCACGCCATCGGCCCGTATTCGTCGCAAGAGTTACGGGCGAGTTACTCCTGTTTTTCGTGGAAGTATTGCCATCGAACCGGTCCAGCGCTACCGTCCCAGGAAATGGTGTTGGACCGGTTTGACAAAAGGCCGGACGCAGTTGGGGAACGGGCATGGAGAAAATCACGATCCGCGATATAGCACGGCTGGCCGGCGTATCGAAATCCACGGTGTCGCTGGTGATCAACAACAGCCCGCGGGTCGACCCGGCCACCCGGCGGCGCGTGCTGGCGGTCATCACCCGCCACAACTACGTGCCCAGCGCCACCGCGAGCGCGCTGGCGAAGGGGCGGCCGCCGTTCATCGGCATGATCGTGCCCGGGTTGACGTGGCGGATGGTGGCCCCGCTGAACTTCGGGGTCGCCTCCGTCATCGAGCGCACGCCGTACGAGATCATCCTCTACACGAGCACCAACGACCGCGACTACGGGCCGGTCATCGACCGCATGCTCGCCTCGGGGTTGTCGGCCGGGGTCCTGGTGATCAACCAGGACCAGCCCATGAAACCCCTGCTCGACCTGCACGGGCAGGGCGTGCCCGTGGTCCTCATCAACACCCTCGGCTCCCACTTCGACCTGCCGTCGGTCGAGGCCGACAACTACGAGGGCGCCCGCGGCGCGGTCCGCCACCTGCTGGACCTCGGTCACCGGCGGATCGCGTCGCTGGCCGGGCCGATGACGTACCCGTGCTGCCAGGACCGGCAGCGCGGCTACGAGGACGCGCTGACCGAGGCCGGAGTCCCGATCGACGCCTCGCTCACCGCGCAGAGCGCGTTCGAGCCGCCGCGGGCCCGCGAGCTGGTGCGCGAGCTGCTGGATCGCGCCGACCGGCCGACGGCGGTGTTCGCGCACAACGACGTCACCGCCTACGCCGCCATGGAGGCCGCCACCGACCGCGGTCTGCGGGTGCCCGAGGACCTGTCCGTGGTCGGATTCGACGACATACCGTCGTCGGCCCACGTCAAGCCCGCCCTCACCACGGTCGGCCAGCCGTTCGAGGCGATGGGCCAGCAGGCGGCCCGGATGCTGCTCGCCATCGTCTCCCCCGAGTCCGGGTCCGGGTCCGGGTCCAGGTCCGGGGAAGACCCGCCACCGCCCACCCGCATCCAGTTGCCGACCACTCTCGTCGTCCGGGACAGCACGGGCCCCGCTCCCGCCTGACACCCATCTCACCTCGACTCTCACCTCCACTTTCACATCGACGAAGCGAAGACCGGCGCCCTGGCGGCACCGGTCATGATCCCCCCTGCCCGTCGAAAGAAAGGCCCCCTCATGGGTCGCTTCACCAAGGCGCTGGCGTACGTGATCCCCGGAGCGCTGCTCGCGGCGCTGATGGGACCGGCGGCGCCCGCCACCGCCGCCGCACCGACCGAGGTCATGCCGGCCGACATCCTCGAATCGTTCACCCAGTTCACGGGTAATCCCGCACCCCAGACGAAGATAGTCACCGTTCAAGGGCAGCCGGACTTCGACCAGGCGCTGCAGGTCACGGTGACCGGGCAGCCGAGCTCGTCCGGCCTGGACGGCGAGTACTCCTTCGGCGTGGGCGTCCCGTCCGCGCAGCCCACGGTCAAGGGCGAGGCGATGCTGGCCACCTTCTGGGCGCGGTCGGTCACGCCGACCCCGTCCGGATCCGGCCTGGCCCACTTCGTGTTCGAGCAGAACGGCGGGAGCTACAGCAAGTCCACCCAGGCGGCGATGAAGTTCGGGGCCGTGTGGCAGCGCTTCCAGCTGCCGTTCCGGATGGCCGCCGACTACGCGGCCGGGCAGGTCCGCGTCAACTTCTGGCTCGGGTACGGGCCGCAGGTGCTGCAGATCGCGGGCGTGTCGGTGCTGCGGTACGGACCGGGGACCCCGGCCGGGTGGCCGCAGGCCACCTACGCCGGTCGCGACGCGGCCGCGTCCTGGCGGGCCGCGGCCGACGACCGGATCGAACGCGACCGCAAGGGCAACATCTACGTCAAGGTCGTCGACTCCCAGGGCCACCTCGTCCCAGGCGCCACCGTTCAGGCGGAGATGACCAGGCACGCCTTCAAGTTCGGCTCGGCCGCGGACGGTGTGCGGCTGATGACCCAGAACACCGCGGGGCAGAAGTACCGCGACACGCTGCTGGCCAACTTCAACCAGTTCACGCTCGGCAACAACCTCAAGTGGAACCATTGGGAGAACGTGACCGAGCGGAACACGTACACGCTGCCCGCGCTCCAGTGGGGACGCGACAACGGCCTGTTCGTCCGCGGGCACACCCTGATCTGGCCCTCGTGCGGCAACATGCCCGCCGACGTCTGCGGCCTGCGCAACGACCCGGCCGCGCTGCGGAACAGGATCGACACCCACATCACCGACGAGGCCAGCACGCTCGCCGGCAAGATCGACGAGTGGGACGTGGTCAACGAGCCGTACGCCAACCACGACGTGCAGAACGTGCTCGGCGACGGCGAGATCGACCGCTGGTTCCGGCTGACCCGGCAGGCCGACGCGGGCCCCAGGCTCTACCTCAACGACTACGACATCATCGAGGACAACGGCTGGGAGGTCCGTCACCAGGACCAGTTCGCCGCCCTGGCCCGCTCGCTGAAGGACGGCGGGGCACCCATCGGCGGGATCGGCATCCAGGGGCACTTCGCCGGTGAGCAGCTCACCTCGCCGCAGGACCTGATCACGCTGATCAACAAGTTCGGCGGGATCGGCCTGCCCGTCGCGATCACCGAGTTCGACGTGGGCACCACCGACGAGCAACTCCAGGCCGACTACACGCGTGACTTCCTCACCGTGATGTTCAGCATGCCGCAGGTCACCGGGGTCAGCACGTTCGGGTTCTGGGAGGGCGACACCTGGGATCCCAAGCGGGCCCTGTTCCGGACCGACTACACGCCCAAGCCGAACGCCGTGGCCTGGCGCGACCTCATCTACGGCAAGTGGTGGACCAGGGCGACGGCCACGACCGGGGCGACCGGATCGACCACGGTGCGGGGCTTCCTCGGCGACTACACCGTCAAGGTCACGGCCGGCGGCGTCACCAAGGAGGTCGCCGTCTCGATGCCGACCATCGCCGGCAAGGCGATCACGGTGGTCGTCGGCTGACGTCAGCACATCGAGTCGGCTCATCGAAAGGAAAGTCCATGTCAGCCATTCAGCTCAGCCGCCGGCAACTCCTGGGGGCCGCCGTCGCCACCGGCGGCGCCGCGTTCCTCGCCGGCTGCGGCGACTCCCGGCAGAACGCCGCCCCGGCGCAGGGCACCACGCTGGCGTACTGGGACTGGTACGTCAGCCAGGCGCCGTGGGTGGACAACGAGATCAAGCTCTTCCAGCAGGCCAACGGCAAGACCACGATCAAGAAGACCACCCAGGTCACCGACAAGTACCTCGACCTCGTGGCGCTGGCCTTCCGCAGCGGCACCGCCCCCGACGTCCTCCTGCTGCCCACCAAGCCGAAACTGGAGACGCACGTCGGCGAGGGCTGGCTGATGCCCCTGGACAAGTGGGCCACCCCCGAGTGGCGGTCGAGGTTCCCCGCCAACAGTTTCGTCGAGGGCGTCAACATCTTCGGCGGCAAGGTCTACTCCGCGCCCTTCAGCGGCCTCGCGCCGGCGCTGCAGCTCTACATCCACAACGGGGTCTTCAAGGAGGCCGGCCTGACCAACCCCGACGGGTCGGTGCTCATCCCGAAGACGTGGGACGACATCACCCGCGCCGCCGAGGCGATCACGAGCAAGAGCGGCGGCAAGGTCTTCGGGATCGGCTTCGGCAACGCGCAGAAGGGGGCCCTGCCGTGGCTGATCGAGCTGTTCTGCCGCGGCGCCGGGTCGCCCGGGGGCACCCAGTCGGTCGACTACCGCACCGGGAAATGGACGTACGGGACCGACCGCAACTACGCCGACTTCCTCGCTCTCCTCCTCGACTGGAAGAGCCGCGGCTTCATCTACCCGAACTCGATGAGCATTTCGGACGAGCAGGCCAGGGCGTTCTTCTCGAAGGGCCGGTTCGGCATGATCGTCGGCGGCGTGTGGAACCAGGCGCCCTGGGAGGAGGCCGGTTTCAAGGACTACAGCCTCATGACGCTCCCGTCGCCGACCGGCACCCCGCAGGGCTTCTTCTACGGAGCCCCGGGCAGCTACCTGATGGGCATCTCGGCCAAGGCCAGGAACCCCGACCAGGCGTGGGCCTGGCTCGACTGGTTCTACAGCCCCGCCGCCGGCAAGCGCTGGGTGCAGGGCGGCTACGGCCTGTCGGTCTACCCCGAGAACAACGACCCGGCGGGGGTGACCTCGCCGACGTTCAAGCAGTACGTGGCCATGGCGAACACGGCCCTCGTCGGCCCGGTGCCCGCCATCCGCAACCCGGAGATCGCCAAGGTGGAGGTGGCGCCGGTCCAGCCGGACCTCCCGGACGTCGCGGCCGGCATCTACACCGGCCAACTCAAGGACACGCCCAAGGCGCTCAAGGAACTCGAGGACCGCCTCAACGGCGCTCTGGGCGAGGCCGTGTCGAAGGCCCGCGGGCAGGGGCTCAAGGTCAGCATGGACGACTACGTGTTCGCCGACTGGGACATCGCCAAGCCGTACACCACCAAGCGCGGATGAGCTGATGACGGACATCCAACTGGTCGGCCGGCCCCGCGCGCTGATCGCGGGCAGGGCGTCCCGCCTGCGACGGCGGATCGCCGCGGCGCGCTGGTCCTACCTGTACGTCCTGCCGATGCTGGTGCTGCTGCTGGCGTTCGTGATCTACCCGATCATCGCGTCGCTCGGCTACACCTTCTACCGGTGGGACGGGATCGGCGAGCCCGGCGACTTCGTCGGGCTCGCCAACTTCGCCCGGGTGATGACGGACTCCATCTTCTGGGGAGCCCTGCGCAACACGTTCTTCTACGTGCTGCTCGTGGTGCCCGTCCAGCTCGTTCTCGCGCTCGCGCTCGCCCTCGTGCTGAACAACCGCCGGCTGCGCGGAAGGACTCTGTACCGGACGCTCTTCTTCCTTCCGGTGGTGACGTCGGCCGCGGTCGTCGGCGTGGTCGTCCAGCTGCTCTTCTCCAATTTCGGCGACGTGGTCAACGACGTGCTGATGTCGATCGGCCTCACGGACGAATACGTGGACTGGCTCGGCGACCCGAGTTTCGCGATGATCATCATCATCGGGGTCGGGATCTGGCACACGCTGGGCTACAACCTCGTCTATTTCCTGGCCGGTCTGCAGACGATCCCCGACGAGCTGTACGAGGCGGCGCGGCTCGACGGCGCAGGCGCCCTCGCGAGCTTCCGCTACATCACCGTCCCCATGCTCAGGTCGGTGGGGGTCGTCATCGTCCTGCTGTCGGTCATCGGCTCGTTCCAGGTCTTCGACCTCGTGCAGGTGCTCACCAACGGCGGGCCGTACTTCGCCACCGAGGTCGTGAACACCTACGTCTACCACCTGGCGTTCGGCGGGTTCGGCGGCACCGGCGTCGAGCGGGACGTCGGCCTGGCCTCGGCGGCGTCGTTCTTCTACGGGATGCTGCTCATCGTCTTCGCCGTGGCCCAGGCCCTCTTCCTGCGGGTGCTGGTCAAGCGCAGGGGAGGTCGCGCATGACCCGGCGCGCGCCGTGGCTGACGCACGCGTTCCTGCTCCTCGGCGGGATCGCCTGGCTGTACCCGTTCCTGTGGACGCTGGGCAGTTCGCTGAAGAGCACCGACGAGTTCTTCGGCCGCGGCCTGAACCCGCTGCCCGGCACGCCGCTGTGGGCCAACTACGGGCAGGCCTGGCAGGGGGCGTCCTTCGGCCAGTACTTCCTCAACACCCTCACCATCACCGTCGCCACGGTGGTCATCACCCTGCTCGTCACCGCCATGGCCGGCTACACGCTGGCCCGCACCGAGTTCCCCGGCAAGGGGCTCGTCCTGGTCGTGATCGCGGGGACGGTCTTTCTCCCCCACGGCTACACCATCATCCCGATCTTCGACATCATGGACGCGCTCGGCCTGCTCAACAGCCTCTGGTCGATCATCATCGTGCAGTCCGCGGGCGGGATCGTCTTCGGCACCTTCCTGTTCATGGGCTACTTCCGGGCCATCGACCACTCGCTGGAGGACGCCGCCCGGGTGGACGGGGCCGGATTCCACCAGGTCTTCTGGCGGATCATGCTCCCGTTGTCGGGTCCGATGCTGGCCACGGTCGGCCTGTTCACCGCCATCTCGGCGTGGAACAGCTTCTTCATCCCGCTCGTGTTCACCCTCGCCCGTCCCGAGCTGCGCACCCTGGGCGTCGGGATGTACGCCTTCATCGGCGAGAACTCCACCGACTGGACGCTGCTGTGCGCCGGCTCCGTCATCACGCTCGCCCCCATCATCGCGATCTTCCTGGTGCTGCAGCGGTTCTTCGTGAACGGACTCGCCGGCGCCGTCAAGCAGTGACAGAAAGGTTTCCGTGTCCCATCCCCGGGGAGCCGGTCACCCTCTCCGGTGCAGAACAGGATTGAGCGGGGTGTCCGGGACGGCTCCCACCTCGGCTCCGGGCAGCCACGCACGCAGGTCGTGCCGCTGGTTGTCGTTGACCGGCCGGGCGACCGTGATGTCGGCGTCCATGTAGATCACGGTCATGACCCGGCGCGGGAGGTCCGAGCGGTTCGGCGCGGCGTGGTGGAACGTCCACCCGAGGTGGTAGCTCACCTCGCCGAGCCGGTACGGCGTCTCGACCGACGGGAAGTCCCGCTCGGCCAGCGCCCGCTGCAGCTCCCGCTCGGACTCGTCGCTGATGGGCAGGTCACGGCCGTACTCGAAGCGGTGGCTGCCGGCGGCGAAGGCCAGCGGCCCCATCTCGGCCGGCGTCTCCTGCAGGGGGATCCAGACCGTCACGGTCCGGTCGCCGGCCAGCGGCCAGTAGTACTGGTCGGCGTGCCACGGGGTGAACCCGCCGCCCGGCTCCTTGTACAGCGCCTGGTCGTGATAGAGCCGGACGCCGTCCACGCCGAGCAGCTCGGCCGCGATGCGGGCCAGACGCGGGGAGAAGGCGAACTCGCGGACGAGGTCGCTGTGCCGCCACAGGTTGGTGACCTGGAGGAACGCCTTGCCGTACGTGTCGCGTTCGGCGAGGGGGAGGTGCTGGGTGTTCAGGTCGATGACCTTCGCGGTGATCTCGGGTTCGTACGCCGCGATAGTCCCGGCGTCCAGCACGCCGGGCAGTTTCACGAAGCCGTTGTCGTCGAAGTGCCGCAGCGCGGCGGCGTCGAGGTCGTACCGGGACTCGAGATCGTGGGGTGTGATCGTCATGCGACCAGCCTTGCCGCACCCTGGTGTTCGAGCCACGCGACGGATGACCGATTCCGATACTTTCATGACGACGGAGCACCATGCGCGCGTTCTACGAGCACATCGAGGCCACCTCCCAGCTCTCTTGGACGCTGTACGTCCGCCAGGCCACGCGCTTCCGCTTCGCCTGGCACTTCCACCGCGAATACGAACTGACCCTGATCACCCAAGGCACCGGCACCCGGTTCGTGGGCGACTGCGTCGAGGAGTACGGTCCCGGCGACCTGACCCTGATCGGCCCTCAGCTGCCGCACACGTACCAGTCGGTGCCCGGTCACGGCAGGCACGAGGCGATCGTCGCCCAGTTCCGCCGGGACTTCCTGGGACGGGACTTCTTCGACCGCCCCGAGTTCGCCGACGTGGCCGCGCTGCTCGAACGCTCGGCTCGGGGGCTGAGCTTTCCCCCGTACGCCGTGGACCTCGGCGACCTCGACGCGATGCCGCCGCCCGAGCGGAC
Source organism: Nonomuraea sp. NPDC003707 (assembly GCF_053587055.1). Taxonomy (NCBI): domain Bacteria; kingdom Bacillati; phylum Actinomycetota; class Actinomycetes; order Streptosporangiales; family Streptosporangiaceae; genus Nonomuraea; species Nonomuraea sp. NPDC003707. The sequence goes on along the minus strand of NZ_JBSFNK010000002.1, from coordinate 747,403 downwards.
CCTTGCGCTGATCGACGCGCTCGTCCGGCTGTCGCGTCGCGCCGATGCGCGCCCGCTGGCCGGCGACCGGTACGTCCCCTCCCTCAACGGGGCCACTCGCGACCGCATCGACGCGATCGTCCGGCTGCTCAACGAGGAGTACGCCGGGCCGGTCACGCTCGAAGCCGTCGCCCGCGCCGCCCATCTGGCCCCGGCCTCGGCCAGCCGGTTCTTCCGCCGCACCACGGGTGCCACGATCACCGGCTACCTCACCATGCTGCGGGTCAACGCCGCCTGCCGGTTGCTGAGGGAGACCGACCGCACCGTCTCCGGCATCTCCGCCGACTGCGGCTTCTCCAACCTGTCCAACTTCAACCGCCGTTTCCGGGAGCTGAGGGGCATGTCGCCACGCGAGTACCGGGCGCTCTGGCGGACCTGACAACGGGACCACGGCTGCCGGCCCTTCGCCGACGGTCGAGCGTGCCGGTCAGGGGTGGATACCGAAGAGCCGAGCAGGCCGGTGTCGATGCGCATGGACTCCAGCAGGCCGAAGGCGTTGTCCTCGGTGAACACGTCGGCGGCGGCCAGCGTGCCGAGGTATTCAGCCAGGTATCGCTGTTGCAGTGGCCGCCGACGAGGGGGCGCCATGGATATCTCATGGCGATGTCTTGGGCCCGCAGCCAGCCTGGGATGTTTCGCCGAGAGGCGACACGCACACCGGTACGCATACATTCACCGTGGGTCCGTCGGCTGATGCCGGCGGGCCCACGCTGTGTTCTTGGGCAGGCCGCCTCGCGAGGCCCTGAACGGTGCGGGGGCCCGGTCGAGGAAACGAGGGGCCGGCCGTCTACGACGACGTTGCCGCCCGTACCGGCGGCGTCGCAGCCTTCGCTCGTCGTGCGCCGCCCCCGGTCGCGCGGATTCCGTGCCGCAGACGCGAAGCCCTCCGGCGACGTTTCCTCCCTGGCGATTGGCCCGAGGGTGGTCCTCAGCCCGCTCAGGGACGCCGACGGCAAGTTCCTCGGGGCGTCGCCCTCACCCCGAATGGGGCCACCGCGTACGTCATCAACAGCGACTCGGACACGCTCGCTCTTTGGCGTGGTCAGTTAGCCGTCCGAGCCGGCATCTGACGGCGGTGCCTCGACGACGAAGACCAGGAAGGCAAGCTTGTCCGCGAAGTCCTGGAAGTCGTCCGGGAACAGCTCGCGGGCGGCCGGGTCGGGCTGCGGCTCGCTGATGACGGCGAGGCGGAAGCCGACGGCGGTGAAGGCGTCGGTCATCGCGTGCAACGGCCTGCGCCAGAAGGTCATCGGGAAGGACTTCCCGTCGAACGTCCACTCGTCGGTATGGCTGGTGGTCGCGAAATAGCTGCGCCGAGGAGGACTCTGGGTCACGTGCTCCACGAAAGGGTGGTTCACCGACGCGATCAGCCGGCCGCCGGGCCTGAGCACTCGCCGTATCTCGGCCAGTGCCGGCCCCCAGTCCTCCAGGTAGTGCAGCACCAGCGACGCGACCACGTCGTCGAACGCACCGTCGTCGAACGGCAGGGGGTCGCTCAGGTCGGCCACCTGCAGGTTCGCGTCGTCACCGAGCCGCCGCCGGGCCAAGGCCAGCATCCCGGCGCTGGAGTCGATGCCGGTGACGACGGCACCGCGGTCGCGTAGCGCGGCGGACAGGGGGCCTGAGCCGCAGCCGGCGTCCAGGATCCGGCGACCGGCCACGTCTCCGACGAGGGCCAGGATCGAGTACCGCGCCCAGTACTCGTTCAGGATGTTGTTCTCGGTTTCCGCCGAGTACGCCTCGGCGAAACCGTCGTAGTCGTTCACCTGGTCCGGATCCGCAGGCTGGGTTGCGGGCGAAACCCAGGAAGGATGCCCTGTGGCGCCATTCTCGGACACGTCGGTTACTCGTTCCATCGTCGCAGCCTAGCGATCCCCTCCCCCACCACCCTGCTCCGTGATAGATCCTCAGGCTGGGCAAGGCCGACATCAAGATCCGCCCCATCGGCCTGGAGACGGCCAGCGCAGTCGTGCGGGCCGCCCCAAAACCCGCAGGTTGGCCCTTCGTGGGCCCGAGGTCCATTTCACGGCTTTGCGATCACCCCTGACTTCACGCTTGCTTTAGGGGTGTCCGCGATGCATGCAGCGCGGTTACCTTGGCTTCATTCGAGCTCGCACGCGGAATATTCAACGCGAATCCCAGGAATGGGAATTTTGCCGACACCGTGCTCTGAGGGGGACCGGAATGCTGAGCTCCGTTGAAATTGTTGTGGGTCTTTTCCCGGGCCAGGGAGCCTATCTGCCGGGCGCTCTGCCACGGCTACACGCGCATGATCCCGGCACCGCCAAGGTGATCGAAACCATTGACACGGTGGCCGACGGCATTCTCGGAAAAGGCCTGAGCCGGGCCTTTTCCGATGATTCCGTCGATCAATTGGTCGAAGCGGCGCCGGACGTGCTCCAGCTGGCTGTTTTCGCCACTTCGGTCGCCGCCTTTCGTGCGCTCTCCGATCAGGGAGCGCGGTTCAGCGTGCTCGTCGGGCACAGTCTCGGCGAAATCGCGGCGCTGGTCGCCGGCGGCGCGCTGGACGTCGCCGAGGGCGCGGAGATCCTCTGCCACCGGATCACCGTGCTGCGTGAGCACGACACCAGCGGCGGCGGGCTGCTGGCGCTGGGCTGCGAGCCCGACCGGGCCCAGCAGATCCTCGACCTGCTGCCGACCTCCGGCGCCGTGATCGCGGTGGACAACGGGCCGGCGCAGACGGTGGTCGCGGGGCGGGCGGACGCGCTGCGCCGCACGGCGACGATCGCCACCGCGATCGGGCTGCCGTCGACCACACTGCACTCGCCGCATCCGTTCCACAGCCCGCTGCTCGCCCCGGCACGGCAGGAGCTCGCCCGCCGGCTCAGCGGATACGGCCGGAGGGGCCTGCGCACTCCCGTCTTCTCCCCTGTTCTCGGCCGCTACTACCGTGATTCCGACGACCTCGGCGAGCTGCTCGCCTCCCATCTCGTCACGCCGGTGCGGTTCGGACCCGCCGTGGAGCGGCTGCATCGCTCGGGCGCCGGCGTGTGGGTGGAGGTGGGCGCGGGACGCGCGCTGACGTCCCGGGTCCGCTCGATCGAGTCGTCCGCCTCCGTGCACACGCCGCTGCTGCCGGACCTGGACACGCTCCGCGAGACCGGCCGGTTCCTGGCTCCCGCCGCCGAGCCACGAACGGTCCGGCACACCGGCACGACCATGGCGTACCCGCCCGCGCCCGCCGCCGTGACACCGGAGCCGAGCACGCCTCCCGCAGTGACACCGGAGCCGAGCACGTCTCCCGCCCCGGTTCCGCCGCAGGACACGAGCGCGCCCTCCGCCCCGACGCCGCCGGCGGAGACACCCGCGCGGCCCACGTCGAGGGAGACGGTCGCCGTACGGGTGCGTGATCTCTACGCAACCACGCTGGAGTACCCGGAGGAGGTCTTCGAGGACGGCGCCGAGTTGGAGGCCGACCTCGGCGTCGACTCGGTCAAGCGGGTGGAGCTGATGGGCAGGCTCGGCGTGCTGTTCGAGCTGGGCCCGCCGCCTGACGACATGCGGATGGCCGATTACCGGACGTTCGGCCAGGTGGTGGACTTCGTCCTCGACTCGCTGGCCAGGGCGGGCACGACATGACGGGCTTCCAGGGCCGCGTCGCCCTCGTCACCGGCGGCGCGGGCAGCGTGGGCGCGCGCATCGTACGCTCGCTCGCCGAGTCCGGCGCCAGGGTGATCATCAACTGCTTCCACTCCTACGACGAGGCCAGGACCCTCGCGGCCGAGCTGGGCGACGGCGTCGAGGTGATCAGGGCGTCAGTGGCCAAGCCGGATCAGGTACGGCGCATGTTCGACCAGGTCAGCGCCACCCACGGACGGCTGGACCTGCTGGTGAACAACGCCGCGGGCGGGACGTTCACCGCCTGGGACGAGCTCGCGGAGGAGCACCTGGACCAGGCGTTCGAGGTCAACGTCAAGGGCGCGCTCTGGTGCGCGAGGGCGGCCCGCCCGCTGCTGGCCCGATCCGGCGCGGGCTGCATCGTCAACGTCTCCTCGCTCGGCGCGTCTTACGCCCCGGCCAACTACCTGCCGATCGGGCTGTCCAAGGCGGCTCTGGAGGCGCTGACCCGCTACCTGGCGGCGGAGTTCGCCCCGGACGGCATCCGGGTGAACACCGCCTCCGTCGCGCTCATGGACAATCCGGTCGGCCGCATGTTCCCGGGGTTCGAGTCGGTGAGCGCCAACCTGGTGGCGGCCACCCCGCTGGGGCGGCTGGCCACCCCGGACGACCTGGCCGACCTGGTCCTGCTGCTGGCCTCTCCCGGCGCGGGATGGATCACCGGGCAGACCGTGGTGGCGGACGGCGGCATGTCGTTGCAGCGCCGCGCCACGTCCCCAGACCCGGAGCAGAAACCAGACCCGGAGCCGAAGCCAGACCCGGAGCCTGAGCCAGAGCTGGAGACGTATTCCGATCAAGACGTGGATCCTGTCGCGGTGGTCGGCATGGGGCTGGCCGTGCCGGGGGCCAGCGATCCGGACGGCTTCTGGTCGCTGCTCATGGAGGGCGCGGAGCTGTTCGTCGACGTCCCGCCGGATCGCTGGTCGATGGCGGGCTTCCACGACGACGACCCGAGCGCCGCCGACAAGACCTACCAGCGCCGCTCGGGCTTCATCACCGGCTTCACGCCGCACCCCAAGCTGGCCGCCGAGCGGCCGGACGACGGGCTCGACTTCACCACGGTGTGGCTGCGGCACAGCGTGCACCAGGCGCTGGAGGGCGTGGCCAGGCGGGACGGCGACACGTACACCGCCTGTTTCGGCTTCACCCCCGACGGCAGCCAGCACCTGCAGGAAGCGCTCATCCGCGAGGAACTGGGCGAGGTCCCCGACTCCGTGCTGTGGCACGGTGACGCCACCCGATCGCAGCCGTTCCCGCACCGGATCGGCGCCAGCGCCATCGAGGGCCTGTTGCCGGCGGACACCCGGCTGCTCATGGTGGACACCGCGTGCTCGTCCTCGTTGTACGCGATCGACCTGGGACTGCGTGACCTGTTGTCCGGCCGGGCCGACGTCGCCGTGTGCGGCGGGGCGTTCGCGCTGGTCCCCAGCGGGTCGGTGCTGTTCTCCAAGCTGTACGGGCTGTCCAGGAGCGGAGAGGTGCGCGCGCTCGACAGGACCGCCGACGGCGTGCTGTTCTCCGACGGAGCGGGCGCCGTGGTGCTGAAGCGGCTGTCCAGGGCGCTCGCCGACGGTGACACCGTGTACGGCCTGGTCGCCGGGGTCGGCCTGTCCGCGGACGGCAAGGGCAAGGCCATCTACGCGCCGTCCAGCGCGGGCCAGGAGCTGGCCGTCGCCCGCGCGCTGGACAAGTCGCGCGTGGAAGCCGGCGAGGTCGACTGGGTGATCGCGCACGCCACCGGAACCCCGGCGGGCGACGAGGCCGAGTTCCTGAGCCTGCGCGCGGCCTACGCCGGGACGCATCCGGTCCAGGTGACCTCGAACAAGTCCCTGATCGGCCACACGGGCTGGGCGGCCGGGGTGGTGTCGGTCATCCACGCTCTTCTGGGGCTGCGGCACGAGGTCATTCCCGCTCAGCACCGCTTCTCGGCGGCCCCGGACAGCTTCGGCCTGGAGTCGTGCAATCTGGAGATCCCCGAGCGACCCGTGCCCTGGCCGGCGCGGCCGGACCGGCCGCGCACCGTGGCCGTGTCCGGCTTCGGTTTCGGCGGCACCAACGCGCACCTGCTGATCCAGGAGTTCCGGCCGGGCCGTCGCGGCAAGGCCGGCTACGGAGCCAGGACCGGCGAGCCCATGGTGATCGTCGGCTGGTCGGCGCACGTGCCCGGCGCCGAGAGCAACGCGCAGGTCGCGGAGTGGGCGCAGGGCAGGCACATCCTGCCGAACTCCTTCGGCGACGGCTACCCGAGCCCGCCGTTCGCCCGGCTGCGCCTGCCGGCCTCCACGATCCGGGCGACCGACCGCACCCAGCTCATGATCATCGAGTGCATGCACCGGATGGACCCCCGGATCCGCGAATTCTGCGGGCGGCACAGCCGTACCACCGGGGTGGTGGTGGGCCACACCGGGCCCACCAGGAACGCGGTCCTGTACGCGATCCGCGCCCACCTCGACGAGCTCGACCGCCAGGCCGTCCCCAAGGCGCAGGAGCTGCGCGAGCGCGTGACCGGACTGATCGCCGCGCCGGACGAGGACTCCTTCCCCGGCGAGATGCCCAACGTCATCCCCGCCCGGCTATGCAGCTACTTCGACCTGCGTGGGCTCAACATCGCCGTGGACGGCGGCGGAGCCTCGCTCGCCGACGCCTTCGAGGTGGCCGAGTGCTACCTGGGCTTCGGCGACGTGGACGCGGTCCTGGTCGCCGCGAGCAACGGCAACAGTCTCACGTCCTGGGGCCGCCTGCTGGGCTGCGGGGAGATCGGCGAGGGGACGTTCCTGTTCGCGATCACCAGGAAGTCGCTGGCGCTGGCCGAAGGCCTGCCGGTGCTCGCCGAGGTGTCCGTGGAGTCCACCGTGGAAGAGATGCTGGAGGCCATCGCATGACCCGCGCGAACTTCCTGGGCGCGCAGGGCGGGCGCGAGCTGATCGCCTTCCTGAGCGGCGCGCAGAGCCGGACGTCGGTCGAGCTCAGGGCCGACCGGCAGGCGAGCCCACGGGTGATCCGGCTGAGCAGGCAGCCGAAGGCGGCCAGTCTGCTGGACCGCCACGTGATCGAGCTGGCGCCCGCCCCACGCCGGCCCATCCGCTCCGCCCCGCCCGCGATCCCGGCGGACTCCGTCGTGCTCACCAACTCCACCGCGTTCCGCACCGCGCTGGCCCACCAGGACGGCCAGGCACCCCGGCACGTGCGGGTGCTGGTCGACGCCACCGATCCCAGCCTGCGCGAGGCCCGCTGGTCGGACCCGGTCCGCGAGCTGCTCGCCCTGCACGAGCGCACGTTCATGACGGCCAAAGAGTGCGCGCCACGCCTGGCGGGCGGCTCGTTCGTGGTGAGCGTGGTGGGCGGCGTCACCGAGGCGGGGGTGCCGCTGCCCGTCACCGGGTTGTTCACGGGCCTGGTCAAGAGCCTGGCGCTGGAGCTGCCCGACACGAACGTGCTCGCCACCGTGCATGCGGCGGCGCCGCTGGAGGAGGTGCTGGCCACGGTGAGCGCCGAGCTGGGCGCCGGCCAGCTCCTCCCGGTCACCTATCACGTCGGCGGGCGCCGGCTCACCCCGCGAGCGGTGCCCGCCGAGGCGGTGCCGGCCGGGATGCCGGACGGGATGCCGGCGCTGGGCCAGGACTCCTTGGTGGTGGCCGCGGGCGGGGCGCGCGGCATCGGCGCGCCGATCCTCACGGCGCTGGCCGGGCGCTACCGCCCGCGCATCGTGATCCTGGGCAGCTCCCGGTTGCCCGGCGACTCCGGGGAACTGCCCGAGCGCAGCACGTTCATCAGGGCCCAGCTCAACGGGCCGGGCCGGGTCAGCGTGGCCGAGGCGAACGCCAGGTTCGACCGGCTGCGCGAGCAGCGGCAGGTCCGGGACACGCTCACCGAGCTGGAGCGGCTGTCCGGGCCCGGGCGGGTCCGCTACCTGCGCTGCGACCTCCGGGACCCGGACGCGGTCAAGCAGGCCGTCGACTCCGTGGACGGCCCCGTCGACCTCCTGCTCAACATCGCCGGCACCAACCGGGCCTCCGACGTCACCGCGAAGTCCGTCGGCGACTTCCGCACGGTGCGTGACCTCAAGGTGCATACGTACCTGAACCTCAAGGAGGCGCTGCGCGGGCGGGAGCCGCGCCGCTGGTGCAACTTCGGCTCGTTCATCGGGCTGACCGGCCAGCGCGGCGAGACCGACTACGCCGCGGCCAACGACTTCCTCAACATGGCCGCGATGAGCGCGGAGAACGAGTTCACCATCGGCTGGACGCTCTGGCGCGACGTCGGGCTCGGTGCCACCCCGCTGATGCGCGCCTTCCTCGCCGAGATCGACGCGTACACCCCGATGCCGACCGAGGAAGGCGTCGACCATTTCCTCACCGAGCTGACCGCCGTGCGGGACGCGCCGGCCACGGTGTTCCTGGGCGACAAGGAACGGGAGCTCGTCAGGGGCATCCGGCCGGAGTTCCTGGACTTCTGCATGGGCGAGGCGCGCGCGCTGCCGTACATCGACACCGTGCTGCGCCGCAACGCCACGGAGCTGGTCGCGGAGCGCACGTTCACCCTGGACAGGGACGGTTATCTGGGGTTTCACCAGGTACGCGGTTATCCGACCCTGCCCGGCACGTTCGTGCCCGAGCTGGCCGCGCAAGCCGCGGTCTCGCTGGTGCCGAACCGGGTCCCGGTCGTCTTCGAGGACCTGCGGCTGGAGTCGTTCCTGCGGATCTACCGGAAGGACCGGCCCGAGGTCAAACGGCTCACCGCCACGCTGCTGCGCACCGACGAGCGCGAGTCGGTGGTGGCCGTCCGCGTGCTGGGCGACGTGGTGGCGCCGAACGGCGTGACCGTCGCCCGCGACAAGCTGCACTTCTCCGTCACCGTACGGCTGCGCGACGCTCCCGTGCCCGGCCCGAGGTGGACGCACTGGGACGAGCACGGCAGCAGGCCCCTCCGCGACCCCTACCACGCGCCCGGGTCGGACGTACTCCTGCGCGAGGTGTTCCGGTCGACCACCGGCACCCGGGAGCATCCGCTGGGACGGCGAGGCCGGCTCGCGCTCGACGCGCCAGCGCTGCGACGCTGGTTTCCCGACCTGCTGGTCCCCTCCGTCACGCTCGACGGTCTGGTGCGCGTGGCCGTCCTCCACACCGTCGCGGACCGCTGGACGCCCGTCGCGATCCCGCGCACGGTCCGCCGGATCGACCTGTACGGCGGCCACACCGACCTGACGCTCGCCGCGCTGACCGAACCGGTCGAGCTCTACGTCACCCCCGTCGACCTCGACCTTGAGGATCCCGAGCCGGAGAACCGGGCGATCGCGGTGGCCGCCGACGGCGAGGTGCTGCTCCAGGTGAAGGACATCACGGGCGCCATCGTCGGCTACGTGGACCAGGAGACCGGCCAATACGTCGACAGGGAACGATTCGACCGCCAGGAGCGCTCATGACCCGCCAAGGAACCTGCCCTGTCGCCCACGGCCCGGCCGGGCTGCCGGTGATCGGCGACGCCATCCCCTACTTCAAGGACCCGCTGGCCTACACCCTGCGCATGCAGGAACGCGACTCGCTGGTGTCGGTCAAGCTGCCCATCCCGTTCGTGCAGGTCACCGAGCCGGAGGCGATCGAGCGGGTGTTGCGTACCAACCCGGACAACTACGTACGGGGCAAGCTCTACCGCGGATTCTCCGGCGTCATGGGCTCCGGCCTGCTGACGCTCGACACCGACCAGTGGCGCGCGCCGCGCAAGGCCGTCCAGCCCGCGTTCAGCCTGCAACTCGTACGGAGCAACGCGCGCGAGGCCGTCGGCGCCACCGAGGAGGTCGTCCGCCGTTGGACGGAGCACGCGAAGTCCGGCGACGTCGTGGACGTGGCACCCGACCTGATGGACATCGCCGCCAGGGTCCTGGGCATGGCGCTGATCAGCCAGGACCTGTCGGGCACCGACTACGCGCGAGCCGCCGCGATCGCCAACAAGGTCATCTTCACCCGCACGATCATGGGCCTGCCCGCCATGATCCCCTCCTTCGTGCCGACCCGGTATCACCGCGACCGGAAGTGGGCGGACCGGGTGCTCGACGGCATCATCCACCGGGTGATCGGCTCGCGCCGCGCCAGTGGCGAGTACGGCTCCGACGCCGCCGGGCAGCTGCTCGGCGCCGGCCTTTCCGAGGCGGAGGTGTCGGACAACCTCCGCACCCTGCTGCTGGCCGGCTCCGACACCACCGGCCAGGCGCTCGCCTGGACGATGTACGAACTGGCCAGGCACCCGCAGGCCCGCCGCGCCGTCGAGCGCGAGGTCGACGAGGTGCTCGCGGGCCAGGCGCCCGCACCCGACCGGCTGGGCGAACTGGTGCAGACCACGGCCGCGATCAACGAGGCGCTCCGGCTGCACCCGCCGGTCTGGCAGTTCCCGCGCGACGCCGTCGAGCCGGACTGCCTGGCCGGCCGCACGGTGCCGGCGGGGACGACGGTCCTGCTCAGCGTGTACGGCACGCACCGCTCACCGGAGCACTGGTCCGACCCGGAGGCCTACGATCCCCGGCGTTTCCTCGACGACACCCAGGGCAAGCGGCACAAGTACGCCTTCCTGCCGTTCGGCGGCGGGCGGCGCATGTGCATCGGCAAGGGGCTGGCGATGGCCACGCTGGTGACCGCGGTGGCCATCCTGTCGCAGCGCTACCGGCTGCGGCTGTCGGGTGCGCACACGGTGCGCAGCGGGCACTACGTGACGCTGTTCCCCAGCGGCGGGATCCCCGCGGTCGTTCAGGAGCGGACATGACGGCCGCCGCGCCGGTCCGCCCGCACCTGGTGTCCTTCGACACCACCTCCTTCGTCCGGCCGGTCCGTCGCATGATCTGGGAGCCCGTACCGCACCCGCTTCCGCCTCCCTCCCCTGTGGCGCGGCGGCTGCTGGTCATCGGCTCCGACGCGGAGCCGGCCGCGGAGGTGGCGCGCGCGCTCGGCGCGGACCTCTGCGTGCCCGGCCGCGAACCCGAGCGGGACGACTGGGACGGGATCATCGACCTGAACGTCGTGGGCGTCCCCTACCGGTTCGACGGCGGGGAATGGCGGGACGCACTGGCCAGGACGACCCGGATGGTGCAGCGCAGATACGGTGCCTGGGGAGCCGACCCCCGCGCCGACCGGTACTGCTACGTCGCCGTCACCGCCATGGGCGGGCTGATGGGTTACCACGACGGGGCGATCGACTCCCCGCTGGGCGGAATCTGGGCCGGCTTCGCCAAGTGCCTGCCCCGCGAGCTGCCCAACCTCGCGGTGAAAGTCCTGGACGTCGACGCCGTCGACCCGGTCCGCCTAGCCGAGCTGCTGACGGCCGAGCTGGCGGCCTGGGACCTGTTCGAGATCGGCTACCGGCAGGGAGTCCGCCACGCCTTGAACGCGCGGCCGAGCCCGGAACCGCCGCCCCGCGTCGAGCTGGGATCCGACGACGTGGTGCTGATCTCGGGGGGCGCCCGTGGCGTCGGCTTCGCCCTGGCCCGCGGGCTCGCCGAGGAGGTCGGCTGCCAGGTCGTGGTGACCGGCCGCGACGAGCTTCCGGCCGACGCCGGCCGGCTGACCATGGACGACGCGGACTACTCCGAGTACTGCCGGGCCAGAGTGCGGTCCGCCCGCACCGCGAGGGAACTCCGGGACGTACGCGCCGCGCTCAAACGCGAGGCCGAGCTGCGGCAGGTCGGCGCGAACCTGGCAGCGGCCCGGCGGGACGGCCTGCGCATCACGTACGAGCCGTGCGACTGCGTGCGGCCGGAACAGGTCGACGCGCTGTTCGCCCGCATCCCCGATCCCAGCGTGATCGTCCACAACGCTGGCATCGACGTGCCGACCAGGCTCGACAACAAGACTCCGGAAGACGTGGTGCGAACGGTCGACGTGAAGGTGACGGGTTTCGCCAACCTCACCCGCGCGGTGCTCCACACTCCCGGGAGGCGGGACACGCTCAAGGTGTTCTGCAACGTCGGCTCGCTGGCCGGACGCATGGGCGGCATGATCGGGCAGATCGACTACGCCGCGGGCAACGAGGCTCTGTCCAGACTCGGGTTCTGGGCGCGCAACACGCTCGGGCTGCCCGCGCAGACGTTGTGCTGGCCGACCTGGGAGCGGCTCGGGGTCATCGCCAACTACGACGCGGCGGTCCGCTACGTGTCCACCATCGATCCGGCCGAGGGAGTCCGGCGGTGGATCCGCGAGCTGCGCTCCGGCCACACCGGGGAGGTCATGTTCATCGGCCAGGTCGGCAGCATGCTGGTGCCCACTCAGCTACGCGGCTTCCGGCTCTTCACCGGGCATCCGGATCTGCCCAGGTTGCACGGGCTCGCGCATTTCCTGGGCTCCGTCGAGCTGTTCGAACCGTCTCGCCGGCTACGCAGCAGCGTGATCCACACGCCGGGCTCTCATCCGTGCCTGAACGAGTTCACCGTGGACGGGCGTGCCGCGTTGCCGATCTCGGTGCTGATCGAGCAGGCGTGCTCGGTCGCCGACTGGGTCGTGCCGCCGGACCGGCCGCCGCAGCACCTGGTCGAGGTGCGGGACGTGCAGGTCCGGCTGTCCGCGCTGGTCCTGGCCCCCGACGGGAGCCGGTTCACCACCCGGGCGCTGGGCGAGACCCTGGAGGAAGGCTGGAGCGTCCAGGTCACGATCACGGCGGAGACCGGGGAGACGGCCGGGTCGATGCGACTGCTCTACCGGTCGTCGCCGCCGGCGCCTCCGCCGTCCGTGCCGCCATCGGTCATGCGCGGCGTGGCCGCTTCTGGCGGGCGGCTGGCCTGGTCGGGGCTGGTGCTCGGCGCGGGAGACCGGCTGCCCGCCGTGACCGCCGCCGATCTGTGGACGTCGCCGTTCCCGCCGCAGCACGGGATCGCCCCCGCCGCGCTCGACGCCGTGGTGCGCCGAGCGGGGCCGGTGACGGGCGATGTCGTCGAGATCGCCCGTGTCGTTCCGTATCCAGGGGCGCAGCAGGTCGACGAGCTCCGTCCGGTCGCCGGCGGCTGGGCCGGGCTGAGATCAGGCCGCCAGGTCCTGTCCATCGAGGGGGTGGCGGCCGGGCCCGCCCTGCCCACTCCATGAGCCCGCCCGAGGGCCGTTGCGGCGAGCGCGTCAAAGAAGCGTCAGTGCCTTGGCCACGCCTGGGTCGCGCCCGGTGGCCAGGTCGAGGGCGGTCATGGGGGCGTAGTGGTCGACCGGGACGCCGATCGTGTCGATGATCTCGCGGGCGGGCCCGAGGTGCCGGACCTTGGGCAGGAGCAGGATGCTGCCGTCGTCGAGGAGGTATCCGTCGCTGGGGCCGGAGACGGCCCCGGCGGTGCGGGTCCCGATGAGGGTGCCGAGGTCGTTGTCCTTGACGGCCGCGCTGAAGTCCTCGCAGGCCGAGGCGCATCCGCGGTCGGTGAGGACGACCAGGCGCGAGCCGAGCAGCGGGATGCTGTCGTCGGTCCGGTTGGGCACGCAGTCGCCCTTGAGCGGGCAGAAGTAGCTGGTGACCTTGCCGTGCGCGAACGCGCCGAGCAGCCGCGTCACCTCGCGAGGTGACCCGCCACCGTTGCCGCGCAGATCGAGGACCACCGCCTTCGGCTTGTCCTTCAGCTTGGCGATGACCTGGTCGGCGGCGCCTTCGTAGAATCCGGGCAGTTGGATGTACGCGACGCCGTCGGCGAGCTTCTTCGACGTCACCGCCGGAGGCTGCTGCGTGACGGGGCCCTCTCTGAGCTCGACGGTGCGGGTCCGTCCCGTTGTGGGGCGCTTGAGCGTGAGCGTCACCGTGCCGGCGGCGAAGGCTTGGACGATGCTCTGGTTCACGGTGTCCCCGATGAACGGCGGTATGCCGTTGGCCTTGACGATGATGTCGCCGGGCCTGATGTCGGCCTTGGCGGCGGGGCTGCCGGGCAGGACGCGGGTAATGAACAACGGCGGCTTGGCCGCCGGGTCGAGTTGCGGGCCCTGCTGGGCCGACACACCCACGATGCCTGTCCCGACCGGCCCGCCTTCCGGTGGAGGAGTCGGCCTGACCGCGCGGGCGTGGTTGTCGTGCAGTCCGGCGACCATCGCGGTGATCGCGGCGCGCAGCGCGGGCACGTCACCGGTGCCGAGGGCTTTCGCGAAGGCGGCCCAGTCGGTGTCGCGGTTCCCGGTCAGTTCGGGCAGCTGGAGGTCGGGCCGATCGGCGCCGCGCCGCATCAGGTCCTGGGTATAGGCGGCGAAGGCGCTCTTCAGCAGCGCCTTCGCATCCATGGCCGGACCGCTGTAGTAGTTGTCCAGCACGCAGAAGTACGCCTGCCGGAGCGTGTTCACCGAGGTCGGCGGCGCCGACTCCGGCGGTGGCCCGGTGAGGGCGGTGCAGCGCTCGGCAGGCGCGGAGGCGGGGGCGGACAGGGAGCAGGCCGCCATCAGGATGGCGGCGCAGAGGGATTTGATCACGCCGCCAGCGTGGCCGGAAGCGGGTTGCTCGGCTGTGAACGGATCCGTTAACGCCGCTGTTACCCCGATTCGGGTACGAACATCGCTATGCGGGTTCTGGTGGCCGAAGACGAACGAGACCTGGCCGATCTCGTGGCGGTGGGGTTGCGCCGCCACGCCATGGCCGTCGACGTGGTGTACGACGGGCTCGCCGCGTCGGAGCGGCTGGCGGTGAGCGACTACGACGTTCTCGTACTGGACCGGGACCTGCCCGAGATGCACGGCGACCTCGTGTGCCGCGAGCTGGTGGCGCGCGGGAGCCGTACGCGGATCCTGATGATGACGGCGGCCGCGGCGGTGCCGGAGCGGGTGGCCGGCCTCGGGATGGGGGCCGACGACTACCTGCCCAAGCCGTTCGACTACGCCGAGCTGGTCGCACGCGTGCAGGCGCTGGGGCGGCGCAGCCAGGCGCAGGTGCCGCCGGTGCTGACGCGGCACGGGATCGTGGTCGACACCCACCGGCTGCAGGCGTCGCGGGACGGGCGGCATCTGCAGCTGTCGCTCAAGGAGTTCGCCGTCCTTGAGGTGCTGATGAGGGCGGACGGCGCGGTCGTGAGCTCTGAACGGCTGCTCGAAGAGGCATGGGACGAGAACGTCGACCCGTTCACGACGGTGGTGCGGGTCGTGGTCAGCCGCTTGCGCGCGAAGCTGGGCGATCCGCCCTGCATCCAGACGGTTCCCGGCGCGGGATACGTGCTGTGACGACGGTCCGGGTACGACTCACCCTGATCTACTCCGGATTATTCCTGCTTACCTCGACCGTGCTGCTGGTCACGGTCAACCTGCTGCTGCGCCACGCGCTGGACAGGAGGATCGGGCGGATCGGGCCGCTCCCGGTGGCGCCGGCGGCGCCGGACCTCGCGGACCATCAGCCGCCGACGCTGCCCGATCTGGTGGACGAGGTGATCGACTACCAGTGGGGGGTGACCGTGGCGACGGTCGGAATCCTGACACTGGTATCAGTGATCGTCGGCTGGCTGGTCGCCGGGCGGATCCTGCGGCCCGTCCACCGGATCACCGCCACGGCGCAGCGGCTGTCCATGTCGACCCTGCACGAGCGCATCGCGCTCAGCGGGCCCAAGGACGAACTGAAGGAACTGGCCGATACGTTCGACGCGATGCTCGACCGCCTCCAACGCTCCGTCGAGGGGCAGCGGCGGTTCATCGCGAACGCGTCCCACGAGTTGCGGACCCCGTTGGCCGTCCAGCGAGCGGCGATCGAGATCGGCCTTCCTGAGGACGTCGGTGAGATCCGCGACAAGCTCCTGTTCCACAACCACCGCACCGAGAGCCTCATCGACGCCCTGCTGGTCCTGGCCCAGGCGGAGCACGGCCTCGAGAAGAGGACACCGGTGGCCCTGGACGAGGTGGTGCTGCTCGTCCTGGCCGAAGGCGGCTCGGACGAGGTCACCGTGACGACGCGGATCGAACCGTTGGTCGTCGACGGGGATCCGATCCTGCTGAGCCGGCTCGTCACGAACCTCGTCGACAACGCGGTTCGCCACAACCATCCCGGCGGAACCGTTGAGGTGACGCTCTCCCGTGGAGTTCTGACGGTCCGTAACACTGGCCCGCGCGTGCCCGAGGAACGTTTCGGCGATCTCTTCGAGCCCTTCCGGCGGCTGCAGACGACCCGTGGACAGGGCGCCGGGCTCGGGTTGTCGATCGTCGCGTCGATCGCGAAGGCTCACGGAGCCGACGTGCGAGCGAGCCCCAACCCGGGGGGCGGGTTGGAGCTCGTCGTGATCTTCGCGGGATCCGGGGATGCGGTGCCTGCCACGGACGACCGCAGCCAGTGCTGACCCCCGAACGTGGAGCCTGAGTTCAGGCGACGACAGGTTCGCCGGTCAGGGCGACACCGGCCCGGCGCATTTCGTCCAGTGCGGTACGCGTGGTGTCGGCGGCGACGCCGGCCGTGTAGTCGAGCAGGACCCGCACCGTGAAGCCGGCGCGCGCTCCGTCGAGTGCCGTGGCCTTCACGCAGTGATCGGTCGCGATGCCGACGACGTCGAGTTCGGCGACGTCACGGGCCTTCAGCCAGGCGGACAGTGTCGTGCCGTCCTGGGCCGAGCCCTCGAAACCGCTCTTGGAGGCGGAGTGAGCGCCCTTGTAGAAGACCTCGTCGACGTACCCGGAGTCGACGGCGGGCGCGAAATTCGGATGGAACTCGCCTCCCTCACTACCGACGACGCAATGCACGGGGAATGAGTGCTGGAAGTCGGGGTTGTCGGAGAAGTGGGCACCCGGATCGATGTGGTGGTCACGGGTGGCGAGGACGAAGGCATACTGCCCATCGGCGCGCCGGACCAGCTCGGCGATGGCGGCCGCTCGATCCGCGCCACCCTTCACCGGAATGCTGCCGCCCTCGCAGAAGTCCTTCTGCACATCGACGATGATCAGCGCACGACTCACGGAAATCCCCTTTCCTCGGATGAGTCACATCCACCCGATTGTGACATTGAGTGCAAGTGGCCTCACTATATGTGTTCATGCTAGGAGGCAGAAGAGAGCGCGCCGCTCGTTCGCCCGTCTCCCGCGCGGGCCGCAACCTGCCGTTCGAGCAGCCGATGGCGTTCGGCTCGGCCCAACGCTCAGCGGAAGACGCCGCTGTAGGCGTTGAGGGCGGGCTGGCCGCCGAGGTGGGCGTACAGGACGTTGGAGTCCTTGGGAATCTCGCCGCTGCGGACCAGGTCGATGAGCCCGGCCATCGACTTGCCCTCGTAGACAGGGTCGATGATCATCCCTTCCAGCCGTCCGGTGAGCCTGATGGCGTCGAGGGTGGACTGCACGGGGATGCCGTACCTGTCGCCGGCCCAGCCTTCCAGCACCGTGATCTCCTCCTCGTGCAGGTCCCGGCCCAGGCCGATGAGTTCGGCCGTGGCGCGGGCGATCTTCGCCACCTGGGCACGCGTCTCGGCGAGCTTGGCCGAGCCGTCGATGCCCAGCACGCGCCGGGGACGATCCTGGCCCGCGAAGCCGGCGATCATGCCTGCCTGGGTGCTCCCGGTGACGCTGCACACCACGATGGTGTCGAAGAAGACACCGAGCTCGCGTTCCTGCCGCTGCACCTCGTACGCCCAGTTGACGAAGCCGAGACCGCCCAGCGGATGGTCGGACGCTCCGGCGGGGATCGCGTACGGGCGGCCGCCGGCGGCCGTGACCCCCTCCAGGGCTTCGTGCCAGCTGTCCTTGAGCCCGATCCCGAAATCGGCCTGAATCAGGCGGACGTCCGCGCCCATGATGCGCGACAGCAGGATGTTGCCGACCTTGTCGTTGACCGCGTCCGGCCAGTCCACCCAGCTCTCCTGCACGAGTACGGCCTTGAGCCCGACCTTGGCGGCGACCGCGGCCACCTGCCGGGTGTGGTTGGACTGCACTCCCCCGATGCTGACCAGGGTGTCCGCGCCCTGGGCGAGGGCGTCGGGGATCAGGTACTCCAGCTTGCGGGTCTTGTTCCCGCCGAACGCCAGCCCGCTGTTGCAGTCCTCACGCTTGGCCCAGACGCGGGCTCCGCCGAGGTGGTCGCTGAGCCGGTCGAGGCGGTGGACGGGGCTGGGACCGAAGAGCAGCGGATAGCGCTCGAAATCATCGATGGACATGTTACGGCTCCTCAGGTTGACGGCTCGTTCTCGGAAGCGGCGGGCATGGCATCGAGGAGTGGGACCAGGGTCCCCCAGTTGGCGCGTACGGCGAGCGCCGCCCCCTCCACGTCTCCGGCCGCGCACAACGCGATGATCCGTTCGTGTTGTGCGACCGACCCCCGGCCGCTCAGGGAGGAGAACCGCATCCGCTCCACGCGCCGCAGCACCGGCGTGAACTGGTCGAGAACGGCACGTATCGCATGATTCGCGGACGCGATCACCGGGATGCCGTGGAAGGCGTCATCGGCGGCGAGCGCCGCGTCCGCGTCGTCGCGGCGCAGGGCATCGGCGAAACGCGCGTTGGCCTCGCGCATGGCGTCGAGTTCGCCGGCGGACAGATTCGGCAGTGCCTCCCGTACGGCGAGCTCGTGCATGGCGGCCGTCACCGACTGGGCGGCGCGCACGGACCGGACGTCCACCGTGCTGACGATGGTGTAGCGGCCAGGCTTGGTCAGCACCAGCCCGGCCTGCTCCAGACGTGTCAGCGCCTCCCGGACGGGAGTGCGGCTCACGCCCAGCCACTGTGCCAGATCGCCGTCGTTGAGACGTTCGCCCGGGGCGAGCGTGCCGTCGACGATGGCGTCTCGGATGGCGCGATAGGCGTTCTCCCGGAGAAGTGATCTGGCGACCACTCCTCGGCTCTGTGGAACCGGCATGCAATATATTGCATGACGCATGTCGCGAGGAGTCAAGCCCTCGTCTCAGAAACGCCCGGCGGGGTGAAGGAGGCCGCTGGCGCAGATGCGGCGGATGCCTTCACGCAGGTCGTCGGCGGAGGCCGCGAGCGACAGGCGGATGTACTCGCCCGAGCGTTCGCCGAAGGCCGGGCCGGGGCCGACCGCGACGCCGTGCTCGGTGATCAGTCTCTTGGCGATCTCCATGCCGTCGAGATCCCGGTTGCCGGTGCGCATCCACAGGTAGAAGGCGCCCTGCGGCCGGTAGACGTCGAATCCGTGGGCGGCGAACTCCCCGACGGCGAGGTCGCGGTTGGCCCGATAGGTCGCGACCATCGCGCGCTGCTCGTCTTGCGGCCCGGTGAGCGCGGCCAGTGCCGCGTACTGACCCGGTGTGCTGATGCAGGAGACCATCGGCTCCTGCAGGCGCGTGATGATCTCCGCGAGCGACGGCGGCGCCGCCAGGTAGCCGATGCGCCAGCCGGTCATCGCGTACGTCTTGGAGAAGGTGAACACCGAGATCGTCCGCTCCGCGCCGCCGACGGCCGCCGTGGAGGCGAAGGTGTCGTCGAACACGACCTGGTCGTAGCACTCGTCGGAGACGATCCACAGGTCGTTCCGCTCGGCGAAGGCGATCAGCTCCGCGAGGGTCCCGGCCGGGAACACCGACCCCACGGGGTTGGACGGCGAGTTCAGCATCAGCACCTTGGTGCGCGGCGTCACGAGCCGTTCCAGCTCGGCGAGGTCGGGGAGGAACCCGGTCTCGGGCGCCAGGGAGTAGGCCGTGGTGGAGGCGCCGAGGATCTTCCCGAACGCGATGTAGTTGGGCCAGGCCGGGTCCGGGATCAGGATGTCGTCGCCCGGCTCGACCAGCGCGGTGAGCGTGGCGAACAGCGCCTGCACCCCGCCGGCCGTGACCACGATGTCCTCGGGGCGGGCGTCGAACCCGTTGACCCGCTTGATCTTGTCGCTGAGCGCCGCCCGCAGTTCGGGGATCCCGGCGTTGGCCGTGTACTTGGTCCGCCCCGCCGCCGCGGCCTCGTCGGCCGCGCGCACCACGTGCGCGGGCGTCGGGAAGCCGGGCTCGCCGATCTCCAGCCGGATCAGGTCCGGGCGGGTGCCGGACATCGCCAGATCCATGATCGTACGGATGCCGTTGTGCTTCATGCCTGCGACGGCGGGGGCAGCGCGCATGCTTGGCTCTTTCCTGGAGGACCGCGTCCGGCGGTCAGTGAATGCTGCGGAGGAACTGCTTGGTGCGCTCGTGCCGGGGGTGGTCGAAGAACTCCTCCGGCGAGGCCGACTCGACGATGCACCCCTGGTGCATGAACACGACCCTGTCGGCGGCCTGGCGGGCGAACCCCATCTCGTGCGTCACGACGACCATGGTCATGCCGCCCCTGGCGAGGTCGGTCATCACCTTGAGCACCTCGCCGACCAGCTCGGGGTCGAGCGCCGACGTGGGCTCGTCGAACAGCATCACCTTGGGGTCCATGGCCAGCGCGCGGGCGATCGCCACGCGCTGCTGCTGCCCGCCGGAGAGCTGCGCCGGATAGTGGCCCGCCTTGTCGGACAGGCCGACGCTGTCCAGCAGCTCGGCGGCCCGCCGCTTCGCCTCGGCCTTGGGGCGGCCGAGCACGCCGCGCGGCGCCTCGATGATGTTCTGCAGCACGGTCAGGTGAGCGAACAGGTTGAACCGCTGGAACACCATGCCGATCGGCACCCGCTGCCTGGCGACCTGCTTGGGGGTCATCTCCCGGTAGTGGTCGCCGCGCGGCTCGTACCCGATGAGCTGGTCCCCCACCCAGATCTGACCGCCGTCGATGGTCTCCAGCCGGTTGATCGCGCGCAGGAACGTGCTCTTGCCGGCGCCGGAGGCGCCCAGCAGGCACACCACCTCGCCGCGGTTCACCTCCAGGTCGATGCCGGACAGGACCTCGAGCGGGCCGAACGACTTGCGCACGCCGACGGCCTTGATGATCGGACTGTCGCTCATGCCTTGGACCTCTTCATCGGGGGCCGCAGGATCGTACGCAGGATCGAGGCGCTCGCCGACCTCGCGCCCGGTGCCGACACGTCGTAGGCCCGCTCCAGGTAGTACTGGCCGACGCTGGTGACGCTGACCACGACCATGTACCAGAAGCCCGCGGCGAACAGCGTCTCCATGACCTGGAGGTTGCGGCTGGAGATGTTCTGCGCGGCGCGCAGCAGTTCCTCGTACGTGATGACCGAGGCGAGCGACGTGGTCTTCAGCATGTTGATGAAGTCGTTGCCGGTCGGCGGGATGATGACCCGCATCGCCTGGGGCAGCACGATCTTCCACATGGTGCGGGCCGGCGACATGCCGAGCGCGCCGGCCGCCTCGATCTGGCCGTGGTCCACGCTCTTGATGCCGCCGCGGATGATCTCCGCCATGTAGGCGGACTCGTTCAGCGCCAGGCCGAGCAGCGCCGCCATGAACGGCGTCATCAGATCGTTGGTGGTGGTGCTGAGGAGCACGCCACCGAACGGGCTGGGAATCGTGATCCGGTCCACGACCATCGACAGGTTGTACCAGATGAGGATCTGCAGCAGCACCGGCACACCGCGGAACAGCCAGATGTAGACCCAGGCCGCCTTGTTCGCCACCGGGTTGGCCGAGATGCGCAACACGGCCACGATCACGCCCAGCACGACCGCGATGACCTGGGAGATCACCGCGAGCAGCACCGTCTTCCAGACCGCCTGGAGCATGTTCGGCGAGACGATGTAGTTCGCGACGTCCGGCCAGATGATCTTCGCCTGGGCCATGGCGTAGACGATCCCGGCGACCAGGGCGACGATCAGGACTCCGGCCACCCAGCGCAGCGGGTGGCTGCGTTTGCGCATCACCGGGCCGGCGAGGTCGGGGCGGGCGGTGGTTGGTGTGGACATGGGGCTACTTCCCGCCGTTGACGACCGTCTTCGCGATCGCCCCGTTCGAAACGTTCCAGGCCTTGAGGATCTTGCCGTACGTGCCGTCGTCGATCAGCTCCTGCAGTGCGTCGCGGACCGCGTCACGCAGCTCGGAGGTGTCCTTGTGGAAGCCGATGCCGTACGGCGTGGCGAGGATCGGCTTGCCGGGAACGGCCTCGAAGTCCTGGCCCTTGCCGGAGTTCGTGGTCGCGTAGCTCACGTACGGGAGGTCGTTGACCTCGGTGTCGTTGCGTCCCGACTTCAGGTCGTTGAGCCGCTGCTGGTCCAGATTGCTGGTGACGATCTGGATCGCGGGCTTGCCCTTGGCCTGGCACATCGACGGGCCGACCTTCTCCATCCACTCCTCCTGCGAGGAGCCGGGGGCGGTGCTGGCCTTCTTGCCGCACAGATCCTCGGGGCTCTTGATCCCTGACGGGTTGCCCTTCTTGACCATCAGCGTGATGCCGGAGTTGAAGTAGTCGACGAAGTCGATCTTCTGCTGCCGGGTCGCGTTGTCGTTCATCGACGAGATGGTCATGCTGACCCGCTTGCTCTGCAGGCTGGTGATCAGCGTGTCGAACGGCAGGTTCTGGATCTGGGTCTCCAGGCCCAGCTTCTTGTTGATCGCGGTGATCAGGTCGATCTCGAAGCCGATCGGCGTACGGGCGTCCGCGGCGAGGAACCCGTTCGGCGGGGTCTGCAGGTTGGCCCCGACCACCACCGGCTTGCCCTGCAGGTCGGCGACCTGTCCGGCGAGCTTGTCGTCCTTGGTGACGGCCTTGACGATCGGCGCGGTCACGTCCTGCGGACCGCCCTCGGCGCCCGCCTGCGCAGTCGCGCCGGCGCCTGCCGTACCACCACTGCACGCGGACAGTCCGAGGCAGGCCGCGGTGGCCAGAGTGGCGAGCTGCCAAGTTTTCATCATCTGGGTCTCCGGGCGTTGAGGGCGAGGGATGGGGAGAGGTTCGAGGATCTGGCATGCCAGATATTTAGGGCCAGATGCTAGACCCGGCCGGCGAGGCATGTCCAGGGAGGAAGGCGGTTTTCCCGGCGAGCGAGAAAACCGCGGTTTCAGGCGTATTCACGCAGGCAGACAGAGCGGACCGGCCGGGAGGCCCGGCACGGCCGTGATCGACGAACGACGGTCAGCGCTCGCCGAGAACCTTGGGGAGATCCTCCTTGGTCGCGGTCTCGACCTCGTCGACGTGCAGGGCCGCGAACGCGCTGGCGGCCTCGGCGTCGCGGTCGAGCATCGCGTCGACGATCTCCAGGTGCCGTTTGGTGGACAGCGCCGCCCGGTCGATGCCGGTGGCGCCGAGCACCTGGATCCATTTCAGGAACGGCTCCACGGACAGCCGGACGCGCATCAGCCGCTCGTTGCCCGCCCACGCGATGATCGTGCGGTGCAGCCGGAAGTCGCTGTCCAGGAAGGGCTGCAGATCGCCCTTCTTGGTGGCATTCTCGGCCTCGACGATCTCGTCACGCAGGTCGCGCAGCACCGACTCGGGCATCGTCTCGGTGGCGAGCCCGGTGCAGATCCATTCCACGGCCTTGCGCAGCTGGCAGAACTCGGTCACGTCATCGATGGTCGGGGTGACCACGTAGGTGCCGGAGCGCTGCTTGCTGCGGACCAGGCCGTCGTACTCCAGCCGATTGAGCGCGTCGCGCACGGGGGTCTTGGAGATGCCGAACTCGTCGATCAGCGCCTGGATGTCGATCCGCTGGCCAGGCCGCATCTCGCCGTGCACGATGCGCTTCTGCAGCACCCAATAGAGCTGGTCCGGCAGCTTGTCGACCACGATCCCACCCTCGGAGGCGCCGCCCGTCAAGAAGCGGACGGTCTTCGGCTCTTTGGGCGCCCTGGGGGGCTTGGCAGCGGCCATTGCCGCATCCTCCCGTCTGGCATGCCAGATTTCAAGTCAGGAGACCGGCCGCGTCCAGGGCCGTCCTGATCCGTTCGACAGTGTCCGGTGCGGCGGGGGTGAACGGGCGCCGCGGGTTGCCGACCTTGCGGCCCTGCAGGTTCAGCGCCGCCTTCAGCCGCTCGGGCAGGTCGGGGCCGTCGAGCTCACGCCACACCCTCAGGATGACCTCGTGCAGCTCGCGGGCCCGCCCGTGGTCGCCGGCCTGCACCGCGTCCCACAGCTCGACGCTGAGCCTGGGCGTGACGGTCGGGATGGCGGCCAGCGCTCCGTGCGCGCCCAGCGCGAACGCGGGATAGTGCAGGTCGTCGAGCGCGGCCAGCACGGTGATGTCGTCGCGGTAGAAGGCCAGGATGTCGGCGAGAAGGTGCATGTCGCCACCCGACTGCTTGATCGCCACGACCTCGGGGATCTCGATCAACCGGCGCAGCACCGGCGTGCGGACCAGCGCCCACGGCACCACGTTGTAGACGACGATCGGCAGGCCGATCTCGGCGCCGATGGTGCGGTAGTAGTCGACGGTCTGGTCGTCGGACGGCGCGAAGACGTAGTGGACCGGGGTGATCTGCAGCGCGTCGACGCCGACCGCCTTGAGCGCACGCGCGTACGTGAGCACCTCGGCGGTGGAGTTGCGGATGATGCCGCCGACCACCGGCACGGCACCGCCGACCTCGTCGACGACGACCCGGCAGATCTCCGCGCTCTCCTCGGCGGACAACGTCTGCCCCTCACCGGTGCTGCCGCACGCGCAGATGCCGTGCACACCGGAGTCGAGCAGGTACCGGACGTCGGAGCGCAGCAGGTCGTAGTCGACCTGATCGTTGTCGTCGAACGGGGTGACGACCGTGGAGATGATTCCGCGCAGGTTGACTGACTTCATGAGTCGCCTCTTCTTCCTGGGCACTCGGGGCGGATGGGGGAGGGTGGACGACCACCGGGCTGAGAATCTAGCATCTGGCACGTGGCATGTGGAATGCCAGTTTGCACTTCAAGTCGAACGGAGCGGCGATGGCCCCCTACTTCATGCGTTCAGCCGACGATCTGGTGGCGGACAGCCTGCGGGGGCTGGCCGCCGCCCGGGCCGGAACGGTACGGCTGAGCACGGACCCTCGGTACCTGCTCGCCACCGACCCCGCCCCGGGCCGCCGGGTCGGCCTGGTCTCCGGCGGCGGCTCCGGCCACGAGCCGATGCACGGCGGCCTGGTCGGCCGCGGCCTGCTGGACGCCGCCGTCCCCGGCGAGATCTTCGCCTCGCCGCACAACCGGCAGATCTACGAGGCGTCACGCGCGGCGGCCAAGGAGGCCGGCGTGCTGCACATCGTGAAGAACTACACCGGCGACATCATCAACTTCGGCATCGCCCGCGAACGCCTGGCCATGGACGGCATCGCCTGCGCCGAGCTGGTGGTGGACGACGACCTCGCCACCGACGACCCGGAGATCCTGCTCGGCCGGCGCGGCACCGGCGCCACCGTACTCGTCGAGAAGATCCTCGGCGCCGCCGCCGACCAGGGCGCCGGCCTCGAGGAGCTGCGCTCGCTCGGCCGGGCGTTCCTGGACCGCACCCGCAGCATCGCGGTCGCCAACCGGTTCCACACCGGCGTGCGGACCGGCACCGTGCAGGCCGAGCTGGGCGACGGCGAGCTGGAGTACGGCGTCGGCATCCACGGCGAGCGGTCGGGCGAGACCATCGAGACCCCCCGGCTCACCGACCTGCTCGCGCGGATGACAGGCGAGTTGATCAGCGCGATCGAGCCGGCGCCGGGCGCGCCGCTGCTGCTGTTCGTCAACGGGCTCGGCGCCACCACCGAGCTCGAACTCTTCGGCATCTTCGGCCTGGCCGCCGGGCATCTGGCGGATCTCAGGCACACCGTGAGCCGCAACTTCGTGGGTTCGTACGTCACCGCGCTGGACATGTCGGGCTTCTCCCTCACGCTCGCCGAGCTGGACGAGCGCACCACCGCGTTGTGGGACGCCGGCGCGTGAATCATCCGAACCCTGCTGACGAACATCAACCGAAAGGACGATTCCGATGACCGTGGTGATCGACGGCGAGCACACCCGCCGCTGGATCCTGGCCTTCGCCGCCCGCGTGGCCGAGCAGGAGGCCGCGCTGAACGCCCTTGACCAGGCCGCGGGCGACGGCGACTTCGGCACCAACATCGCCTCCGGCGTGGCGCTCTACCGCAAGCACGCCGAGCGGACCGCGCCGGGAACCGGTGAGGCCGAGTTCCGTGCCCTCGCCGAGGGTTTCCTGGACGAGATCGGCGGCACCAGCGGCCCGCTGTTCGGGCTGCTCTTCCTCCACCTTTCCGAGGCGGGCCGATCACTGGCCGACCGCGTGGCAGGCGGGCTGGCCGCCATCCAGCGGGTCGGGTCAGCCGAGCCCGGCGACAAGACGCTGGTCGACGCCCTGCAGCCGGCCCGCGACGCGCTCGCCGAGGCCGGCGACGCCGGGCTGGACGAGCTGCTGGCCGCGGCCGCGCGCGCCGCCACCGCCGGCGCCGAGGCGACCGCCGCGATCCGTGCCCGCCGGGGCCGGGCCAGCTACGTCGGCGAGCGCGCCGTCGGCGTGGTCGATCCGGGCGCGCGGACCGTGGCCTACTTCTTCCAGGCCGGCGCCGACACCACCCGCTGATCCCCCTAGGAATGAACCGATCATGACCTACTCCCTTCAGGCCCTTCGCGCGCACTTCCCCGCCCTGGCGCAGGGGGCGGCGCACTTCGACGGCCCCGGCGGCTCGCAGACGCCCACCGCCGTCGCCGACGCCGTACACCGCACGCTCACCTCCGCCATCGCCAACCGCGGCCTGGTCACCGAGGCCGAGAGGTTCGCCGATGAGGTGACGCTCGCCGCCCGGACGGCGATGGCCGACTTCGTCGGCGGCGACCCGCGCGGCATCGTGTTCGGACGCAGCATGACCCAGCTGACCTTCGACTTCGCGCGCACCCTGGCCAAGACCTGGCGGCCGGGCGACGAGGTCGTCGTGTCGCGGCTGGACCACGACTCCAACATCCGGCCGTGGGTGATCGCCGCCGGGGCGGCCGGCGCCACGGTGCGCTGGATCGACTTCGACCCCAAGTCGGGAGAGGTCACCCTCGACGCGGTCGAGGCGGTGCTGTCGGAACGCACCCGGCTGGTCGCGATCACCGCCGCCTCCAACCTGATCGGCACCCGCCCGCCGATCGCCGAGATCTCCCGGCTGGCGCACGCCCGCGGCGCTCTGTTCTACGTCGACGGCGTGCACTACAGCGCGCACGTCCCGGTCGACCTGGCCGCGCTCGGCGCCGACTTCTTCGCCTGCTCGCCGTACAAGTTCCTCGGCCCGCACCTCGGCGTGGTGGCCGCCGCGCCCGAGACGCTGGAGTCGCTGCGGCCGGACAAGCTGCTTCCGGCCACCGACGTGGTGCCGGAGCGCTTCGAGCTCGGCACGCTGCCGTACGAACTGCTCGCCGGGACGACCGCCGCCGTCGACTTCCTCGCCGGCATCCTGCCCGGCACCGGTTCCCGGCGTGAGCGGCTGCTCGCGTCCATGGCCGCCGTCGAGAAGAACGAGGACGGTCTGCGCGAGGGCCTGGAGACGGAGCTGGACGGCCTGCCTCAGGTGATCTCGCACTCGCGCGCCGCCAGCCGTACCCCCACGCTGCTGCTCACCTTCGACGGACACCCGGCCACCGCCGTACGCGACTTCCTCGCCGACCGGAAGATCAACACGACGGTCAGCAATTACTACGCGATCGAAGCGTCGCGCTGGATGGGCCTCGGCGACGAGGGCGGGCTGCGCGTCGGTCTGGCTCCCTACAACGACCAGAACGACATCGACCGCCTCACCACCGCGCTACGCGACTTCTTCTCCCGCTGAGCACCGGCCGACCGGCCGGTCTCGGGCCGGCCTCTCCGCCACCCACCTGCGGGTTAGTGGCGGAGCCCTTGTTCTCGAGGCCCCGGGTGGTGGAGTTTTGAGAACAAGGGCAAGGCCGGCTCAGGGCTGGGTGTTGAGCCACTCCTGGAAGGTGGGTCCGGCGAGCTTGGCGTGCGAGCTGGGCAGGAAGGCGCCGTTGGCCGCGATCTCGGCATCGGGCATGCCGGAGCCGTCGACGCCGACGACCTTGATGCCTCGGCGGGCGCCGAGAAGTCGGGCCGCCTCCGCCATGGTCTCCTTGCGGGGTCCGGCGATCTCGGGGATCGGTGTTCCTGGGGCGGCGGGGGCGGTGGCCAGGTCGACCAGTTCCTCGGCCACGGTGCGGCAGGCGACGAGCTGGGTGGGCAGGGCCGGGATGTAGGCGACGTCGCTCTGCTGCCAGTCCAGGAGCTGGCCGACGAACTCGTGGAACTGCGCGGCCCGCAGGATGCGGACGGGGATCGGGCCGGACAGGAGGAGTTCCTCGTGCACTCTCTTGGCGGCGAGGAAACCGGCGGCGGCCTTGTCGGCGCCGATGATGGACGCCATGGTGATCTGGGCGACCCCCGCCTTCTGGCCGGCCTCGTGCAGATTGCGGGCCGACGTACGGAAGAACTCCGTCGCCGCCTCCTGGTCGGAGGAGTGCCACGAGGCGACGTCGATGATGGCCTCGGCCCCGGTGAGGGCCTCGGCGAGGCCCTCACCGGTGGTGACGTCCACACCGGTGGCGCGGGACATCGGCACGACCTGACGTCCCCTCTCGGTCAGGACGTCGACGACGTGGCGGCCCAGCCGCCCGGTCGCTCCCGCCACCGCGAACGTGGTGATGCTCATGCTGTCGTGCCTTTCTTATGCGCTGTAGTTCTGGCCGGGGGGCATGCCGGGGATCGGCTTGGCGATGAGAGCGGCGGGGGTGAAGAAGCCGATGTGGGCGATCGCCATGATGAGCGACCACATCGCCTTGTCGTCGTAGTGCGCGGACGCCCTGGCGTACAGCTCGTCGGGGACGCGCTCCCCGGACGGGTTCGGGGTGAGGACCGCCTCCACGAGCTCCAGCGCGACCCGTTCGGCGTCGGTGAAGTAGGTGGCATCCCGCCAGGTGGCCACGGCGGTGATGCGCTCCTCCGATTCCCCCAACCGGCGGAGGTTGCCGGTCTCCCGGATGGTGAAGTACGTGCTGCCGAGGATCTGCCCGGCGCGCAGCTGCAACAGGCCGATGGTGGCCTGGGGAATCGCGCCGTTCTGCAGGGCTTTGTGCAGACCTGTGCCGATCTCCGCCATCTCGGGGAGGAAGGTGAGGGGGTTGGGCATGCGCGACCGCTGGTCGGTCGTCGTGGGCGTGGACATGGGGGAAGACTTCCCTTCTCACTCTCAACTCGTCGTAGTGCCGTACGGATCGTTCGCGCGGCGTCCTGACGACCACGAGACGTCGGCGCCCCGATCCCTGTAACAGCGCGGCCATGTGACATAGGCCACCTACGTGGGTGTTACAAAGCGGTGGGGACCGACGTCTTGTGCGTGTGGCAGTGCCGAGAACGAACAAGCAGGAGCCGGGCATGACCGAGCGCAGCGAACGAAGTGCGGACCCAGCCGAGCCGCTCGATCGTGCCGACCACGTCGGCTCCGCGGACTCCGCCACCGAGGCGTTCGTCGCCCACCGCAACCTGCTGTTCACCGTCGCCTACGAGATGCTCGGCTCGGCCGCCGACGCCGAAGACGTCCTGCAGGAGACCTGGCTGCGATGGGTGGGCGTCGACCTCGGCACCGTGCGGGAGGAGCGCGCCTATCTGGTGCGGATCGTCACCCGGCAGGCGCTGGACCGGCTACGCGCGCTCGGCCGGCGCAAGGAGTCCTACGTCGGGCCGTGGCTGCCCGAGCCCTTGCTCACCGCGCCTGATGTGGCCCAGGACGTCGAGCTCGCCGAGAGCGTCTCGATGGCGATGCTGCTGGTGCTGGAGACGCTTCAGCCGACCGAACGGGCGGTGTTCGTCCTGCGCGAGGTGTTCGATCTGGACTACGACGAGATCGCCGAAGCCGTCGGCAAGAGCCCGAACGCGGTCCGCCAGATCGCCTACCGGGCGCGGGCACACGTCGCCGCCCGCCGCCCCCGCGGCATCGCCTCCTCGGCCCAGACCCAAGCCGCGCTCCAAGCCTTCCAGCGAGCGGTCGAAACCGGCGAGCTGCAGAGCCTGCTCGACGTCCTCGCGCCGGATGTCGTCGCCCTGAGCGACGGCGGCGGAATCAAACATGCCCTGCTGCGGCCCGTCGTGGGGATCGACAACGTGGCCCGCTTGCTGGCCGTCGGCTGGTGGAAGCGCGACGCGGAACGGTCGGTCGAGCTGGTTCAGATCAATGGCGGCCCCGGGCTGCTCGTACGGGTCGACGGGGAGATCGACGGAGTGGTGGCGGTGCGCATGGAGAACGGCTACGTCACCGGCGCCTACCACGTGCGTAATCCCGAGAAGTTGTCGCGTGTGGAGCGGGAGACCGCCGTGACCCGCTGAGCTTCGCGAGACCGGCAGCGCCGGCAAATGGCGGCGGCGACAAGACCGAAGAGTAACAACGGCAAGGTCAGGCTGGACGACCCTCCGCGTTGTGACCACGGTCCGGGAGATCCGGGCCGGCGAGGAGGCGTACGCCGCGGCGTTCGCGCAGGGCCGCGTGCTCCGCCCCGACGAGGCCCGCGCCCTCCTTGATCGACCCGGACGATTCGTGACAGCTTCGCCACCCCGGGGGTCAGCCCTTGATCGCCCCCACCAGCCCGTTGACGAAGTAGCGCTGCAGAAGCAGGAAGAACGCGATCACCGGGAGCACCGTGATCAGGGAGGCGGCCATGACCTCGTTGTAGCGCGGCACCTCGCTGGAGATGAGCGACTCCAGCCCCAGCGGCAGCGTGAACCGCGACCGGTCCGAGAGTGACACCCGCGTCAGCACGTATTCGTTCCACGTCGGCACCGCCGTCAGCACGGCAACGGTGATGTGCGCCGGCTTGGCGAGCGGCAGATACACCGACCAGAAGATCCGCGCCTCCCCCGCGCCGTCCGACCTGGCGGCCTCGCGCAGCTCGCGTGGGATGGAACCGTAGCTGTTGGTCAGCAGCAACACCGTCAGCGGCGCGGTGCCGTTGACGAAGGGGAGCACCAGCCCCAGGTGGGTGCCCAGCAGGCCGAGGTTCTTCTCCAGGATCACCACCGGCAGCAGCACCGTGATGCCGGGCACGAACAGGAGCGCCACGAAGAACCAGTACAGGAAGCGGCGGCCGGGGAAATCCAGGACGGCGAAGGCGTAGGAGGCCAGGCTGTAGACCACCAGCACGCCGATCACGGTCATCGCCGTGACCTGGAGGCTGTTGAGGAAGTAGTCCAGGAAGTGCAGCCGGCCCCACGTGGCGATGAGGGTGTCCAGCGTGGGCTCGCGCGGCAGCAGGTTGTGTTCGAGGACCTCGCCGCGGGTCTTGAAGGCGCCCGACACCATCCACAGGAACGGATACATGCTGATCAGCGCATAGACGATCAGCCCGGCACAGGCGAAACGCTTCACTGGGCCCTCCGGAGCAGGCGCGCGTTGGCCAGGGTCAGCAGGACGGCTCCCGCGAACAGCAGCCAGCCCAGCGCGCTCGCGTGGCCGAGCGAGGGCGCCAGGCCCTTCATGAAGGCCAGCCGGTACGCCATCAGCCCCAGCACGTCGGTGTGCCCGCCGGGCCCGCCGTTGGTCGCGATCAGGAAGATCTGGAAGCCGTGCAGCGTGTCGCGGACGCCCAGCAGCACGATGGCCATGGTGATGGGCCTCAGCAGCGGCCAGATGATGCGCCGCAGCACGTGCCAGGAGCCGGCGCCGTCGATCTGCGCCGCCTCGACGAGGCTGCGGTCGATGGCCTGCAGCCCGCTGAGGTAGAGCAGCGTGGCCACCGGCACGCTCGACCACACCAGGATGACGATCAACGTCGGCAGCGCGGTGTCCGGGTTGCCGAGGAAGCCCTGCGGCTGCCGCAGGCTGCCCAGGCCCAGCGAGCCGAGCAGCAGGTTGAGCGCGCCGTCGGGCTCCAGTACGTACCGCCAGGCGAAGTAGACGGCGATGCCGCTGGTCACGTACGGCAGGAAGTAGACGGAGCGGAGAACGCCGCGCAGGCGGGTGATGGAGTTCAGCATCACCGCGAGCGGGAGGGAGACGGCCACGGTGAGCAGCGGCACGGCGACCATGACCTGCGCCGTGTGCCCCGCGGCCCGGCGCAGGTCGCCGGTGAGCGACGGGTCCGCGTACAGAAGGTCGGCATAGTTCCCCAGCCCGGCCCAGCGCCACTCGGGGGTGAAGCCGTTCCATTTGGCGAAGCTCAGCAGGAACCCGCTGACGATCGTGTAGGCGCCCATCAGCAGGAACAACGCGACAGCGGGCGCGACGAAGGCCCATCCGACCAGCCGGCGCCGCCACCGCGCGGGAGGCTGCTCGCGCAGCCGCCGCGCGGGGAGCTCGACGGAGGTCGTGCTCACTTGGTGGACTTCCACATCGACGCCATGATCTTGTCCAGCTCAGTGCCCGCCTGCTGTGGGCCGACCTCCCCCAGCGGCGTCAACCGTACGGTCAGGTCACCCGGCTTGACCTGGTCCCAGTCGGAGGGGAAGAAGCTGTCGTCGGCCGCCTCGTAGCTGCTTTCCGGCGGCCCGGTGAAGTACTTCTGGAGCGCGGCCAGGTCCTTGCCGAGCAGCGACTCCGCCTGCGTGCCCAGGTCCGTGGAGGGCAGGTCGAGCGACTCCTTGGCCACCATGCCCGCACCCTCGGGCGAGGTCACCCAGTCGATCCACTTGACGGCGGCCTCGCGGTTGCGCGTCGTGGCCGTCACACCGAGCCCGGTCAGCGCCAGCGGCGCCATCGAGATCTGCTTGTGCGTGCCCTCGGCCGACGCCGGGATGGGGAAGGCGAGCACCTTGTCGGGGCTCATCCCGTTCTGTGCGAGGAAGGCCAGCGTGAACGTGCCGCCCACGTCGAAGGCCGACTTACCTTGCGCGAAGGCGATGTCGGCCTCATCGATGCCGAGCGTCGTGGCGCCGGGCATCCAGTACGGTGTCAGCCTGGCATACGTCTCCAGCGTCCTGACGCCGTCCGGCGAGGCGAAGCCCTGTGTGGTGCCCTTGCCGAACAGCGCCTGGAAACGCTCCTTGCCGAGGTAGGCGAAGGCCAGCGGCTGATAGATCCAGTTGAAGCCGGTCTGGGAGATCTTCAGCCCCAGCGACAGCCCGCCCTGGCTCTTACCGGTCGTGGCCTCCAGCGCCTTCAGGAACTCCTCCCACGACTTCGGCGGGGTGTCCGGATCGAGCCCGGCCGCCCGGAGCTTGTCCTTGTTGGCGTAGACGATGCCGAAGGCGCCCGCCGTGAACGGCACGGAGAAGCGCTGCCCGGCCTTGCCGTTCTTGATGGGCGAGTCGGCGGCCACCGAGTCGATCTTCTTCTGCGTCAGCACGCCGCTCTCACGCGTGGAGGGCAGCAGGCGCTGCTTCCACGCGTCGGTGACATCGGCCGCCAGGTCCTGCAGCAAGCCCGACGACCCCATCTCGAAGTCCTCGCCGGACGCATGCACCTCCAGCACGTCCGGCAGGCCGTTGGTCTGCGCGGCGCTCTGGACCTTGCTGACGAACACGTCGTCGGGGGTGACCGCCTCGACCGTGACGCTGATGCCCGTCTTGGCCTTGAACTGCGCCGCCGCCTTGTTCAACGCGTCGGCGTGCGACTTCTTGAACGTCCACATCCGCAGCGACTGCCCGGCTTGCCCCTGCCCGCCTCCGCCGCTCGAGCAGGCGGCGAGTCCCATCACGAGCGCCACGGCCAGACCGAGCGCGCGCTTGCCCACCGTTGTCATCGGTCTTCCCTTCCCGTACGGCTAGCGCACGCTCTCGAACTTCTCGACCCAGTACCGCGTGCGGTCCAGGTAGGCCGTCTCGACGGCCCTGCCCTGCTTGCCGTAGGCGCCCTGGAAGGTCTGGTAGCCGTGACCGGGCGGCGGAGTGCGGTCGGCGGGCTCGATGACCGAGCCCTCGTGCCACTCGTTGAAGGAGGTGACCGACACCCAGGTCGGCGAGCCACCGATGGCCGGGTCCAGGGCGTTGGTCCACTGCCGGTCATAGGCGGCGCCGTTGTCGCGGGCGACCGTCGGCGTGGTGTTGCCGGGCACGGCGCGGTCGTCGATGTAGCCGGGGGCCACCGAGGGCGCCACCTGCGGCGGCCAGGCCAGGGCCGCCGGGATGAGCATGAGGGCGAGATTCCGACGTTTTGCGATCACGGCGTCCTTTCGGGGGGAGAAGGATGCTCCAGGCGCGCGCAAATCGTTAAGATCTCTCGAAATCTACACGCGACGATTGCGGTGTCAAGAGTTCGCCCTCAGGCGGATTGACGCCGTACGAGGCGCGCGGGCACGACCAGCTCGGTGGACGGCTCGTCGATGGCCTCGCGCAGCCGTTCCAGCAGCCGCACGGCCGTGGCCTGGCCTATCTCGCGGGCCGGGTTGGCCATGGTGGTCAGGCCGGGGGAGACCATGCCGGCGGCGTCGATGTCGTCGAAGCCCATCACGGCCAGGTCTTCGGGGACGCGCAGGCCCCGTCGAGCCGCCTCGTCCAGGGCCCCGATCGCCATGACGTCGTTCGCGCACAGGAGGGCGTCGGGCGGCTCGGCCAGCTCCAGCAGCCGCGCCACGCCCTCGGCGCCGCCCGCGCGGCTGAAGTGGGTGTGGGCCACGAGGGCCTGGTCGGCCGGCGCGCCGGCCTCGGCGAGGGCCGCGCGGTAACCGGCCACGCGCTCGGCCGCCGGGCCTTCGGCGGCCGGGCCGCACACGAAGGCGATCCTGCGGTAGCCACAGCCGAGCAGGTAGCGGGTGGCCTCGGCCCCGCCCCCCTCGTCGTCGCTGTGCACCAGGTCCACTCCGTGCTGGACCAGCCTGCCGCCCAGCCGGACCACCGGGATGCCGGCCTCGATGACCGGCAGCAGGTCCTCGGCGTGGGTGTGGAACACGGCGAAGGCCAGCCCGTCGACCTGGCGGGCGATCATGTGCTCGATCGCGGCCTGCTCGGTGCGCCGGACGCCGTCGGTGTTGCTGATGATCTGGTCGTAGCCCTCCGGGCCGAGCACGTCCTGAAGGCCGCGGGCCAGCGCCGGGTAGAAGGGGTTGGTGATGTCGGGAATGATCAGCCCGATGGTCTGGCTGCGGCTGGTGCGCAGTCCTCGGGCCAGGACGTTGGGCCGGTAGCCGAGCTCCTCGATGGCTTGCAGCACGCGCTGCCGCGTCTCCTCCGCCACGGGGCGGCGGCGGTTGAGCGTGTGGGACACGGTCGTCGCGCTCACCCCCGCCAGCTCGGCGACCCGCCGGATGCTCGGCCGCTCGCCTCGGAGTGCGCGCGAGTGCTCCTCGGGGACCGGCGGAGCGTGGCGTGCCGCCGACGCCCGATGGTGCAGGAGGCTCTCGAACGCGCCGCCCAGGACCGCGTACGTCTCCTCCAGCGCGCGCACGCCTCGCGCGACGGCCTCGGCGGGCGGCACCCGCTCGGCCGCCTCCAGCAGGATCGACTCCCACACCTGCCGCAGGGGCCCGAGCGCGGCGACGGCCAGGATCCGCGGCCTGAGGTCGCCGCCCGCCTCCTCCACCAGGGCCTCGGCCAGCGCGCGCTCGCGCGCCGCGAACAGCTCCCGGCCGTAGGCGCGCAGCGTCTCGCTGTCGCGGTGGATCCGGCCGAAGAGCGCCAGGTCACCGGCCGGCTCGGCACGCAGCAGCCGGCTCAGCGCGACCAGCACCCGCCCGCCGGGCGGGCGCTGCCGCACGACCTCGGCGGGGTCGCCGGCCAGCAGCGGCTCGTGCTCGAAGAACAGCTGCTCCTTGGTGGGGAAGTGGTTGAACACGGTCTTGGCCGACACGTCGGCCGCCTCGGCGACCTCGTTGACCGTGACCGCGTCGAACCCCCGCAGGGCGAACAGGCGCAGCGCCGCCTCCGCCATGGCGCGCCGGGTCTCGGCCTTCTTCCGCTCACGGCGGCCCTGCGGCTGCTGGATCAGCATGCGGTGATATTACATCGGCATAATCCTTTCAGCCGCTGAACTTTTTACGTCAGGCCTCGTCATGGCGGCATGAACCTCCCGGCCCGTCACGGCAGCACGTGCCTCGCGGTGAAGCCCAGCACCCGCTCGGCGGCGCGCAGGTCGACCGGAACGGCGCGGCCGGGCAGCGGCGCCCGCCGCTCGCTGCCGGGGTGGAACGCGGCCAGCAGTTCCTCGGTCGACTCGGACATCAGCGTGTCGGGCGCGGCGACGGTGAGCACGTGGTGGCCCTCGATCGGGCGCGTGACCGCCAGCCAGGCCGCCCGAGCGGCGTCCCGGACGTCCAGGTAGCACCACAACTCCCTGGCTCCGGCGGCCCGGTCGGCGGCCCACTCCTCCGCCGTGCGCCGGAGCTTGTCCTCCGGCCCGCCCAGCCGGGGGAAGCGCAGCGCGACGGTCGTCATCCCATGCCGGCGGCTCATCATGGCCGCCGTGAGCTCGTCCGTCTGCTTGGACAGCCCGTACGGGTCCTCGACCTGCAACGGGATGTCCTCGTCGACGGGCACGTAGGCCGGGTGCAGCACTCGGTCCGCCCAGGCCAGCCCCAGGGCCGACATGCTGCCGGCGATGACGGCACGCCGCACGCCCGCGCGCCCGGCCTCCTCCAGCACCACGAACGTGGCCCTGGTGTTACCGCAGAACACCTCCTCCGGCGTGCCCAGCACGGGCGCGGGGAGCGCGGCGAGGTGGATCACGGCGTCCACGTCGTCCAGCGCCTTCCGCACGATCTCCGGATCGCCCGCGCTGCCCACCACCATGCGATCGAGCGGCAGGCCGCCGGGACCGCGCAGGTCCAGGCCCGTCACCGCCACCTGATGGCGCGCGAGGAGATCGAGGGTGGCCCGGCCGACGCTTCCCGCCGCCCCCGTCACCAGCACCCGCCGTGGAAAGCCGGTCATGTACTCCCCAACGTGCAAACCGATTTGTGAGACGCAGCATGACGGACGAGGCCAGGAGCGTCAAGGTGGGTATAGCGACTGTAAGTTTCGCGTCAAGGAAGCGGATTCCGCCCGCCTGGCCCGAGGACAGCACCCAGTGCGGCGACTCCGAAGTCGGCGGTAAGGAGGCCCGCCGCAACTCTCCGTTCGGCGGCCAGGCGGACGTGGGGACGATTTAATGCCACGGAGCCGACCGGCGCAAGACAGTGGAGCGCTCCAGGCTCAAAATTGCGGATAACTGTTGATTTTTTACGGATCTTCATCGCCGTCAACCATTCATCGACCGAAATGACAGTTCCTTGACAGGCACATTACGGCGCGGTAAGCATCTGTATTGAGCCCAATTGTCGGAAAATCTCACTGCCAAAACGTCAAGCGCAACCTGGGCAGCACCCCCAGCCCTACCAGCAAAGCGCGGTCGGCGCGCGCCTTGCCTGACGTCCCCCCGGTCAGGAAAGGAAGCCCATGTCTGCGTGGTCGAGGCTGCTCGTCGCGGCGTCGCTGGTGCTCACCAGCGCGGCGGCGATGGACATCCCTCCCGGCGACTATCAGCAGGTCCAGCTGGCCCTCGGGCCGGCCGAGCTAGGCGAGGCCATGTCGCTCGCGGTCCTGCCCGACAGGTCGGTCCTGCACACCGCCCGCGACGGCACGGTCCGCCACACCGATGCCTCCGGCGCTACCAAGGTGGCGGGCAAGCTCGATGTCTACACCCACGACGAGGAGGGGTTACAGGGCATCGCTGTCGATCCCGGCTTCGCCACCAACCGCCTCGTCTACCTGTACTACTCCCCCAAGCTGAGCACTCCCGCCGGGGACGCCCCCGTGACCGGCACCGAGGCCGACTTCGCGCCCTGGAAGGGCCACCTCAACCTGTCGCGCTTCACCCTCAAGGCCGACAACACCCTCGACCTGGTCGGCGAGAAGGTCGTGCTCGAGGTGCCCAACGACCGAGGCCAGTGCTGCCACGTCGGCGGCGACATCGACTTCGACGGCGCCGGCAACCTCTACCTCACCACCGGCGACGACACCAACCCCTTCGAGTCCAGCGGCTACTCTCCGCTCGACGAGCGCACCGACCGCAACCCGCAGTTCGACGCGCAGCGCTCCTCGGGCAACACCAACGACCTGCGCGGCAAGCTGCTGCGCATCAAGCCGCAGCCGGACGGGACCTACACCGTCCCGGCGGGCAACCTCTTCCCGCCCGGCACCGCCAGGACCCGGCCCGAGATCTACGCCATGGGGTTCCGCAACCCCTTCCGCATGTCGGTGGACAAGCCGACTGGCACGGTCTACCTGGGCGACTACGGCCCGGACGCGGGCGCCGCCGACTCCAACCGGGGCCCCGGCGGCCAGGTGGAGTTCGACCGCATCACCGCCCCGGGTAATTACGGCTGGCCGTACTGCACGGGGACGAACACCACCGCCGAGACCTACAACGAGTACACCTTCCCCAGCGGCCCGGCCGGCGCCAGGTACGACTGCGCGGGCGGGCCCGCGAACAACTCCTTCCGCAACACCGGGCTCGCCACGCTGCCGGCGGCCAAACCGAGCTGGATCAAGTACGGCGACGCCGGCGCACCGCCCGAGTTCGGCGGCGGCTCCGAGTCGCCCATGGGCGGCGACGTCTACCGCTACGACGCGAGCTCGACCTCGACGGTCAAGTTCCCGCAGTCCCTCGACGGCCGCTACTTCGCCATGGAGTTCGGCCGCCAGTGGATCAAGGCCATCGAGGTCAAGAGCGACGGCACACCCGGCGTGATCGAGGACTTCCCCTGGGACGGCACGCAGATCATCGACTCGGAGTTCGGCCCGGACGGCGCCCTGTACGTGCTGGACTACGGCACCGGCGGCGGTAACCAGGCGCTGTACCGGATCGAGTACCTCGCCGGCGCCAACCGCAACCCCGTCGCCAAGGCCGCGGCCGACAAGACCTCCGGGCAGGCGCCGTTGACCGTGGCCTTCTCCTCGGCCGGCAGTTCCGACCCCGAGGGCGGCGCGCTCACCTATTCGTGGAACTTCGGCGACGGCGCCACCTCCACGCAGGCCAACCCGACCCACGCCTACAGCGCCAACGGCACCTTCCGGCCGACCCTGACCGTACGTGACCCGCAGGGCCTGACCGGGACCGCCAGCCTGGTGATCACGGTCGGCAACACCGCGCCCACCGTGACGTTGACCACCCCGGTCGACGGCCAGCTCTTCTCCTACGGCCAGGCCGTGCCCTTCAAGGTCACCGTCACCGACCCCGAGGACGGCACCGTGGACTGCGCCGGCGTCAAGGTGACGTACCTGGTGGGCCACGACAGCCACACCCATGCGATCACCTCCAGGAACGGCTGCGAGGGATCGATCACCATCCCGGCGGACGGCGAGCACGACGCGGCGGCCAACCTCTACGGCGTCTTCGACGCCGAGTACACCGACAAGGGCGGGCTGACCGGCCACGGCCTCCGCACGCTGCAGCCGGTGCACCGGCAGGCCGAGCACTTCGGCGCCCAGCAGGGCATCCAGGTCGCCAACCACGGCGGGGCCGAGGGCGGCGCGACCGTCGGCTTCACCGACAACGGCGACTGGATCTCCTTCGAGCCCTACCTGCTGGCCGGGGCCACCAGGGTGACCGCCCGGGTCTCCTCCGGCGGCCCCGGCGGCACGGTCGAGGTGCGGGCGGGCTCCTCGACCGGGACGCTGCTGGGCACCCTCACCGTGTCCAACACCGGAGGCTGGGACACCTTCACCGACGTCTCCGCCGCTCTGAGCAACACCCCCAGCGGCACGACGAAGCTGTTCCTGGTCTTCAAGGGCGTGTCGGGGCAGGGCAACCTGTTCGATGTGGACGCCTTCACCTTCACCACCGGAGCGCCGCCCGGCACCACGGTCGAGGGCGAGTCGTACACCTCCGGCTCCGGGGTGCAGATCGCGAACCACACGCCGGCCAGCGGCGGCCAGACACTCGGCTTCATCGAGAACGGCGACTGGGCAGGCTACTCCGGCGTCACCACGGCAGGCGCCAAGACCTTCTCCGCCCGCGTCTCCTCCGCCGGAGCAGGCGGCACCATCCAGATCCGCTCGGGATCGGCCACCGGCACCCTGCTCGGCTCGGTCACCGTACCCACCACGGGAGGCTGGGAGACCTTCCAGAACGTCTCCACCACCCTGACCGGCACCGCCACCGGACCACTCTTCCTGGTCTTCACCGGCGGCAGCGGCTTCCTCTTCGACATCGACACCTTCACGATCACCAGGTAGGCGGCGATGATTCACAAACTCCTCGGCCTCGTACTCGTCGCGGCGAGCCTCACCGCGGCCCCCTCGGACCCGGCCTACCAGGTGCTGGTCTTCTCCAAGACCGCCGGCTTCCGCCATGACGCGATCCCGGCGGGCATCCAGGCCATCCGCGATCTCGGCGGCGGCAACAACTTCACCGTGACCGCCACCGAGGACGGCGGAGCCTTCACCGGCGCCAACCTCGCGGGTTACAAGGCCGTCGTCTTCCTCAACACCACCGGCGACGTGCTCAACGACGCCCAGCAGGCCGCCTTCCAGTCCTACGTCGACTCCGGCGGCGGATACGTGGGCGTGCACGCCGCCGCCGACACCGAGTACGACTGGCCGTACTACGAGAAGCTGGCCGGCGCCTACTTCAGGAGCCACCCCGCCATCCAGCAGGCCACCGTACGCACCGAGAACCGCGCGCACCCGGCGACCGCCCACCTCGGTCCCACCTGGACGCGTACCGACGAGTGGTACAACTACCGCACCAACCCGCGCTCCTCCGTACGCGTGCTGCAGAACCTCAACGAGAGCACCTACAGCGGCGGCGACATGGGCGACCACCCCATCACGTGGTGCCACCCGCAGGGCCAGGGGCGAGCCTTCTACACCGGGCTCGGCCACACCATCGAGTCGTACGCCGATCCCGCCTTCCGTAACGTGCTCCTCGGCGGCATCCGGTACGCGGCCGGGGTCGCCAAGGCCGACTGCCGGCCGGAGACCGGCTACACCACGCTGTACGACGGCTCCACCAGCGGCTGGTCCCAGGCCGGCCCGGGCAGCTTCGC
Source organism: Nonomuraea sp. NPDC003707 (assembly GCF_053587055.1). NCBI lineage: Bacteria > Bacillati > Actinomycetota > Actinomycetes > Streptosporangiales > Streptosporangiaceae > Nonomuraea > Nonomuraea sp. NPDC003707. The sequence continues at coordinate 707,138 of NZ_JBSFNK010000002.1, read as the reverse complement.
CAACGCCGACGCCACCCTGACCTCGCAGGGCGGGATGGGGCTGCTGTGGCACAGCGCCAAGGAGTTCGGCTCGTACTCGCTGAAGCTGGACTGGAAGCTGACCGGCGACAGCAACTCCGGGATCTTCGTCGGCTTCCCCGCCTCGTCCGATCCGCAGTCGGCCATCGACAACGGCTACGAGGTGCAGATCGACGCCACCGACACCCCGGACCGCACGACCGGGGCGATCTACGGCTTCAAGGCCGCCGACCAGGCCGCCCGCGACGCCGCGCTGAACCCGCCCGGCGAGTGGAACACCTACGAGCTGCTGGTGGAGGGCGAGCGGCTGCAGGTCCTCCTGAACGGCGTGAAGATCAACGACTTCACCAACACCGACCCGCGGCGCTCGCTGCTCCAGGGGTACGTCGGCATCCAGAACCACAGCGCCTCGGACCAGGTGGCCTTCCGCAACATCCGGATCAAGGAGCTGGGCGGGAGCAGCGTCACGGTCGAGGGCGAGTCGTACACCTCCGGCTCCGGGGTGCAGATCGCGAACCACACGCCGGCCAGCGGCGGCCAGACGCTCGGCTACATCGAGAACGGCGACTGGGCAGGCTACTCCGGCGTCACCACCACAGGCGCCAAGTCCTTCTCCGCCCGCGTCTCCTCCGCCGGAGCGGGCGGCACCATCCAGATCCGCTCAGGATCGGCCACCGGCACCCTGCTCGGCTCGGTCACCGTACCGAACACCGGTGGCTGGGAGACCTTCCAGAACGTCTCCACCACCCTGACCGGCACCGCCACCGGACCACTCTTCCTGGCCTTCACCGGCGGCAGCGGCTTCCTCTTCGACGTCGACACCTTCACCCTGACGAGCTCGACGAACGGCGGCACGGCGCTGTCAGACAAGGTGCACGTCTTCTACTACCCCTGGTACGGCTCGCCGCAGGTCAGCGGCAGCTGGCGGCACTGGCCGCAGGGCGGGCACACCCCGCCCGACGACGTCGGCGCGGACCTGTACCCCGCCCTGAGCGCCTACGACTCCGGCGACTTCGCCGGCGCGGTGCCCCAGCACATGAAGTGGATCAAACAGGCCGGCGTCGGTGTGCTGGTGCTCAGCTGGTGGGGCCGCGGCAGCTATGAGGGCAACCTCGCCAGAGGCGTCATGGACGCCGCGGCGAAGGAAGGGCTCAAGGTGGCCTGGCACCTGGAGCCCTACTCCGGCCGCACCGCCGCCTCCACCGTGGAGGACATCCGCTACATCAACCAGACCTACGGCTCGCATCCGGCCTTCCGCAACGCCTTCTACGTCTTCGAGAGCCTGCGCATCACCGACTGGTCGGCCCTGAGCCAGGTCAACCAGAGCAACGTCATCCTCGCCCAGACCACCGACACCACGAAGATCGCGAACTTCAACGGCATGTACACCTACGACGCGATCGCCGGCGCCACGGCGCCCGGCTGGCAGCAGGCCGCGGACTACGCACGCCAGCGCGGCCTGGTGTGGGCCCCGTCGGTGGGCCCCGGCTACATCGACGACCGCGCGGTGCCCGGCAACACCACGCCCACCCTCTCCAGGGACAACGGAGCCACCTACGACAAGGAGTGGTCCAACGCCCTCCAGACCAACCCCACCTGGGTGTCGATCACGTCCTTCAACGAGTGGCACGAGGGCAGCGTGATCGAGCCGGCGGTCGTGCGGACGGGGTACCAGAGCTTCGAGGGCGCCTACGGGCGCACCGGCGCCTCGGCTCAGACCGCCTATCTGGACCGCACGGCTTACTGGGTCAACCGGTTCGCGAACGCCGGCTGACGACCGGACCCCGCCCGCCCGCCGCCCGGCACGGGCCGGTCGGCGGGCGGGCGTCAGTCGAATGCCGTCAGTTGTCGCTCACGCGCCGCGCTCAGGTGTCCTCGCGTCGCCGCCTCGGCCGCGTCCGGGTCCCCCAACCCGATGGCCGCGGCGATGCGTTGATGCTCCTCGATCGTCGTGCCGGCGTGGGCGTAGGGGAAGTATCTCCGGTGCAGGTGAAGGTGGACATGCAGGCGCTCGAGGCCGTCGCGGAGCAGGGGGTTGCCCGACGCCTCGGCGATGAGATCGTGGAAGCGGGCGTCGTGGGCGGTGAAGGCCGCGTGCCAGCGCCAGCCTTCGGAGTCGTCCGGCTCCTGCGCGATCGAGGTGGCCGCCTCCGCCATGATCGACTCGCGTTGCGCTGAGGTGGCCCGCTCGGCGGCCCACCGCGCGGTGGCACACTCCAGCAGCAGCCGCATCTCGAACAGGTGGTTGAACTCGGCGCGCGTGAGCAGCGGGGTGACCGTGTAGCCCACGAGGGGGCGCTTGCGGACCAGCCCGTCGGACTCCAGGCGGGCCAGGGCCTCGCGAATCGGCGTCTGGGACACCTCGAGCTCGCGGGCCAGCGCGTCGATGTTGACGCGGTCGTCGGGCTGCATGCTGTGCTCGAGAATGCGCGCCCTGAGCACATCGTAGACGTCGTCGCCGAGCGTCGACCGCCTGAGCCGGATCGGTTCGGTGGATGCCATCGGGCCCAATCCTCCCACGGAGTCGACGTGTCGCCGGAAGGTCAAGTCTTGACGTCCCGACGGACAGGAACTATACCTCCATGAAACATCCTATAGGATCTATGATCCTGAGAGGCGTAGTCATGAATCAACGATCACTGATCCGGCTCGGCGGGCTGGCTGCCGCCCTCGTGCTCGCCGCCACCGCCACCGCCGGTTGCACGAGGAAGAGCGACGACACGACGCCGGCCGGCGCGTCCACCCGGACGCCCAACCAGGTCAAGATCGCCCTGGTCCCCGGCGGGGCACATCCCTACTTCCAGCCGTGGAAGGACGCCGCCGCCAAGGCGAAGAGCGATCTCGGCGTCGGCGACGTCACCTTCAACGAGACCTCCGACTGGGACCAGACCAAGCAGAACGACGTGCTGAAGTCCCTCGCCGCGCAGGGCTACAACGCCTTCGGCGTCTTCGGCGTCTCCCCGGAGAACATCAACGCCACCTTCGAGGACCTCAAGCGGCAGGGCTTCCCGGTCGCCTCGCTGGCGTCCTGCCCGGCCGGCGAGGTCGACAAGGCGGACTTCTGCCTGTCCACCGACGTCCAGCTGGCCGCCTACAAGGCGGCGCAGGCCGCGATCGCGGCCATGGGCGGTCAGGGCGACCTCGTGCACCTGACCGGCAACAAGGTGGATTCCAACACCCAGCGCCGCATCGCGGGGGTGCAGAAGGCGGTCGATGAGACCGGCGGGAAGGTCAAGCTCCTGCAGACCGTGACCGACGTGGACAAGGACCTGCAGACGGCCCAGAAGGCCGTCGCCGACCTCCTCGCCGCCAAGGGCGACCAGATCCAGGGCATCGTCAACACCGCCTACAACCCCGCGGTGGCCTCCGCAGAGGGCGTCGAGCGGTCCAAGCTGCCGATCAAGGTCGTCGCGATCGACGACGACAAGACCATCCTCGCCGGCCTCAGGGACGGCTCGGTCGCCGCGACCGTGCTGCAGAACCCGGTCGGCCAGGCGTCCGTCGGCTCGTACGCGCTGACGAAGCTCGCGGGCGGCTGCACGATGGCGCAACCGGGAGTGATCATCGACTCCGGTTCCTTCGTCGTGACCAAGGACGACATCGACACCTACGACACGGACCGCCAGGCGAAGACGGACGAGCTGAAGAAGGCGTTCGACAGCCGGTACCTGTCCTGCAAGTAGTCCCACGAGCCCCAGGAGGAGCCTCCCTTGCCCGCGATCACTCACGCCGAGGCATATCTTGTCGACCTGGAGGTCGAGACCGTACGCACGGACGCCGTCCAGTCGTTCATCAAGCAGGAGACCGTCTTCGTCGAGATCCGGACCGACGACGGCGGCACCGGCACCGGTTACACGTACACGATCGGCACCGGTGGCACCGCCGTGCTCGCCCTGCTGCGCGACTACCTGCTGCCCAGGCTGGCGGGCGCGGACGCCCGCCGGGTGGAGGCCGTGTGGCACGACCTGTTCGCCGCGACCCGGGCGACCACGGTCGGCGCGATCACCTCCCTGGCCCTCGCCGCCGTCGACACGGCCCTGTGGGACTGGCGGTGCCGCGACGCCGGCCAGCCGCTGTGGGTCCTCGCGGGTGGCGCGAAGGACCGCATCCCGCTGTACGACACCGAGGGCGGCTGGCTGCACCTCACCACCGAGGAGCTCATCGCCGGCGCCAAGGCCAGCCGGTCCGCGGGCTGGCCCGGCGTGAAGCTCAAGATCGGCCGCTCCCCCGTCGAGGACGCGGAACGGCTGGCCGCCGTCCGTGCGGCGGTCGGGCCCGACTTCGACCTGATGCTCGACGCCAACCAGTCGCTCACCCCCGCGGAGGCCGTCAGGCGGGCCCGGCTCCTCGAACCGTCCGACCCCTACTGGTTCGAGGAGCCGCTGCCGGGCGATGACGTCGCCGGGCACCAGGCACTGGCTGCGGCCTCCTCGATCCCCGTCGCGGTGGGCGAGTCGCTCTACTCCGTGGCGCAGTTCCGCGAGTACCTGCACCGGCAGGCGGCCGGCATCGTGCAGGTGGACGTGGCACGCATCGGCGGCATCACGCCCTGGCTCAAGGTCGCGCACCTGGCCGAGGCGTACAACGTGCCGGTTTGTCCGCACTTCCTCATGGAGCTGCACGTGAGCCTCTGCTGCGCGGTCCCGAACAGCCGCTATCTGGAGCACATCCCCCAGCTCAGGGCGATCACCCGGCAGGAGATCGGGATCGCCGACGGGCACGCTCTGGCGCCGGCCTCCCCCGGGCTCGGCATCGAGTGGGACCGCGACGCGATCGACGACCGGAGAGTCGCGTGAGCACGCGGACCGCGACGCCGCCGGAGATCCCCGCGGCGGGTCCGCGCGAGCCCTCGAGGATGCCGATCTGGGCGAACCCGCGCCTCGGGCTGCTCATCCTGTTGATCGCCCTGGTCGCGATCTTCACCGTGCTGCGGCCGGCGTTCATGGACACCACGCTCACGCTCGTGCCGCTGCAGTCGGACATCAGCGTGTACGCGGTGGTCGGCCTCTCCCAGCTGGCGGTCCTGTCGCTGGGGCACATGAACATGGCCGTCGGCCGGATGGCGGCGATGAGCGCCTTCGCCATGGGCCTCGCCTACGACCGGCTCGGCGTGTCGCTGCTCGTCGGGCTGGCGATCGGGCTGATCGTGGGCACGTTGCTCGGCGCGCTGGCCGGGCTGATCATCTCGCGTACCGGCGTCAACTCGTTCGTGGTCACGCTGGCGATGGACTTCGCCCTGGTGGGGCTCATCACCATCCTCTACACCAGGTTCACCGACGGCGTCGCCTTCAGCAGCCGGCCTGCCGGCATGGACGCGCTGCGCAACGACACGTTCGCCGACTACTGCATGGGCGACCTGTGCGGCCCGTACATCCCACTCGTCGCGCCAATCGCCCTCGTCGCGGTGCTGGCGGTGGGCCTGCTGTTCCGCTTCGGCAGGCTGGGCCGGGAGATCCTGATGACCGGCGCCAACGAGAAGGCGGCCGAGCTGTCCGGCATCCCCGTCCGGAGCCGGGTGGTGCAGGCCCACGCGCTCAGCGGGCTGCTGGCCGGGCTGGCCGGCTTCCTGCTCGCCGCGAACAACGGCGCGTTCTCGGCGCGCATCGGCGACGCGTTCCTGCTGCCTTCCTTCCTCGGCCCGGTACTCGGTGGCACGCTGCTGGCCGGCGGCGCCGTCAGCGTGCTCGGCACGGTGCTGGGCGCGACGCTCACCCAGGTCATCTACAAGGGCCTGAACCTGCTGCAGTTCCAGCTCGACCAGCTCAATCTCTACATCGGCCTGGTGCTGCTCGGCGCGCTGTCGCTCGATCGGGTGCGCCACGTCGCCGCGGAACGAAGGAGGGCACGGGCATGAGCACCGGCACCACGACCGCCGTCCGCGCCGGACTCGGCGGGCGGCTCAAGGATGTCACCGCCCGGCCGGAGTTCACCCTCGCGGTGCTTGCCGCCGCCGGTTTCGTCGCGCTCGCCGTCGCCACGGACGGCAACCTGCTCTCGCGCGGCACGCTGGACGCGTTCTTCCGCTTTCTCGCCGTCCCGATCGTGATCGGGCTCTCCCAGATGGTCGTGCTGGCCATCGGCCAGATGAACCTGTCGGTCGGCACCCTCACGGGCCTGTGCGCCATGGTCGCGGCGTGGCTCATGCTCGAAGCCGGGCTGCCCGCCCCGCTGGCCGTGCTGGGCGCGCTCGGGGTCGGTCTCGCCGCCGGCCTGGTCAACGGGCTGCTCGTCGTGTTCACCCGGATCAACGGGTTCATCGTGACCCTCGCCACCATGACGATCATCGAGGGGCTGCGGTACGGGATCAACGGCCCCGACACCTTCCAGGGGTACTCGCCATGGCTGCGCGGCCTCGGCACCGCCTCGATGCTCGGGCTGCCGGTCGTCCTCGTCCTCGCCCTGGTGGTGGCCGCCCTGGTGGCCCTGTTCTTCGGCCGCGCGGTCGTGGGCCGGCAGTTGCTGGCGACCGGCGGCAGCCCGTTCGCCGCGCGGCTTTCCGGCATCTCCAACGATCGGTCGATCGTCATCGCGCACGGGCTCAGCGGCCTGCTCGCCGGCGTCGCCGCCGTCATCACGGTCGCCGCCTCCGGCTCCGTCAACTCCAGCATCGGCGACGATCTGCTGCTGCAGAGCTTCGCCGCGCCGATCATCGGCGGGGTGGCGCTCGCCGGCGGGGTGGTCAGCGTCGCCGGCACCTGCCTCGCGGCGTTCCTGGTTCGGCTGGTGGACGTCATGCAGGCGCAGTTCGGCATCAACCCGCGCTGGATCGACCTGATCGTCGGCGCGGTCGTCCTCGGTGCGGTGCTGCTCGGCGCCGTACGCCAGAAGCTGTCGAAGGGGTCGTCATGATGCTCACCGCCGAGAACCTGGTGAAGACGTTCCCGGGAGTCCGCGCGCTGGACAGGGCCACCCTGCGGCTCGCCGCGGGCAGCGTGCACGCCCTGCTGGGCGAGAACGGCGCGGGCAAGAGCACGCTCATCAAGATCCTCACCGGTGTGCACAGGCCGGACGGCGGGCGGGTCGCACTCGGTGACGCCGAGCTGCACCTGAACGGGCCACTCGACGCCCAGCGGGCCGGCATCGGCGTGGTTCACCAGGAGCGCAACCTGATCCCCGAGTTCTCCATCGCCGAGAACATCCTGCTCCACCACCTGCCGCGGCGCTTCGGTCTCGTCGACCGGGCGCGGATGCGTGCCGAGGCCCGCCGCTGCCTCGACCTGCTCGACTTGGACCTCGACCCGGGCACTCCGGTCTCCCGGCTTTCCGTGGCGCAGGCGCAGCTGGTCGAGATCGCCAAGGCGCTGAGCGTGGACAGCAAGGTGCTCCTGCTCGACGAGCCGACCGCGTCGCTCACCGGGGACGAGGCCGACCGGCTCTACGGGATCGTGCGCAGGCTGCGCGACAGCGGACACGCCGTCGTGCTGGTGAGCCACAAGCTGGAGGAGGTGTTCGCGGTCGCGGACACGGTCACCGTGCTGCGCGACGGGCGCAGCGTGGCCGAGGCCGAGCCGCTCGCCGGCTACACGCAGGACCAGATCGTCGACCTCATGGTCGGGCGGGCGTACTCCTCGGTCCGCCTCGCCGAGCGGCACGTCGACCCGGTGACGCCGCCGGCCCTGCGGCTGGACAAGGTGTGCACCGCGCGGGGCCACCGCGACGTCTCCCTGTCGGTGCGCCCGGGAGAGATCCTCGGACTGTACGGCCTGGTCGGGGCCGGCCGCAGCGAACTGGCCAAGGCGCTGCTCGGGCTCGACCGGATCACGTCCGGAACCGTGGAGGTGCGGGGCCGTCCGGTGCGCATCCGCGATGTCGGCCAGGCGCTCCGCGGCCACCGCATCGGCTACGTGACCGAGAACCGCAAGGAGGAGGGCCTCTTCCTCGACCAGCCGATCACCCGCAACGTCGGCGTCACCGTCTGGCGGCGCCTGGCCAGGGCCGGGCTGGTGACCGATCGGGCGGAACGTCGCCTGGTGACCCGGTACGTCGACCGGCTGGGCATCCGGATCTCCTCACCGTCCCAGCTCGCGGGCCAGCTCTCCGGCGGCAACCAGCAGAAGGTGAGCCTCGCGAAGTGGCTCGCCGCCGAATGCGAGATTCTCATCGTGGACGAGCCGACGGTCGGCATCGACGTACGTACCAAGGCGGCGTTCCACGAGCTGATCGCCGAGCTGGCCGGAGCGGGGATGGCGCTGCTGCTGATCTCCTCGGATCTGCCGGAGATCGTCACTCTCGCGGACCGGATCGCGGTGATGAACGACTTCAGCCTCCGCGGCGAGCTGGTCAACGACCACGACTACGCCCGGATGAGCCAGGCGATCATCCGGTTGATCCACGCGGAACGGGTGCCCGAGGGGCAGGCGCACCAAGCCTTGTAGGACGACGCCCTCGCCCTAGTGTCCTGAGAGGCCGATTCACGACGGTAGCCACCCGCATCCGAACGGGCCGCCGCTCTCTCAGGAGGCCGGCAGCGCGTTCCGGTTAGTTGGTTTTGAGAAGGGGTTGCATCCTGCCCGTCGCCACGTAACGTCCCGAGCAGCGACCCTCGCCATGGGAGGAGAGATCGGCATGTCCGACGATGAGGCACAGCGCGTTTTCCAGGTGGTCGACTCGTTCGAGCCCGGCGAGTTCGTGCAGTTGCTGGCGGAGGACGCCAGGATGGTGTTCGGCAATGCCGAGCCCATGGTGGGACGCAACGCCATCGCAGAGGGGCTGCGGATATTCTTCGCGACCATCGCGGGCCTCGCGCACAGACTCGTCAGAACGTGGCAGGTCGACGCCGACACCATCGCCGAGACCGAGGTGACATACCGGCGGCTCGACGGCAAGGACGTCAGCGTCGTGGCCGTGTCGATCTGGCATACCCGCGACGACGGTCTGATCTCGGACTACCGCGTCTTCGTCGACCTGGCACCCGTCTATGCGGTGTAGAGCCGCGTCTACTACGGCGTCGGTACTGGTGAGGTCGCCTATTCAACTGTCGTGGGACCTGCTGGTGACCTTCCGCGTTCCCCGGCGGCGTCGCGGCTCCAGGCTCCACCGCCTTCCCTGAGAAGACGGGCGGTAGTCCCGGCGACGACGGGCGCTGCTTGCTGGGGTCCCCGTAGCTCCGGCCGGAAATCCAACGGAACGGCGTTGGTGCTAAGCCTGGCCGGCTGAGCGCGGCCGGGTGGCCAGGGCCAGCCCCGCGGCGACGAGGTGGGGCCAGCCGACCAGCCCAAGGACGGTGGAGCAGTCGTGCGGCGCAGAGGTCGCGAGCTGGGCGATCGGTTCGAAGAGGGCGGAGACGAGCAGCACGACCGTGAGGACCGGCCCCGCCACGCCGCCCCCGAGCACCGCGCCGATCGCGGCCATGCTGATCAAGATGCCCGAGCCCGTGGCTCTGGACAGGTGGCCGGCGACCTCCGCCCACGGACCTTCGAGCTGCGCGAAGCAGCCGGGGAGGCTGCCGGAGTAGGTGGAGATGAGCACCGCCAGTGCGGTCCTGGCGAATGGGATGAGCACGATGCCCGTCCAGCAGACCGCCCGCAGCCGGGGCATGGGCGCCCGCTGTTCCCCGCGCGCCAGCAGAAGGGCTACGACCACGACCGCCTGGCATGAGAGCGACATCCAGGGGGAGAGCTGCGGGCCGCACGGGGTCGTGTAGGGGATGACGAGCGTGGGCGCGTTGATCGCCAGCGACACCGTCGCGGTGATCGCGCCGAGCACCGGAAACCGTCGTGGTGCCCAGATGGCGAGCAACGCCAGCACAGCCGGCAGCACTGGGACCGTCCACAAGGCGGTGTCCCAGATCGCCGCGCGCAGCGGGGTCGGCTCGGGCCACGTGGCCGGAGCCCAGCCGCAGAATGTGCCGGGATGCAGGGAGTACAGGAGGCTCGGCGCGGCTGCGGCCAGGATGGCCAGGAGACGGAACATCGGCTAGATCCGGTCGAGCAGGCGAGCGCGGGAGGTCGATGCCAGCACCCCCGCGATCAGGTACGGCCAGTCGAACAGCTCCAGAGGGCTGGAGCAGTTGTGCGGCGCGTTGGACAGGAGCCAGGCGGCGGGCTGGAGCAGTGCGGGCACCAGCAGCACCAGGCCACAGAGCGGTGCAACCCGATACCCGGAGAGCACGGCACCGATCGCGGCGATCGAGACCCAGTAGTAGAGGGCGTGGGCGGTGTCGAGGTGGTAGAAGGCCAGCGCCCATGTCCCCTTCATGTCCGCGTAGCAGCCGAAGTCGCCGGTGGGGGTGTTCCTGGCCAGGGTCTGGCCGAGCGCGAGCAGCACGACCGCGCTCCAGATGACCGCCCGTGGCCATGGCACCCGCTGCTCCGGGCGGGTCCGCAGGAGAGCGACGACGGCGATCGCCTGGCAGGCCAGTATGGAGCCGAACTGCGGGCCGAAGCCGCCGGTTCCAGAGACCACGAGGGTCGACACGGTGAGCACCAACGCCACGGCCGCGGCGATCGCGCCGACCTTGGGAAGCCATCGCGGCGCCCAGAGCGCGAGGAACGCCAGCAGGACCGGCAGGTAGTCGGTGGCGTAGCCGTAGGCCGCCCCGATCGCGAGCTCCAGCGGATCCGGTTGTGGCGGCTCGTGGCCGAACCAGCCGAAGCTGCGGAGCATCAGGATGGATAAGAAGGTCGGCGCGGTGGCCGCCAGGATGGCCAGGAGACGGAACATCGGCAGCCTCTCGCGCGAAGGTGATCGGCGGAGAGCGTACCGGACCGCTAAGACAAGATGATCTCGAAAGGGACGCGCCCTGCTCGCCGTGGTGGGTCAGCCAGAATTGGCGATACTCGTGCAGATCCCGACCTGTGCCCGGCCCCGAAGGGCGATGTACTCGTCCAGCAGGGGCGCGCCCAGTACTCCAGTGACACTTCGCGATCTTGGGGGGTCGGGTTCACCTGGCGACGGCCACCGCGTGATCATTCGGAGTTTGTGAAGACGACCAAAGAACTGCTGGAACCTGGCCGAACACGCCGCCGCGAGCGGTCCGCAGTCCCTGCAGCGGCTGCTGCGTATCGCCCGATGGGACGCCGACGCCGTCCGTGATGACGTGCGCGCCTTCGTCCTCGAGCGGCTCGGCCCCGAGGGCGTGCTGATCGTCGATGAGACCGGCTTCGTCAAGAAGGGGTGCAGCGCCAATACAGCGGCACCGCGGGCCGGATCGAGAACTGCCAGATCGGCGTGTTCCTCGCCTATGCCACACCACGCGGCCGGGCACTGCTCGATCGGCGGCTCTACCTACCCGAGCACACCTGGGTGGCCGACCCCGACCGGTGCCAGGCGGCCGGGGTCCCGGCCGAGATCGGCTTTGCCACCAAGCCCGCGCTGGCCACTCAGATGGTGCTGGCCGCGCTGGAGGCGGGCGTGCGCGCTTCGTGGGTGAGCGGTGATGAGGTCTATGGCCAAGACCCGCGCCTGCGCGCCGCCCTGGAGAGTCGCGGCATCGGGTACGTGTGGGCCATAGCGGGCAATCGAGTCCTTCCAGGCCGCCAAGGGCCAAGTCGGCCTGGATCACTACCAGGTGCGCGGCTGGACGGCCTGGCGCCGGCACATCACCCTGGCCATGCTCGCCCTGGGTTTCCTGGTGGCCATCGCGGCCGCCCAGCCATCCGGCACCGACGACCGCATCCCACTGACACTTCCCGAAGTCCGCCGGCTGCCGGCCGCCCTCGTCCTGGCCACAACGCATACGATCACGGGCATCCTGCGCTGGTCAGACTGGCGCCGCCGCCATCAGGCAACAGCCCGACACTGCCACTACCAGCGCAGATCCCCACCGTGATCGCGGGTGTGATTGGCGGGGTAGCCTGATCCGTCTCGGCAGGGCAGGTTCGGAGGGGGCGTGTATTCATGGTGCGAAAGCTGTCAGTGTTACTCGGGTTGTTCGGCTTCGGGCTGGCTGGACTGACGCTGGGAATCTTCGTGAGCCGGGGCTATGGCAGCATCCGCGGAATGAACGTCGGCCCTCGTCTGGTGGGCGGATACGTTCTCGGTGTAGCTCTCATCGCGGGAGCCCTCATCGTCCGGATCAGGCCTGGTGTGGTGAAGTCGATCGTCCTACTGGCCGGTATAGGAACATTTGCCGTGCTCCTCGCTTATGGCGGCTTCTTCGTCTCTCTCGCCCTCTATTTCGAGTGACGCCAATCTCTCACTGGGCACGCGTACGGCTTCGGGCGCTGGCACTAAAGATCGCGAAGTGTCACTGGAGTACCAGCCGAGCGGTTTCACAGTCGCACAGCGTAGCGGCATCCTCCTTTTGAGTAGGCCTTACTCATGCGGCGCCGCGCGGTGCAAAGCACAGTCGAGACATGAGAGCCTTCCTCGCAGCGGCGCTGCTGGCCACCGGGCTGGCGGCCACCGCCGCGCCCGCCCACGCACAGCGGGCCGACTGCGCCTTCGCCGACAACCCCGTCCGCACCGAGCCCTGGTTCAAGAAGAACAAACCCGAGCTGAGCGAAGGCCAGCGCAAGGCGGCGATCGTCCTCATGGAGGGCTTCGCGTCCAACGCCATCCGCTGCCTGGTCAACGCCGAGCGCGCCCGCATCGGCGTCGCGCCCCTGGAGGACAGCTACCGCCTGTACAAGGCGGCGGACGAGCACGTGCAGGCAGCCAGGCTGCTCAAGTGGTGGATCGACCGGCCGGAGGACCCGAAGAACAAGCAGTGGCACATCAACCCGGTGACGCACTCCGACGTCGGCGTCCGGGTCAGGGCGGCCGGCTACTGCCCGTCCGGCACCTGGCAGGTCAAGGAGAACGTCTTCTCGGGCTGGGACGGCACCGCCACGCCGCGCGCGGCCGTCCGCTGGTGGATGAACAGCGATGAGCACCGAGCCGCCATTCTCGACCCGGCCATGAAGCAGACCGGCATCTCGGTCAGGTACGGCAAGGCCCGCCCGGGCCTGTTCACCGACGTGGCCATGCTCACGACAGAGGTGTTCGGCTCCTGTCGTTGAGGTTGGGCACCAGGCTGGCCTTCGCCTGCACACACAGCGCCAGGGCCGCGGTGGTTCAACCAGGTGGACGCCGTGTGCGCGAAGGTCAGGCTGCCGACAGCAGCCCGGCGATGCTATTTGCCGGCGTTGGGGCGACGAGCGCGCCGTTGACCAGGGGCAGGAGTGGTCCGTCGCAGCTGGCCCAAGGCCTGGCGCAGATCAGCAGCCCCGGTGAAGTCCAACACGACGTCCTCGAGCAGGAGGACGTCGAAGTCGCCCACCACGATCCCGGCGAAGGCGGCGGCCGCGATGTCGAGCATGGCCTGATCGGCGGGAATCTGGTCGCCGTGACGCTTGCGGATGAGTTCATGGGCGCCGGCGAGGCTGTTGTTGAGCTTGAGGCCCTTGGGCTGCAGCCAGGGCAGGGCGCGGGACTGCACGCTTACGCCGTCGAGACCCCGCGCCCGGTCTGCGCGACATGCTGGAAGAGGCGGTCAACTTGCCCCACACGAAAGGAAGATCATCTCGCTTTGACCTGCTGGACAAGGCCGCCAACCCAAGATAGTCGCGGCCGACCGTGTGGGGCGTCGTCGTCACCTGCGAGTCCGAGGCCGAGCAGGTCGAACTCCTCGAACGGCTCACCGAGGAAGGCCACTCCGTCCGAGCCCTCATGTAGCCCAATGGTTCACGCCCCGCTATGACGAGGCGGTTGGTCCTCCACCTGCGTGCTCGTCCTTGGCGCCGTCGTCGGGCGGATGGGTTGGCTTCAGCACTCCGCCGGTGGGGCCGGTCACCACGTTCGAGTCTGTTCGCCACTCTCGCCCGGCCACCCGCGCATTCGCCACGTAGATGTGCGAGTTCCGCGTGTGGTTGAACCCGGGGTTTTCAACGAAGGTCGCTCGGGTGAACCGGGCACCACCAGTGAAGGCCGTCCCATCGAAGCGGCTGTAGTTGGCGAAGGTCGCTCCATCGAAGTGGGTCTGGCTCGTGAAGGTCGCTCCATCGAACCTGGCCTCACCGGTGAAGGTCGCTCCATTGAAGTAGACGTCGAGACCGGTGAACCGTGCCTCTTTGAAGTCGGCCAAGCACGTGAAGGTCGTTGTGTTGAACGCGACGGTGCCGGTAAAGGTCGCTCCGTTGAACCAGGCGTCGCCGGTGAAAGTCGCCCCCATGAAGTCGGTCCTGCCAGTGAAGACCGCCTCGCCGAAGTGCGCCCGATGCATACGGCAGCAGCTCAGCTCGAGAGAGATGAGCACGGCACCAGTGAGATCGAGGCTGATGCCGGGCCAGTAACGCTGGTTGACGGCGGTGCTGCGCTGCACCAGCGGCGTTGGTAGCAGCGCAGGTGGTCGGTAAGGAGGCGCTGGGCGGTGAGCCGGACCTGTCGTTCCTCGTCCGGGTCCCGGCACCTGCCGGTCGAGGAACACCGGTGGAACGTCGGCCTGCTCGTCGGCCCTTCCGGTGCCGGTAAGACCACGCTCGCCCGCGCACTGTGGCCGGGCCGGCTGGTCGAGGCGCACGCCTGGGGCGATCGGGCGCTCGCCGAGCAGGACTGCCGCAGCCTCGTTCGCGTAGAGGACGGTTCAACCCGGCCCGCGCTCGCCCTCGAGGTCCGGGCTGCTGACCGCTCGCTCCGGCAGGTCTCTCGGCACCATCACTATCTGAGCGTGGAGATCAGCGACACGACGCGCTGCTTCGTCGGGTGCATCGACGGTGCCCCGGTGGCGTTCCTGGCGTACCGGCATTTCCAAAACCCGCGCGTGCGGAACCTGAAGATGGAGCACAGGCTCGTGGTGCTGCCCGACTTCCAGGGCCTGTCGATCGGCGCGCCACGCTCGACCCGCGCCGGCTCGGGCTGGTCAGCTTCGAGTGCATCCCGCTGTCATCGCCATCGTGGCGGCGATGACGGCGGAATGGCCTTGCGGGAAGTCACATCGTTTCGCAGGGAAGGCCCCAGCTCTCATAGCCGCCGCCGGGCTTGTGGTACCAGAGCTCCGCGCAGATGTTGGTGCCTGCGGGCACCGGCCATGTATAGGAGAATTCCCTGAGGGTGCTGCGGTTATAGGTGTAGGTGGGATAGTTCATGTCGCGGCCACCGCCCCAGACGTGGATGTGGTAGGTGCCCGCTGGGCTGCAACCGTCTCCCAGGTGCCTGAGCAGGATGGCGTTGTACGCGGCCCATAGCCCCAGGCAGACACTGACACCGGCCGGACGCGCGAGCCGAGTGGCTGCCGGGGCGCCACCTGCGGCAGCCGATGCCGGTGAGATGGTGGTCGCCATAGCTGCCGCCAACGCGGTCGCCGTCGCCAGGACTCGGGCTGTGGGCCGTACTTTCCGGGATTTTCCTGCTGTCTGCATCGAGTCTCCCCGTGAATTCGCCAGAGCGATTGCAGTCAGCGTCACAGGGCGCAATCGCCGTCACCAGGGCATGCGCCGGTCATTTCCCGGACTTTCCTGCTGTCCGCGTCTCAGTTTCACGCTCGTCCTCCCGGATTGCAGCGTCGTCAGCGAGATACGGTCGCAGAAGCCAGAGCATGGTGGCCGGCACGAATCGAGGGGCTCAAATGCGCGCTCCGCTTCACCGCGAACGGCTGCGTGCTGTGGTGTCCACCAGGGGCTTGCTCAGCTGTCGCGAGCTCATCACCCGGTGAGTCAACACGACCCCTCCCGGAGGACCGAAGGCGGAGAGACGTTCAAGGCCCTCGGCATTCAGCGGACCGGCAGGCCGGTGACGGCGCGGCCGATGATCAGGCGCTGGATCTCCGACGTCCCTTCGAAGATCGTGTAGATCTTGGCGTCCCGGTGGAAGCGCTCCACCGGGTGCTCCCTGGTGTATCCGGCGCCGCCCAGGATCTGGATCGCCTGCTCCGTCACCCACACCGCCGTCTCCCCCGCCACCAGCTTCGACATCGACCCCTCCGCCTGCGAGAACTGCCTGCCGTTACGGGCCATCCAGGCGGCCCGCCAGGTCAGCAGGCGGGCCATGTCCACCCGGGTGGCCATCTCGGCGAGGAGGAAGGCGATCGCCTGGTTCTCGCCGATCTTGCGGCCGAACTGCTCCCGCTCGCGGGCGTAGTCCCTGGCGTACTCGAAGGCCGCCCGCGCGATCCCGACGGCCATGGCGGCGACCGACGGGCGGGTGGTCTCGAACGTGCGCATCGCCGCCTGCTCCCCCGCCCGCTCCCCGTTGCGTACGCGGGACAGCCGGGCGTCCAGCTTCTCCTTGCCGCCGAGCAGGCAGGAGCCCGGTACGCGGACGCCGTCCAGGATCACCTCGGCCGTGTGCGAGGCGCGGATCCCGTGCTTGCGGAACTTCTGGCCCATGGACAGCCCGGGGGTGCCGGGCGGGATGACGAAGGACGCCTGGCCCCGGGCGCCGAGTGAGGGGTCGACCGAGGCGACGACCACGTGGACGTTCGCGATGCCGCCGTTCGTGGCCCAGGTCTTGACGCCGTCCAGCACCCAGTCGCCGCCGTCATGGACGGCGCGGGTGCGGATGGCGCCGACGTCCGAGCCGGCGTCAGGCTCGGAGGCGCAGAAGGCGCCCAACTTGACGTCGTTCTCCGTGCCGAACATCTGCGGCAGCCACTCCCCCATCTGGTCGGGGGTGCCGTTCGCGGCGAGGGCGGCGGCGGCCAGGCCGGTGCCGACGATGGCCAGGCCGATGCCCGCGTCGCCCCAGAAGATCTCCTCGAACGCCACGGGCAGCGCGAGCCCGCTGTCCTCGAACCACTGGGTGGCGAAGAAGTCGAGGGAGTAGAGGCCGATCTTGGCCGCCTCCTGGATGACCGGCCAGGGGGTTTCCTCGCGTTCGTCCCATTCGGCGCCCGCCGGGCGGATCACGTCGCGGGCGAACGCGTGCACCCAGTCGCGTACCTCGACCACGTCGTCGCTGGGCTCCGGGCAGAAGCCGGTCATGTGCGCACTCTCCTCGACCCGATGTTACCGGTGGTAACAGAACACCTTACCGGCCAGTAGCTACGCGGTGGAATACCCCGGAGAGCAGTGTGGCCAGGGCCGCCAGCGCCATGCCGATCGCGAGGCCGTACAGGAGCGGGGTGAATCCCCCGAACGCGGCCGCCAACTGCGGGCCGACGCTGCCGCCGACCGCGAGCGCGAAGGAGAACAGCGACAGCGCCGTCCCCCGGGCCGGTCCGGCGCCGGCGGAGATCGCCTCGTTCAGGCTGGGCAGGCCGCCGGTGATGGCGGCGACGTAGACGGCCAGCAGCAGCACCAGCGCGGCCGTCCCGGTGAGGCCGACGGCGGCGAGGGCGAGGGCTCCGGCCGCCAGGAACGCCGCCGCCCTGATCGGCGCGTGGATCCGGGCCAGCCACGGCATGAGCAGCGGCACCAGGACGATCGACGGGAGCCCCGCCGCGCGGAGCGCGAGGAGTTCGGAGGACGAGGTCACGCCGTAGATCTGCAGACCGGTGTAAACGGCCACGAAGCCCGCCATCAGCATGACCGTGGCCACGTACCGGAGGCCGAGGACGCGGTGGAACAGCAGGCCCGGCACCGCCCGGTAGACCGACAGCGGCGAGCCGCCGCCCTCACGCGGCAGGTCGGGCAACGTGACGGCCCGCACGCCCAGGAACGCCAGCACGAACCCGGCCGCCGACAGCAGGAACAGCCCGCGCCAGCCGATCACGTCCACCAGCAGCTGGGCGGCGACCTGGAGCAGCACGGCCGAGGCGAGGAACGCGCCGGTGATCGCCGCGATCGCGCCCACCCGGCGGCGCGGCTCGACCCGTTCCGCCAGGTACGCCAGGGCCGCGGGCGGGAACATCGCCACCGCCAGCCCCTGCACCGCCCGCAACGCCAGCGCCACTTCCGGGTTCGGGCTCAACGCCACCGCCGCCGAGGTGAGCGCGGCCAGGGGCAGTCCGATCATCAGCATCCGGCGGCGCCCGTACCGGTCGGACAGCGGGCCGAAGATCAGGAAACCGGCTCCGTACCCGATGCCGAACGCGGTCACCAGCCAGGTCAGGCCGCCGGCCGAGGCGCCCCAGCCGGTGGCCATGTCGTGCAGGAGCGGGATCACGATGTACAGCTGGCCGCTGACCAGCACGGCGGTGAGGGTCAAGGCTGCCAGCGTGCGTCCGAACGGCAAGCCGGCCGGCGACGTCGCCGCGAGGTCGTGCGGCGCGGGGGAAATGGTGGTCGTCATGTGTCGGGACGGTAGCCAACCAACTAGTTGGATGTCAACGGTTCAGTTGGATTACAACCAACTGGTTGGTGGATATCATGGGCGACATGGCACCCAAGGTCTCGACCACCGCCACGCGCGCCGCCCTGCTGGAGGCCGCACGGGAGGAGTTCGCCGCGTACGGCGTGGCGGGCGCCCGCGTGGATCGCATCGCCGAGCGCGCCGGCGTCAACAAAGAGCGCATCTACGGGCATTTCGGCAGCAAGGAGAAGCTGTTCGACGAGGTCATCAAGGAGGCGCTCGATGACCTGACGACGCAGATCTCCCTCCCGGGCGCCGATCCCGGTGACTACGTGGCCCGGCTGACGGACTACTACCACTCACATCCCGAGCTGGTGCGGCTGCTGATGTGGGAGGCGCTCAACTACCGGGACCAGGAAGGGCTGCCGGCCGGGCAGGAGGTACGGGTGGAGCGCTGCCGCCGCAAGACGGCCTCGCTGGCGGAGGGTCTGGGCGTGGAACCGTCGCCGGAGGTGGCCCGGACGCTGTTCATGATGACCGGGCTGGCGCTGTTCCCCTCGATGATGCGCCAGCTCGGGCGCATCATCCTGGGCGACGCGGCGGACGACCACGAGGCCATGCGCGACCAGATCGCCGCGTTCGTCACGTCGGGTTTGAAGGAACCACGGTGATCGCGTTCACGGAGCTACGGTGATCATGGGTGGGCGCTCGCCGATCCCGATGTCGCGGAGCAGGATGTCGTGCCCGTCCGGCCCTCTCCGGAACTGTGCCAGCCGGACGGACGGCTCGTGGCAGGTCTCGATCTTGCCCTGACGCAGCAGGCGTGACCAGGCGGCCAGCATGATCTGGGACGCCATCCTCCCGAGCGCCTCGGTCGACTGCGGGGCGTGCTCGCGCGAGCCCAGGTCCACCTGCGCGAACGCGTCCAGCCCGGCGAGTTCGAGCAGGTCGATCAGCAGCCCCAGCTCCACGCCGTAACCGGTCAGGAACGGCACGCGTTCCAGGGCCGAGCGGCGGCCGGCGTACTCCCCGGCCAGGGGCTGGACGAAACCGGCCAGGTGCGGCCAGTGGAGGTTGATGAGCGGGCGGGCCACCAGCTCCGTGACGCGACCGCCGCCGTTGGCGGTGCCGTGCAAGGGCCGGTCATAGCAACCCTTCGTGTAGACCACGGTGGGGTCCGCGAACAGCGGCCCGAGCAGGCCGAATACCAGAGAAGCACGAAATTTCCGGATGTCGGCGTCCACGAACACCAGCACATCCCCCGACGTCACGGCGAGGGACTTCCACAGTGCCTCGCCCTTGCCGTCCATCGGCTTGAGCTGCGGCAGGATCTCGTCCTGCGCGTGCACGCAGGCCCCCGCGCGCCGCGCCACCAGCGCGGTGTCGTCGGAGGAACGCGAGTCGATCACCACGATCTCGTCGACGAGCCCGTCCAGCTCGCGCCGGATCACGCCGACGATCTGGCCCACGGTCTCCCGCTCGTCGCGGGCGGGGAGCACCACGCTCACCGTGGTCTCCCCCTTGGCGGCCTTCAGGTCCCGGACCGGCCAGTCCTCAGCGGACGAAGTACGGTGCCGCAACCATCCTCGCACTTCAGGCAGCATGCGACCCCTCCCCCCGTATCCCCACATTTCAGATTATGCGGTGGCGGCGTGACGCTCCAGGAACGTGTACACGTCAGCCTCGTCCACCCCGGGGAACGACCCCGGCGGCAGCGCGGCCAGGACGTGGGAGTTGGCGCGGGCGGACGGCCAGGCGTAGCCCTCCCAGCGCTCGGACAGCTCGGCGGGCGGGCGGCGGCAGCAGTCGCCGTTGGGGCAGTTGGACTTGGTGCGGCTGGTGGTCTCCCGGCCCCTGAACCAGCGCGACTCCTTGTACGGCACCCCCAGCGTGATGGCGAAGTCCCGCTCCCGCGACGGATCGACGTGCGCCACGCAGAAATAGGTCCCGGTGGGCGAATCGGAATACTGGTAGTACACCGAGAACCGGTCGGGCGAGGCGAACACCTGCCGCCCCGACCACTGCAGGCACATCCGCTGCCCCTCGATGGCCCCCTGCTCGTCGGCCGGGAAGACGATGCCGTCGTTCTCGTACGCCTTGTAGATGGTGCCCCCGGCGTCGTTGCGCACGAAGTGGCAGACGAGACCCAGGTGGTGGGTGGCGAGGTTGGTGAAGCGGTGGGCGGCCATCTCGTACGACACCGCGAACACGTCCCGCAGGTCCTCCACCGACAGCGCCCGGTCGGCCTTGGCCTCCTGGAGGTAGAGCGCGGCGGCCTTCTCGGGGACGAGGACGGCGGCGGCGAAGTAGTTCGCCTCGGTGCGCTGGCGCAGGAAGTCGGCGAAGTCGCGCGGCTTGTCGTGGCCGAGCGCGAGATGGCCGAGCGTCTGGAGCAGGATCGTGCGCGGGGTGTGCATGCCGAGCTGCTCGTGTTTGACGTAGATGCGGCGGTTGCGGAGGTCGGTGATGGAACGTACGGATCGCGGCAGGTCCTGCGCGGTGTGCACGGTGTAGCCGAAGTGTGTGACCAGGCTCTGGATCATGCTCTGCGACAGCGCGCCCGTACGGTAGCCGACCGCGGCCAGCGCCTTGGCGGCGGCCTCCTCGATCTCCCCGAAGTAGTTGCCGACCTCGCGCTGCCTGCGCCGCAGCTCGGCGTTGGCGGCCCTGGCCTCCTCCGGGGTGGCGGTGCCGCGGGCCTGCCGGGCGCGCAACTCGCCGTACAGGCCGAGGAGGTGTTCGAGCACGTCGTTCGGGACGCGGGCGGAGACCTTCAGCCGGGGCAGCCCGAGCCCGGCGTAGATGGGGTCGCGCTGCGCCTCCTCCAGCGCGATCTCCAGCTGGGCGCGGCGGTTGGGCGGCTGGCGGCGCAGCAGCTCCTCGATGGGCACGCCCAGCGCGGCGGCCAGCCCCTTGAGCAGCGAGAGCTTGGGCTCGCGCTTGCCGTTCTCCAGCAGCGACAGCTGGCTCGGCGCCCTGCCGACGCGCGAGCCCAGGTCGGACAGGGTGAGGCCGCGCTGTTTGCGCAGGTGCCGGAGGCGCTGGCCGAACGCGATCAGGTCAAGCTCCTGCGTCAAAGACAGCGGTTCTTCGCCTAGCAAGGGCACCATGTCGGCATCTTAGACAGAAATTCGGCCCATTTTCTAGTCTCCTGAACAGGTCGGAGCCAGACTGCCGTGTCGCTCGGATTGGTCTAGGCCAACAGGAAAACTATCGATTTCTTCACTGTTGAATACCCGTCAGTAATGTATGGCATGGAAACTTTCGTAGTTCTTCTCTCGGCTCATGACTATGGGCGGCCCCTCCCAGGGCACACACTCGGCTGTGAGCCCCAGGGGACGACAAGGGAGTGAACAATGATCGATCGCCTCAAGGGAGCTGCTGAGCAGCTGCAGGACGAATGGGACAACGACCCTCGCTGGGAGGGCGTCGAGCGCACGTACGGCGCCGAAGACGTGATCAGATTGCGCGGCAGCGTCCAGGAGGAGCACACGCTGGCCCGGCTCGGCGCCGGCCGACTGTGGGACCTGCTGAACACCGACGACTACGTCAACGCCCTCGGCGCGCTGACCGGCAACCAGGCCGTCCAGCAGGTGAAGGCGGGACTGAAGGCGATCTACCTGTCCGGCTGGCAGGTCGCCGCGGACGCGAACCTGGGCGGGCAGACGTACCCGGACCAGAGCCTGTACCCGGCCAACTCCGTGCCCGCCGTCGTGCGCCGCCTCAACAACGCGCTGCTGCGCGCCGACCAGATCACCTGGTCGGAGGGCGACACCGACGCCCCGCACTGGCTCGCGCCGATCGTGGCGGACGCCGAGGCCGGGTTCGGCGGGGTGCTGAACGCGTTCGAGCTGATGAAGGGCATGATCGCGGCCGGCGCCGCGGGCGTGCACTGGGAGGACCAGCTCGCCTCCGAGAAGAAGTGCGGCCACCTGGGCGGCAAGGTGCTCATCCCGACCGGCCAGCACATCAAGACCCTGACCGCCGCCCGCCTCGCCGCGGACGTCGCCGGAGTCCCCTCGCTGATCATCGCGCGGACCGACGCACAGGCCGCGACGCTCCTGACCAGCGACGTGGACCCGCGCGACCAGGCGTTCACCACCGGCGAGCGCACGCCGGAGGGCTTCTACCGGGTCAGGAACGGGCTGGGGGCGTGCATCGCCCGCGGGCTGGCGTACGCGCCGTACTCGGACCTGCTCTGGATGGAGACCAGCACGCCCGACCTGGACGTGGCCCGCGAGTTCGCCGAGGCCATCAAGGCGGCGTACCCGGACAAGATGCTCGCCTACAACTGCTCACCGTCGTTCAACTGGAAGCAGCACCTGGACGACTCCACCATCGCCAAGTTCCAGCGGGAGCTGGGACACATGGGGTACAAGTTCCAGTTCATCACGCTCGCCGGGTTCCACTCGCTGAACTACGGCATGTTCGACCTGGCCCAGGGGTACGCCGCGGACGGCATGACGGCGTACGTGGAGCTGCAGGAGGCCGAGTTCGCCGCCGAGTCGCGCGGCTACACCGCGACCAGGCACCAGCGCGAGGTCGGCACCGGCTACTTCGACCTGATCAGCACGGCCGTGGCACCTGACTCCTCGACGACCGCGCTCCGGGGGTCGACGGAAGAGGAGCAGTTCGCCCACTGATCTCGCCGGACCGCCCTCCGGGCATGCGGCGGTTCCCCGGCGAAACGGGCCGCGCCAGTCTCCCCCAGCACTGGCGCGGCCCACTTTCATGCGATGCCGCACGGCAAAGCCCTTTTCATGGGGTGGTGTGCTGTCATTGGAGAAGTGGGCTGACCTTCAACGGAGGGTTTGGTGGGCAAGACGATCTCCTCTGTCCGGACCGCGATCACTCAATGGATCCCTGGCCGCCGCGTCGCCCCGATTCCGCCGCCACCCGGGCCAAATGATCACGAGTCGCTCGTGGCCGCCCTCGAACATGCCACACGCTGGTACGAGTACCGCATCAGCCAAGGGCTCCAGGTCCTCAACTTCTACCTCGTATCGACCGCTGTGAATTCCGCCGCCTACGTCGCCGCCCTCCAGGCGAAGCTTGACGCCGTAGCCGGCGCTGTCGGGCTCGTAGCGGCTCTGGTCTCTGTCGCAGCGGCACTTGCGGGCTGGCGCAGCCGCGGTCTTGCCCGATTGGCCTTGCAGCCGATAGCGGAGATTCAGGATCGGCTGGCTGCGACCCTGAACATGGATTCGCTCCGTCTCGTGCAACGCAATCCTCATCGCACGTTCACCACGCCGATTTCCCTGGTCATGTTCGTCCTTGCCTGCGCCATCTCGGTAGCAGGAGCCTTATACGCATGGCTTCGCTGATCCAGCCCCTCTCTGATCCACGAGTTGTGGACACCTATACCGACTGGTCGGTATCTTTCCCAGCATGACGCTGGAACGCCGGACCTGGCGCACCCTGGAGCCGTTGCACGGCATGATCTACTTCTCCCCCGAGGCGAGCGCCGCCTACGAGAAGCTCGGGCTGAGCGGCCGAATGGGATACTTCGCCTCCCGAGCCGCCGCTCTCGGTCCGGTGCCCGCCGCGACGGTGATCGCGACCTTCTACAACTTCAACCCCGATCTGGTACGGCAGGCGATCCCGGCCGCCTGGCAGATCGCCTCGCCGTCCGACATCCTGGCCGCCCGGCTCGCATCGGCCGACGCCACACTGCGCCGCGTGCTGGGCGATGCCGTGGACTCCCCGGAGATGGCGCGGGCGGCAGCGCTGGCCCGCCGGGCGGCGGAGACCGTCGCTGGAGAGCTCAGCGGGCGCCCTCTGTACGCCGCGCACGCGGCACTGCCCTGGCCCGAGGCTCCCCACCTGGTGCTCTGGCACGCCCAGACCCTGCTGCGCGAGTATCGCGGCGACGGCCATCTCGCCGCCCTCCTGGCCGCCGGCCTGAGCGGCATCGAAGCCCTGGTCACCCACGCGGCCACCGGCGCCGTCACGTCCGAGGTGCTCCGAAGCACGCGAGGGTGGCCCGAGGCCGACTGGGCTGCCGCCGTACAGGGGCTGGAGGAGCGTGGCTGGCTCTTCGAGGGATCTCTCACCGAGGAAGGGCGCGGATGGCGTGAGGAGATCGAAGAGGCGACGGACCGGATGGGGATGGCACCGTACACCGCGCTCGGCGCCGAGCCCTGCGAGGAGCTGCGCTCTCTCGTCCGGCCGTGGAGCAAGAGCATCGTCGCCGAGCTGATGCCCTGGGCCGCGGGTCGTTAGCTCGGAGCCGAAGTCCGGCTGTGCCGTCACCCACCGACTGCGGGCTCCGGTAATGCAGAAGCGCGCACAGGATCGCAAGGCGTGCAGGCCATCGCACGGCAGCCCGAAGCCTACGGATTGATCCGCCAGAACATGCTCCTCGGCTTGGTCCTCACCGAGGCATCGGCTCTCCTTGGCCTGGTCGCGCCGTTCATCTTCCAGGTCGTCAAGTAACGGGGCGATCGCGTAACCGTGTTTGACTTGGCGCATGGATCAGCGCCGGTACTTGCAACTGATCGAGCAGGACTACGCACGAATGCGCGAGATGGCCACCCGGGACCTCACCGCCGCGGTGCCCCACTGTCCCGGGTGGACCACCGCCGACCTGCTCAGGCACGTCGGCGACACCTTCCTCCACAAAGTGGAGACGATGCGCCGCGGCGCCTGGCCGGAGCCCTGGCCGCCGGAGCCCGATCCGGGCGGTCCCGCGGCGTACCTGGACCGCGCCAGCCCGTCATGCCGATCCCCGCCGACCTGGCCGTGGACGGCATCGACGAGATCCTCGTGACCTTCCTCGCCTTCGCCTCCCGTCAGTGGCCGGAGGACTTCGGCGACGGACTCGCCGGCGCGGACGGCCGCGCGGTGTCGATCTCCGTGGGAACGGATCGCCGGCTCGTCCGCCCGTCCACCTCGGGCGTCGAGGTTTCCAGGGACGGTTCCACGGCGGAGGCGTCGATCTCGGGCGCGCCCCAGGACGTGCTGTTGTGGCTGTGGGGGCGGGGCGACGGTGCGGGGCTGGTCTTCGACGGCGACCCCGAGCTGGTGAAACGGCTGCGGGACCTGCTGAAGGAGGCGACACAGTAGGTCAGGCCAGGGAGCCGGAACGGCCAGGACGGAACTGACCGTTCCGGTGTTGCGTGGCGGTGATCAGTTCAGGCCGCTGCCCTGGATGCCGGCGGCCGCGGCCGATGCCGCCGCGACCACGGTGAACATCGCGACGGTCAGGGTGAGCACGAACCGGCGCCAACGTGTCATCGCACGCCTCCTGTCATCGACTGGCAATCACCGTATATTCGCCGCACGCACGCCGCCGGATCACGAGCCTCCGGTTCGTCAGGCGACCTTCCGGAAGAGCACGGTGGCGTGGTAGCGGCCCTCCGCCTCCGCGTCGGGCTCGGCCTCGGCGCTGATGACGTCCAGCTCGGCGTCGAGACCGAAGAAGCTGAGCGCCCGGGCCACGGCCTTCTCCCTGATCTCGTCCGGCGTCGCTCCGCTCACCGTGACGCGCAGCGTGAGCGGGAACGCTCTCGTACTCATGATGATCCTCTTTCACAGAAGAGTTGATCCACCTCCGAGCGTAGCCCGCCGTGCACGTCGCCCCAGGCGTGGCGTGCAACAGTTTTCGCACCTTGTTCCTCTCGGAGGTGAAGGAACGACGAAGGGCGAGGACTGTTGGAAGGTGATCCCCGTTTCGCGGAGTTCGTCGCCGAACGCGGTGACGCGCTGCTGCGCTACGGCTATGTGCTGGCCGGCAATCCGCACGACGCGGCCGACCTGGTCCAGGAGGCGCTGCTGAAGCTGCGCGGCGCCTGGTCCCGGCTGCGGCTGAAGGAGAACCCGGAGAGTTACGCGCGCACCACCATGGCCAGGCTGCACATCGCCACCTGGCGGTTGCGCAGGCGTGAGCTGCTCGCCTGGGACCTGCCGGAAGGCGAGCACCACGACCTGCTGCCCAGCGGCGACGAGCGCAGGATGTGGCAGGCGCTGGCCGGGCTGCCGCGCAAGCAGCGCGCGGTGCTGGTGCTGCGCTACTACGAGCAGCTCGACGACGCCGAGATCGCGACCGTGCTCGGGATCTCCCGCGGCACGGTACGCAGCCAGGCCTCCCGCGCGCTCGACAAACTGCGCGCGGGCCTCCCGAGTAAGCCGATGACCAGGGGGAACGTACGATGACCGAGGTTGAGGAGACGCTGCGCAGGACGCTCGGCCACGCCGCCGAGCAGGCGCCGGGCCTGCCCGCTCTGCTGCCCCAGCGGCTCGAGCGGATCCACCTGCGCAGGAGGCAGCGCGCCCGGATCGCGCTGGCCGCCGCGGCGGTCGTGCTGGTCGGGGCCGGGGCCACGGCCGTGCTGCGCGGCGGCGACACCATCACGGCCGTCCCCGCCAGCGGGCAGTACACCGAGGCGCCGGCCGAACAGGTGGAGAAGGTCTGGCCGGAGGCGGTGCGGAAGGTCTCGGCGAAGTCCCCCGACGGGGTGCCGTGGCGACCGCAGACGTTCGTCGACGACCGTACGCTGCTCATGGAGGCCCAGGGAGGCGAATCCGGATCGATCAGCGCCGTCTACGCCTACGACCTCGACTCCGGCACGCCGCGCAAGATCGCCGACGTCCCGGCCCCCGAGGGCACGGTGGGCTTCGGCAACGGCTTCGCCGTGGGCGGCGGCCAGGTGGCCTGGTGGACCGGGACGAAGGACTCCGTCGCGCACCTCTGGACGGTGCCGCTGGACGGCGGCACCCCGAAGATCGTCGCCGACCAGCGCCTCGACACGGCCGACGACGGCAGCGGGATCGACAAGCTGGCCGTGGTCAACGACAAGATCGTTTTCTCGCTGTACACCGGGGGGGTCTTCACCGTTCCCCTCGGGGGCGGGACGGTGGAGCCGGTCCAGGGTGGCGCCGGGATGCATCTGCTGGCCTGGCCGTGGATCGGCGCGCCGGGGAGCGGAGGCGAGCCCCGCGGCATGCCGTACTCCCGGATCCATAACGTGGAGACCGGCGAGACCCGGACGGCCGTCACCCAGCCGGGCGAGCAGCTGCGTCTCTGCGGCGTGACCATCTGCCTGGGCACGGCCGCGGACGGCACGACCTTCTTCCGGCACCGGGACGGCTCGTCGCAGAAGAACGTGCCCGGCTCCGTGCACTCGGCGTACCAGCCGGTCCAGGACCGCTTCTACGTCTCGGTCTACGGTGTGGGAAGGCCGGAGGGCGTGGGACTCTACGACCTGGACACCGGCAAGTCGGGCGATCTGCGCATCCCCGGGGAGGGCAGCACCATCATGCTGCCGTCCATGGATTCGACCGGCAGGATGCTCAGCTACCTCCTCAAGGACGACCTCTACCTGATCGACCTGTCTAAGATCCGGTAGCCGTCGGCGTCTCCGGGACGGACACGGACGGGTCCGGCGACTCGCCGGGCCCGTCCTGCGGGATCGTGCTGATCGACTGCGACGGCTGCGGGCAGTCCCTCCTGACCGCGTTGCCGCGCCTGCGCACCGGGCTCGCGCAGTCGGCGGGGTCCTCGCCGCCCGGCCCGCTGCTGTTGGCCGGTCCGAACGTGTCCTGCCGGCCGGGCGAGGGGCTGCGCACTGTCAGCGGCGCCTTGGTACGGGCGTGCGGGACGGACGTCGTGGGCGTGCTCGCCGGGGTGGGCGGGGCGGCGGACTTCGTCGGCGGGAGGGTGGCGGCGGGCGTGGACGAGGGGCGGACGGTCGAGTCCGCGCTGCCGTAAGAGCGCACGATCGGCGGGTCGCCCGGCAGCAGCGAGCCACCCCCGACGCTCGTGCCGTCGCCGCCCGCCGCGATCACCGTGAGAGCCGCGATGGACACCGTGGCCAGGGCGGCGAAGCTGGCGTGCGACAGATGCGCCCCGGCCTTGGCCCGGCGCCTGCGCGTACGGGAACGCTCCACACCCCCCTCCGGCGTCCCGGACTCGCCGGTCGAAGAGGCGAGACGTACCCGCCCGCCGCCGGGCGGATAGGGCACGGGCGTCCAGATCTCCTCCAGCACCCCGTCCACCGCCTGCCGCAGGTCCCACGGCTCGCCGACGCCTCCGGCGGCCAGCAGCGCCCGGAGCAGGTCGGCGGACGTGGGCCGGTCGGCGGGATCCTTGGCCAGCGCCGCCTCGACGGCGGGCCGCAGCATGGCGGGCACGCCCGCGACGCGCGGCGGGTCGAACAGGATGCGCCGGGTCAGCACATCCGCCTCCCCGCTCCCGAACGGGTGGTGCCCCGTGGCCGCGAACGCCACCACGCACCCCCACGCGAACACGTCCGACGCGGGCAGCGCCGGGCCACCCGTCAGCCGCTCGGGAGCCACCCATCCAGGGCTCCCCATGACCTGCCCGGCCTGCGTGTGCGCGGCCAGCGTGTCGACGTCGCGGGCGATGCCGAAGTCGATGACGCGCGGCCCCCGCGTGGACAGCAGCACGTTGCCAGGCTTGAGGTCCCGGTGCACCAGCCCCGCCTCGTGCACCGCCACCAGCGCGGCGGCCACGCCGAGCGCCGCGCCGTACGCGAGATCGGGCGTGAGCGGCCCCTTGGCCGCGACGACCTGGGAGAGCGCCGGACCCGGGATGTACTCGGTGACCAGGTACGGGCGGTCCTTGTCGGCGCCGTCCTCCAGGACCGCCGCCGTGCAGAACGGCACCAGTCTTCGCGAGAAAGTCACTTCCTCGGCGAAGCGCGCGCGTAAGGTGGCATCGTTGAGATGCACCGCATGCGGCGTCTTGAGCGCGACCAGGCCACCCCGAGGGTGTTCGGCCAGATACACCACTCCCATCCCGCCCGTGCCGAGGCGGCCGAGGAGCAGGTATCGGCCGATGATGACCGGGTCGCCCACCGTAAGCGGCCGCACGCCAGGAGGCATGTCGCCAGCACCACGCGCCATACGGGTTTCGCCTCTCTGATCCGGGACTCGGCAAAGCACACTGTGGCCGGATCCGCGGAGGCTTTCCGCATGTCTGTCATAAGGGGTATTGCAGGTAAGGCGTTCGTTCCTCTGGGGTCAGTAAGTGCTGGGGTTCAGTGGTCTGAAGTGGTGTTTCGGCCCTGGCGTGCCTGGGGAGCCTAGGAGGCGATCGCGGACTCCTCCTCGGCCTCGACCTGACGGTTCCAGTCGCGCTTCATCTCGCGCCACGCCTCGTCGTCGGCCCCCGAGCGCCAGTATCCGGAGATGGACAGCCGGTCCAGCCCGATGCCCCGTTCGACCCGCAGGTGACGGCGCAGCTCCTTCACGAAGCCGGCCTCGCCGTGCACGAACGCGTGCACGTTTCCTTCGGGGAACTCCAGCGTCCGCACCGCCGCCACGAGCTTCTCGCCCACGGGACGGCCGCTCCGGTAGAGCCACGCGACGCGGACGTCGGCGGCCGTCTCGAGCTTCTGCTCGTCCTCGGGCGCGTCCACCTCGACCAGTACGTGCGCCCGCGCGCCCTCCGGCAGGCCCTCCAGCGCGGCCCCGATGGCCGGCAGCGCGCTCTCGTCGCCGATCAGGAGGTGCCAGTCGGCCTCGAGGTCGGGCGCGTAGCCGCCGCCGGGGCCGAGCATGAGCACGACGTCCCCGGGAGCGGCCTGGGCGGCCCACGGGCCGGCCAGGCCCTCGTCGCCGTGCACCACGAAGTCGAGGGTCAGCTCGCGGCTGTCGGGGTCCCAGGCGCGTACGGTGTAGGTCCGCAGCCGCGGCCAGAGCTCGCGCGGCATCGTCTCGCGGCAGGTCTTCACGCTGAACGGGGTGGGGTATTCGACGCCTTCGTAGGGGAAGACCAGCTTGACGTAGTGGTCCGTCAGGCCGGTGGTGGCGAAGTCGGCCAGCCCGTCGCCCCCGACCACGACGCGGACCATGTGCCGCGAGATCCACTCGGTCCGCAGGACGACGCCACGATGGTGATCCGTGGGCTTCTCGGTCATGCACAGCCCCCTGACTTCAGGTTAGGTATACCTAACCTTACACGTTCTCCAAGCTGACAGCGTACGCCGGGAACCTCGAAAAGGGCAGTGCCAAAACTGCAGGGCCGAAACTCACGCCGCCGCGATGTCGCCTCTGGACGCCCGGCGGGCGGCCACGGCTCGCAGGAAGTGCGCCATGTGCCGGAAGGCCAGCCGCGCCTCGGGCAGCACGTCCGCCAGGATCGGGAAGGCGTGCGGCATCCGGTTCCACTCTTCGTACCGTACCGGCACCCGGGCCTGGCGCGCCCGCTCGGCCACCCGTCTGGCCTCGTCCCGCAGCACCTCGGTCGAGCCGGTCACGATCATGAGCGGCGGCAGCCCCGTGAAGTCCCCCAGCACCGGGGAGACCAGCGGGTCGCTCGGGTCGAGGCCCGAGGTCCACCGGCGGGCCAGCCAGCGCACCCGCCCGGCCGGGAGCATGGGGTCCTGCCAGCGGTTGGCGTGCCGCGGGATGTCGGTCAGGTCGGCCCACGGCGACAGGCAGATCGCCGCGCCCGGCATCGGCAGCTCCCGGTCCCGCAGCGCGAGCAACGTCGCCAGCGTGAGGTGGCCCCCCGCGGAGTCCCCCGCCAGGATGACGTCCCCGGGCGCGTGGCCGCGCCGCAGCAGGCAGTCGTACGCGTCCAGCGCGTCGGTCAGCGAGTCCGCCAGCGTGTGCACGGGCCCCTGCCGGTAGTCGAGCGCCAGCACGGGCCGCCGGGCCGCCACCGACAGCCGCCAGGTGATGGACCGATGAGTACGCGGCGAGCCCGAGAAGTAGCCGCCGCCGTGGAAGTAGAGCACCGCCTTGCCCTCGTCGAGCCCCGGCCCGCCGTGCACCCACTCGCCCCCGCATGCCGAGAACTCCACGGGCTCGATGATGACGTGTTCGGGGTGGGGTACGCGCACCAGACGGCCGAGCTCCCCGAGCCGGGCCGCGCAGATTAGGGCCAGCGGATGGCGCATCAGCACGGTGGACGCCGGCTTCAGGGTGCCCCACATCAGACTGGTCAGGGCGCGGGCTTGCCAGCTCAAGGGATAGTCGGGGACCACGTCCCGGTCGATCTGCATATCGGCCCTCCGATGAATCTCCTTCCCCGAATGAAGATCCTTCTACCGGCCAGTAAGTATCTCATCTCTTACCTGGATATTTCGGCGCTGTGACACGCTGTCCTCCATGGCTGGATACTCGGGCACACCGCTGCCGCGCAAGCTCGGCGTCAAGCCTGGGCACCAGGTCCTCGCCATCGATGCCCCCGACGGCCTCGACCTGGGCGAGCCCGACGCCGAGGTGCATCGGACCCCGGCCGGCGGGCCGTACGACGTCATACTGGTCTTCTGCCCCGACTCGGCCGCCCTTCACGGGGCGTTCCCCTCCGCCCTGGCCCTGCTGGCGAAGAGCGGCGGCCTGTGGGTCTGCTGGCCGAAACGCGCGAGCAAGGTGCCCACGGACCTCTCGGAGAACCCCGTCCGCGACTACGGCCTGTCCATGGGCCTGGTGGACAACAAGGTGGCCGCGATCGACGACACCTGGTCGGGCCTGCGCTTCGTCTACCGTCTCGCCGACCGTTGAACGATTAATTGCGTTGCGGGGCCCACGGCCCGCAACGGATAATTCCATGCTTTCCATCGGCAGACCCGTGCGCGGGTCCGTACACGGTTGGTCACCGTGTCCTCACTCTCCGGAGGTGCAAAACCATACCCCTATATGCCCGGCTCGTCCGGTACGGCTTCCGCAAGCACGCCACCTACGTCTGGGGCGCGATCGCCGGCGCATTCACCAACAGCGTCTTCGGCATCCTTCGCGCCTACATCCTCATCGCGCTCTGGCAGGCCCGCCCCGGGCTGGGCGGCTACGACGTGACCGACGCCGTCACGTTCTGCTTCATCACCCAGGCGTTCATCGGCCCGTTGCAGCTGTTCGGGGGCGGGCTCGGCATCCCCGAGCGCATCCGCAGCGGCGACATCGCCCTCGACCTGGTCCGGCCCGCCTCGCTCCAGCTCTGGACGCTGGCCGAGGACCTGGGCAGGGCCGCGTACCTGTTCCTGGTCCGCGGCATCCCGCCCATGCTGATCGGCGCGGTGGTGTTCGGCATCACGGTCCCCGCCGGGCCGGGGCAGTGGCTGGCGTTCCTGGCCGGCTTCGCCGTCGCGGTGGTGGTCGGCTTCGGCTGGCGCTACCTGGTGGCGCTGTCGGTCTGCTGGCTCATCGACGACCGCGGCGTCGCGGTCGTGTCGATGCTCCTGACGACGTTCTTCTCCGGGATGCTCGTGCCGCTGCACCTGTTCCCCGGCTGGTTCGGCGACCTGGTCATGGCGATGCCCTGGGCGGCCATGGTCCAGCTCCCGACCGATCTCTACCTGGGTAAGGCCCCGGTCCTGGAGACGCTCGCGTTCCAGGCGCTCTGGGCCGCGATCCTGCTCGGGCTGGGCGCGCTCGCCACCATGGCGGTCCGCCGCAAGGTGGTGATCCAGGGTGGTTAGGACCTACTTCCTGCTGCTGTGGACCTGGACCCGCGCCGCGGCGGCGTACCGGGTGTCGTTCGCGCTGATGACCCTGTTCGGCGCCCTCACCTCCGCGGTGGACGTCGCCGTGATCCTGATCGTCTTCGCCAACACGACCACGCTCGCGGGCTTCTCCCGCGACGAGGTCCTCTTCCTGTACGGCGCCGCCGGCGTGTCGTTCGCCATCTGCGACACGTTCGTCAGCAACATCGACCGGATCAGCCAGCACATCAAGGCGGGCACCCTCGACACGTTCCTGATCAGGCCGGTCAGCCCGTGGATCCAGCTCGCCACCGACCGGTTCGTGCCCGCCAGGGTGGGCCGGATCCTGCAGGCGTGCGTCGTGCTCGGCTACGGCGTCGCCGCGCTCGACCTCGACTGGCGGCGCGCCTGGATGATCCCCGTCATGCTGGTCAGCGGGATCATCATCTTCGGCGCGATCTGGACGCTCGGCGGCGCGGTCCAGTTCGTGCTGACCGACGCGCCCGAGGTGTCCAACGCCTTCACCTACGGCAGCGCCCAGCTCAACCAGTACCCGCTCAGCATCTACGGCCGCGACCTGGTCAGGGGCGTGACGTACGTGCTCCCGCTGGCCTTCGTCAACTGGCAGCCCGGCCTGTACGTGCTGGGCAGGGACGACCCCTTCGGCACGCCGGAGTTCCTGCGGTTCTCCGCGCCGGTCGCCGCGCTGGTCCTCGCCCTTCTGGCCGGGCTGGCCTGGCGGCAGGGCATCAGGCACTACCGATCCACGGGGAGTTGAGGATGATCGAACTGGACCGGGCCGGACGCTCGTTCAAGATCAAGAGGAATGTCGTCCACGCCGTGAGCGACCTGTCGTTCACCGTGTCGGCGGGAGAGTTCGTCGGCTACCTCGGGCCCAACGGGGCCGGCAAGTCCACCACCATCAAGATGCTCTGCGGCATCCTGACGCCGACGTCCGGCCGGGTCCGGGTGGCCGGGCTCGACCCGTCGCGCCGGCGCACGTCGCTGGCGCGGCGGATCGGGGTGGTGTTCGGGCAGCGGACGACGCTGTGGTGGGACCTGCCGCTCGTCGACAGCTTCGAGCTGATCCGCCACCTGTACCGGGTGGACCGGGCCACGTTCAGGTCGCGGCTCGACGAGCTGACCGAGACGCTAGACCTGGGCGAGTTCATGCGCACGCCGGTGCGCCAGCTCAGCCTGGGCCAGCGCATGCGGGGCGACCTCGCGGCGGCGCTGCTGCACGCGCCCGACGTGCTGGTGCTCGACGAGCCGACGATCGGGCTGGACGTGGTCAGCAAGGCCGGCATCAGGGAGTTCCTGCAGCGGGTCAACGCCGAGCGCGGCACGACCGTGCTGCTGACCACGCACGACCTCGGCGACATCGAGCGCCTGTGCCGCCGGGTCATGGTGATCGACCACGGGCGGCTGGCGTTCGACGGCACGCTCGACGACCTGATGGCCACGTCTCCCGGCCAGTCGAGCATCGAGGACGTGGTGACCCGCCTCTACACGGGGACGGCCCAGTAGGGACGGCTCAGTAGTAGCTGCCCTCCGGCGTGGCCTCGTAGTCCTCGTCGACGTCGTCGTACTGGCGCGACCAGCGTGACGGCATCAGGACGGGGATGAACAGCGCCACGCCGAGCAGGGCGAACACGCCGGACGTGAGCAGGGTCTTGGCGCCGAGACCGGCGTCCAGGATGATCTGGTTGACCGACGGGGCGCTCGGGATGAGGGAGATCGCCCTGTTCACGTCGAGTGCGTACACGACCGTCCAGGCCAGCAGGACCAGCGACGGCACGAACGTCGCCATGGGCGAGATCCGGCCCGCCACCACCAGCCCGACGACCAGCCCGACGGCGGCCATCGCGCCCAGCGCGATCCACATCTTCTGGTTGTCCGGTGGTGTCGCCGCGGCGTTGCCGACGGCCTGCTGGACGGCCCAGCCACCGCCCGCAAGCACGGCCGCCGTCACCACCAGCCCGATGAGGAAACCACCCAAGTGCCGCAACGTTCTCACCTCAATGTCAACGCGGTCGGCACGACCCTAGCCCTAAATGCCCGTTTTGGACCAGCCACTGTGCGGCTTCGGACTTCGGGTCTCATGACTCACTGCCCCGTGAGAGCATGGGGCACACCCATGCATGCGCACCTTCCCCTCAGACTCGCGCGGACGGCCGCCTTCGCCGCCGTCTGCGTGGCTCTCGCCGCCTTCGCGCACGTGCTGGGCGGCGGTTCGGCGCCCGCGCCGTGGGTCGCCGGACTGGGGCTCGCGGGCGTGTCCGCGCTGGGGCTGGCGCTGTGCGGCAAGGAGCGCTCCGCGGCGACGATCAACGTCGTGCTGGTGGGGGCGCAGTTGGCGCTGCACGAGCTGTTCGCGGGCGACGGCGCCGCCTACTTCTCCGTGCGCGGCCTGTTCGAGCTGGGGGCCGCGGCGCACGGACACGGCCAGGGCGGCCTGGCGGTCAACACCGGCATGCTGCTCACGCACGTGACGGCCACGCTGATCACGGGCCTGTGGCTGGCGCGCGGCGAGGTCGTGCTCTGGTCGCTGCTGCGCCTCGTCGGCCGCCGTCTCCTGCTGCTCCCGGCGGTCGCCGTGCCGCCGTTCGCGCGGCCCGCCGCGCCGATCGTCCGGGCGAGGGTCGTCCCGCTCCAGCCGGAGTTCCGGCACAGCGTTGCCAGGCGTGGTCCTCCACTTCCCGCCTGACCGTCTGACACCCCTTGTCCATCCCCGTACACCAAGTGGAGTTCCCGCATGTCCTTCGCACGCCGTGCGGCGACCGTGCTCGCCGCCGCCACCGCCCTCACCGTCGGCCTCGCCATCCCGGCCCTGGCCCACGTCACCATCCAGCCGGGCACCGCCGAGCAGGGCGGATTCACCAAGGTCGCGTTCCGGGTGCCGAACGAGCGCGACGACGCCTCGACCACCAAGATCGAGGTCTCCTTCCCCGTCGACCATCCGCTGGCCTTCGTGTCGGTCAAGCCCCTGCCGGGCTGGGACGTCAAGGTCACCCAGGGCAAGCTGCCCAAGCCGGTCAAGACCGAGTACGGCGACCTCGAAGAGGCCGTGACCAAGGTCGTGTGGTCCGGCGGCAAGATCAACCCGGGCGAGTTCCAGGAGTTCGAGGTGTCCATGGGGCAGTTGCCCAAGGACACGGACTCGCTGGTGTTCCCGACGAAGCAGACCTACTCCAAGGGTGAGGTCGTGGACTGGTCGGACGCGCCCAAGACGGACGGGACCGAGGCGGAGCACCCCGCCCCGACGCTCAAGCTGGTCCCCGCGAGCGGGGCCGACGAGCACGGCATGGCCTCGGCGCCGGCCTCGGCCGCTCCGGCCGCCGCCGCTCCCTCGGTGACGCCGGTGGCGGCCACGTCGGCCTCCGACGGCACCGCCCGCCTGCTCGGCGGCGCCGGCCTCGTGGTGGGCGTCATCGGCGTCGTGATCGGCGCGCTCGGCCTGCGCCGCCGTCCCGCCGCCTGACGTTCCGGCGTCCCGCGCCCCGGCCGTCCGCGGTCGGGGCGCTGCCGCTGTCAGGAGGTGATGTCCTTGCCGGAGAAGCGCGCCCAGGCGATCGAGCCGAACAGCACGATGTACGCCCCGAACGCCAGCAGCCCGTCCCGCAGGCTCCCGAAGTCGATCGGGCTGCGCAGCACGGCGTCGAAGTTCGTGAACTTGGACGGCAGCAGATAGGGCGTGATCGAGCCCAGCTCGGGGATCGCCCGGAGCACCTGGCAGACGATGACCAGCACCATGGTGGCCGCGATGGCCCCGATGGACACCTCGGTGAACGTCGACAGCGCCACCGCGACCGCGGCCAGGGCGGCCATCCCGGCGCCGACGTACCCGACGGCGATGAGGATGCGCAGCAGCCCGTCGGCCATCGAGATCGTGCTGCCGGACAGCAGTGTCACGGACCCCGCCGGGAAGAGGATCAGGCCCGTCACCAGCGCCGTCAGGGCCACGACAGCGGTGACCGCGTACGCGAAGACGACCGCGTTGAGGTATTTGACCAGCAGCAGCCGGGTGCGTCCCGCCGGGGCGGCCAGCAGGTAGCGCAGGGTCCCCGCGCCGGCCTCGCCCGCGATCGAGTCGCCGGCCACGACGCTGACGGCGACCGGCATCAGCAGCAGCACCAGGAACGAGAACGACACGAACGTCAGCATCAGGCTGTTGCCCACGACGTCCTGGACGAGCCCGCCCATCCCCTCCTCGGAGGCCACGAGCCGCAGCGCCACGCCGATGACGATCGGCACGACGCCGAGCACGGCCAGCATCATCAGGTTGCGCGGCCTGCGGAACGTCAGGCCCAGCTCGGAGCCGAGCAGCCGCCAGAACGCCCACGCCCTCCCCGCCGCGGGGGCGGGAGCGGAAGCGGACGGCTCCGGCGGGCGGCGTTCGGTGGTGCGCATGGACTCCGCGACGGGCACCAGCCCGGGCGTGCGGCGCTCCTCCTGGGTCTCTGCCCCCGTGGTCCCGACGGCGGACCCCAGGGTCCCCGCCGTCTCAGCCGTCGCCGTCTCAGCCGTCTCAGCGGTCGCCGTCTCAGCGGTCGACTCAGCCGTCGACATCGAAGCCCTCCCCTGTCAGTCCCACGAACACGTCCTCCAGGCTCGGCCGCACCACGGCCAGCCCGCGAACGGCCACGCCCTCCCCCACCAGCGCGGCGTTGACGCGCTCCGGCGCGTGGCCGCCGAGCTCCGCTGTGACCTCCCCGCCCGAGGTCAGCACGTCGGCGAGGCCGAGCGTGCCGAGCACCCGCGCGGCGTCCGCCACGTCCGGCGTCTCCACCCGGACGCGCGTCACGAGCCCGCCGTTCAGCGAGGCGATCGTGCCCTGCGCCACGAGCTTGCCGGTACGCATGATCGCGGCGTGCGTGCACATCTGCTCCACCTCCGCCAGCAGGTGGGAGGAGACGAAGACCGTGGTGCCGTCGGCGGCGATCTCCTTGACCAGCGCGCGAACCTCGCGCGTGCCCTGCGGGTCGAGCCCGTTGGTGGGCTCGTCCAGGATGAGCAGCTCGCGCGGCCCCAGCAGGGCGGCGGCGATGGCCAGGCGCTGGCGCATGCCGAGCGAGTAGTTGCGGAAGCGCTTGGCGGCCGCGGCCGACAGGCCCACGCGGTCGAGCGCCTCGGCGATGCGCCGCTTCGCGCTCGCGCGGGGCGCGGTCGGGTCGGCGGAGTCGAAGCGCATCAGATTGGCCGCGCCCGACAGGTACGGGTAGAAGGCCGGTCCCTCGACCAGCGCCCCCACCTTGGGCAGGGCCTGGGCCTGGGGCAGGCCGAGCACGGAGTATCCACCCGACGTCGGCGCGACCAGGCCGAGCAGCATGCGGATGGTGGTGGTCTTGCCCGAGCCGTTCGGCCCCAGGAAGCCGAACACCGAGCCGCGCGGCACGGCCAGGTCCAGCGTGTCCACGGCGACCTGGCCGCCGCGGAAGCGCTTGGTCAGGCCCTCCGTGACGATCGCGAACTCCCCCGTGTTCACCCCCGGGGGCAGGGCCGCCCCGGAGGGCGCCCCTGCTTCCTGCGTGACGGTGGTCACTTGGTGCCCGCCGCCTTGGTGATCTCCTCCGGGGTGACCGCGCCGACCAGGAGACGGCCGTCGTCGGTCAGCAGGGCGGTGACGAGCTTGGTCTTGATCAGCTTGCCGGAGCCCCACGTGCCGCTCACCGGGGTGGCGGACTTCAGCACGCTGTCGATCAGCGCGCTCGGGTCGGCACTCGCGCCGGGGCCGCGACCCTCACGACCGTCCGACGGCGTCGCGGTCTTCAGATCCGACAGCGAGAACGGCACGACCGCCACGGTCGTCCAGCCCTGCCCCACGACCTTCGCCCGCTCCGCGACGTCCTTGGCGTGCTCGGCGCGATCCGCCGCCACGTCCTGGTCCATGCCGGTCCCGAGGGTCTTCTCCTCCACCTTGGCGCCCGCGGGCGGGGTGAAGGAGAAGTTCTCGGCCGCCGGCGGCGTGAACGTCACCTGCGTGAACCCGACCTGGAACGCCGGCTCGGCCGACCCCTTGGCGAACACCTGCACCTGCAGCGGGACGTACGTCTCGCCGTCGAGCGCGATGCGGATCTCCTGGACCAGCGAGCCCGCGTCCTTGGGCGCCAGCACGAGCTGGTAGACCGGCCGGCCCGCCACCTCGGCGGTGTTGATCACGCGAACCGCCGTGTGCTGGTCGGCGTTGGCCAGCAGCCGCTCGGCCACCTGCTGCGGCGTCACGTCGGTCGGCCGCGGCGTGGGCAGGCCCTGCTTGTGCTGCCCGGCCTCCCCCTTGATGGTCAGCTTGGTGGCCGTGTTGGTGGCGCTCTCCCAGTACCAGCCCGTGTCGCCGTTGACGATCAGGTTGGTCTCGTTCAGCTGGGTCGGCAGGGCCACCCGCATCTTGCCCTCGCCGCCGTACCAGACCTTCACCTCGTGCGAGCCGGACAACAGGCTCAGCGGCGACGCCTCGCCGGTCTGCGGCAGCGCCGGCAGGCCGAGCGAGGCCGTCTGCTGCACCGTGCCGGACATCGGCGCGATGCCGCCTTCCTTGCCGGTCGCCGCCGCGGCGTCGGCCAGCAACTGCTGTGCCGACCGCTCCGGCAGCACGGGGGCGCCGCTCACCGCGGCTATGACGGGGCCGGCGCCGATCGCGGCTCCGATCACGGCCGCTGCCGCGATCGGCACTCCCCACCTCACGAACGTGCCTCTGCGCATCTCACTCCTTAACGGTATGTCGATGTTCAGAGCCTGCGTGATGCATCCTTAGGCGGACCTGAGACTGTCTGAGACGGCTCTCAGCCTTCTCAGCGTTGTCTCAGGGCGGGAACAGGAGAATTGCCACATGAGAGTACTTGTCGTCGAGGACGAGCGGCGGATGGCCGCCGCGCTCCAGCGGGGGCTCCAGGCTGAGGGGTTCGCCGTGGACCTCGCCCACGACGGCGAGGAGGGCCTGCACGCGGCCAGGCAGGGTGACTACGACATCGTGGTGCTCGACATCATGCTGCCCCGGCTCTCGGGCTACAACGTGTGCAAGCAGCTGCGCGCGGAGGAGAACTGGGTGCCGATCCTCATGCTGTCGGCCAAGGACGGCGAATACGACATGGCCGACGGGCTCGACCTGGGCGCCGACGACTACCTGACCAAGCCGTTCTCGTACGTGGTGCTGGTGGCCAGGCTCCGGGCGCTGCTGCGGCGCGACGCGGGGCGGCGGCCGTCGGTGCTGGTGGCCGGCGACCTGTCGCTCGACCCGGCCCGGCGCAGGGTCGAGCGGGACGGGAGCTCGATCGAGCTGACGCCGAGGGAGTTCGCGCTGCTGGAGTACCTGATCCGGCGGCGGGACGAGGTCGTGTCGAAGGCGGAGATCCTGGAGCACGTCTGGGACACCTTCGACACCGACCCGAACGTGGTCGAGGTGTACGTCGGCTACCTGCGGCGCAAGATCGACGCCCCGTTCGGCAGGAACGCGCTCCAGACCGTGCGCGGCGCGGGCTACCGGCTGGCGGGCGACGGTGGCTGACTCCCCGCTCGTCTGGTGGCGGCGGCAGGGGCTGCGGTTCAGGCTCACGGTGGCGGCCGCCGCGGTGCTCGCGCTGGCGCTGGCCGTGTCGGCGTCGGTGCTGGTCAGCGTGCTCGAACGGGCGCTGATGGACACGGTGGACGAGTCCACCAGGCAGACGGCGCAGGCCGTGCGCGTGGCAGCCGACGCCGGGACGCTGACCAGCCCGATCACCACGCACGACGGCACGATCGTGCAGGTCATCGACGCCGGCGGGCGCATCACGCACGTGACGTACGGCACCGACCGGCTGGTCCCGCTGCTGGACGCCAAGGCCCGGGACAAGGTGCTCAAGCGGGGGCAGGCCACGCTCCTGGACGGGCGGCCGTACGCGGTCCCCGGGTTCCTGCGGGTGATCGTGCTCAGCGCGGACCGCGGGCAGACCGTCATCGCGGCCCGGCCCATCAGCGAGATCCAGACCAGCCTGGTCACGGCCGGACGGGTGCTGCTGGTGGGCACGCCCGCGCTGATCGTGCTGCTCGCGGTGGCGAGCTGGCTCATGATCGGCCGTACGCTGCGCCCGATCGCGGCCCTGCGCAGGGGCGCGGCGGACATCACGCACACGGCCAGGTCGCGCCGGCTGCCGGTGCCGCAGTCGCGTGACGAGGTCTACTCGCTGGCCACCACGCTCAACGGCATGCTGGCCAGGCTGGAGGAGGCCGAGCAGCGCCAGCGGGCGCTGGTCTCCGACGCGGCGCACGAGCTGCGCAGCCCGCTGGCCAGCATCAGGCTGCAGCTCGAGGTCGCGCTGGGACATCCGGAGGGCCAGGACTGGCGGGAGACCGCCGAGGGCGTCCTGGAGGACACGATGCGGCTGTCCAGGCTGGCCGAGGACCTGCTGGCGCTGGCCAGGCTGGACGAGCGCGGCGGCGTGCCCGCCAGGCGGGAACCCGTCGAGCTGGACGAGGTGGTCCGCCAGACCGTCGACAGGTACGCCGAGGCGCGCCTGACGGTGTGCGACCCGGTCGTGGTGCGCGGAGACGCCCTCGACCTGAGCCGGGTGCTGACGAACCTGATGGACAACGCGGTACGCCACACCTCTTCCAAGGTCGAGGTGGCCTTGACCGCGGACGGAGTGCTGACGGTGACCGACGACGGGCCCGGCATCCCTGAGCAGGATCGCGAGCGCGTCTTCAACCGGTTCACCAGGCTGG
The DNA here is from genome assembly GCF_053587055.1 of Nonomuraea sp. NPDC003707. Taxonomy (NCBI): domain Bacteria; kingdom Bacillati; phylum Actinomycetota; class Actinomycetes; order Streptosporangiales; family Streptosporangiaceae; genus Nonomuraea; species Nonomuraea sp. NPDC003707. The sequence continues at coordinate 665,952 of NZ_JBSFNK010000002.1, read as the reverse complement.
ACTCCGGGCGCAGCCGTGATGAGGGCGGCGCCGGGCTGGGGCTGGCGATCGTACGCGAGACCGTGCGTGCGCACGGCGGCACGGTCGTCCTGGAGGACGCCGCGCCTGGACTGCGGGCCGTGGTGCGGTTGCCGGTCTCCCGGTAGGGGGTGTGCCGGTCTGGATCGTTCCTAATCGGGTCAGGCCGCTGTCCCCTTTTCCGCCGTGGACAGGAAGTCCTGGGCGATCAGCGGCAGGCGGCGGCGGGCGTGCACGACGGCGATGACGCGCCGCACGGCGGGTTCGAGCGAGCGCACGATCAGGCCCGCGCGACTGGCCTGTTCCGCCAGGCCGCGGTACCAGAGCAACGACGCCTGGCCCGCGCGTACCGCGTTGAGCCAGCCGTTGCGCTCGTCGGTTTCGAGCACGACCACGGGGCTCACCGAGTACTTGCCGAACATCGCGTCCAGCTCCCTGCGCCGCACGCTGCCGCGGGCCGGCAGCGCCAGGCGCATGCCGTGCAGCTTGCCCATCGGCACCGGGTTGGGCAGGTCGAGCCCGGGCGGGGAGATCAGCACGATCTCCTGGCGCTCGAGCGGATGGGTGATCAGGTCCGTGGGGACCGGGAGATCGGTGAGCCCGAGGTCGGCCCGCTGATCTCTGATGGCGCTGACGACGCCGTCTCTGCCGTCGCAGCGAACGATGTGCACGCGTACTCCCGGATGCTCGGCCGCATAAGCCGGGAGCAGCCGCCCGGCCAGGCCGGGTTCGAGGCTGGGCGTGGACGCGATGCGGAGCTCCGCTTCCGTGACGCCGCTGTGGTTGGCCAGGCCCTCGATCTCGTGAACGGCATCGAGTGCCTCCCTCGCCAGCTTGACCACGCGACGGCCCTGCGCGGTGACGACCACGCCACGGCCTGAACGAGCGAAGAGCGTCATACCGAGCTCCCGCTCCAGATCGCGGATCGCGCGGGACAGCGCAGGCTGCGCGATGTAAAGCGATCTTGCCGCGTCGGTCATGGTGCGGTGCTCCGCAGTCGCGACCACATAGCGGAGCTGCTGGAGATTCATGCCAAAGAAGCTAGGGCAACGCCCGCCGCGCGGACCGGGAGATAACCGAGATCACCTCGAATGATTTCGGACCGTAACCGATCACTGCTACATCCGTGACGGGTGAGAAATGAGTATGCTTTTGCCCCAAATTTGGCAAGGGTCCGGCAAGTCGCGGCGCAAAGCCATCGATTCCAGACAACCGGGCGAACGGGGAGACACGGTGACAGGGAACGGGCATTATCCACCCCCGCCACAGGGGCCAGGGCAGCCACAGAGGCCTCCCTCATTGCCGTGGCCGCCGCCGAACTACGGCCAGCCGCAGCCGCCGAGCCGGCAACCGTACCCGACGCCTCCGCCGCCTCCCCCGCCGCCTCCCCCGCCCCCGGGACCGCCCCCGGGACCGCCTCCGCAGGGGAACCCGTACCAGCAGGCGCCGCCCCACCCTCAGGGGCCCGCTTACCCGCAGCAGGCCTATCCCCAGGGCGGCCCGCAGTACCCGCCACCGCCGCCACCCTACGGGCAGCAACAGCAATACCGGCAACCGCCGCCTCCGCCGCCACCCCCGCCGCCCCCTTTGCCGCCGGCGCAGTGGGGGCCGCCGCAGCGCAGGAAGTCCGGCATGGGCGTCTTCGGCGTGATCGGCGGCGTGCTCGGGGGGATCGCCGCGCTGTTCGTGCTGATCGTCATCGCGTCGGCGCTGTTCAAGAGCGCGTCGAGGTCGGAGACGACGACACCGGTCGCGATCCCGACGTACGAGCCTTCGGAGCGCGCCACCAGCGACCCGTGGCGGACCCGCACGCGGCAGCCGACCCCGACGGAGTCCGACTCGCCGACGCAGCAGCCCACCCAGGAGGAGACCCAGGAGCCGGAGACGACCCCGACGCAGCCTCCCAGGGTGACGCTGAACACGAGCCTGAAGAGCAACACCATGTACCGGGCGGGCTCGCTGCCCAGGCTGAGCTGCTCCGGTGGGAGCGCCAACATCTTCAACCACAGTCAGCTCAAGGCGCTGATCCTGAAGACCGGCAAGTGCATGGACCAGGCATGGGGGCCGATCCTGGAGAAGCAGGGCATCCAGTTCAGCGCGCCCAACTACGCCATCGCCGCCAAGCGGGGCCGGGGCGCGTGCGGCGACTATCCGTCGGCCGGGAGCATGGTGCCGTACTACTGCCCGCGCAACAACACGATCTACGCCTCCACCTCGGCCATGTCCCGGGGCAACGGCAACGCCCGCGGGTACGGCCAGATCATCCAGTGGCACGGCGGCATCATCAGCATGATGGCCCACGAGTACGGCCACCACATCCAGAACATCACCGGCCTGATGGACTCCTGGTGGCGCGCCACCCTCGACTCCTCCGGCCAGAGCGGCAAGCTGGCGCTCAGCAGGCGGCTCGAGCTGCAGGCGACCTGCTTCGGCGCCATGTGGATGCGGTCGGTGGCGGCGACGTACCCGGTGAGCACGTCCCTGCGCAGCCGCCTGTTCTCGTTCTACGCCCAGGTGGGCGACTATCCGGGGTGGCCGCGCGACCACGGCACGCCCGCCAACAACAACCGGTGGTTCCGGCAGGGCTGGGAGCGGGACAAGACGTACCAGTGCAACACCTGGATGGCGCCGTCCTCGACCGTCTCCTGAAAAAAGTTACGACCTACCCAAAACCCCATAAACGCGGCCCATCGTGCACGTAGTGTTCATCTCAGCTTGGGCACATGTCTCTGATGTCCAGATATGGGGACTAGAATCCTGGCAATCTTGTGCCCAACGGGGGGCAACGACAGTTTTGCCTGGTAGGCGTGTAAGGAGCCGGGTGTGAGCAATCGCGATGGGGCAGAAAACGTGCCAGGGGGCAACAAGAAACGGCGGCCCGTTCGCCGTCCGCGCCCTGGCTCCTCCTCCCCTCGCTTCGCCAGGCCCCTGACGACCGGATCCGTACTCGGGTGGACCGCTTTGTCCGCCATCGCGCCCGGCGCCGCACATCTGCGCGCCGGGCGCCGCCGTACCGGGCTGATCCTCCTCAGCGTGTACGCGGTGATGCTCCTGGCGGCCCTGGCTTACGGGCTGACCCGGAACCTGCAGAACCTCACCGCGTTCGTCGGCGACGGGATGATGATCACCGTGGTTGTGGTGGCCTCGGTCCTCGCGCTGCTGTGGTTCGCCGTGCTGGTGACCTCGTACGTCGCGCTCGGGCCCAACCGCCTCAACCAGCAGGGCCAGGTGCTGACCGGCATCGTGGTCGGGGTGCTGTGCGTGGCGGTGATGTCGCCGTTCGCCCTGACCGCCAACTACGTGCTGACCGCGCGGGACGCGATCAAGCAGATCTTCCCCTCGGTGTCCGACCCCGACGTCCCCGCCCCGGTCAAGGAGGGCGAGGACCCGTGGGGCGGCAAGGACCGCGTGAACTTCCTGCTGATCGGCGGCGACGCGGCCGGCAACCGCACCGGCGTGCGCACCGACAGCATGAACGTGGCCAGCATCGACCTCAAGACGGGCAACACCGTCCTGTTCAGCCTGCCGCGCAACCTGCAGCACGTGCGCTTCCCGCCGAACTCGCCGCTGCACAAGCAGTTCCCGAACGGCTACATGGCCGAACTCTCCAACGGCGGCCTGCTCAACGAGGTCTGGCAGTACGCCAACGAGAACCCGCAGCTCATGGGCGGCAAGAACAAGGGCCCCCGGGCGCTGATGGACGCCATCGGCTACACGCTGGGCCTCAAGATCGACTACTACATGCTGATGAACATGTTCGGCTTCGCGGACCTCGTGGACGCCATCGGCGGCCTCAAGATCCGGGTCGAGCAGGACGTCAAGTGGGGCGGCCACTTCGGCACGGCGGGCACCATCAAGGCGGGCTACCGGAAGCTGTCGGGCGAGCAGGCCCTCTGGTACGGCCGCTCCCGGGTCAACAGCGACGACTTCTCCCGCATGGCCCGCCAGCGCTGCGTCATCGGCGCCTTTGCCCAGCAGGCCACACCCACCGTGATCCTCGCCAACTTCACCAAGATCGCCGGCGCGGCCAAGCGGCTGGCCCAGACCAACATCCCGGAGCACCTGCTGCAGCCGCTGGTGCAGCTGGCGGTCAAGGTCAAGGACGCCCGGATCACGAGCATGCAGTTCGTTCCGCCGGAGTTCTGGCCGGGCTCGCCCGACTGGGCGAAGATCCGCGTGGCCTCCAGGAAGGCGATCGCCGACTCCAACCGGCCCGCCCGCCAGGCCCAGACGGCCAACGTGAGCGCGTCCCCGAGCGTCACGTCCTCGGCCACGCCGACCCGTACGCGCCAGGCGGCGGCGCCCACGCAGACGCCGACCAGGAACACCCAGAAGGGCGCCAAGTCCCTCGACGAGCTCTGCGGCCTGTAACCACGGCACCGGCGGCGGGGAATCCCCCGCCGCCCCGGCCGTCAGGCGGTGACCGACTTCCGGGGCAGCAGCACCATCGCCCCGATGTAGAGCACCGCCGCCACGATCAGCAGCCCCTTGTACCCGATCACCAGCGCCGCGTACTCCAGGCAGCCGCCCACCATGGCCCCCAGCAGGTTCGCGCCGAAGGAAGTGGTCGCGTCGGCCGTCTCGGCGAAGCGCTTGGCGAAGACGACGTTCGCGGCGAAGATCGGCAGGAACGCCACCACCACGGCCGCCACCGCGCGCAGGGGCACCGGCAGGGACAGCAGCCACGAGTTCGGCACCAGCCAGGACAGCAGCAGGCCCGCGAGCAGCACGCCGTACATGACGGGCAGCGGCGGGGTGCGGAAGTGGCGGGTGACCTCGACGGCGGCGAGGACCGCGACCAGGACGCCGGCGAAGACGATCGCGTTGACCACCCACGTGGTGCCGAACAGCAGCGCGAACCCGGTCACGCTCTTCGTCTCCAGCAGCATGAACGCCACGCCGAGCAGGAACAGGTCCGCGTACGGCCGCATCCGCTCGTAGGGTCCGGCGACGACGCGGACGGCGAAGAGGCTGACGATGAGGATCAGGCCGAGCGTGATGATGTAGATCGGCGGGATCGTGGCGTCCTTGAGGTAGAGGAACGGCCGGTCGTCGTTGGCGGGCTGCGGGGTGCCGGGGGCGGCGCCGGGCCACTCCGACGCGCAGCGCTGCGCGTCGGCCGTCACGCCCGCCGTGATGACGGCCTGCTGGCCGGCGGTGCTGACGACGTCGACGCACGGCTTGTGGCCGAAGGCGCTCTGCATGGTGGAGGCGAGGCGGTCGACCAGCCAGCTCTCCCGGTAGTAGTTGTACATCGAGAAGGTGCCGCCCGGCTTGAGGTGGGCGCGGGCGGCCTTCATGGCCTCCTCGGTGAACAGGTAGCTCTCCAGGCGCAGCGAGCTCGCCCCGGAGACGAGGGTGAGCGAGTCGGGCAGGGCGAAGAGGATCAGGTCGTACTTGTCGCCCGTGCGCTCGAGGAAGGCCCGCCCGTCGGTGATGTGGGTGGTGACGCGCGGGTCGTCGTACGGCTTGTCGGGGTGGACCGAGCCGCCCAGCTCGCGCAGCTTGGGGTCGATCTCCACGGCGTCCACCCGGTTGGCACCCTTGGACAGCGCGATGGCCACGTCGGTGCCGCTGCCCGCGCCGACGATGAGCACGTCCTTGGGCGGCTTGCTGGTCCGCTCGTACGGCAGGCCGTACTGGGCCTCCCACTGCAGCCGGGCGGCGGCGGGCACGGCCTGCTGGTGCGGGATGCCGTTCACGGAGATGTCGGTGACGGGCACGCCGAGCTGGGTGAGCTGGCGCGCGGTCACCTTGTAGTACGGCGACCAGATGGCCCCGGCGGTCAGCGTCTCCATCAGCAGCAGCCCCACCACGGCCAGCGAGGGCACGGTCACCAGGCCGAGGTAGAGCGAGCGCGGCCGGGGCATGAGCAGCAGCCCGTAGCAGATGGCCGCGACCAGCCCCCAGAACACCGGCGGCGCGCTCAGGAACGACAGCGCCGTGAACGCGGCGATCCCGCTGAGGCTGCCGATCAGGTCGTAGCGGTAGGCCTCCAGGCGCGGCAGCTCGGGGAAGCAGCGCCCGACGAGCTCGGCGGGGCCCATCAGCACCAGCGCGGCGGCGGCGAAGATCACCGGCAGGATCAGCCACGCAGGCGGGCCGCTGGTGGACAGGCTCGTCCAGTACAGGACGCCCTCGGTGTTCCTGTCGACGGTCACGGGGAACGTCAGGACGACGGCGACCAGGACGGCCAGCACCACGGGCGAGTAGTACGGCTGCCGCCGCGACCGCCCCACGCGCAGGAAGCCGAGCCCGATGCCCAGGAACGAGCCGAGCAGCACGAAGTTGGTGAAATAGCTGAGGTGGACGATGTTGGACCCGGTCCACCGGATCAGCGCCAGCTCGAGGAACAGCATGAAGGCGCTGGCGAGGACGAGCCTCGGCCGCACCGCCAGCCAGTGAGCTTTTTCTCCGTCGTCGACCGGCATCTGCGCCTGGAGCGTCATGATTCGACACCGTAGTGAACAGACCGGGAACACGGAAGCCTGACGCCCCGGAAGAAATGTCATCCGGTTCGCACTAATTAGGGTATTTGCGCAGGTCAAACCCTTGAAAGGCGCTGGACGCCGGGGCGATGAATGGAGGAATCTTGGGGAGTTCATTCCCTCCACGAGATTCGGTGGTGACACATGCGGGTCCTGATCCAGCTCCGCCCCTCCCCCGATCTGGTCGCGGCCGTCGCCGACCCGGATCAGAGCGCCACCACGGCCGACGTGGCCGACGGGCTGCCCGGGGTCGAGCTCGACACCGCGTACGTTCCCGTGGCGGTCGCGCGGCCCGTCCCGATCGCCGGGGGCGACCCCCTCTCGCTCAACCAGCCGCTCGACTTCTCGCTGGCCGCCGAGGACGCCTCCGTGCTGGTGCGCGGCACCATCTCGGACGACGAGCTGGCCTCCAGGGTCACGCTGCTGCCCGCGCTGCGGCCCGACGTGGTCGGCGTCTACGCCGACCCGGTGATCGCGACCACGCGCACGTGCGGGGGCGACCCGCCGGTCGGCACCTGGCACGACGTGGAGCGGCTGCTGAACGTGCCGGGGCTGAGCGCCGAGGGCCTCGACGGCAGCGGCGTGGCGCTGGCCGTGCTCGACACCGGGATCAACGCGGCCCACACCGCCAGGCAGCTCGGCAGGGGCGTCACGCTGGACGCCGAGCGGTCGTGGAGCCCGCAGGGCGTGTCGGGCAAGGCGGGCGAGTTCGAGGTCGATCACGGGACGATGTGCGCGTTCGACACGCTCATCGCCGCTCCCCAGGCGTCGCTGATCGACATCCCGGTCCTGCTGTCCACCCGGCCCGGCGGCTCGGCGCTGGACGGGCTGCTGTCGGACGCGGTGTCGGCGTTCGCGCACCTGCGCAGCGTGCTCGCCGCCCAGCCCGCCGAGACCAGGGCGCTGGTGGTGAGCAACTCGTGGGGCTCCTTCTCCCCCGAGTGGGACTTCCCCCTCGGGCATCCGGGCAACTACTCCGACAACGCCGCCCACCCGTTCAACCTGATGGTGGCCGAGCTCGACCGGGCGGGCGCGGACGTGCTGTTCGCGGCGGGCAACTGCGGCACCCAGTGCCCCGACGGCCGGTGCGTCTACCCCAACCGGCCCATCGTCGGCGCCAACTCCCACCCGAAGGTCCTGTCCGTCGGCGGCGTCGACATCAACGGGGAGCGCGTGGGCTACTCCTCGCAGGGCCCCGGGCGGCTGACCGCCCGCAAGCCCGACTTCTGCGCCTACACCCACTTCTCCGGGTCCAAGGCGTTCGGCGACGACGAGCCCGACTCGGGCACCTCCGCGGCGACGCCGGTGGCCGCCGGGCTCGTCGCCGCCGTCCGCACCCTGTGGCCGTCGACCCGGCTGTCGCCCACCCAGCTGCGGGCGCTGCTGCGGCGCACCGCCGAGGACCGCAGCGAGGTGGGCTTCGACTACGACTACGGCTACGGGAACGTGGACCCGGCGGGGATCATCGCCGCGCTGCGGCGGCGCGCCAGGAACGCGGCCTGAACGGCGCTCTCAGGCGTTCTCCCGGTTGAAGACCCGGGTCCCGACCGTGAGGCTGACCGCGGCGAACACCACGGTCACGGCCACTCCCAGGCCCACGGTGCCCGTCAGGTAGTGTCCCTCGAACAGGTCGCGCAGCGCCTCCAGCGTGTACCTGAACGGGCTGATGTGCGAGATGGCGTCGAGCCAGCCCGGCGCCATCGACATCGGCAGGAACGAGCCGGACAGCAGGACCAGCGGGATCACCGCCGTGGACATCACGGGCGCGAACAGGTGCTCGTTCATCGTCAGCGCGATGGCGTACGACAGCGCGGCCAGGCTGCTCCCGAGCACGATCACCAGCACGAACCCGGCCGCCAGCCCCGGCGCGGGAGCCCGCAGGCCGAAGGCGAAGGCGACCGCCAGGAGCAGCAGCGTCTGGATCGTCAGGGTGAGCGCGTTGTTGAGCACGCGCCCGAGCAGCAGCGCCAGCCGGCTGGCCGGGGTGACGCGCATGCGCTCCAGCACGCCGGAGCGCTTCTCGAACACCACCCCGAACCCGGCGAGCCCCATGCTCATGAGCCCGAGCTGGATGATGAGGCCGGGGACGAGCGTCTCCCACGTGCCGAACGTGGTGAAGATGGGCCCGAACAGCACCAGGAAGAGCAGCGGCTGGATCGCGCCGAAGACCATGCCGACCTTCTGCTGGAGCGTGACGCGCACGCCGTGGCGGAACAGCACCCAGGTGTCACGCAGCATCAGACGCCCGCTTCCTCGCGTAGGGACCTGCCGGTGATGTCCAGGAACACCTCGTCGAGCGTGCGCCCGCCGGTCTTCAGCTCGGCCGGGGCGCCCTCGGCCACGATCCGGCCGTGGTCGATGATCACTATCCGGTCGCAGAGCGCGTCGGCCTCGTCCAGGTAGTGGGTGGTGAGGAAGACCGTCATGCCCCGCTCGCCGCGCAGCGAGCGGATGTGGTCCCACAGGTTGGCCCGGCTCTGCGGGTCGAGGCCCGTCGTGGGCTCGTCGAGGAAGAGCAGGACCGGGTCGTGCAGCAGGGCGAACGCGATGTCGAAGCGGCGGCGCTGCCCGCCGGACAGCGCGGCGCCGGGCTTCGACTCCAGGCCCGTGAGTTCGAGCCGCTCCAGCGCCTCCCGCGTCTTGGCCTCGGCCGTCGCCCGGTTCAGGCCGTACAGCATGCCCTGGAGCACGAGCTCGCCCATCAGCGGCGAGGTCGGCGACGTCCCGCCGGTCTGGGAGACGTAGCCGATGCGCCTGCGCACCTCCTTCGCGTCGCCGAGCAGGTCGTGGCCGGCCACCGTGGCGGTGCCGGACGTGGGGCGCAGCAGCGTGGTCAGCATGCGCATGGTCGTGGTCTTGCCGGCGCCGTTCGGACCGAGGAACCCGACGATCTCGCCGGGCCCGACCGATAGGTCGACGCCTTTGACGGCCTCTGTGCCGCCGTCGAAGGTCTTGCTCAGACCTGAAGTCCTGATCATTTCATCGCCTCCAAAATTAGAGTAACCACAATTTTGGTGTCACTGCAAACTTGGTACGATGGAGACATGCAAGAGGGGCTGCGGGAGCGGAAGAAGCGCGAGACCAGGCAGCGCATCGCGGACATCGCGATGGGGCTGTTCATGGCCAAGGGGTTCGACAACGTGACCGTGGCCGAGGTGGCGCGGGCCGCCGACGTGTCGGTCAACACGGTGTTCAACTACTTCAGCACCAAGGAGGACCTCTTCGCCGACCGGCAGGAGGTGGCCGTCGACCTGGCCCCGCGCGTGCTGCGCGAGCGCGAGCCCGGGGAGAGCGTGGTGCGGGCGTTCCGCCGCGACTTCCTCGACGCGCTCGACACCCGCCACTGGCGTTACGGGCTCAACGCGGGAGTCGACCTGTTCGCCAGGATCGTCGACGAGGCCCCCTCGCTGGGCGCCAAGCTACGCGAGATCGGCGAGGAGCGGGAGCGCGTGCTGGCGCAGGCGCTGGCCGACGAGCTCGAGGCCGACCCCGACGACCTGACGCCGCGGCTGGTGGCCTCCCACCTTCTCAACACGACGCGACTGCTCGGCGACTACTCGATCCGCCGGCTCCTCGCGGGCGAGGAGTGGGAGAGCATCGAGCCCGGCCTGCGGGCTCAGGCGGAGCAGGCCTTCGACCTGCTGGAGTCGGGCATCGGCGACCTGCTAGCCGGAAAGGGCCCCGGTGACCAGCATGAGCCCGAACATTAGGACGACGAAGCCGAGGGTGATCATCATCAGGACCGAGCTGACGATGCCGCAGATGCGCCCGGCCTGCACCATGCCGCGGTTCTCGTAGTAGTAGCCGCTCTCGTCGATCTCGCGCAGCGCCCTGTTGCCCATCGACCAGGCGAAGGGGCCGATGAACGTGCAGACCACCAGGCTCAGGATGCCCAGCACCAGGATGGCGGTGCCCTGGGGGTGGGTCTGGGGTGGCGGCCCGTAGTAGGAGGGACCGTAGTTCGGATAGGACATGCTCGCTCGGCGCCCTCACCATTCGTCGCTCAGGTGCGTTTTTATACCACAGACATCGGCTTGATCATGTTGCGCCATCATGGTGGGGCACATGACCAAGCCCTTAGGAGCCTGCCCCCGTGCGTGAACGCACCGCCGCCTTCCTCGCCCGCGAAAGCTTCCAGCGGTTCATCGTCGGCGTCATCCTGCTCAACGCGGCCACGCTGGGTCTCGAGACCTTCCCCGCGGTGGTCGCGCGCTTCGGCCACCTGCTCACCGTGGTCGACCACATCGCGCTGTACGTCTTCGCCGTCGAGCTGATCGCCAAGATCTACGTCGAGCGCTCCAGGTTCCTCCGCGACCCGTGGAACGTCTTCGACGCCGCGATCGTCCTCATCGCCTTCATGCCCGCCACGGGCGGCCTGTCCGTGCTGCGCTCGCTGCGCATCCTGCGTGCCCTGCGGCTGCTGTCGGTCGTGCCGAGCCTGCGCCGCGTCGTCTCGGCGCTGCTGCGCGCCATGCCGGGGATGAGCTCGATCGTGGTGCTGCTCGGCCTGGTGCTCTACGTGGCCGCCGTCATGGCCACCAAGCTCTACGGGAGCACCTCCCCCGAGCGCTTCGGCAGCCTGCCGACCTCGCTGTTCACCCTCTACCAGACGATGACCGGCGACGACTGGGGCAACATCGCCCGGGAGGTGATGACCCGCCATCCGTCGGCCTGGGTCTTCTTCACCATCTTCATCCTGATCTGCACGTTCGTGATCCTGAACCTCTTCATGGCCGTGGTCGTCAGCGCCATGGACGAGGAGAGCGCCGAGGAACGCGCCGAGGAGCGCGCGGTGCTGGAGGACACCAGCGAGCACACCCAGCGGATCCTCGACGAGCTGGCCGAGCTGCGCAAGGAGGTCGCCGAGCTACGCCGGCTGGACTGAGCCCTCCTGGGCCGTGCCGCCGCGGTGCCGGTAGGCGACCCGCCACAGGGCGACGACCAGCAGCAGCGCGACCACGGCCCAGCCCTCGACGAGCCCGGACACCGCGCCCACCGCCAGGGGCGCGGCCACGGACGGCAGGGCCCATCCCCAGATCCACCGCCGCTCGGCGCCGCTCGCCACGCCGAGCACGGCGGAGGCGGCGAAGTAGACGGCCAGACCGGCGGCCAGCACCCAGCCGATGCCGCCGTGCGGGTGCGCGGCCGGGTCCGCGGCGACCGCGCCGAGCCCGGCCGCGGTCGCGGTGATGCCCGCGGTCATCGCGAAGTGCGCGGGCAGCGCCACATACGCGCGCAGCCCCCGCTCGGCCGCGCCCGGCACCGCGCTCACGCCGTACTGCAGGGTCAGCCACCACAGCGAGACGATCAGCCCGAACCCGGCCACCGCCGCCAGACCGAGCTGCAGGTCCCAGGAATGCCCGGAGGAGGCCATCACGACCTGCATGACGGCCTCGCCGAGCACGATGATCACGAACAGGCCGAGCCGCTCCCCGAGATGAGCGGGGTCGAGCACGGCGGCCTTGACCCGCGCCGCCGGGCGCACCACCGGCCCGTCGCCCCTCCGCCGGTCACGCTGCTCCAGCCGCTGCGCCTGCCGCAGGGCCTGGTGCTGCATCTCCTTGATCAGGCGCTCCGGCCTGCGGCTCTGGAGCACGGAGAAGATCAGGTCGAGTACGGCGCCCAGCCCCCACAGGAAGTAGCGCGCCGGGCCCTGGACGCCGATGGAGGCGAACCACGGGATCAGGCCCGCGCCGAGCTGGGCCGCCGGCCACGCCGTCAGGATCGTGCCGGCGCGCTGCAGGGTCTGCGAGGCGCCGACCCTGCAGGTGATGTAGGCGGCGATGAACCAGCCGTCATGCGTGTCACCGGTCTCCTTCAGCACGTGCGCCACGTCGGGCGCGGCCGCGGCCATCACCGCGATGCCGAACATGCCGATCAGCATGCCGCGGGTGCGGGTGCGATCGGCCTCGGCGTTCGAATAGAGCGTCAGTGTCGTCCACACGCTCCACACGGCGTAGTAGAGCACCGCGAACAACGCGACGTTCTCCCACGTGGGGTGCTCCAGCCGGTGGGCCAGCTGCGCCACCGCCACGACGACCACCAGGTCGAAGAACAGCTCTAACCAACTCGCATGACGCTCTACCGGTTCGCTCACGGCTAACGAGAATAGAACTCCACGACGAGTTGCTCCTCCACGGGGACCACGATCTGTTCGCGTTCGGGGCGGTTCACCAGCGTGAACGTCAAATTGGCGTGATCCACGGAGAGGTAGGCCGCGGTGCGCTCGTCGGCGTACACGCCTTCGGCGGCGGCCACGAACGGCTGCATCCGGCGGGAGCGCTCCCGCACCGTGACCACCTGACCGGGCTTGACCAGGTAGCTGGGGATGTCCACCTTGCGGCCGTCCACGGCGATGTGGCCGTGGTTGACGTACTGCCGTGCCGCGTAGATGGACGGCGCCAGCCCGGCGCGCAGCACGAGCGAGGCCAGGCGGCTCTCCAGCAGCGTGACCAGCTCGGCGCCGGACGCGCCCGACTTGCGGACGGCGAGGTCCCAGTAGCGGCGCAGCTGCCGCTCCGACACGTCGTAGTACCAGCGCAGCTTCTGCTTCTCCATCAGCCGCAGCCCGTAGTCGCCGGTGCTGCGGCGGTTGGTCTTGCGGCCGTGCTCGCCCGGCGGATAGGGGCGCTGCTCGAAGTAGCGGACGGCTTTCCTGGTCAGCGGGACGCCCGCGCGACGCGACAGTCGCACCTTGGGGCCGGTGTAGCGCACGTTCACCTCGATGTGATTAGGTAATCCTTACTTAGGGAAGCCTAACCTATCATTGAAACGGAGGGCCCATGCTGCCGATCCCCGAGCGAGTCCGCACCCTCGCCGCGACCGCGAACGTCGCCAAGCTGTCCGTCGACGGAGCGCCCTCGCCGGCCCGGGGAGGCGTGGACGAGCGCGGCCGGCCCGTGCTCCTGGTGCTGCCCGGCGAGCCGCTGCACCCCCTGCGCGAGGACGCCGTCGTGGCGGTGAACCTGACGGCGATGCGGCAACTGGGTGAGGCCACCCATCCGCGCGGGCTGCTCGAGGTGCAGGGGTGGGCGGAGGCCGTGCCGGAGAGCGAGGCACGGGGCGCGGCGGTCGCGGTGGCCGCCCACAGCGCCGACGAGAGCCTGTTCGACGCGCTCGAGCGGTTCGGGGAGCGCTCCGCGCCCCGGCTGCTGCGGCTGGACGTGGGGCAGGTCGTGTACCTGACCGGGCAGGAGTCGGGGCTGCTGGACGCCGACGACTACCTGGGCGCGGCGCCGGACCCGCTGGCGGAGACGGCCGAGCGGGTGCTCTCGCACGTCAACGCCTCGCACCGGGCGCAGCTCACCGCGGGCGTGTCCCGGCAGCTCGGCGAGGAGGCCGGCGAGGTGTGGCTGTGGGAGCTGGACCGGTTCGGGGCGACCGTACGGGTGGACGAGGCGCTGATCCGCTTCCCGTGGCCGACCCCGGCCCGCTCCGGCCTGTGCCTGGAGACGGCGCTGCGCGGGCTGCTGTGCTCCTGTTGATGATCACAATTAACTCTCCGATTTGTCCGGATCGGCCCTGGCATCGGCGGCACCTCTCTAGCATTTGAGGCGTGACCGGCACGGAGCGATCATCGGAGCCCGACCCGTTCGCCGACGAGGGCGGGCGGCGAGGGCGGATACTGATGATCGCCGGCGCGCTGGTCGGCACGCTCATGCTGGCCTCGGCGGGGATTCTGGTGGGCGGGGCGTCCACCGCCAGGCGACTGGACGCGGTCGACTGGCACCGCACTGGCCCCGGCGCCCGTGACGGCTCCATCCCGGTCGCCACCGAATCCCGCCTCCGCACCGCCCCCACCGCCCTCGGCCCCGCCTCCACCACCCTCGGCTCTTCCGCGTCCCCGGCGCACCCCTCCTCCGCCGTGCATCGCCGCCCCACTCCGAAGCGGGCGCTCTCGGCGCGCCCGACCCCACGGCGAACGAACTCCACGCGGCCGACCCTCGCCTCGATTTCCCGTACGCCCACGCCCGAGCCGGCCACGGCCTCCCCAGCGGTGCAGCCGACCCGCTCGTCCGCCGCGCCGCCTCCCACCGCCACCACGCCGCCCGGCCGCACGCATGTTCCGCCCGGCCAGACGCGCCACCCCAGAAAGCACTGAAACCCCTCTCACGGCCGTGCACGCCGCACGACGGTCTTCAAGCCCGTCCTTTACGGCTGCGCACGGTGGGCCGCACGCGCCGACGTCCGTTTCCGCCTGTCATGGCCGGTCGTGAAGGCTCACGGGTTTCTCGCCGTGACGACGCGCACTCTTGACCGGCTCCGTGGCACCCCCCCCCGCAAGAATCTTGGTCTCGTTGTGGAATGAAGCATTCCGTTCTGCTATTCTGGAACAGAACAAGCCGTTCCGATTCAGGAGGCCGTGGATGACCATCCTCGACACCCGCCCCGCGCAGACGCCCGCCACCCCCGCCCCCTACAAGTGGCGCTGGCCCGCGCTCGCGGTGGTCCTCGCCGGTTCGGTGATGGAGCTGCTCGACGCGACCGTCACCAACGTCGCCGGCCCGACGATGCGGGCCGACCTGGGCGGCGGCGACTCCCTGATCCAGTGGCTCGGCGCGGCCTACACCCTCGCCATGACCGCGGGCCTGCTGACCGGCGGACGGCTCGGGGACATCGTGGGGCGCAAGCGCATGTTCCTCATCGGCGTCGTCGGGTTCACCGTCGGGTCGCTGCTGTGCGCCCTGGCCGCCTCCCCCGAGACGATCATCGCGGCCAGGGTCGTGCAGGGGCTGTTCGGGGCGGCGATGATCCCCCAGGGCATGGGGCTGATGAAGGAGATGTTCCCGCCCAAGGAGCTGGCGGTCGCGATGGGGATGTTCGGGCCGGTCATGGGGCTGTCCGCGGTGGGCGGGCCGATCCTGGCGGGCGCGCTGACCGGCGTCGACTGGCGGCTGATCTTCCTGATCAACCTGCCGATCGGGGCCGCCGCCGCGCTGGCCGCCCTGCGCTTCCTGCCCGCCTCCCGGCCGGTCAAGGGCGTGCGGCTCGATCTGCCGGGCGCCGTGCTGGCCTCCGCGGGCACCGTTCTCATGGTCTTCCCGCTGGTCCAGGGGCGCGAGAGCGGCTGGCCGGCGTGGGCGTTCGCGATGATGGCGGCCTCCGCGGCGGTGTTCGCGGTCTTCGCGGCCTACGAGAAGCGCAGGGCCCGGCGCGGCGGCGACCCGCTGGTGGCGCCCAGCCTGTTCGGCAAGCGGGCGTTCGTCTCGGGCATGGCGACCGGCACGATCTACTTCGCCGCCTTCACCGGGTTCTTCCTCGTGATCGGCCTCTACACCCAGCTCGGCCTGGGCTACTCCCCGCTCAAGGCGGCGCTGACCAGCGTGCCCTCGTCGCTGGGCATGATCGTGGGCATGGGCGTCGCGCAGGCCGCCCGCAGGCACGGCCGCAAGGTGCTGCTGGCCGGCGCGATCGTCATGGGGCTCGGCGTGACCGGTGTGATCGCCGTCGCCTCCCCCGGGGTCTCGCCGTGGCAGCTCGCCCCGGCGCTGGCGGTGGCCGGCCTGGGCAGCGGGCTGATCATGAGCCCGTACTTCAGCATCGTGATGGCCGCCGTCGAGCCCCAGGAGACCGGCTCCGCCTCCGGCGCGCTGACCGCGCTCCAGCAGGTGGGCGGTGCGCTGGGCCTGGCCCTGCTGGGCACCCTCTACTTCGGCACCGGGAGCGTCACGATCACGCTGTGGGTGGCGGCCGGGATGATCGCCGCGACGTTCGCGGTCGGCCTGATGCTCCCGAAGCAGGCCCGCGAGGACTGACGATCCCCCGACGGCGGCCGGCTCACCCGAGCCGGCCGTCTTCGCGTCTACGGGACTGCTCCATGCCGTCCAGCAGGTAGCCGAGGCCCTCGTCGAACGTGGCGTCCCACGCGTGGTCAAGCCCGTGCTCGGCGAGCTCCCTGAGGAACTCTCCAGCAGGGGGCTCGCGGGGTTCGAGGGGACGGTGCCGGCGGTCACGCACGACCGCTGGTTCGCCGCCGACCTCGACCGCCATCTGGTGTTCGGCGCGGACGGGCTCGTACGGGAGAGCGACGTCCCCCGCTGGGACCTCTGACGTTACGGAGCGGCGACGCGCTCGCGGCGCAGGGCCGAGATCGTCATGGTCTCGTCCACGGCGTCCGGCGAGAGCACGTGGTCGAGCACCATCACCGCGCACCCGCTGATGCCCGCGCCCGCCCCCAACCGGCTCGGCTCGATGCGCAGCCGCCGGGTGGCCAGGGCCGTGGAGCGGCGGTAGACGACCTCGCGGATGCTCGACACCAGCGGCCCGAACGCCTCGGCCACGTCGCCGCCCAGCACCACCACCGACGGGTTGAGGATGTTGACCGCCCCGGCCAGCACCTCGCCGATCCGGCGGCCGGCCTCGCGCACCGTGGCCATCGTCTCGGCGTCGCCCGCGCGCACCAGCGCGGTCACGTCGGCGATCGTCTTGACGTCCTTGCCCTGGGCCCGCAGGTCGCGCAGCAGCGCGACGCCGCTGGCCACGGAGTCGACGCAGCCGGTGTTGCCGCAGCGGCACAGCACGTCGCCGCCGTCGAGCACGGGGATGTGGCCGATCTCGCCCGCCGCGCCCAGCGCGCCGCGCAGGATGCCGCCCCCGGCGATCACGCCCGCGCCGATCCGCGTCGAGATCTTCACGAACATCAGGTCGTCCAGGTCGGGGTAGGCGCCGCGGTGCTCGCCGATGGCCAGCACGTTGACGTCGTTGTCCACGAGCACAGGGACGGGGAAGCGCTCGCGGATGATCGGCGGGATCACCACGCCGGTCCACGAGGCCATCACGCGGGCGCTCTCGGCGCGTCCCTGCGCGAACTCGACCGTGGCCGGCACGCCCATCCCGACGCCTCTGAGCATCGAGCGGGGCCGGTCGCCGAGCAGCTCGTCCCAGGAATCCATGATCACCGGGAGGACGACGTCGGGCCCCTGCTCCACATCCATCGCGAACTCGCGCCCGGCCAGCTCCCGCCCGGCCAGGTCGCAGACGGCCACCCGGGTGCGGCTGGCGCCGAGCGCCGCCACCAGCACCACGCCGCCCGTGGCGTTGAACTCCAGCCGGACCGGCGGCCGCCCGCCCGTGGACGGGGCGTCGTCGCGCTCCACGACCAGGCCGCGTTCCAGCAGCTCACCCACGCGCAGCTGCACGGCGGGGCGCGACAGACCGGTCACCCGGCCCAGGTCGGCCCGCGTCGCGGCCTCTCCGGTGCGGATGAGGCGGAGCACCTCACCACTGGTGGCGAGGGTCGCGGCGGTACGTCGAGGCATCGGCTAAGTGAATCACATGGGGTTAGGTCATGAAAAGTCCAGACTTTTTTATCTCAAATACCAAAACTCCGCTTGTGTGGGACCCAAACTCTCGTTAGTGTCCGTTCTGTCCCTGCTTGGTAGATCATCGGAGCCCGCAACCGTGTCCCCCGTGTCGACAACCAGCCCCGCCCACACCGCCGACCTCGTCGTCTTCGGCGGCACCGGCGACCTGTCCATGCGCAAACTGCTCCCGGCGCTCTACCACAGCGACAGGGACGGCAGGCTCTCCCCGGAGACCCGCGTCATCGCCATGTCCAGGGGCGGCCTGACCGACGCCGACTTCCGCGGCAAGGTGGACGCCGAGGTACGCGACCAGGTCCCGATCGACGACCCCGCCATGTGGCAGCGCTTCCTCGGCCGCCTGCACCACGTGTCGGTCGACGTCGGGGGTGCCGACAAGTCGGGCTGGGGGGCGCTGAGCAGGCTGCTGGCCGGGCACGAGCAGCGCGACCGGGTCTTCTACCTCGCCAGCCCGCCCCGCACCTTCGGCCCCTTCTGCCGCGAGCTGGAGGAGGCCGGGCTGGTCACGCCGCTCTCGCGCGTGGTGCTGGAGAAGCCGCTGGGCCACGACCTGCCGAGCGCGCAGCGGATCAACGACGAGGTCGGCGCCATCTTCGACGAGCGCCAGATCTTCCGCATCGACCACTACCTGGGCAAGGAGACCGTCCAGAACCTGCTGGTCCTGCGCTTCGCCAACGCCTTCCTCGAGCCGATCTGGAACTCCCTGTGGATCGACCACGTCCAGATCACCGCCGCCGAGACCGTCGGCACGCCGGGCCGGCGCGGCTACTACGACCACGCGGGCGCGCTGCGCGACATGGTGCAGAACCACCTGCTCCAGCTCCTCACGCTGACCGCGATGGAGCCGCCGGCCCGCAACGACCGTGAGGCCATCCGCGACGAGAAGGTCAAGGTCCTGCAGGCGCTGCGCCCGATCACGGGCACGGAGGTCGACCGCTTCACCGTGCGGGGCCAGTACACCGAGACCGACGGGATGCCGGGCTACCTCGACGAGCCCGCCTCCACGCCGCCGACGGACGCCTCGCGGCGGGTGGAGACGTTCACCGCGATCCGGGCCGAGATCAAGAACTGGCGATGGGCGGGGGTGCCGTTCTACCTGCGGACCGGCAAGCGGATGCCGTACCGCAGGTCGGAGATCGTGGTGCAGTTCAAGGACGTGCCGCACTCCATCTTCCCCGGTGGCACGCCGAACCGCCTGGTGCTGCGCCTGCAGCCGGAAGAGGGCATCGAGCTGCACATCATGGCCAAGGAGCCGGGCGCGGGCGAGGTGACGCTGAAGCCGGTGCCGATGTCCCTGAGCTTCGGCAAGACGTTTACGGCGCGGGTGCCGGAGGCGTACGAGCGGCTGCTGACGGACGTGCTGGCCGGGAACCCGACGCTGTTCATGCGGCGTGACGAGGTGGAGGCGGCCTGGCGCTGGATCGACCCGATCCTGTCGACCTGGGAGTCGTCCGGAGACCTGCCCGAGCCCTACCCCGCCGGGACCACCGGTCCCGCCGGAGCCCACGAACTGCTCGGCCGCAGCGGTCGCGAGTGGCACGAGGAGGACGTGTGAACAATCGATTCCGGGTTCATGGACCCGACGAAGGAGGCACCGTGAACCCCGTCATCCAGGACGTCACCGACCGCATCGCCGAGCGGAGCGCCACCAGCCGGGCCGCGTACCTGGCGCGCATCCGGCGCGACGGCGAGGCCGCCAGGGCGAAGGGCCCGGCCCGCGCCCACCTCGGCTGCGCGAACCTGGCGCACGGCTTCGCCGGTGCGCCCGCCGACGACAAGCTCGCGCTACGCGGTGCCGCCAAGCCGGGCGTGGCCATCGTGACGAGTTACAACGACATGCTCTCGGCGCACCAGCCATACGAGACGTACCCGCCGGAGCTGAAGGCCGCGGTGCGCAAGGCCGGCGGCGTGGCGCAGGTGGCGGGCGGCGTGCCCGCGATGTGCGACGGCATCACGCAGGGGCGGCCCGGCATGGAGCTGTCCCTCTACAGCCGCGACGTGATCGCGATGGCCGCGGCGATCGCGTTGTCGCACGACATGTTCGACGCGTCGCTGCTGCTGGGTGTGTGCGACAAGATCGTGCCCGGCCTGTTCATCGGGGCGCTGCACTTCGGGCACCTGCCCGCGATCTTCGTCCCGGCCGGGCCGATGACCTCGGGCCTGCCGAACAAGGTCAAGGCGCGCACCCGCCAGCTCTTCGCCGAGGGCAAGGTGGGCCGCGACGAGCTGCTCGACGCCGAGGCGAAGTCGTACCACTCCCCCGGCACCTGCACCTTCTACGGCACCGCCAACTCCAACCAGGCGCTGATGGAGGTCATGGGCCTGCACCTGCCCGGCTCGACCTTCGTCAACCCGCACACCGAGCTGCGCCACGCCCTCACCGAGGCGGCCGGGCGCCGCGCGGTGGAGATCACCGCGCACGGCTCGGAGTACACGCCGATCGGCGAGCTGGTCGACGAGAAGGCCATCGTGAACGCCTGCGTCGCCCTGCTGGCCACCGGCGGGTCCACGAACCACACGATCCACCTGGTCGCCATGGCCGCCGCCGCGGGCATCGTGCTGACCTGGGACGACTTCGCCCGCCTGTCGGGGGTCGTGCCGTCCCTCACCAAGATCTACCCGAACGGTCAGGCGGACGTGAACCACTTCCGCGACGCCGGCGGCATGCAGGTCCTCATCGGTGACCTGCTGGACGAGGGCCTGCTGCACGGGGACGTCATGACCGTGGCCGGCCACGGCCTCGACCGCTACCGTGAGGCTCCCGAGCTGGTGGACGGCGAGCTGGTGTGGGCGCCGGTCACCGGCGGCAGCTCCGACCTGGACGTGCTGCGGCCGGTCGCGGCGCCGTTCTCGGCGGACGGCGGCATCCACATGCTGTCGGGCAACCTGGGCCGGGCCGTCTCCAAGGTCTCGGCGGTCAAGCAGGAGCACCTGGTGATCGAGGCGCCGGCGAAGGTGTTCGACGACCAGCTGGAGCTGCTGCGGGCGTTCGAGGCGGGCGAGCTGGACGGGCAGGACTTCGTGGCGGTCATCCGCTACCAGGGTCCGAGCGCGAACGGCATGCCCGAGCTGCACAAGCTCACGCCGCCGCTGGCCGTGCTGCTCGACAGGGGTCAGCGGGTCGCGATCGTCACGGACGGCCGCATGTCCGGCGCGTCCGGGAAGGTGCCCGCGGCCATCCACCTGTCGCCCGAGGCCGCCGACGGCGGGCCGATCGCCCTGGTGCGGGACGGCGACATGATCAGGCTGGACTCGACGGCGGGGACGCTGGAGCTGCAGGTGCCCGCCGAGGAGCTGTCCCGCCGCCTGCCGGAGGGCCGCCCGCTGAGCGACGCGCAGTGGGTGGGGACCGGGCGCGAGCTGTTCGCGGCCTTCCGCCGGATGGCGGGCCACGCGGAGCAGGGCGCCGGGATCTTCGGCCTCAGCGGCGCCGAGTCGCCCGACCACGGCCCCGGCCTGGGCTTCCTCGCCGAGGCCGGCGCCTCGCACCTGGAGACGGGCGCCCCGGTCGGCGCCCAGCACGCCGGGCTGGCGAGGTGACGGTTCAGAAGTCGATGGCTCGCCGTCCCGTCTGGGACGGCGAGAGCGTTCGTGGGATCCTTCGGTTCATGGCGAGCGATCTTGACGCCGCCCTGGACGCCGGAGGTATGTGGTGAATGCCTTTGACCTTCCGTGGCTGGTCGCCGACATCGGCGGGACCAACGCCCGGTTCGGCCTGGTCACCTCGTCGGGAGCGCGGCCGGCCAACGTAGCGGTCCTGGCGGGGTCCGACTACCCGACCCTCCCCGAAGCCGTAGCCGCCTATCTCGCGGAACACGCGGGCGGAGTGCGACCGGGGGCGGCGTGCCTGGCCCTGGCCGGGCCGATCGACGGCGACCGCTACCGGCTCACGAACTCGGCGTGGGCCGGGTCCGTACGGGATCTCGGCGTGCCGTACGCGGCGCTGCTCAACGACTTCGAGGCGCTGGCGGTGTCGCTGCCGCACCTGGAGGGCGACGACCTGGTCTCGCTGGGCGGCCCCGAGCCGGGTCACGGGGTCAAGGCCGTGCTGGGGCCGGGGACCGGCCTCGGCGTGGGCGGGCTGGTGCCCGCGGAGCACGGCTGGACCCCGATCCCGGGCGAGGGCGGGCACGTCACGGTGCCCGTGGTGGACCGGCGGGAGCTGGAGATCGTCCAGGTCCTGCAGTCGCAGGGGTTGCCGCACGTGGTGGCCGAGCACGTGCTGTCCGGGCCTGGGCTGGTCCGGCTGCACCGGGCACTCGCCCAGGTGAACGGCGTCGCCGCCCCCGACCTGACCGCCTCGGACATCGTGGCCCGGCTGGACGACTCGCTGTGCGCGGAGACGGTGGAGGTGTTCTGCGGGATGCTGGGCAGCTTCGCCGGGAACGTGGCCCTGACCCTCGGCGCGAGGGGCGGGGTGTATCTGGGCGGCGGAGTGCTCCCCCGTATCGTGGAACGCGTGCGCACCAGCAGCTTCCGGGCCCGCTTCGCCGAAAATCCGGACATGGCCCACTACCTGGAGGCCATCGGCACCGCGCTGATCGTCGCTCCGCAGCCGGCGCTGACGGGCGCGGCGGCCTGGCTGGCCCAGCGCGCCCGCCGGGAACTGGTGGGATGACCGCGCGGACTTGTCTGGGCGGACCTGTACGTGACTAGACGGCCGTCAACGGGCCGACGAGGAGAAGAAGAACCCATGAGCCTGCTCGATCTCGCCCCGGTGATCCCCGTCGTGGTGATCGACGACGTGGAGAGCGCCGTGCCGATGGCCAGGGCGCTGGTCGCCGGCGGCCTGCCGGCCATCGAGGTGACCCTGCGGACCCCGGCCGCGCGCGAGGCCATCGCCCGGATCGCGGCCGAGGTGCCCGAGGCGACCGTGGGCGCGGGGACCATCCGCAGCTCGGAGGACATCGCGGCGTCGGTGGCCGCCGGGGCTCGGTTCCTGGTCTCGCCGGGGACGACCCTGTCGCTGGTCGAGGCGATGGATTCGAGCGGCGTCCCGTACCTGCCGGGGGCGGCCACCGTGTCCGAGGTGATGGCGCTGGTCGAGCGGGGGGTCAAGGAGCTGAAGTTCTTCCCCGCCGAGGCCGCGGGCGGCATCCCCTACCTCAAGGCGCTGGCCGGGCCGCTGCCGGACGTGCGCTTCTGCCCGACGGGCGGGATCCGGGTGAACACGGCGGCCGACTATCTCGCGCTGCCGAACGTGGGCTGTGTCGGCGGCACCTGGCTGACCCCGGCCGACGCGCTGGCCACCGGCGACTGGGGCCGCGTCGAGAAGCTCGCCTCGGAGGCCGCGGCCCTGCGCTGAGTGCGGCGACGACGGGCCGGTGGCTCTGGAGGCTGCGGTAGACCTCAGCTCCAGATCGACACGTGGATCGGGGGGCGGAAGCGGCTGCGGGGGATGCCGTCGTCCGGGGTGCGCATGACCTGGGTCGCGGCCGGGGTGGTGAGGAAGTCCAGGAACGTGCCCGCGGCCACCGACCGGTTCGGCGGTTCCAGGGTCGTGGCGTACCAGTACGCGGCCAGCGGGGTCGCGGCGGTCTCGACGGCCACCAGTTCGCCCCTGCGTAACTGGGACGCCACCAGGTGGGCCGTGGCGGGCGCCATGCCGGAGCCCTCGGCGGCGGCCTTCCAGGCGGCCGTCTGGTTCGCGAAGACCCGCACCTGGGACTCCGGGACCCGCAGCAGCCGCAGCAACCGGCTCGTGTCGCTCAGGGGGTCCGTACCGGAGGGGCCCACCAGCCATTGGTCGCGGCGGCCGCGGGGCGAGCCGACCACGATGAGGCGGCAGCGCAGGACCGGGCGGCTCACCAGGCCCTCGCCGCTCACCTGGGCCCCGAGCGCGACGTCGGCCAGGCGGCTGGACAGCAGGAGCGAGATCTCGGCCGTGGCCGCCACGCCGGTGGTGGCGTCCACCGACTTGCGCTGCGTGAAGAGGCAGACGAGCGGCCCGGCGACGTACTCGGCAACGATAGCGTCCATGACCACGTGCAGGCGGGCGGGGTGGCCGGGTCGGACGGCCGCGACCGCCTCGGCGCCGAGGGCCACGATCTGGGAGGCAATGCCGAGAAGGCGCCGACCTCCCTCCGTGAGCACCATGCGGTCCCCCGATCGGATCAGCAGCGGGTCGCCGAGGTGCCTGCGGAGCTGGGCCAGCGACTGGGAGACCGCGGGCTCGCTGACTCCCAGGGTCCGCGCCGCGGCCTTGACCGAGCCGAGGCGTGCGACGAAAACAAACGCGCCGAGCTGGCTGAGCGTCATCGGACCTTTTCCAGGGATAATTCGGCCTTCAGGCCGAAATGGAAACAGATTTCCGGGTAGCGCGACCCGGAAAGACGGCTCGCCGCCGGGCGAAGCTCCGTCAGGGCGCGCACCGGCGTTCTTCCTTCTTCAGCACGTAGGCGTAACCATCCGCTCGCTGGAGCCGGCGGAGATGCTTGTGCGAGGTCTTGACGGGGCCGGTCGGGGTCTGAACAGTGTGGCTACCGGATGTGCGGACGGCGACCCTGCCGATGTGGGTTCCGACGTGCTTGCCCTTCGGCACGATGGCGCGCACGAGATCCCCAGTCTGGTAGCCGAAGATCTGCTTGATGCGGGGCATACGCAGGCGGGGAAGCCCGAACCTGTCAGAGCGAGTCCGGCAGTACGTGCCTCTGCCGGTGGCAACGGCGACCAGCACCCGGCTCGGCCAGGACGCGACGCGGTCGAGTTCGCCCACGCGGAGCGCATCCAAGGTGTGGGACTTGGGTGTGTCGGTGCGGAATCGGTTCCACTTCGTGCGCCCGCCGCTGCCGCAGCACACCGGCAGGCCGGTCGCCGTCAGCGTCCGGTACAGCGCCCAGCGAGTGGCGTTCACCGCGGCGGCATCCCGCAGCGGCGTCTTGGCCTGGCTGAGCAGTCGCGCCAGGACCGCTGGGCGGCCAAGCGCCGTAGCCGTGCCACCCAGCTCATCGCAGTGTCCACGCGATGCTGAAGGCTCGGGGCCAGCCAACCCAGCGGCCGGGTGCGGTTGACGAACCTAGGAGCGCGGTAGCGCAGGTTGGCCGTACGGCGACGTCTGCGAAAGGCTGCTCGGGCCGTGAGCCTGTCGCGGATCTTGCCACCGCGGTGGTCGAGCTGGATGCCATACAAGCCGTGCCTGGTCCCGCGATCGCTACGGAACACAGCAATGCCGGTGTACCGGCTGCCAGGATCGATACCGACCTCCGCGCCCTCGACCTCCGACTGTTCAGCAGTGCGGTCTTTCAACCGGATGACGAACGGGGTGTACCGAGCGACCACCGCCCGCCCCGACATCAGTAGCTTGCGGGCGCGAGATGGATGACAGGGATCAAGCGGCGTGCCGTCCGATGCCAGGACGAACACGCGGGGTGCGCTCTCACGACCGCAGGCTCCGCTTGCACGGGTGACGCCCTCGCCGCCAGGTGAAGCGGCGTGGGTC
Source organism: Nonomuraea sp. NPDC003707 (assembly GCF_053587055.1). Lineage (NCBI taxonomy): Bacteria > Bacillati > Actinomycetota > Actinomycetes > Streptosporangiales > Streptosporangiaceae > Nonomuraea > Nonomuraea sp. NPDC003707. The sequence continues at coordinate 640,687 of NZ_JBSFNK010000002.1, read as the reverse complement.
TCCCCTCGACCATGTTGGACACTCCGCTGCCCGAAGGCGTCCGCGCCCCGTTTCGTCCCTGCTCCAGGGTTGTCTGCTGACGCGGATTCCAGGGTCCGCCGCTGAGGAAGCACAGCGGAGTGGATCTGCTGACGTGTGTCCAACGTAGCCACCAAGGTCACCTCCTTGTGCATGATGACTGAGTCTGGTCACTCCGGCCCGCCCCGTTCAACGAGGCAAGCCCCGACCTTCAGGTCAGGGAGCGAGTGACTCCCCCTTCATAGTTCTCGCGCCTAGATTAACTTGACTTGGCTCTTTCTGATGATCGAAAGCAGAGAGATTAAGGAATCCCTTATTTGCGGATTGTCGGGACAAATCGGTGCTAGCAATGTGCAGTCATGCAGGTTCCCGCGAGATTCGAATACGAGAGAGCGGACAGCGTGCCGCACGCGCTCGAACTGCTGGCGCGCTACGGCCCCGAGGCCAGGATCGTCGCAGGTGGGCACAGCCTCATCCCGATGATGAAGCTGCGCCTGGCCCAGCCGGAGGCGTTGATCGACATCAACGGGCTGGCCGAGCTGGGGCGGATCGCCGTCGAGGGTGACGAACTGGCCATTGGCGCGCTGGTACGGCACACAGAGCTGCTGGACAGCACCACCGCCACCGACCTTTTCCCGATATTTCGGGATGCGGAGCGAGTTATTGCCGACCCGATAGTGAGAAATCGGGGGACCGTTGGCGGGTCGCTGTGCCAGGGCGACCCTTCCGAGGATTTGTCCGCCGTGTTCTCGGCGCTGCGGGCGCGGGCGGTCATCCAGGGCGCGGGCGGTCAGCGTACCGTGCCGATCAGGGACTTCCACCACGGCCCGTACGAGACCGCCGTCGGGCCGGGCGAGCTGCTGGTGCAGCTGCGCGTACCGGTCACGGCGGGCACGGGCAGCGCGTACGAGAAGGTCGAGCGGCGCGTGGGCGACTGGCCGGTGGCCGCGGCCGGAGCGGTCGTCACCGTCCGGGACGGCGTGATCGCGCGGGCGGGCATCGGGCTGACCGCGGTCGGCGCCGAGCACTTCTGCGCCCCCGAGGCCGAGAGCTACCTCGAAGGCAGGCCGCCCGGCGGGGAGGCGTTCGCGGAGGCGGGCCGGATCGCCGCCGAGCACTGCGACCCCCACGCCGACCAGCGCGGCCCCGCCGACTACAAGCGCCACCTGGCCGCCGAGCTGACCCGGCGCGCGCTGGTCAGAGCCGCAGGGAGGATCTGACATGCGCATCACGGTCTCGGTGAACGGGCAGCCGTACACCAGAGAGGTCGAGCCCAGGCTGCTCCTCGTGCACTTCCTGCGCGACGAGCTGGGCCTGACCGGCACTCACTGGGGCTGCGACACCTCCAACTGCGGGGTCTGCACGGTGCGGCTCGACGGCGTGCCGGTCAAGTCGTGCACGGTGCTGGCGGTGATGGCCGACGGCCACGAGGTCACCACCGTGGAGGGCCTGGAACGGGACGGGGAGCTGGACGCGGTGCAGAAGGGGTTCGTGGAGTGTCATGGGCTGCAGTGCGGGTTCTGCACGCCCGGCATGCTGCTCACCGCACGCGCGCTGCTCGACCGCGTGCCCGACCCCGACGAGGGTCAGATCCGCGAGGCGATCTCGGGCCAGCTGTGCCGCTGCACCGGCTACGAGAACATCGTTCGGTCCATCAGGTGGGCGGCCCAGGCGAGTCTGAATGTCGCCGAGTCCGCGACGGAGGCGAAATCATGAGCTACGGACGCATGCACCGCAAGGAGGACGCCCGCTTCATCAGGGGCCGCGGCAACTACACCGACGACGTACGGCTGCCCGGCATGCTGTACGGCGCCGTGCTGCGCAGCCCGCACGCCCACGCCAGGATCGTCTCCATCGACACGAGCGCCGCCGAGGCCCACCCGAAGGTCAAGGCCGTCATCACCGGGCAGACCCTGGCCGGGCTCGGCCTCGCCTGGATGCCGACGCTCTCGCAGGACACCCAGGCGGTGCTGGCCACGGACAAGGTGCGCTTCCAGGGCCAGGAGGTGGCCTTCGTGGTGGCCGAGGACGCCTACTCGGCCCGCGACGCGCTGGAGCTCATCGACGTCGAGTACGACCCCCTCGACGCGGTCATCGACGCCAGGAAGGCCCTCGACCCGGACGCGCCGGTCATCCGGGACGACCTCGAAGGGCGTACCGGCAATCACATCTTCGACTGGGAGGCCGGCGACCGCGCCCGCACCGACGCCCTCTTCGAGCAGGCGGAGGTGACGGTCGCCCAGGACCTGCTCTACCCGCGCGTGCACCCGGCGCCGCTGGAGACGTGCGGCGCGCTCGCGGACTTCGACAGGGTCACCGGCAAGCTGACCGTCTGGTGCCCCACGCAGGCGCCGCACGCCCACCGGACGCTGTACGCGATGGTGGCCGGGCTGCCCGAGCACAAGATCCGGGTGATCTCCCCGGACATCGGCGGCGGTTTCGGCGGAAAAGTCGGGATATATCCCGGCTACGTGTGCGCGATCGTCGGCTCGATCGTCACCGGCAAGCCGGTCAAATGGATGGAGGACCGCTCCGAGAACCTCATGAGCACCGCCTTCGCCCGCGACTACCACATGCGCGGCGAAGTGGCGGCGACGCGTGACGGCAGGATCCAGGCGATCAGGGTCAAGGTGCTGGCCGACCACGGCGCGTTCAACGGCACGGCCCAGCCGACCAAGTTCCCGGCCGGGTTCTTCCACGTCTTCTCCGGCTCGTACGACATCGAGGCCGCCCACTGCGAGGTCACCGGCGTCTACACGAACAAGGCCCCCGGCGGCGTCGCCTACGCCTGCTCCTTCCGCGTCACCGAGGCCGTCTACCTGGTCGAGCGCATGATCGACGTACTGGCCGCCGAGCTGGACCTCGACCCGGCCGAGCTGCGGATGCGCAACCTGCTCAGACCCGAGCAGTTCCCCTACCACTCCCCCACCGGCTGGGAGTACGACTCCGGCGACTACCCCAGGGCGCTGCGCCTGGCCATGGACATGGCCGGCTACGACAAGCTCCGCGCCGAGCAGGCCGACAAGCGGGCCAGGGGCGAGCTGATGGGCATCGGCGTCAGCTTCTTCACCGAGGCCGTCGGGGCGGGCCCGCGCAAGCACATGGACATCCTCGGCCTGGGCATGGCCGACGGCGCCGAGCTGCGCGTGCACCCGACGGGCAAGGCCGTGCTGCGGGTCTCGTGCCAGTCGCAGGGCCAGGGGCACGAGACCACGTTCGCCCAGATCGTCGGGCAGGAGCTGGGCATCCCGGCCGACGACGTGGAGGTGGTGCACGGCGACACCGACCAGACGCCGTTCGGGCTGGGCACGTACGGCTCGCGCTCCACCCCCGTCTCGGGCGCGGCCACCGCCATCGTGGCCAGGAAGGTGCGCGACCGCGCCAAGATCGTGGCGGCGGCCATGCTGGAGGCCGCGCCGGACGACCTGGAGTGGGCCGACGGCAGGTGGTCGGTGGTGGGCGACCCGTCCGCAGGTAAGTCGATGGCCGAGATCGCGCTGGCCGCGCACTCCAACCTGGAGCTGCCGGAAGGCGTCGAGGGCCACCTGGACGCGGCCACCGTCTACAACCCGCCCAACCTCACCTACCCGTTCGGCGCCTACATCTGCGTCGTCGACGTCGATCCGGGGACGGGGCAGGTGAAGGTGCGCAGGTTCGTGGCGGTGGACGACTGCGGCGTGCGGATCAACCCCATGATCGTCGAGGGGCAGATCCACGGCGGGCTGGCCGACGGGGTGGGGATGGCGCTCATGCAGGTGATGGCGTTCGACGAGGACGGCAACCACCTGGGGGCGTCGTTCATGGACTACCTGCTGCCGACCTCGATGGAGTGCCCGTCGTGGGAGCTGGGCGAGACCGTGACGCCCTCGCCGACGCACCCGATCGGGGCCAAGGGCGTGGGCGAGTCGGCCACCGTCGGCTCTCCCGCGGCCGTGGTCAACGCCGTGGTGGACGCGCTCAAGCCGTACGGTGTGCGGCACGCCGACATGCCGCTCACCCCGGCGAACGTCTGGCGCGTCGTCAACGGCGACCCGTTCCGCACGGACCTGGCCATCCCGTGAGCGACTTTCTCGGCATGCCGACGTCCCGGCCGCGCCCGGCCGCCGACCTGGACGCCCGGGTCGCGCGGCTGCGGTCGGGGCGGGAGCCGTACGTGCTGGCCACGGTCGTGCGGGCGCAGCGGCCGACCAGCGCGAAGGCGGGCGACCGCGCGCTGGTGCTGCCGGACGGGACGATCGAGGGGTTCGTCGGCGGGGTCTGCGCCACCGACACCGTCCGGGCGCAGGGCCTGCGGCTGCTCGAACTCCGGCGCGCGGCACGGACCACGCTGCTGCGGATCACGCCGGAGGCGGGCGAGCCGCACGAGGAGGAGGGCCTGATCGCCGTGGGCCAGCCGTGCCTGTCCGGCGGCACGCTGGAGATCTTCCTGGAGGCCGTGCTGCCTCCCGTGCTGATCCACGTGTACGGCGACAGCCCCATCGCCCGGGCCTTCGCCGCCGTCGGCCAGGCGCTGGGGTACCAGATCGAGACCGGCCCCGGGGTCGCCGCCGACGCCGACGCCGTCCTGGTGGCCTCGCACGGGGTCGGCGAGGAGCCGATCCTGCGTGACGCGCTGGCCAAGGGCGTCCCGTACGTCGGGCTGATCGCCAGCCGCAGGCGCGGCACGGCGGTGCTGGCGCGCGTGGAGGGAGGCGAGCGCGTACGGGTTCCGGCGGGTCTGGACATAGGTGCCAGAACGCCCGGTGAAGTGGCCGTTTCCGTGTACGCCGAGATCATCAGCCTGCGTTAACGGGCGGCAGCCGGGTACGCCAAGGACAGGACAACCGCAGCCCCCGGGAAGCCCCTTTCGCTCTCCGGAGAGCGAAAGGACATCAATGCCGACGGAACTGGTCCGCCAAGTGCAGAGGATGGCGGACGACCGCCCCGTGGCCCAGCCGGGCAGCCTGGAGCGGGGCATCGACATCCTGCTGGCGCTCGGCGCCGCCTCCCACCCGGTCAGCCTCTCGCAGCTGTGCCGCAGCACGGGCCTGCCCAAGTCGACCGCCCACCGCATCCTGGGCGTGCTGTGCTCGCGCGAGCTGGCCAGGCGGGTGGGCAACGGCTACCTGCCGGGCGAGCTGCTGGAGACGATGGCCGGCATCACCCGGGCCCGCGTGCCCGGCACCCGCAAGGTCGTGCTTCCTTACCTGCTCTACCTGTACGAGGCCACCAGGCAGACGGTCAACCTGGCGGTCCCCTCCGGCCTGGAGGCCCGTTACGTCGAGCGCCTCTACGGCCACAACCGCGTCGACTCCCGCTCCGACGGCATGGACCGCGTGCCGCTCCACTGCACGGCGACCGGCAAGGCGCTGCTGGCCTTCGACCCGAGGCTGCGCCAGGAGCTGCTGGCGCGCGGCTCGTTCGAGCGGATGACGCGCCGCACGATCACCACGCTGGGCGGGCTCGAACGCGAGCTGGCCCAGGTCCGCCGGCACGGCGTGGCGTACTCGCAGGAGGAGTTCACCGAGGGTGTGGCGTGCGTGGCGGCGCCGGTGTTCGGCCCGGGCGGCCGGATCTGCATGTCCCTCGGCGTGGCCGCCCCCGTGGGCGCGGTGCCGCTCGCCAAGCTCGGCATCTCCGTACGCGGCGCCGCCCAGGCCATCTCGGCGGCCCTCCTCGGCGCGTAGGCGTTCCGGCCATCGGAACATCTCCGCGGCCTCAGCCCGGAAGTGTTCCGGTGGCCGAGACCCCTGATTGCGAACGCGGCGCCACGGGAGATCACATCGGCATATGGACTTCCTTCCTGCTCCGGCCACCCAGGAGGCGCCCGCGGGCCGAAAGGTCAGTGCCCGCATGGCCACGGACCCGCGGGCGCCGGTCGGAGCACGGAAGGCCGCGCGTGCCTAGGGACCTCCCCCGGGCCACCGTGCTGGAGAGCCTGCGCCTGGCCGCCACGATCGTCCCGCCGGGCTTGCCGCATCTGACGCGTGGGCGCGACCCGCTGCGCTCCCGCGCGCTGCTGGCCGAGCTCGAGGCCAGGTACGGCGGCCGCCCCGTCCTGGTGCGCGGCCTGCGCGGCCCCGCGCTGCTGATCATCTCCAAGCGGGACGCCCTGCGCGTGCTGTCGGAGGAGGGCGAATTCGCGCAGGGCGTCGAGCAACGCCCCTTCGGCCTGCCGACGGACGTGCTGCGCCCGACGTTCATCGACATCGCCAGGGAGGAGGCCGGGGAGCTCACCTCCGGCGTGGTCGACCACGACCGGCTGAACGCCCGGTGGCAGCGGGTGGCCAGGCGCTGCGTCTACGGCGACGGCGCGGCCGACGACGTGGAGCTCACCCGCCTGCTGACGGACCTCACGCGGGCCGGCAGGTGGCGCGACAGGCGGCGCCAGGACCTGCTCTCGGGCCGCTACGGCGCCCGCATCCTCGACCACCTGCGCCGCGCCGAACCCGGCAGCCTGGCCGGCCTGATCGCGGAGAGGCCGGGGGTGGGCCGCTCGCGCGGGCTCATGCAGGCGGCGTTCTGGCTGATGGGCCTCGGCGTGATGTCGGCGGGGCTGATGCAGACGCTGGCGCTGCTGGCCGCCCACCCGGCCCAGCGCAAGTCGGCCCGCCGCGACGCCGACTACCTGCGGGCCTGCCTGCGCGAAGGGCTGCGCCTGTGGCCGCCGGTGCCGGCGCTGTCGCGGGTCACCGCCACCGGGACCGACTGGTACGGCACCACCCTGCCCGCCGGCACCACCGTGCTCGTGCCGATCGCCGCGCACCAGCGCAGCTCGCGCCTGCCGTACGCGAACACCTTCGCCCCCGAGATCTGGCTGGACGGCACCGCGGCGAACGAGTGGTGGGCCAGACCGGGCTGCGACGGCGTGCACCTCACGCTCGCGGTCGGGACCGCCTTCCTGGCCGGCATCGTCCGCGCCGCCCGCCCCAAGCCGGTCGGGCGGCTGCTGTCCCCGCACCGTCCCCTCCCCCACACCCTCAACCTCTCGCGCCTGCGGGTGACGATGCGCCCCTTGCGCATCCACGGCGCTCCTTCTCCTGCTCAGAACTAGTCGCCACCGGGCAGGCACTTCCTCCGTTAGAGTCTTGGGTACAAAATGACGTGCCGGGCGGAGGAACGGTTCGGATTGAGACGGGATGACGACGGCGAGAGGACGGCTACGTTGGGGCGCTCCGCAGGCACTCCGCTGGAGCCGGAAGATCCGCCGGCGATCGGCCCCTATGAGCTGGTCAGCCGTCTCGGCTCCGGTGGCATGGGCGTGGTCTACCTCGCCAAGGCGGCCGACGGGCAGCGGGTGGCGCTCAAGGCGATCCGGCGCGACTACACGGCCGACCCGGTCTACCGGGCGCGTTTCCACGAAGAGGTGTCCAACGCGCGCAAGGTGGCCTCGTTCTGCACGGCGCGCGTGCTCGACCACGGCGAGGACCGCGGCGTCCTCTACCTCGTCACCGAGTACATCGACGGCATCTCGCTAGAGGACCACCTGATCGAGCACGGCGCGCTGTCGCCGTCGGTGCTGCACTCCGCGGCCGTCGGCGTGGCCGCCGCGCTGACCGCGATCCACGCGGCCGGGCTGGTGCACCGCGACCTCAAGCCGGCCAACGTGATGCTGACGCTGGCCGGGCCCCGGGTGATCGACTTCGGGCTGGCGCGCTCGACGCACGTCAGCTCCCGGCACACGAACGCCGGCATGGTGATGGGCACGCCCGGATGGATCGCTCCCGAGCAGGTCTTCGAGGGGCGCACCAGCCCGGCGGGCGACGTGTTCGCCTGGGGGTCGCTGATCGCCTACGCGGGGCTGGGCGGGCATCCGTTCGGCGAGGGTGACGCGTACGTGATGGCGGCCCGGGCCCGCAGCGCGCCGCCCGACCTGCGGGGGCTGCCCGCGCCGCTGGACCGGCTGGTGGCCGCGGCCATCCACCCCGACCCGACCCGCCGGCCCGCGGCCAAGCAGCTGCTGCTGGAGCTGGTGGGGGCGGCCGACGAGCCCGCGGCGCAACTCGCCGCCACCAAGCACCTGACCAACTCGTGGAACCCGTCGGACTTCCCGATGATGCCGCCTCCGATGCCGCCCGATCGTACGGGCGCGGTGCCGGGCGCGGGCCGCCCGCCCCGCCGGCCCGAGGGTCGTGCTCCCCACGCCGAGCCCCGCAGGCCACAGCCTCCGCCGCCCGCCGAACGCACCGGCCCCACGCCGAGGGCGGCGAGCCACGTGCCGCCCGCCGAGCGCACCGGCCCCAAGCCCGGCATGATGCAGCCGCCGCCCGCCGAACGCACGGGGCCCAAGCCCGGCATGATGCAGCCGCCGCCCGCCGAGCGGACCGGGCCCACGCCCGGCGTCGGCCGGGTGCCGCAGCAGCCGCCGGCGCCCCACCCCGAGCGGACCGGTCCCGTGCCGCAGACCGGGATGGGCCCGCGGGGGCCGCATCCGGATCTCACCGGCCCGGTCCCCCACCACCAGACCGGGCAGGGGCCGATGCCCCACCCCTCCGCCACCGGCCAGGGGCCGTTGCCGGGCTATCCGCCCGCCAAGCCCAAGCGGGGTGTACTCGCGGGCTGCATGACCGCCTTGATCATCGCGTTCGTGCTGGTGGTGGGGCTGATCCTCGTGCTGATCTGGGTGCTGCGGCCCTCGTCGGCCGGCGAGGACGGGCCCGTGCAGGACGGCAAGCTGCGCTTCGCCGTCACCAGCACGAAGTGTCCCAAGCCCGTGAAGTCCGCGCAGACCCGCACGTGCCAGATCGGCGTGCGGGTCAGCAACGTCGGCCAGGAGGCCAGGGTGCTCTACCCGGGCCAGCAGAAGCTGGTGGATGAGGACAAGGAGTTACACGGCGGCACCAAGCTGCTCGACAAGGACGGCAAGGAGATCACGCCGATCCGCATCGAGGCGGGCCAGTCGTTCGCCGGCGCGCTGGTGTTCGAGCTGCCGAAGGACCTCGCCCCGGCCGCGCTCGAGGTGCACGACTCGGGGCTGAGCAACGGGGCCCGCCTCAACCTCGACTGAGCCGTCTCTGAGCCGTCTCTGGGGCGCCTCAGAACCCCTCGGTCGGGGAGACCACGCCCTCCAGCGGGGCGCCGTCGCCGAAGCGTCGCACGTTGGCGGTGACGCGTTCGGTCAGGCCGCGCCAGTAGGAGGAGGGCGGGTTGGCGGAGTGGGGCGTGATGAGCACGTTGTCCAGGCTCCACAGCGGATGCCCGTCGGGCAGCGGCTCCGGGTCCGTGACGTCCAGCGCCGCGCCGCCGATGCGGCCCGCGCGCAGCGCGTCCACCAGTTCGTCGGTCACGACGAGGCTGCCTCGGGCGACGTTCACCAGCCAGGCGTCCTCGCGCATGAGCTCGAACTCCCGCTTCCCGAACATCCCCCTCGTCTCCGGCGTGGCCGGCGCCAGGACGACCACGTAGTCGGCCTCGGGCAGCACCTCGCGGTAGCGGGCTCGCGGCAGCACGAGGTCCGCGCCTGGCGCCTCGCCGCTGTCGGTGACCGCCAGGACCCGGCAGCCGAACGGCTCCATCATCCGCATGAGCACCCGCCCGATGCCGCCGTAGCCGACGATCGCGACCGTCGAGCCCGCGAACTCCCTGGACGTCTTCGGCTCCCACGCCTTGACCCTGGCCGCCCGGTACAGCCGGCGCGCGGCCGCCAGCATCAGGGCCATCGCGTGCTCGGCCACCGGCAGGCCGTAGGAGCCGGTGGCAGCGGTGAAGACCGGGTGCTCGGAGATCAGCCCGGCGTCGGCGAACCGCTCGATGCCCGCGCTCGGCAGTTGCACCCAGCGGATGCCCTCGTGGAGCATCGGCCGCAGCTCCGCGGGACCGCCGCCGAAGAAGACGATCGCCTCGGCCTCCTCCAGCGGCACGACCTGGCCGCCCGCCTGACGCACCGCCTCGATGAGCACGGGCACCGGCTCGGGTCCGACATGGACGGCGACGGTCATGCTGGGGCCTCCTTCTCGCCACGGGATCATTAGCGTATCGGTGATGCCCGAGCACGACGTTCTTCGGTGCCAGCATCTCTTCAGCCTTCGTGGGTAGGTTTGGGCGGGTGTCCGCCGTCGCCGCCCAGCCCGTGACCACCTCCGTCCCCGCCGCCGCCCGGCTCGCGTGGCTGGACGCGCTCCGGGGGATCGGCGCGCTGGCCGTGGTGGCCGAGCACCTGCTGCCGTGGTTCCTGCCCCAGCTCAGGCCGTACTGGTTCAGCCTCGGCATCTACGGCATCCTCGTGTTCTTCCTGGTCAGCGGCTACATCATCCCCACGTCCCTGGAACGCCACGGCGACGTGCGCAAGTTCTGGATCAGCCGGTTCTTCCGGCTCTATCCCCTCTACCTCGGCGTGGTCGTCCTCGTGCTGGCCCTGGCCTGGTGGGTGCCGGTGCGGCCGGAGGTGCCCAGGGACGCCAGCGCGGTGGCGGCGCACGCGACCATGCTGCTCGACGTCGTGAACGTGGGCGGCGTGGCCGACACGATGTGGACGCTGTCGTACGAGATGATCTTCTACCTCCTGGTCACCGCGCTGTTCCTGATCGGGGGGCACGGCCGGAGCGGGCTGCTGTCGGTGTCGTTCGCGGCGGGGGCCGTGGTGGTGGGGCTGGTGGCGTCGGGGGCGGTGCTGACGGGCGGGTGGCCCGCCTACGTCTCCGCCGCCGTGTTCGCAGCCGGGCTGGCCTGCGTCGTGTGGGGACGCCTGCGCACGGCCGCGGCCTGCGCGCTGGGGCTGATGGCGCTGACGCTGCTGCCGCTGAGCAGCCGGGTGCCGTGGCTCGCGGTGGCGGTGCTGGCGGTGATGTTCGCGGGGACGGCCATCCACCGGTGGGAGCGGGGCCACGGACGGCTGTGGCCGGTCGCGGTGGCCGCGGCGCTGGTGGGGATCGCGCCGCTGTGGGCCGTCCAGGGCGGCTGGTGGTGGGTGCGGGCCGATGTGTGGCTGACGACGATCGTGCTGGCCGGGGCCACGTTCGCGGCGGGGATGGCGCTGCGGGGGCGGCGGCTGCCCAGGGTGCTGACCTGGCTCGGGCTGATCAGCTACTCGCTCTACCTGGTGCATCACCCGCTGCTGAAGTATTTCGTGGCGATCACCGGCGACCTGCGGCGGGCGGAGCCGGCGTACCAGCTCATGATGGCGGCGCTGGCCCTCACCGTGGTGCTGGCCGTCAGCGCGCTCAGCTACAGATACGTCGAACGGCCCATGCAGGCGCTGGGCCGCCGCCTCTCAGGCGGGCGCGCCCGCCGGCTCCAGGGCGAGGGCGATCGCGGGATGGCTCGACAGGACGCGCGACACGACGGGGTCCTCGGCCATGAGGAGGCCCAGGTGCCGGACCGCGTGCGCGACCACGTTGGCCAGGGCGACGCGCTCAGGTGACGGGGTCGCGGGCCCCTCGCCCCTGGCGATCTCCAGCTCGGGCACCTCGACCGCGGGCAGCCACGGCGCCGGGTCCGGGCAGACCGCATAGGTCAGGACGACCCCGCCGTCCGGCTCGTATCGCCAGCTCGTGGAGTGCACGACGGTCCCGGGGTCCTCGGCCGCGACCCCGCCGAGCCGGCGGGCCGCCTCGTCGGGGCTCTCCCCTCGCCGTGGCCGGGTAAGGGCATGCCGGTAGGACCAGCGATTGTCGGTGCCCACCCGTAGCATGAGCGTCTCAACCAGGATCACGTGTCTTCCCGTCACCGCCACCAACTTACTGCCAATCATATGCAAGTACGTCTCCGACGCATTGTCGCAACGCTCTTGAAAGCCGTGGCGGGCCCGGATGTAGTCGATGGCATGCGAGAGAGGGGCCGACAGCCATGCCGGGTTTGCTGGTGTTGATGGGGTCGGGCGAGACGAGCCCGACCATGGTCGAGATCCACCGCGCGGCGGCGCGTTCGCTGCGCGCCGGGGCGCGGGCCGTGCTGCTCGACACTCCCTACGCCTTCCAGGAAAACTCCGCCGACATCTCCGCCCGCGCCTGCCGCTACTTCGCGCGCAGCGTCGGCCTGGAGGTCGAGGTGGCGGCTGGGATCACGGGCGCCGACTGGGTCTTCTCGGGTCCCGGCAGCCCGACGTACGCGCTCGACCGGTGGGCCGGCTCGGGCGTGGCCGGCGACCTGCGTGCCCGCATCCGCGCGCGCGAGGGGGTGACGGTGCTGGCCTCGGCCGCCGCCTGCACGGCGGGCCTGGCCACCGTGCCGGTGTACGAGATCTACAAGGTGGGCGCGGATCCGCATTGGCGCGAGGGCGTCGACCTGCTGGAGCCGCTCGGGCTGCGGGCCGTGCTGATCCCCCATTTCGACAACGCCGAGGGCGGCACCCACGACACCCGCTACTGCTATCTGGGCGAGCGCCGGCTGTCCCGCATGGAGCGCGAGCTGCCGCCCGGCACCGCCGTCCTGGGCCTCGACGAGCACACCGCCCTGATGATCGACCTCGAGACCGAGTCGGTGCGGGTGGCGGGCCGGGGCGGCCTGACCGTCCGCCTGCCCGGCTCCACGACGGTCCTGCCCACGGGCACCCACACCGACCTGGCCGAGCTGCGCCGCCTGGCCGAGGGCGGCCCCGGCACGGGCGCCGCCACCCCGCCACCCCCGGCCGACCCCGCTCCCGCCGAGGTGACGCTGGAGGAGACGATCCACACGTGCGAGGAGCTGTTCAAGGCGGCGGTGGCCCGTCCGGACCTCGTGGCGGCGGCCCAGGCGGTGCTCGACCTGGAGGCCGAGATCGTCAAGTGGGCGGCCGACACGGAGGAGGACGCCGGCGGGGTCGACCAGGCGAGAGAGCTGATGCGGCTGCTCATCGCCCGCCTCGGCGAGCTCGCCTCGACCGCCCGCCTCCGCTCGCAGAGCCTCCCTTCCCTGGTGGAGCCCCTGCTGGTGCTCCGCACCCGGCTGCGCGAGGAGGGGCGGTACGAGGTGGCGGACGCGGTGCGGGCGGCGATGCAGGAGGGCGGGGTCCTCGTGGAGGACACCCCGGACGGGCCCCGCTGGACCTGCGCCTCCTGAGGCATCCGGCGGACACCTGTTTCGGCTGAGCGTCAGAACGTCCTGGCGATCCGGCGGGCGCGTTCGTCGGCCTGCTTGCGTTCGGCCTCGTACGAGCCCGTCAGCGTCGGGTGATGGCGGATCTCCTGGATGTCGGCGATGCCGGCCCAGCGGAGCCAGTCGTCGAAGTACGTCGACTGGAAGTCATTGCCGAACTCCGGCCCCAGGCCGGGACCCCAGACGGCGCTGGTGTAGACGACGGCGGCGCGCTTGCCGGTCAGCAGGCCGCGATACCCGGTCTCCGGGTGCACGTCGAAGACCATCGCCGGCTGGCTGACCACGTCGATGAACTGCTTCAGCTTGTAGGGCACGCCCCCGTTCCACATCGGCACGCTGAAGAGGTAACGGTCGTAGGAGTCGAAGCGCTCGAACGTCCGCACGGCCGCCGCCCACGCCTCCGCCTGCTCCCCCTCGGGCGTGCCACCGCCGAACACGGTCATCTTCGCGCCCGCGGCGGCGGGGCCGAACTCGGGGAGCGTGCCGTCCCACAGGTCGAAGTGATCGACCGTCGCACCGGGCCTGGCGGCGCGGTACTCCTCGACGAACGTCCGCGCGATGCCCAGCGAGATCGACTCGCCCCCGCGGGGGGAGGCGGAGATGTGCAGCAGTCTGCTCATGATTTCAGGTCCTTTCCGGACTGTGGTCCGATTACTGCATCGAAAATACGGACTGCGGTCCGATTGGTCAAGTGGCGGAGCGACGGGCGTACTGCGGGCGCAGTAGAGCGGATGGGTACCACGGGATGAGGGACTTCGCCCAGGTCAGGCCTAACGTTTGAAAGGTGCGTACGGTGACCTGGCTGAGACGGGAACTCCTGTCCCGTCCCTATGCGGCCGACACGGTCCTGGCCGTGTGCGTGTATGCGACGACGCTGCTGGCGCCGGGCGCTCCCCCGCCGCCCGGCGCGGAGTGGCACGACCCGATGCGGCCCCTCACCGCGTACGACATCGCGCTGGCCGCGGTCGTCTGCGGCGCGCTGGTCTTCCGGCGGCGGTGGCCCCACGCCGTGCTCGCCGTCACGGTCACCGGGTTCGCCGCCTATGCCATGATCGACGGCGGGCGGAACGTGCTGGACCTGGGGTCGGCGATCGCGATGTACACGGTGGCCTCCCGATGCCCGCGCCGGCACGCGTGGATCTGCGGCGGGCTCGCCGCGCTGGTGGTCGCCGTGGCCAGGGTCGTGTTCGGCGACAGCGCGTGGCTGGCGCCCGAGGTGCTGGCGCCGATCGCGGCGATCGGCATGGCCACCGCCGTCGGGGACTCGCTGCGCAGCCGCCGGGCGTACGTGGCCGCCATCGAGGAGCGGGCGCGCCGGGCCGAGGAGACGCGCGAGGAGGAGGCCGAACGCCGGGTGATGGAGGAACGGCTGCACATCGCGCGGGAGCTGCACGACGTTCTCGCCCACCACATCGCGCTGATCAACGTGCAGGCGCAGGTCGCCGCGTACATGCTGGAGAGCGAACCCGAGCAGGCCCGCGCGGCGCTGGGCCATGTCCGCGAAGCCGGCAAGGAGGCGCTGGACGAGCTGCGGACGACGGTGGGGCTGCTGCGCCGGCCGGGCAGCCGCGACGAGCTCCTGACCGAGCCCGCGCCGGGGCTGGACCGGCTGCCGGAGCTGGTCGACTCCTTCACCGCCGCCGGGCTGAAGCTGGGCCGGCTGCTCTACGGCGATCCGAGACCGCTGCCGGCCCCTGTGGACCTCGCCGCGTTCCGGATCGTCCAGGAGGCGCTGACCAACGTGAGCAAGCACGCGCCGCGGGCGACCGCCACCGTGCGGATCGAGTACGCCGCCGACGAGGTGATCGTCACCGTGACCGACGACGGTCGTGGCGGTGCGGGCGGGATCTCCCCCGGGTTCGGTCACGGCCTGATCGGCATGCGGGAGCGGGCCCTGTCGGTCGGCGGCACGTTCCTCGCCGGGCCCGTGGACGGCGGCGGGTTCCGGGTGCACGCCGTGCTGCCCACCTCCAGGGAGAACAGGCGATGACCGTCAACGTGCTGCTGGCCGATGACCAGGCGCTGGTCCGCGCGGGGTTCCGGGTGCTGATCGACTCGGCCCCCGACCTGCACGTGGTCGGCGAGGCCGCCAATGGTCACGACGCCGTACGGCTGGCGCGGGAGACCATGGCCGACGTGGTGCTGATGGACGTCCGCATGCCCGGGATGGACGGTCTGGCCGCGACGAGGGAGATCACCTCCGACGAGGCCATGGCCGGGGTCCGGGTGCTGGTCCTGACCACGTTCGAGATCGACGAGTACGTCTTCGCCGCGCTGCGGGCGGGCGCCAGCGGCTTCCTCGGCAAGGGCGTGGAGGCCGGCGAGCTGCAGGAGGCCATCAGGGTGGTGGCCAGGGGCGAGGCGCTGCTGTCGCCGTCGGCGACCAGCCGGCTGATCACCCGCTTCCTGGCCGGCCCCGGCGTCTCGGCCCAGCACGTCCCCGAAGACCTCGCCGTGCTCACCGAGCGCGAACGGGAGGTGATGACCCTGGTCGCCTGCGGACGCACCAACGACGAGATCGCTGACCTGCTGGGGATCAGCCGGGTGACCGCCAAGACCCACGTCAACCGGGCCATGACCAAGCTGAAGGCGCACGACCGCGCCCAACTGGTGATCATCGCTTACGAGACCGGCCTGGTCCGTCCCCAGGCCCGCTGATCGGCCGGGAACCGCGGGCGCGGTAGGCCCGCGCCCGCGTCTACTGCGATCGCCGCAGCTCAGAACCCTCCTCCAGGCGGACGTTCCCCCGGGGCGGGGCCACGAGGCTTGAGGGGTGACCACGACGGCCCCGGCGCGAGGATCGCGCCCGGCGTCGTGCTGATCGCCGGTGATGGAGCCGTCCCACCGAGCGATCTGACATCCCTGCGAAGAGAAGTGGACAGCGATGACCGACACCACCTGCGGCCAGGGCGTCCTCCGTGACTTCCAGCGCTCGGAGCTGCCGAATCCCACGGTCGAGATCGTCATCCCCGTCTACAACGAGGAGCGCGCGCTCCCGGGATGCCTGCGCACCCTGCACGCGCACCTCCGTGAGCGGATGCCGTTCCCCTGGCGGATCACCGTGGCGGACAACGCGAGCCGTGACCGGACGCTGGAGGTGGCCCGGGAGCTGGCCGTCGAGCTGCCCGGCACGGACGTGGTCCACCTCGACAGGAAGGGGCGCGGGCTCGCACTGCGTACTGTGTGGGGCGCGAGCGAGGCCGACATCGTCGTCTACATGGACGTCGACCTGTCCACGCGCCTGGACGGGCTGTTGCCGCTGATCGCCCCGCTCGCCAGCGGCCACTCCGACCTCGCCATCGGCAGCCGGCTGGCCTCCGGCGCGCGCACCGTGCGCGGGCCGCGCCGCGAGCTGATCTCCCGCTGCTACAACGCGATCATCCGGCTCACCCACGGAGCCCGGTTCAGCGACGCGCAGTGCGGCTTCAAGGCCGCCCGTACGGACGTGCTCGGCCCGCTGCTCGAAAGGACGCAGGACGACGCCTGGTTCTTCGACACCGAGCTGCTGCTGCTCGCCGAGCACAACGGGCTGCGCATCCACGAGGTCCCGGTCGACTGGGTCGAGGACGTGGACACCCGGGTCGACGTCGTCGGCACCGCCGTGGACGACCTGCGCGGGCTGTGGCGGGTGGCCCGCATGAAGGCCTCAGGCGCCGCACGGGCTCCGCTGCCGCGGCGCCCCGCCCCCGCCGCCGAGCACCCCGACGCCGTGCTGGCCCCCGCCAGGGCGGGCTCCCGCATCACCTGGGAGGTCGGCTGCTTCGTGGCCATCGGCGTGCTCTCGACGGCCGGTCAGGCCCTGCTCTACTGGCTGCTGCGCGCGTGGTGGCCGCCCATGATCGCGAACCTGGTGTCGCTGCTCGTCCTCACCGTGCTCAACACCGAGGCCAACCGCCGCCTCACCTTCCGCTGGTCCGGCACGGGGGCCGGACGGGCGCACCTGGGAGCGGGGGCCCTCTTCCTGCTCGGGTACGTCGTCACCTCCGCCGCCGTGCTGCTGTTCCGCCAGGTCCAGCCCGACGCGTCGGCCGCGGCCGAGACGCTCGTGCTCACCGCCTCGTCCGCGCTGGTCACCGCCGTCCGCTTCGTGACGCTGCGCCTGGCCGTCTTCCGCCGTCCCACACCCTGATCGTCTTCGGAGAAGAAGAAGCACAGATGACCGACATCACCGAACTGCCGCCGCGTGCCGCCGGCCGTCGCCTGCCCGGCTGGGTGGCCCCGGCCGCGATGGCGGCGATCCTGCTCCTGGCCACCGGCCTGTACGGCTGGGCCCTCGGCTCCCTCGGCTGGGGCAACGGCTACTACTCCGCCGCCGTGAAGTCGATGGGCCAGAGCTGGACGAACTTCCTGTTCGGCGCCTACGACCCGGCCGGCGTGATCACCGTCGACAAGCCGCCGGCGGCGCTGTGGCCGCAGGTCCTCAGCACCAAGCTCTTCGGCCTGCACGGCTGGGCGCTGATCCTGCCCCAGGTGCTGGAAGGCGTCGCCACGGTGTTCCTCCTGCACCGCACCGTACGCCTGTGGGCGGGCGAGGCGGCGGGGCTGCTGGCCGCGCTGGTCCTGACCCTGACCCCGATCACGGTGGCGATCAACCGCGACAACAACCCCGACACCCTGCTGGTGCTGACGCTGGTGGCGGCAGCGTACGCGCTGACTCGAGCGCTGCGGACGGACTCCGGCCGGGCCGCCCTGCGCTGGTTGTGCGCCGCAGGGCTCCTGATCGGCCTCGGCTTCCTGACGAAGATGCTGGCCGCCTGGATGGTGATCCCCGCCTTCGCGGCGGCCTGGCTGGTCGGCGCGCGCGGTCCCTGGCCCGGCCGGCTGGCCAGGCTGCCGGCCGGGGGCGCGGTCCTCGCCGTGTCGTCCCTGTGGTGGGTCGCGATGGTCGCGCTCTGGCCGGGGAACCGTCCGTACGTCGGCGGCAGCACCGACGGGAGCGCCTGGGACCTGGTCATCGGCTACAACGGCCTCGGCCGGGTCCTCGGCGGCGGGAGCGGCGGCGTCCCGGGCGGCTTCGGCATCTCCTTCGGCGGCGCGGCCGGTCCGGGGCGGCTCTTCAACGAGCAGGTCGGCGGGCAGATCAGCTGGCTGCTGCCGTTGTGCGGGGTGGCGCTGCTGCTGGCCCTGGCCGTCGCCGTACTGCGCCGGCGCGGGGTCGCGATGCCCGGTGAGCCGCTCGCCGCGGCGGGATGGGTGCTTTGGGGCACCTGGCTGGTGGTCTGCGGCGTGGTGTTCGCCACGCAGCAGGGGATCTTCCACCCGTACTACACGACGCAGCTGGCCCCCGCCATCGCCGCCCTCACCGCGGGCTTCGTCACGACGCTGGCCCGCGCCCATCGGGCGGGGGCGCGCTGGGCGCTCCCGCTGGGGGCCGGGGCCGTCGCGGTGACCGCGGCCTGGGCCTGTGCCGTGATCGGGCGGGCCCCGTTCTGGAACGGCTGGCTGGTGTGGCCTGTGGGCGCGGCCGGGCTGGCGGCGGTCGTCCTGCTCCTGCTGTCCGCCGGCCGGCGACGGCTGCTGCCCGCCGCCCTCGGCGTCGCGGTCCTGGCGGTGCTGGCGGCGCCCGCGGCCTGGGCGATCAGCGTTCCCGGCACCACGTCGGCGCTGGGCGGCGCCAACCCCACCGCGGGGCCGCCGGCCATGCCCTTCGGCGGCGGTGGCGGAGCCGGCCCGGCTCCGGGCGGGCGCGAACTCCCGGAAGGGATGCGGCTCCCGCCAGGCATGGAACTCCCGGAAGGCATGGAACTCCCGCCAGGCATGAAACTCCCCGAAGGCTTCCCCGGCGGGAGCCCGGGCGGCATGCCATCCGGACTCGCGGGCGGCTTCCCGGGAGGCTTTCCCGGCGGCGGCGGCGAGCTCACCTCCGACCAGCGCAAGATCCTCGACCATGCCGTCAAGAACTCCGGCTCCGCCCGGATCAAGCTCGCCGTCGAGGGTGGCGCCATGTTCGCCTCCACGTTCATCCTCGGCAGCGACGCCACCGTGATCGGCATGGGCGGCTTCATCGGCATCGACGACGCCCCGACCGTCCGGCAGCTGAAGGACTGGACGGGTTCCGGGCAGCTGCGCTTCGTTCTGGGATCCGGCTTCGGCGCCATGATGGGCGGGTCGAGCACGAGCCGCTCGCAATGGATCAAGGCGAACTGCGCCGAAGTCCCCGCCGCCGCCTATGGAGGTAGTCCCACGACCGGCGGCCTCACCCTCTACGACTGCGCCTAAAAAACTGACCAACAGAACCAATCTGGTCAGTTTGTCTATTAGGGTCGTGGTGACACGACAGAAAGGGAGTCGGCAATGAAGGACGCAGTCGGGCGTGCGCTGGTGGTGGGGCTCGGGATCGCGGGCATCGCCACCGCGCTGCGCCTGCGGCAGGTCGGCTGGGAGCCGGTGCTGGTGGAGCGGGCTCCGGCCCGCCGCTCGGGCGGGTACTTCATCCTGCTGTTCGGCACCGGTCTCGCCTCCGCTCAGCGGCTGGGCGCGCTGGAGGCGATCGGCGACCGCACCCCGCGGCTTCCCCCCTACGAGGTGAACCGGGCCGGTCGCCACACCGCCGGCATGAGCCTGGCCAACCTGCCAGGCAAGCCACGGGTGGTGCTGCGCGGGGACATCGAGCGGGCGCTGTTCTCCGCGCTGCCGGCCGATGTGGAGATCCGCTATTCCACCGTGCCCACCCACATCGCGCAGGACGACTCCGCGGCGGAGGTCACCCTGCGCGACACCGCCTCCGGCGCCACTGTCACCGAGCGCTTCGACCTGGTGGTGGGCGCCGACGGGATGCGCTCGACCGTGCGCAGGCTGGCCTTCGGCCCCGAGGAGCACCTGCACCCGCTGAACTACATGATCGGCGCCACCGTGCTGGACCGGCCGATCGAGGGCCTCGGCCAGGGGCAGGGCCTGACCCTGGCCGAGCCGGGACGCTCAGCGTGGATCTTCCCCTTCTCCGACCACCCGCCGGGCCTGCTGTTCTCCTACCGCACCGACGACATCGACGCCGAGTTCGCCCGCCCGCCGATCGAGTCCATCCGCGCCGCGTTCGGGCCGCAGCCCGCCGGACCGCTCCTGGAGAAGTTGTTCACGGCGTTCGAGCAGGCTCCGGAGTCCCTGTTCGACTCGGTGAACCAGGTCAAGATGCCGCGCTGGCACCACGGCCGGGTGGTCCTGGTCGGCGACGCCGCCTGGTGCGTGACCCTGTACGCGGGCATGGGCGCCTCCAGCGGCATCGCCGGAGGCGAGCTGCTGGGCACCATGGTGCAGCGCCATCCCGACGACCTGCCCGCCGCACTGTCCGCGTGGGAGGCCCGGATGCGGCCCTTCATCCAGACCGAGCAGGACAGCGCGCTGATCATGCGCAGAATCTTCACGCCCCACGACCGCAAGGAACTGGTCATGCGCGGCGCGATGCTGCGCCTCATGCGCACGCCGGTCATCGGGCCGGCCATGGGCAAGATAATGAACGGCCCGGACATGAAGAACAAGACCTTCGACGTCGCCGCCGTGTGACCCGACCCCAGCACGAAAGCCGAGGACAGCCCACGTGAGCCAGCTGATCGAGCGCCACTCGCGCAAAGCCGCCCGCATCCTGGACAGCGCGCGGGAGCTGGTGCTCGATCACGGCGCGCACAAGGTCACGGTCAGCGAGATCGCCCGCGCGGCGGGGGTCGGCAAGGGCACCGTCTACCTGTACTGGCCCGCCAAAGAGGACCTCATCCTCGGGCTGTTCGCCCGCGAACTGCTGGCCTTCCTGGACGAGATCACCACCCGCGTCAGCGCCGACCCCGCCACCGTGCTGCCGCACCGCCTGGCTCCGCTGCTGGTCCGCACCGGGCTGAAGTTCCCGCTGGCACGCCGGGTGCAGAGCGGCGACGCCGATCTGCTGCGGCTGCTCACCCAGCAGGCCGGCGACCGCGAGCTGTTCGCCCGCACCACACCCGGCGCCCTGTGCGAGGCGGGCATGCCGATCCATCACCGCCACGGGCTGATCCGCCACGACCGGCCCCTGCCCGAGCTGACCTACGCCGTGCACGCCGTGCTCACGGGGTTCGGCGCCGCGCTGTCCGACCCGGCCACCGCCGCCCTCGGCGTCGATCCCGACCAGGTCCTCGCCGACACCGTGGCCCGGCTGCTCGAACCCGCCGTCGCCCCCGCCGACTCGGCCGTCGCCGCGGCCGCCGACGAGGTTCTCGCCTTCCTGCGCCAGATCCAGAAAGGGATGCTGGACCTCATCGAACGCAGCCAGACCCTCCAGCAGTGAACCGCGGCGCGGCGCCGGCTATCGGCGCGGGGGATCGATGCGGGCGCCGTCGAGGGTGAAGATCATGATGCGGGAGAGGTCGATCGCGACCTTGGCGGCGTCGCCCGTGCGCCAGACGGGGCGGTTGCCCAGGCGGACGATCAGGTCGGAGCGGCGGTGGATGCCGCTGTTCGGGTGCTGGCCGACCTGCTCCTGCTCCTGGTGCTCCTCCTCCCGCTGGGAGGAGAAGATCCGCCGTACCAGCCCCGACAGCTTCCCCGAGCCGCTCTTGTCCCCGTTGCTCCGCTGGCGCGGGTCCGGCGGCTCCGGCACCGGTACGGCGGGCACCCCGCACGCCAGGTACGCCAGCCACTCGTGCCCGTGGTACTCCAGCGCCCGCACCCGCCCGAAGAACGACGGCCCGTCGTACGACTCCTGCACCGGGGCCAGCCCGTCCGGGCGCATGCCCACCAGCACCTGCCCGCCGGTGTGCTGCGAGATCGCGTACGCCCTCGGATCGCTCCACGCCATCGTGAGCTGGTGCGGGCCGAAATCGAGCATGACGTACTGGTTCTGGGGCGTCCTGACAGTGGCCGACAACAGGTTCAACTGCTGGGAGTTGAGGAACGCCGCCACGAACGCGGTGGCTGGATCGTTGTAAATCTGGGCGGGCGTGCCGACGTCCTGGAGCACCCCTCGGTTCAGGATGGCGATCCGGTCGGCGAGCGTCAGCGCCTCCACCTGGTCGTGCGTCACGTAGATCGTGGTGACGCCGAGCGACCTGACCAGCGCCGAGATCTCCATGCGCAGCTCGGTACGCATGCCCGCGTCCAGGTTCGACAGCGGCTCGTCCATGAGGAACAGCTTGGGCTGCCGGACGATGGCCCGCCCCATGGCCACGCGCTGCCGCTGGCCGCCGGAGAGCGTGCCGGGGCGGCGGTCCAGCGTCTCGTCGATGTGCAAGGCCTTCGACAGCTCGGTCACCCGCTCGCGCACCATCGCCGGGTCCGACTTGGCGATCTCCAGGGGGAAGGCGATGTTCCCGCGCACCGTCCGGTGCGGATACAGCGCGCCGTTCTGGAACACCATGGCGACGTCACGATCGCGCGGGGCCAGATGGTTGGCGATCTCGCCGTCCAGCCACAGGTCACCCTCGGTGATCTCCTCCAGTCCCGCGATCATGCGGAGCAGCGTGGACTTGCCGCAGCCGGAGGGGCCGAGGAGGACGAGGAACTCGCCGTCTTCAGCCCGCAGGCTCAACCGGTCGACTGCGAGGTAGCCGCCCGGATACACCTTGGACACTTTGTCGAGAACGACCGAGCTCATGGGCCCACACCTTGCGCACGTGTCACCTGTGACGGGGCTGATTGAAGAGGTAGTACATCGCGCCTTAACGCTAGATGTCCACCCTTGACATAAAGAATCTCCTGCGCAGGCGTTTCGGTCGAGGGCTTTGTGGGTTCTTACGCCGAAATTTCCGGATTGGAGGGGTATGTAAGGGCTTGCGTAAACTTGCGGCAAGGGATTTCATAGTCGAGACCGTCAGGGGGAGACTATGACCGCATGGTGGCGAGACGCCGCGATTTACCAGGTGTACGTGCGTAGCTTCGCCGACGGAGACGGCGACGGCGTGGGTGACCTGATCGGCGTTCGCGATCGCCTGCCCTACCTGGCCGGGCTCGGCGTCGACGCCATCTGGCTGACGCCCTTCTACACCTCCCCCATGGCCGACTTCGGGTACGACGTCGCGGACTACCGGGACGTCGACCCGCTGTTCGGATCGCTCGCGGACGCCAAGGCGCTCATCGACGAGGCGCACGACCTCGGCCTGCGGGTGATCGTGGACATCGTCCCCAACCACACCTCCTCGGCCCACCCCTGGTTCCAGGAGGCGTTGCGCGGCGAGCACCGTGATCGTTACATCTTCCGCGACCGGCCGAACGACTGGGAGTCGATCTTCGGCGGCCCGGCGTGGACGCGGGTCGAGGACGGGCAGTGGTACCTGCACCTGTTCGATCCCGCGCAGCCGGACCTCAACTGGGACAACGACGAGGTGCGCGGCGAGTTCGAGTCGATCCTGCGGTTCTGGCTCGACCTGGGCGTGGACGGCTTCCGCGTGGACGTGGCGCACGGCATGGTCAAGCCGCGCGACCTGCCCGACATCGGCCACCCGAACCAGACCACGCTGATCGGCAAGGAGCCGGTGCCGTACTTCGACGACGACGGCGTGCACGACATCCACCGCGCGTGGCGGCGCGTGCTCGACTCCTATCCCGGCCAGCGCATCGGCGTGGCCGAGGCGTGGGCGCCGACGGCCGAGCGGCTGGCGATGTACGTCCGCCCGGACGAGCTGCACCAGGCGTTCAACTTCCACTACCTGTTCACCCCGTGGGACGCCGCCGAGCTCAGGGCGGTGATCGACTCCTCGCTCGCCACGGCCGGCTCCGTGGGCGCCCCGACCACCTGGGTGCTGTCGAACCACGACGTCAAGCGGCACGTCACCCGCTACGGCGGCCTGGCCAGGGCCCGCGCGGCCGCGCTGCTGACGCTCGCGCTGCCCGGCTCGGTCTACGTCTACCAGGGCGAGGAGCTGGGCCTGCCCGAGGTGCTCGACCTGCCGGAGGAGGTGTGCCAGGACCCGCAGCGGCTGCGCGACCCCGACAGCGGCCGGGACGGCTGCCGCGTCCCGCTGCCGTGGACGCGCGAGTCCGGCTGGCAGGACCCGTGGCTGCCGATCCCGTCCGAGTGGGCCGAGCTGAGCGTGGAGGCGCAGGAAGGGACGCCCGGCTCGACGCTGGAGCTGTACCGGGAGGCGCTGGGGCTGCGGCGCGCGCTCAGCGGGGACAGCGGGGACCTCGTCTGGCACGAGTCGCCCGAGGGCACGCTCGTGTTCTCCAGGGGGCCGTACGTCTGTGGCGTCAACCTCACCGCGACGCCGGTGGACTTCGGGATCGACGGGGAGCTCCTGATCGCGTCGGATGTCCCTGGAGCAGGGGATTCGGCGGCCTGGTGGAAAGTAAAGTGAGTGGCATGAACGGTCACGCTCGCCTAGCCGACATCGCCGCCCAGGCCGGGGTGAGTGAGGCCACGGTCAGCAGGGTGCTCAACGGCAAACCCGGCGTCTCGGCCGCCACCCGCCAGGCGGTGATGACCGCGCTCGACCTCATGGGCTACGAGCGCCCGCCCCGCCTGCGCCAGCGCAGCAACGGGCTGGTCGGCCTGGTGACGCCGGAGCTGGACAACCCGATCTTCCCCGCGTTCGCGCAGGCCATCGAGAAGGCGCTGACCCAGCACGGCTACACGCCGGTCCTGTGCACCCAGCTGCCCGGCGGCGCGCCGGAGGACGAGTTCACCGAGCTGCTGGTCGATCGCGGGGTGAGCGGCATCGTGTTCATCTCCGGGCTGCACGCCGACAGCACCGCCCGCATGGACCGCTACACCCGCCTGACCGACCGCGGGCTGCCGATCGTGCTGGTCGACGGCTACAGCGAGCACATCGACGCGCCCTTCATCTCGCCCGACGACCGCATGGCCGCCCGGCTGTCCGTGCAGCACCTGGTCGACCTCGGCCACGAGCGGATCGGGATCGCACTGGGGCCGCGCAGGTTCGTGCCGGTGATCAGGAAGATCGAGGGCTACAAGCAGGCCATGGCTCAGCTGCTCGGCGCGACCGACGTCGACGAGCTGATCGCCCACTCGCTGTTCTCCGTCGAGGGCGGGCAGGCGGCCGCCGCGCAGCTGCTGGCCCGCGGCTGCACCGGCATCGTGTGCGCGAGCGACCTGATGGCGCTGGGCGCCATCCGGGCCTGCCGGGAGCGGGGGCTGTCGGTGCCGGGAGAGGTGTCCGTGGTGGGGTTCGACGACTCGCCGCTGATCGCGTTCACCGACCCGCCGCTGACCACCGTACGCAAGCCGATCGGCGCGATGGCCTCGGCCGCCGTGCAGACGCTGCTCGAAGAGGTGAACGGCGCCCCCGCCAAGCACGTCGAGCTGATCTTCCAGCCGGAGCTCGTCGTCCGCGGCTCCACCGGCTCCGGCCCGCTGGTCAACCGGTGACCCACGATGTCCTGGTCCTCGGCGGGGCGGGGGTCGATTCGACCGTGTACGTGCCGGAGCTGCCGCTGCCGTACCGGGACACCTACCACGTGCCCCCGGTCGTCGACCGGATCGGCAACACCGGCGCGGGCGTGGCGCTGGGCTGCCACGCGCTCGGGCTCGCCGTCGCCTTCGCCGACCTGATCGGCGACGACCCGCAGGGCGCCCTGGTCCGTCAGGCGCTGCGCGAGGTCGACTGCTCCTTCGGGCCCGCCGCGGCGGGCACCCGGCGCAGCGTCCTGCTCGTGGGCCCGGACGGCCGCCGCACCTCGCTCCACGACCCGAAGGCCACGCCGGACGAGCGGCTGCCGCGCGAGCTGTACGCGAACACGCGCGCCCGGCACGTCCACCTGTCGATCATGGACTTCTGCCGCCACGTCTACCCCGACCTCGACGGCACGCCGATCTCCACCGACCTGCACGACTGGGACGGCGCCAACGACTATCACAAGGACTTCGCCTACCGGTCCGACCTGGTGTTCCTGTCGGCCACCGCGCTCCCCGACCCGGCCGCCACGATGCGCGACATCCTCGGGCGCGGCCGCGCCCACACCGTCGTCTGCACGCGCGGGGCCGACGGCTGCCTCGTCCTGACGCGCGACTCCGGCGTGCGCGCCTTCCCGGCCGCGCCGCTGCCCGGGCCGGTGGCCGACAGCAACGGCGCGGGCGACGCGTTCGTCTCCGGCTTCCTGTACGGCACGTTGCGCGGCCGGTCGCTGGAGGAGTGCGTACGGCTGGGCGCGGCAGCCGGGGCGCACGCGTGCACGGTCGCCGGCACGCACGAGTCCCCGATCACGGAGTCCGCACTGCTGGCTAGGTTTTCGCGGTAGGCGACTGATCCAGCTCCCGCCAGGCCCGGCAGACGAACGGCGGGATGGACGTGATCAGGTAGAGGCTGGTGAACGCGTAGAGCGTGGTCCGCAAGCTGGTCAGCTCGGTGAGGGAGCCGGCCAGCAGCCCGCCGGCCGGCATGGCCGCGTACGCGGCGGCCGTCATGGTGCCGAGCGCCCGCGCTCTCATGGGGGCGGGGATGCGGCCGAACTGCAGGATGCCGAGGATCGGGTTGATCGCGCCGGCCGCGAACCCGGACAGCGCGGCCGTGGCGAGCGCCACGGGGAACGGCGCGCCGAGCGCCAGGACCAGTACGCGCGGGACGCCGGCGATGAGGAAGCACACTCCGTAGGTCAGCCTCATGGGTAATCGTTCGCCGGCGGCCCCGTACACGATGGTCCCCGCCACGGCGCCCGCCCCGAGCGCGCCGGTGAGCAGGCCGAACGCGCGGGGGTCGCCTGCCACGTCGCGGGCGTACAGGGCCAGCAGCACCTGGGTCACGCCCGTGTCGAGCATGTTGACGACCACGATCATGCTGGTGGCGCTCATCTGCAGGCGGTCGCGCCAGAGGAAGGCCAGGCCGTCGCGCAGGTCGCGGATGTAGCCGCCGGATTCGCGTTCGCCGTTCTCGATGCGCGGGACTCCGCCGGCGATGAGCGCCGCCGACAGGAGGAAGGTGACGCCGTCGACGATGAGGAGCGTGCTCGGTCCCGCCCAGAGGATCAGGATGCCGGCGAGCGGGGCGCCCACCATGGTCGCGCCGCGGCTGGCGCCGTCGTACGCCGCCGTCGCGTGCTCGATGCGGACGCGGCCGAGGGCCGACAGGTCGGGCAGCATGGCCTTGCGCGCGGTCTCCCCCGGCGTGGCGGCCAGCCACCGTACGAACAGCAGGAGCAGCAGGAGCGGATAGGACAGCCCGGTCGTCAGGAACAGCGCCGGAACGGCGAGGACGACCATCCCGCTCACCAGGTCGGACACCACGCTCGCCCCACGGAACCCCAGCCAGTCCACCAGCGTGGCGCCGAACGCGGCGGAGATGACGATGGGGAACGTGGTGGCGAAGGCGGCCAGCCCCGTGAGCCCGGCGCTTCCCGTGGTCTCCAGGACGAACCAGGGGACGGCGAGCATGGAGAGCACGTTTCCGGTGACGGACAGAGCGTTGGCGGACAGCAAGGTGATGAATGGACGCCTCACGCGTAATGCCCCCGGCATCGTCTCCCGCTTCAGCGTTCCTCACGGTCGGCGTGCGGTCAAGGGAGGGTTCCGTGGCCGGTTGCCCGAGGCGCGGCGGCGGGCTCAGCCCGGCCGGTGGGTGGACAGGCTGGCGTGGTGGTCGGCGCCCGCGGGGCCGTGCGGGTCGGTGTGGACGGTGGCGGCTCTCAGCCGCGGGAGTTCGTGGATGAGCCGGTGCTCGGCCTCCACCGCCACCGCGTGGGCGTCCACCACCGACATGTCATGATCTACCAGGATCTCCACCTCGGCGTGCAGGGCGTGGCCGATCCAGCGCAGGCGTACGGAGCCGACGCGGTGCACCCCGTCCACCGCGCCCAGGATGCTCTCGGCTCGGTCCACGAGGGCGGGGTCCACGGCGTCCATGAGCCGGTGGTAGATCTCGCGGGCGGCGTCCCGCAGCACGAAGCAGATGGCGAACGTGATCAGCAGGCCCACGATCGGGTCCGCCAGCGGGAAGCCGAGCGCGGCGCCGCCCGCGCCCAGGAGGACGGCCAGCGAGGTGAAGCCGTCGGTCCTGGCGTGCAGCCCGTCGGCCACCAGGGCGGCCGAGCCGATCTCCCGGCCCACCCTGATCCGGTAGCGGGCCACCCACTCGTTCCCCGCGAACCCCACCACCGCCGCCCCGGCCACCCATCCGACGGCCCGGAGGTCCTGGGGGTTCAGCAGCCGGGTGACGGCCTCGTATCCGGCCAGGGCCGCCGAGGCGGCGATCAGCAGGACGATGACGATGCCCGCGAGGTCCTCGGCCCTGCCGTACCCGTAGGTGAAGCGCCGGGTGGCGGCGCGGCGGCCGAGCGAGAACGCGATCGCCAGCGGGACGGCGGTGAGCGCGTCGGCCACGTTGTGCAGGGTGTCGCCGAGCAGCGCCACCGACCCGGAGGCCACGACGATCACCGCCTGAACGGCGGCGGTGACCATCAGGACGCCGAACGAGACGGCCAGCACGCGCATGCCGCGACTGCTGGTCTCCAGGGCGGCATCGGTCTTGTCGGCGCTGTCGTGGGTGTGGGCGCTGAGCGGATTGTGAGCCGCGACAGCGTGCCCCACCCGGGCGAACCACCCTCGGCTCTTGCCGAGATGCCCGTGCCCGTGCCCATGTCCGTGTGGCGTATGGCCCCTGTGGTCAGTCATGGCATTCCTCGCTTGCGCAATTCGACCCTTTTGACCAGGATATGTAGTCATGTACGCACGCGACAACGTCTCAGGTGCCGACCAGTCGCAAGAGCAACCCACTCCCGCTCAGGTGAACGCGGCGGTGGACGCCTTCCGCATGCTCAGCGACGGCACCCGGCTGAGGCTGATGTGGTTGCTGTCATCGGGCGAGAAGGATGTGAACTCGCTTGCCGAGGCCATCGGCGTGCCCCGCCCGTCCGTGTCGCAGCACCTCGCCAAGCTCCGGCTGGCGGGACTGGTGGACACTCGCAGGGACGGGCGTCGCGTGCTCTACAGCGCACGCGACTCCCACGTACGGGCTCTCATAGCGGAGGCCCTGTTCCATGCCGGCCACGAGGTGTCCGGCCTGCCCCGCCACGACTAGCCGGTTGCCGCCCCGGGCCGGGCGCGGGCGGCCAGCTTGGCGACCACGTCCACGATGCGGGCGGCGCGCTCCAGCTCGGCGCGGTGGAACACCGGCCCGTCCGCCCTGGCGACCACCAGGTGCAACCCCTGTGCCACCACCGGCAGCAGCATGAGGCGCAGTTCATTGGCGTCCAGGGTGGCGGCCCGCGGCGGGGGTTCCGGCAGGTTCAGCTCGAATTTCTCGGGGGCGGCCAGCGAGGCGTGCCGTACGGCACCGTCGGCCAGGGCCACCGACCACTCCGCGCCGCACAACCCCGGCAGCGCGTCCACCAGCGCGGCGAATCCCCGGGCGGGCTGGGACACGACGTGCATGAGAAGGTCATAGTCCAGCGCCGAGCCCGGCACCTCCTTGGTTGCCCAGACGCCCTCCACCCGTACGCCTGGCATTGCCGACAATCGATCGCGAGCCTCTGAGGCGGTCACCGGCCCAGGCCAGGAAACAGTGAAATCGTCCACGGCCCGTCCGGCCTCGCGTTCGAGCACGGTGACCTGCAGGATGTCCGCGCCCAGCGCTCCAAGAGACTTGGCGACCTGGCCAAGGCCGCCCGGCCGGTCCGGCAGCGACACCCTCAGTCGCAGCAGCATTGCCGCCCCCTTTCAGAGGCTCTCACAGTGCCGTGGAAAAGTTTCGAGCATGTTCCACGGATATGTCGCGCATGCTGCGGTTATATCCCAGCATGCAGCGTTAAGTCCGGAATGTCGATAAAGGGCTGTCGCAGGTTTCCGCAGGTCATGGTACGCCCCTCCCCCGCCCCTCCGACCACCCCAAACCGTCCACCGGACCGAGCTCTCACGCCCTGCACCGGCCACCCATCACCACCCCGCGACACGCGATCGCACACCCTTGAATACGCCCCCACAGCCACGCGCCGTTCAAAGGCGCCGGCCCCCGCCGCACAACACCCCGCCAACGCGGCGTGGCGTGGCGGAGGCACCCGCCGTTACGGACCGCCGTGACGGACCGCCGTTATCTCCGCACGGTGAGTGACCCCCGCCGCGCCGCAGCTCGCCGACCCGGGGCCGGCCGACCGGCTGGGAGCGCGGAGCGGGCGGGGGCGGGAGGTCAGGCGAAGACGTCCTGTTGGTAGCGGCCGGAGGACTCCAGCTCGGCCAGCCACCCCGCGCCGTCCTCCCCCGTCCGTGACCGGTAGATGTCCAGCAGCGTCTGCCGCACCGCGGGAGCCATCCGCAGCCCGTCACCGCAGACGTACACGTACGCCCCCTGGGAGAGCAGCTCCCACACCTCGTCGGCGTGCGCCGCGACGGCGTCCTGGACGAACCGGTACGGATGCCCAGGAACGGCGGAGTACGCGGCGTGCGCGGGCACGCCCCAGCGGGCCAGGTCGTCCGCGTACAGCTCGTCGTGCCGGGGATGGCGGGAGCCGGTGAAGACGGCGGCGCGGCCGGGAGCCCCGGCCAGCAGGCGCTCCTCGATGAAGCCGCGCAGCGGCGCGAAGCCGGTGCCGGGGCCGATGAGGATCACCGGCGTGGCCGGGTCGTCCGGAAGCCGGAACGGCGGCGCGGGCACGCGGATGTAGCCGTAGAACACCTCGCCCTCCTTGAGGGCGGCGAGGTAGGCCGAGCACATCCCCTGGTAGGTGCCCGAGCCGGACCAGGCGGGGCCCTCGACGAGGCCCACGGTGAGGCGTACGAGCGAGGGGTCGGCCAGCGGCGAGGAGGAGACGGAGTAGTAGCGCGGCTTGATCGGCCCGGCCAGCTCCAGGAACACCGGCAGCGGCAGCTCGATCGCGGGGAAGCGGTCGAGCAGGGTGAGCGGGGAGACGCGCTTGGCGAGGATCTCGTCGGCGTAGTTCGCGGTCAGCTCGGCGAGCTGGCCCTTGGTCCAGGGGCAGGCGGTGTGCGCGGCCAGCGCCTCCAGGTCGGACCTGGTGGCGACCTCCTGCAGCTCGGCGAACTCGGCCAGCAGCAGACCCGCCGTGACCGCCGTGTCCACGGGCAGGTGGGTGGATCCGGCGGCGCGCAGCCGTACCACCTGGTCGCGGGGGACGCGCAGGCAGCGCAGCGCCCACTCCACCAGCTCGGGGTCGTTCTTGGCGAAGACGGCCACGTGGTCGCCCGCCGAGTAGGTGACGCCTTCGGGCAGCCGGGCCACGATGGAGCGCACGCCGGGGCGCGGCGCCTCGGTCGAGAAGTCCCAGAGGCCGGTCGGGTCGGAGGTCAGCTCCTCGTTGGAGACGACGGTCAGCGGGAACGCGCGCGAGGAGACGACCGAGGGCCTGACCTCGGCCTCGCTGAGCACCTCCATCTCGTAACGCGGCCCGGCGCTCTCGGTGCCCAGATTCGCAGCTGCCGAGTACTCCTCGGCCAGCGCCACCCACAGCCCGGCCGTCCAGGCGGTCACGTCGCCGTCGAAGTCGCCGTCCGCGTCGGCCTCGCCGCGCTCGATCAGCGGCACCGCTCCGGCGGCCGTCAGCTTCTCGTACGCGCGCTTCGGGAACTCCTGGTACGTGGGCCACTGCGTGTTCCCGCAGCCCAGCACGGCCAGCCGGACCCCGGACAGGTCGGGCAGCGCCTCCAGCGCGTCGAAGCGCTGGGCGTTGTCGGGGGCCTTGCCGTTGTAGGAGGAGGCGACCACGATCAGCAGGCCCTCGCTCGGCGGCGTCATGTCGTCGAGCGAGGTCAGCGTCGTGGCGAAGCCCGCGCGGCCGGCCCGCTCGGCCAGGCGTTCGGCGATGTCGGAGCTGGTGCCGAGGTTGGAGCCGTAGGCGACGGTGAGCGGCACGCCGGTGACGGCGATCTCCTGCTGCGCGCTCTCCTCGACCTCCTGGGCCACGACGACGGTCCGCTCGTGCGCCCGCCGCTCGCGGACCCTGAGCGTGAACCCGTCGGGCTTGAGGGTGAGGGTCTGCTTGATCTTCATGCGGTAGACGCTCGGGTCGGAGATCGCGAACCGCCGCAGGATCATCGCCAGCGCCAGCCTGGCCTCGGTCAGCGCGAACTGCCGGCCGATGCAGGCCCGCTCGCCGTTGCCGAACGGCTTGTACGCCCCGGGGTGATGGCTCTGCTTGTTCTCCGGCAGCCAGCGGTCGATGTCGAACTCGTCCGGCCGCTCCCACGCCTTGGGGCTGCGGTGCAGCACCGGCAGCAGCACGACGACGCCCTGGTCCCTGGCGATGGGGTAGCCGCCGATCGTGGTGTCCTCGACCGCGCTGACGCTGAACCCCGGGATCGGCGACCAGTGCCGCAGGGTCTCCTCCAGGACGCGCGCGATGACGTCGAGCTTCATGATCGTCTCGTACGTGGGCGGCTCGTCGCCCGGCAGCAGCCGGTCCACCTCCTCATAGGCGCGGGCCAGGGTGTGCGGCTCGCGCAGCAGGTTGTAGAGGGCGAAGGAGAGCAGGCCGCTGGTCGTCTCGTGGCCGGCGATGAGGAAGGTGAGGACCTGGTTGCGGATGTTCTCGTCGGACAGGCGGGCGCCGCTCTGCGGGTCGGACGCCTCCAGCATGAGGCCGAGCAGGTCCTTGGAGCCGGTGGCGCCCTCGGTGCGGCGCTGCGTGATCACGTCGTCGACCAGCGACTGCATGGTGGCGATGTCGCGCCGGTACGCCTCCTCGCGCCCGCGCTTGAGCTTGGTGACGAACGGCAGCTGCTGGTTGCGCAGCATGGCCTCGGTGAGCGCGCCGCCCATGGCCTGCAGGAACGGGTGCAGCTCGGGAGAGTCGAAGGAGTTGAACCGGTAGCCGAACCCGGTGAGCGAGATCGTGTCCAGGGTCAGCCGGGTCATGTCGTCGGCGACGGGCAGGTCCTCCCCCTGGCGGGCGGCCCACGACTCGACGAGCTGCTCGGCGACCTCGAGCATCTGCCCGTAGTAGGCCTTCATGGCCCGCTGGCTGAAGGCCGGCATCAGGATGCGGTGCGCGTGCCCCCACACCGGCTCGTCCGGGTCGGCCGTGAACAGCCCGTCACCGGCGAAGTCGCGCACGATCGTCAGCGGCGGCTTGATCCGCTTGACGAACCGGCTCTCGTCGCACACCTCGGCGACCAGGTCGGGGTCGTACACCACCACGACCGTGCGGCCGACGATCTCCAGCCGGTAGATGCCCTCGTCGTAACGGGTGGCGACCTGGGCGAAGTGCTCCATCGGCGAGTGAGAGGGAATCTGCAGCGTGTTGCCGAGGATGGGCAGGCCCTGCGGGGCGGGGATCTCCGCCATGATTGCTCCCTTCGAGTAGCCATACACCGTATGGCTGACGCTACCATACGGTGTATGGCAGTGAGCGCACGCAGGGGCGCACCCCTGACCCTCGACGAGATCGGCACCACGGCGGTGCGCCTGATGGACGAGAGCGGGGTGGACGGGCTGTCCATGCGCAAGCTGGCGGCCGAGCTGAACGTCAACCCGATGTCGCTCTACCACCACGTGGAGAGCAAGGACGCGCTGCTGGCGCTGGTCTGCGCCACGACGGCCGAGCGCATGCACGTCCCGCCGGACGACGGCGCCCCGTGGGAGGAGCAGCTCATGGCGCTGGCGCTGGACTATCACCGGCACGCGAAAGAACACCCCGCCATATGGAGATATGTCCACACCCATCCGAGACTCGTCGCCGACCGGCGGTTGCCCGTCTGGCAGACGCTCTACCGCATCCTGCGGCTGGCGGGGGTCCCGGAGTCGGAGCTGCGGCGGACGAGCGACATCCTGCACGCGTTCGTCTCGGGTTTCATCCTGGCCGAGACCGAGGGGCACATGTCGGACGATCCCGAGGAGATCGGCCGCACCTTCGACGCGGCCATCCAGCTGATCATCGACGGCCTGGCGCGCTCCACCTCCTGATCAAGGAGGTCCGTTGGAAAATCAAACCCACCGGGTCTAGAGTGGGTTCAGTTTTCCAACTGATGAGGAGGGCGCTGTGCGTGATGCCGTCATCGTGCAAGCCGTACGTACTCCGATCGGCAAGGGCAAACCGGGCGGCGGCCTGTCCGCGATCCACCCGGTGGACCTGCTCGCGCACACGCTGCGCGCCCTGATCGAGCGCAGCGGGGTGGACCCGTCCCTGGTGGACGACGTGATCGGCGGCTGCGTCGACCAGGTGGGCGAGCAGGCCATGAACACCACCCGCAACGCCTGGCTGGCGGCCGGCCTCCCGGAGTCGGTGCCCGCGGTCACGGTGGACCGGCAGTGCGGTTCGTCACAGCAGGCGGTGCATTTCGCCGCCCAAGGGGTCATGTCCGGCGCGTACGACCTGGTGGTGGCGTGCGGCGTGGAGTCGATGAGCCGGGTGCCGATGTGGTCGAACGTGCCCGCGGGCGCCGACCCGTTCGGCCCGGCGCTGGCCGCGCGCTTCCCCGGCGGCCTGGTGCCGCAGGGCATCAGCGCGGAGCTGATCGCGGCCAAGTGGTCGCTCAGCCGCGAGCAACTCGACGAGTTCTCCGCCGGCTCGCACCGCAAGGCCGCCGTCTCCTCCTTCGCCGGCGAGCTCGCGCCCGTCGGCGGGCTCGACCGGGACGAGTCGGTACGCCCGAGCACGACGCCGGAGATCCTGGCCGGGCTCAGGCCCGCCTTCACCGACCCCGGTTACGCCGAGCGGTTCCCGCAGATCGACTGGTCGGTGACCGCGGGCAACAGCAGCCCGATCAACGACGGGGCGGCGGCCGTACTGGTCACCACCTCGGAGACGGCGGCCCGCCTGGGCCTGCGGCCCCTGGCCCGCCTGCACAGCTTCGCCGTCGTCGGCTCGGACCCGATCCTCATGCTCACCGGCGTCATCCCGGCCACGGAGAAGGTCCTGCGCCGCGCGGGGCTGAGCCTCGCCGACATCGACCTGTTCGAGGTCAACGAGGCGTTCGCGAGCGTCGTGCTGGCCTGGCTCCAGGAGACCGGCGCCGACCCGGCCAAGGTCAACGTCAAGGGCGGCGCCATCGCCCTCGGCCACCCGCTGGGCGCCAGCGGCGCCCGCATCGCCACGACCCTGGTCCACGCCATGGCCGAGCGCGGCGCCCGCTACGCGCTGCAGACCATGTGCGAGGCGGGCGGCCTCGCCAACGCCCTCATCCTCGAACGTCCCTGACAACACCATTGGAGCAGTCGTCATGAAGATCTCCGGCAGCGTCGCACTCGTCACCGGCGCCAACCGCGGCCTGGGCGCCGCCTTCGCCCAGGCCCTCCTGGACCGGGGAGCCCGCACGGTCTACGCGGCCGCCAGGAACCCCGCCACGATCACCGGCGCGAACCTCACCCCGATCGAGCTCGACGTCACCGACCCGGCCGCCGTCGCGGCCGCGGCCGAGCGCTGCGGCGACGTGGACCTGCTCGTCAACAACGCCGGCATCTCGCGCTCCGGCAGCTCGGACCTGGACTCGGCGCGCGCCGAGATGGACACCAACTACTTCGGCACGCTGTCCATGAGCCGCGCCTTCGCCCCCGTCCTGGCCCGCAACGGCGGCGGGGCGCTGGTGAACGTCCTGTCGGTGCTGTCGTTCATCACGGCGCCCCAGGCGAGCGGGTACGCCGCGTCGAAGGCGGCGGCGTGGTCCCTGACCAACGCCCTGCGGCTGGAGCTGAAGGAGCGGGGCACCCACGTCCTGGGGGTGCACGCGGGCTACATCGACACCGACATGGCCGCCCACGTCACCGGACCCAAGATCACCCCTGAGGAGGTCGTCGCGCAGGCCCTCGACGCCCTGGAGACCGGGGCCTACGAGGTGCTGGCCGACGCCATCAGCCGGCAGTCGAAGGCCGGGCTCTCGGGCGAGCTGGAGCGCCTCTACCCGGTGCTGGCCGCCGGCAGCTGACGCCTCAGTCGCTTGCCTCCCAGACGGCCTCGAACGCCTGCTCCGTGATCTCGGCCAGCTCCCAGACCTCCAGCGGCTGGTCGGTGAGGAAGCCGTACTCGTCCTGCAGGTGGCGCCACCAGTAGCGGCGGGCGGTTCGGTCGGCGCTCACC
Organism: Nonomuraea sp. NPDC003707; assembly: GCF_053587055.1. Taxonomy (NCBI): domain Bacteria; kingdom Bacillati; phylum Actinomycetota; class Actinomycetes; order Streptosporangiales; family Streptosporangiaceae; genus Nonomuraea; species Nonomuraea sp. NPDC003707. The sequence goes on along the minus strand of NZ_JBSFNK010000002.1, from coordinate 604,810 downwards.
AGCACCTGCCTGATCGCCCACTGCTCGAGGCCGTCGCCCTCGACGCTCTCGAACAGCCAGGCCCGCCCGTCCTCGTCGCCCAGGTGCCAGTAGCGCCGGGGGACGTCGGACTCGGCGAGCTGCCGCACCAGCGGCTGGCGAAGATCTGGAAGCACCCGTCCACTCTAGAACGGGCGCAGCCCGCCGATGGCGATCTCGGCGGCGCGGGCCATCGAGGCCACGATCTCCTCATCGGACTGGCCGGCCTCGCGGGCGGCGCCGCCCGCCCCCTGGACCGCGCCCACGAACGCCCCCGCCACCGCCGCGGCGCTGATCGGGTCGAGTACGTCGGGGAAGGCCTCCAGCAGGTGCCGGGCCGCCTCGCGCTGCACCCCGAACATCATGTGCAGCGCCTTGGCCTGGATGGAGGGCACGGTCGCGACCAGGTGCTCGTAGACCTTCGCCAGCTCGCGGTCGCCCGCCAGCGGACCCTTGGTCAGGTAGTGGGCGATGACCCGGTCGTAGGTCTTGAGCAGCACGTCGGCGACGCGGTCCGACGGCTCGCGCTCGGCGACCACGCCGGCCATCTGCTCCATGTACTCCAGGACCTCGGCGAACAGCACGTCTTCCTTGGTCGGGAAGTAGTTGAAGAACGTCTTGGTGGCGACGTCGGCCGCGGCGGCGATCTGCGCGACGGTCGTCTGCTCGTATCCCTGCTCGGCGAACAGCCTGAGCGCCGTGCCGACGAGCAACTGCCTGGTCTGGCGCTTCTTACGCTCGCGCCGGGACTCCTCCATGGCATGCAAGCTTACACTCACTGCATCTTTACACCCGCCAGGGCAGAGGAGCCTTTCCCACCGTCCGGGGCCCGCACCGGCGCAGGGGGCGACGCCGATGCGGGAAGGGCCAAGAGTGGCGCGTCAGCGCTGGTAGGCGCCTGCGTCGGGGGCGCCGGCCAGGGGCCTGCCGACCATGTCCTTGCCGAGCGCCTTGCCGCCGTACCACGCGGGGCTGAGGGTCAGGCCGCGGCCGAGCGCCGGCGAGCCGGGCCGCAGCCGCAGGTCGGTACGGGAGACGAACTTCGGGTCGGCCACGATCGACTTCGGCCCCAGCTTGAACTTGTTCACCCGGCCCTGGTAGACGCTGCCGCCCTCGTCGGCCCCCTTGCCGTCCTCCCAGCCGGCCTCGCCGCCCACCACGATCACGTTGTTGCGCAGCTTCAGGATCGACGGGGCGCAGCCGTCGTGGCAGGACCAGCCGATGGTGTCCCGGGCCGGCAGGTAGACCGAGTTCTGGACGGCGATCGTGCCCTTCACGGGCCCGACGATGTGGCGTGGGCCGCGGGTGATGAGGAACGAGCCGCGGCTGCGGGAGGAGGTCACGACGTTGAAGGCGAACACGTTGCCGGTGGCGGTCTTGCCCTTCTGGGCTCCGAGCTCGGTGAACGTCTCGTTGTTCCTGGAGATGTTGTGGGTGACGCGGTTGCGGTCGCCGTCGAAGATCTCCACGGCGGCCCCGTCGGTGCCGTAGTCGGCGCTCTTGGCGTAGCTGCCGGTGATGGTGTTGCCGGTCACGAGGTTGTCGTCGCCGTTGAGCAGCACGCCGAAGGCGCCGGAGTCGTTGTCGCCGCCCTCGTCGTTGACGCTCATCCGGTTGTTGTCGGTCAGGACGCTGTCGCGGATGACGTTGCGCGAGCCGGACGGGGTGACGTAGACGCCCGCGATGTTGCCGTCGGCCTGCACACCGGCCAGCTCGTTGCTGTCGCCGGCGACCTCGAAGCCGGCCCAGCGGCAGCGGGAGGCCCGCAGGCCGCCGACGCGCCAGTGGTCACCGCTGAGCACGACGCAGTCGTCGTCCATGCCGCTGATCCTGGCCAGCGGGCCGGTGCCGTACGCCTGGATGACGATGGGCCTGGCCGCGGTGCCGTTGGCCGCCAGCTTCAGCGGGCCGGTGAAGGAGCTGCCGCGCTTGAAGCTGACCGCGTCGCCCGGCTTGAGGTCGGCGGAGTTGACCTTGTCGAGTGACTTCCACGGCGCGGTGGCGCTGGTGCCCGCCGCGTCGTCGTCACCCGACTTCGAGTCCACGTAGTACGTGGTGCCCGCCAGCGCGTGGGCCGGGGCCGCAGGCGAGAAAGCAGGCAGGACAGCCGCCATGACGGCTACGGGCAGCAACCTCATTCGAGCACACCACTATCGAGTTGGAGCGGATGGGGGGTAGCCCAAGGTAGCGTGATCAGCGCGCGAGACGCCAGAGACGCACCGAAGGTCCGTCGCCCGGAAGCACGTCCCCGTCCTCGGCGTTGTAGAGGCCGTGCGCGTGGACGCCGAGGCGCAGCGGCGCGCCGGGCGCCCGCCGCACGCACACCAGGATCGACTCCTCGTACGTCTCCCGCGCGAAGACCAGGCAGTCGGCGTCGGCGTGCAGCCAGCGCAGGCCGCCGTGGCGCAGCGCGGGCTCGGCCCGGCGCAGCCCGAACAGCTCCCGGTAGGCCGCCAGCGTCGGGAGGTCCTGGTCCGCGGGCCGGTTCCAGGGCATCGGGGTGCGGGAGTGCTCGCCGTTCACCCCGGTCAGGCCGAACTCGCTGCCCGCGAACACCATCGGCGTGCCCGGCAGCGTGGCCTGCAGGCCGAGCGCGAGCAGGTGGCGCTCGCGCGAGCCGGTGACGGTGCGGATGCGGGGCGAGTCGTGCGAGTCGAGCAGCTGCCAGGAGTGGATGAGCGAGCGCCACGACATGTGGGACGCGAACGACCGGAACGTGGCCAGCGCGGCCGTCCCGTCGCGCGCCGGGACGCCGCCCGGCACGCCGAGGAAGTGGTCGAGGTCCAGCTCGGGGCCGCGCAGCCAGGTCCAGACGGGGCGGGTGAAGCCGCCGTAGTTCATGGTGCCGTGCCAGCCGTCGCGGTCGAGGTCGGAGGAGGCGTCGTGGTTGTGCTCGGCGATGAACGCGGCCTCGGGGCCCAGCTCGGCCCGCAGCATGGCGGCGACCTCGTGGTTGTGGTCGTCGGCGGCCCGCCGGCCGGTCATGTTGGCCACGTCCACGCGCCAGCCGTCCAGCGGCCCGAGCCACTTGTTCAGCACGGCCCGCATGCGGGCGCGGACGAGCTCGCTGCCCCAGTTGAGCTTGGGCAGCGTCTTGACGCCCCACCAGGACTCGTAGTCGCCGGAGTCGGGGTCGAAGTAGAACATCTCGCGCTCGACCGCGTTCACGTCGGAGACGGCCGCGGTGAACCATTCGTGCGTGTCGCCGCAGTGGTTGGTGGTGATGTCGCCGAGCAGCCGCATGCCGCAGGCGTGCAGGGCGCCGGACAGGCGGTGCAGCGCCTCGTCGCCGCCGAGCAGCGGATCGACGTGCTCGAACGTGGAGGCGTTGTAGCGGTGGTTGGAGCGGGCGGGGAAGATCGGCGTCAGGTAGACGGTGTTCACACCGAGGCTCTGGACGTGGTCGAGCCGCTGGGCGACGCCGTCGAGGTCGCCGCCGTAGAACTGCCCCGCGGTGCCGGGGCCGGCGGGGATGACCGGGTCGTGGTCCCAGTCGCGCGGCAGCGCCCAGTCGGGCAGGTCGCGCATGGGCCGGGAGCGGTCGAAGCGGTCGGGGAAGATCTGGTAGACGATCGCGTCCGACATCCAGGAGGGCGGCGGCTGATGGCACACGAGGCGGAAGTCGCCCGCGTCGGTCACGTCGTGGGTGACGAGCCCGGCCGCGGTCAGCCACGCCTGGCCGCCCCGCGTGGCGAGCAGGAACCGGTACGGGGTCACCGGGTTGACCGCGGTGATCTCGGCCCGCCACCAGACGTCCGTGCCGCCGTACCCGCCGGCCTCCCGCCGCGACGGGTCCGGCGCCGCCTCGGCGTAGCGCGGCTCGCCGTCGTGCACGGTACGCACGTGCACGCCCGTGATCCCGGCGGTCAGCGGCGCCCGCAGCCACAGCGTCACCCGCGAGCCGAGTGCGGGCTCTTGCTCGGAGACGTACAGAGCTGAGCCGTCGTGATGCGGCTCCCCGATGAAGCGCAAATGCACCTATCCCTTGACAGCCCCGGCGGTGAGCCCGGAGACGATGTACTTCTGCAACCAGAGGAACACACTCACCGTCGGAATCGCGGTAAGCAGCGTCGCCGCGGCGAACATGCCGAAGTTCGCGTTGCGGTGGTCGCCGGCGATCATCCCGTACATGCCGACGGCGAGGGTCTTGCTCTCGGGGTCGCGCAGGAACACGTTCGCCATGAGGAACTCGCTCATCGTGCCGATGAACGCCAGCAGCGCCGTGACCGCGAGGATCGGCGTGACCAGCGGCATGATGACCCGCCAGAAGATCTGCGCGTGCGTGGCCCCGTCCACGGTGGCGGCCTCGTCCAGCTCCTTCGGCACGGTGTCGAGGAAGCCCTTCATCAGCCAGGTGTTCACGCCGAGCGCGCCGCCGAGGTAGAGCAGCATCAGCCCCCACACGGTGTTGAACCCGAAGGCCGGATACAGCTCGGTCACCCTGGTGAAGATCATGAAGATCGTCACGATGGCCAGGAACTGCGGGAACATCTGGATGAGCAGCAGCGCCAGCAGCCCGACCCGGCGGCCCGCGAAGCGCATGCGGCTGAAGGCGTACGCGGCGAGCATCGACAGCAGCAGGCTCGCGAACGACGCCACCAGCGCGATGAACACCGAGTTGAAGAACCACCGGCCGAACGGGTAGCTGTCGGAGGTCAGCAGGTGGGCGAAGTTGGCCAGGCTGGCCCCGGTCGGCAGCAGGTCGGTGGAGGCCAGCGTGCCCATGGGGTTGATCGCGGCCGAGACCACGAACAGGATCGGGAAGAGCGCGAACGCGCACACGATCAGCACGAAGACGTGCCTGAGGGCGAGCTTCACGCGTAGACCTCCTCCTGCTTGCGGGTACGGTGGAACGCCACGGCCGAGATGACGGCCACGATCGTGAAGATGAACACCGAGACCGCCGCCGCGAAGCCGAACTGCGCCCCGCCCGCCCCGAACGCCAGCCTGAAGGTGTAGGTGATCAGCAGGTCCGTGCCGCCCACCTGCGGGTTGTCGGCCGGGAACGGCCCGCCCTCGGTGGTGAGCGCGATCGCGTTGAAGTTGTTGAAGTTGTAGGCGAACGACGAGATCAGCAGCGGCGTGAGCGCCACCAGCAGCAGCGGCAGCGTCACCCGCCGGAACGCCTTCCACGGCGTGGCCCCGTCGATGGCCGCCGCCTCGGTCAGCTCGCGCGGGATGGCCTGCAGCGCGCCGGTGGTGACGAGGAACATGTACGGGAAGCCGAGCCAGAGGTTGACCAGGATCACCCCGAACCGGGCGGTCCCGGTCTCGCCCAGCCAGTCGACGTTGGCGCCGAGAAGCTGGTTGATCAGGCCGAAGTCGCGGTTGAACATGTCACGCCAGACCAGCAGCATGGCGAAGGCGGGCATCGCGTACGGCAGGATCAGCGCGATCCGGTAGAAGCGGGTGCCGCGCATCCGCGGGTGGTGCAGCGCCAGCGCGACCGACATGCCGAGCGCGAACGTGCCGAGCACGGAGGCCAGCGCGAAGACCAGGTTCCAGCCGAACACCCCCGCGAAATATCCCGAAATAGTCGGATTCGTCAGCACCCGAGCGAAGTTGTCGAGGCCGACGCCGACCTGCCAGCCCTGCGCCAGGTGCTCGCCCTTGGCGTTGACGAAGAAGCCCTGGCTCTCGTCGGCCGTCCAGGTGTCGCCGTTGCCGCGCACGCAGTCGCAGCCGGCGTCGTACACGAGCGCCGCCTTGCCCTCGACGGCCCGGCTGAGCCCGTTCGCCTTGATCACGCCGTCGCCGGTCGGCACGGCCAGCGCCGAGATCTCCTGCCCGCGCGCTGCGGCCTCGGGCGTCTTGAGCACGGTCAGCCCGGGGGCCGCCAGCACCTTGCCGGTGACCCCGACCTGGGCGCCCGCCAGCGGCGACAGCCCCTTGGCGTCGCCCAGCCGCACCTGCTTGGTCTTGGGGTCGACCAGCAGGAACACCAGCTCGTCGCCGCGCAGGGCGGCCGTCATGGCGTACTCGGGCGAGCCGGGGGTCTGGCGCACCGAGCCGGTCTCGATGGCGGTGACGGCGGCGGCCTTGTCGCCGCGGTGCCCGTCGCCGAAGTTCGTGAACGCGGTGGTGACCGTGTAGGCCACGGGGAACACCTGGAACGCGATCAGGAAGACGGTGCCGGGGACCAGATACTTGGCCGGGATGAAGCGGCGGGTCAGGTAGAGGTAGGCGATGGCCGCGCTGACGGCGCCCAGCAGCCCCAGCGAGACCCATGATTCGGCGGCGACCAGCGGCGGCGCGGCGTAGAGCAGGATCGCGGCGGCCACGGCCAGCACCGCGATCCTGCTCACCACGAACGCCGTGGTGATCTCCCGGCGGGGCCGTGGAGCCGGCTTGCTCTCCACGGCCTCGCGCACGTCGAGGGTCATGATCAGTGCTTGAGCGAGCCGTCGATGGCCTTCTGCGCGGCCGCGGCGGCCTTGGCCGCGTCGCCGCCCTTGACGACGGCGTTCTCGGCGATGCCGAACGGCTCCCAGATGGCCGCCATCTCGGGGATGGCCGGCATCGGCAGGCCGTCCTTGCCCGCCTCCATGAACTTGACGGCGTCCGGGTCGCTCGCCTGGACCTCCTGGAGGGCGGCGGTCAGCGCCGGGGGCCGCGGGTCGGCCTCGTAGAGCGCCTTCGCGACGTCCTTGTTGGTCACGTAGTTGGCGACGAACTCCTGGGCCAGGGCCTTGTTCTTGCCCTTGGAGGCCACGAAGAACGTCTGCACGCCGACGAACGGGGTGGCGGGCTTGCCGCCCTTGAACGACGGGACGGCCGTGATGTCGTACGTGATGCCGCCCTTCTTGACCTCGCTCATCGCCCACGGGCCGGAGATCAGGTAGGCGCACTTGCCGCCGGCGAAGTTCACGATGTAGTTCTCGTTCGTGATCGACGTGCGCAGCGCGCCGTCACCCTTCTCGCCCAGGTCCTTGAGCTTGCCGAACGCCTTGACCGAGTCGGGCGAGCCGACCAGCACCTGCTTGGGGTCGGGGTCGCCGGTGGAGGTGGCGCCGAACAGCGCGCCGCCCGCGGAGGCGAAGATCGGGTAGACGTGGAAGGCGTCGCCCTTCTGGCCGACGGGGATGCAGAGCACCTCCTTGACCTTGCCGGCCGCCTTGAGCTCCTTGCCCTTGGCGATCATGTCCTCGATCGAGGCGGGCGCGTCGGGGGCGAGCTTGGTGTTGCGGATCAGGGCGATGTTCTCCACCGCGTACGGGGCGCCGTAGACCTGCCCGTTGAACGTCACGGCCTGCATCGCCTTGGCCGAGAAGGCGGCCTTCTGCTCGTCGGTCAGGGTGACGGGGTCGATGGCGCCGTTCTGCACGAGGTTGCCGATCCAGTCGTGCGCGCCGATCATGATGTCCGGGCCGCTGCCCTGCTGGGAGGCGGTGAGGAAGGTCGTCTGGTTGTCCTTGCTGATCTCCTTCACCTCGACGGTCACGCCGTTCTCGGCGCCGAACTGGTCGGCGAACGGCTTGAGCGGCTTGACGCGGCTGGGGTCGGCCCAGATCACGAGCGTGCCGCCGCTCTTGGCCGCCGGGGCGGAGGCGGACGCACCGGGTGCCGCCGGGGACGCCGACTGGGAAGCCGGCTGGGATTCGCCGCACGCCGTGGCGGCGAAAGCGAGGGTCGCGAGAGCGGCCACACCCAGAGCCCGCATGCGCATGGGACCTCCTGAGGTCACGCAGGAACGGCGGTGCCACGCGAGCGCCGCCGGAAGAAAGCTCTAACGTTTCCGGGACGTTAGCGGCTCTTTGCAAGAATTGGAAGAACTTGCGAAAGAGCGTTACGTGATCCTCACCGAACCTCACGAAAGCGCCTCCCGCAAGCGGCCTCAGGCCGGAGTACGGGCGGGTCAGGGTGACGTATGCAACTTTCCGCAAGTTGCGCTTGACCCCGGCCGAACGATCGCGACATCCTTCACCACAACCTCACGGGACATCTCGGGCATCCAGGGAAGGACAGCCATGCTCGGCAACGACGACTGGTGGCGTGACGCCGTCGTGTACCAGGTCTACCCGCGCAGCTTCGCCGACGCGGACGGCGATGGCATGGGCGACCTCGCCGGCGTGCGCGACCGCCTCGGCTACCTCACCGACCTGGGCGTGGACGCCATCTGGCTGAGCCCCTTCTACACCTCCCCCATGGCCGACGGCGGCTACGACGTGGCCGACTACCGGGACGTGGACCCCATGTTCGGCGCGCTCGCCGACTTCGACGCTCTCATCGCCGACGCCCACGACAAGGGCATCAGGGTCATCGTGGACCTGGTGCCGAACCACTCCTCCGACCGGCATCCCTGGTTCCAGGCCGGGCTGCGCGACCGCTACATCTTCCGCGACGAGCCCAACGACTGGGAATCGATCTTCGGCGGCCCCGCCTGGACGCAGGTGGCGGACGGGCAGTGGTACCTGCACCTGTTCGCCCCCGAGCAGCCGGACCTCAACTGGGAGAACCCGGACGTGCGCGCCGAGTTCCGCGACATCCTGCGCTTCTGGCTCGACCGGGGCGTGGACGGCTTCAGGGTCGACGTGGCGCACGGCATGATCAAGGCCGCCGGGCTGCCCGACGTGGGGCCGAAGGAGGGCCGCCAGGCCGAGATGCTCGGCGACGAGCAGCTCCCGTACTTCGACCAGGACGGCGTGCACGAGATCTACCGCGAGTGGCGGCCGATCCTCGACTCCTACCCCGGCGGCCGGATGGCGGTGGCCGAGGCGTGGGTGTCCTCCCCCGAGCGGCTGGCCCGCTACGTCGGGCCCGACGAGCTGCACCAGGCGTTCTCGTTCGAGTTCATGATGGCCGACTTCCACGCCAAGTCGTTCCGTACCGTCATCGAGAAGGCGCTGAAGGAGTCGGAGCTGGTCGGCGCGCCCACCACGTGGGTGCTGTCGAACCACGACAAGCCCCGCCACGTCACCCGCCACGGCGGCCTGGCCCGCGCCCGGGCGGCCACGCTGCTCATGCTGGCCCTGCCCGGCTCGGCCTACCTCTACAACGGCGAGGAGCTGGGCCTGCCCGAGGTGCTCGACCTGCCGGACGAGCTGCGCCAGGACCCGGCCTTCCGGCGCACCGGCGAGAGCCGCGACGGCTGCCGGGTGCCGATCCCGTGGACCGCCTCCGGCGACTTCGGCTGGCGCGACCCGTGGCTGCCGATCCCCGCCTCGTGGGGGCCGCTGTCGGCCGAGGCCCAGGAGCACGACCCCGCCTCCACCCTGAACCTCTACCGCGCCGCGCTGAAGCTCCGCAGGGAGCACCCGGCGCTCGGCGGCGGCACCGTGACGTGGCTCGACTCCCCCAAGGACGTGCTGGCCATCGAGCGCGACCCGGGGCTGGTCGTGGTGCTCAACACGGGCGAGGAGCCGGCGCGGCTCGACCTGGGCGGCGAGGTGCTGCTGTCCAGTGGCCCGCTAGCCGAGGACGGGGCCGTCCCGCCGGACACCGCGGTCTGGATCCAGCGCTGACCGGATCCGGCCCCGGGTTGGGGGAATCTTTCCCTTAACGCGGCAAATGTCGGTAATCACGCTCGGTAACCTCACAGGGTGCCACCCTGGTGGGCCAGATCCCTGCGCGGACGCGTCACCCTCATCGCGACGGCTGTAGCCGCCCTCGTGCTCATCCCCGTGGCCGTCGCCGGGGTGATCACCGCCAGGTCGCTGATGACGGCCAGCGTCTTCCGCGACACCCGGGACACGGCCGAGCGGATCGCGTACGAGATGCGCGGCGGCGCGCTGCCCATGGGCGCCGCCATCCCGGTGCCCAACCCGCCGGTGGACCTGATCCAGGTCGTCGGTCCCAACGGGCAGATCCTGGCCAGCAGCGACGCGGCCAGGAACCTGCCGCCGCTCAGCGACATCCGCCCCACGCCCGAGAACCGGGTGGTCAGCGTGATGAACTGCCTGCCGACCGAGTGCATCCACGTCACGGCCGTCCGGGTGAGCCTGTTCGCCGACTCCCCCGTGGTCTACGCGGGCCGCAGCACGCCCGACCTGCTGGCCAACCGCGGCCTGGAAGTCGTGGTGTTCATCGAGGTCGGGGTGCTCATCGGGCTGGCCTCGTGGGCCACGTGGCTGGTCACGGGACGCGCGCTGAGACCGGTGGCGACCCTGCGGGCCGAGCTGGACGCCGTACACGCGGGCGACCTGAGCCGGCGCGTCACGCAGCCACCGGGCGCGGACGAGGTGTCCCAGCTCGCCAAGTCCGTCAACGGCACGCTGGCCCGGCTGGAACGCTCGGCCCAGCAGCAGCGCCAGTTCGCCTCCGACGCCTCGCACGAGCTGCGCACCCCCATCGCGGGCCTGCGCGCCCAGCTGGAGAGCGCCCAGCTCTATCCCGACGACACCGACGTCGAGGCGCTGGTGGACAGCGCGCTGCGCGACACCGACCGCCTGGAGGCCATCATCACCGACCTGCTGCTGCTGGCCAGGATCGGCTCCCGGGTGGACGTGGTCAAGGAGCGGGTGGACCTCGCCGAGCTGGTGCGCCAGGAGCTGTCCGTGCGCTGCGACAAGGTGCCCGTGCACGTGGAACTGACCGAGGGGGTGGTGGTCGAGGGCGTACGGCTCCAGCTCGCCAGGGTGCTGACGAACCTGCTGGACAACGCCCAGCGCCACGCCGAGCACACGGTCCAGGTCGAGGTCCGCAGGGAGGGCGAGCACACGGCGCTGCTGGCGGTCGAGAACGACGGCGTGGAGATCGCCGAGGAGGATCGCGAGCGCATCTTCCAGCGCTTCACCCGCCTGGACGCCGCCCGCAGCCGCGACGCCGGCGGAACGGGTCTGGGCCTGGCCATCGCGCGTGACGTCGTGGTGGCTCATGGGGGCCAGATCACCGTTGAGGACCGTGTGGGCGGGGCGCGATTTGTGTTGAGACTTCCAGCCGTTTGACCGCTTTTCGTAGATTTCCGGTGCTCAAGTCATAGATCATGGTGTCATGACGGAACAAGCGCCGCAGGGCGTCGACCCTCACATCCCTAACGCGGCGCGCATGTACGACTACTTCCTGGGTGGCAAGGACAATTTCCAGGCCGACAGGGATCTGGCCGAGCTGGTCCTGAGCGCGGTTCCCGAAACCCGTGAAGGCACCAGAGAGAACCGGGCGCTCATTGGCCGGTTTGTGCGTTACCTGTGCGAACAGGGCATCACGCAGTTCCTTGACCTCGGCTCCGGCCTGCCTGCGCAGGAGAACGTGCACGAGGTCGCGCTCCGCCACACCCCCGATGCCCGCGTGGTCTACGTGGACAACGACCCGGTGGTGGCCACGCACGGCAGGGCCCTGCTGGCCGACCCGGACCGGGTGGCCATGGTGCTGGGCGACGTGCGCCGGCCGAAGGAGATCCTGGCCAACCCCGAAGTGCGTGCGCTCCTGGACTTCGAGCGGCCGGTGGCCGTGCTGATGATGTTCATCCTGCATCTGATCCCCGACGAGGACGACCCGAGCACGTTCGTGGCCGGCTACCGCGAGGCGATGGCGCCGGGCAGCTATCTGGCCATCTCGCACGTGGGCAGCGACTCCCACTCGGCGCTCACGGACCGGGTGGTCGAGTTCTACCAGCGGGCCAACATGCCGTTCAGGCCGCGACCCGGCAAGGAGATCGCGGCCTTCTTCGGTGACTTCGAGTTCATCCCGCCCGGCCACCTCGCCAACGGCATCGGGCCGGAGCTCGGGTGGCCGTACATCGATCGCGACATCCCGATCTTCCTCGACGCGGACATGTCGCGGCTGGGCTACGCGGGCATCGCCCGCAAGCTCTAGACCTTCGACAGCTCCCGGTCGCCCGACTCGTCGGGACCGGGGCGGTTGTCGTCGTCCTCGTCCAGCAGCGTGGCCTCGTCGAACGGGGCGTTCCCGGCGAGCACCTCATTCGCGCGCTCCCGGTCGAAGTCGCCGGTCCAGACGGCGACCAGCACGGTGGCGACGGAGTTGCCGGCGAAGTTCGTCAGCGCCCTGGCCTCGGACATGAAGCGGTCGATGCCCACGATGAGGCCGACGCCGTCGACCAGCGCGGGACGGTGCGCCTGCAGCCCGCCGGCCAGCGTGGCCAGCCCGGCCCCGGTCACGCCCGCGGCGCCCTTGGAGGCGATCATCATGAACAGCAGCAGCGCGATCTGCTCGCCGAACTGCAGCGGCGCCCCGGTGGCCTCGGCGATGAACAGCGTGGCCATGGTCAGGTAGATCGCGGTGCCGTCGAGGTTGAAGGAGTAGCCGGTCGGCACGGTGATGCCAGCCACGGTCTTGCTCACACCCAGGTGCTCCATCTTGGCGATGAGCCTGGGCAGCGCCGTCTCCGACGAGGAGGTGGACAGGATGAGCAGGAACTCGCGCCCCAGGTACTTCAGCAGCGACCACAGGTTGATCCGGGCGACCAGCCACAGGATCGAGCCGAGCACGACGCCGACGAACAGCAGACAGGTGATGTAGAAGGCGACCATGATGATCGCCAGGCTCTTGAGCGCCTCCAGCCCGGTCTCCCCGACGACCGCGGCGATCGCGCCGAACGCGCCGACGGGCGCGGCCCACATGATCATGGCGAGGATGCGGAACGTCAGCCGCTGGAAGTGCTCGATGGTGCGCAGGATCGGCTCGCCCTTGGCGCCCATGGCCTGGATCGCGAACCCGGCCAGCAGCGCCACGAGCAGCGCCTGCAGCACCGAGCCGCCGGTGAGCGAGGACACCAGCGTCTTCGGGATGATGCCGAGCAGGAAGTCGACCGTGGTGGACTCGCCGCCCTTGGCCGCCTGCGCCTCCGCGGCCTGCTTGGCGGCGTCGCTGAGGTGCAGCCCCGAGCCCGGGTCGATGACGTTGCCGACCAGCAGGCCGATGAGCAGGGCTACCGTGGACATGACGATGAAGTAGCCGAGCGCGAGGCCGCCGACCTTGCCGACCTTGGCCGCCTGGCGTACCGAGCCGATGCCCAGCACGATCGTGCAGAAGATGATCGGCCCGATCACCATCTGGATGAGCGCGACGAAGCCGGTGCCGAGCGGTTTGAGCTCCTTGCCCACGTCCGGCCAGACGAATCCGACCAGGATGCCGAGTAGGACCGCCCCGATGACGGCCAGATAGAGGTAACGAGTGCGATCACGCATGGGGGGCTCTCCAGCGGTGATGGAAATGACCTTCTAGACGCCCGAGTATGCGCCTCACAGTGACATAGGTCACCATTGAGTAAGTTTCGTTCACAGGGGAGATGTCAGATGCGGCGCTGGAGCCTGGCGGGCCAGATGCTGGTCCTGCAGCTGCTCGTGGTCGCCGTCACGGTGGCGGGCCTCGCGGTGCTCGCGCTCGTGCAGGCGCACGAGCTGCTCACCGACGAGGCGAGCAGCAAGGCCAGGGCCGTCGCGGTGAGCGTGGCCGCCTCGCCCAGCGTGCTGGCCGCCCTCGACGACCCGAACCCGTCGGTACGGCTGCAGCCGTACGCCGAGCAGGTACGCCACCAGACGGGCGTCGACTTCATCACCATCATGAAACCCGACGGCACCCGCTACACCCACCCGAACCCCGCCGAGATCGGCAAGCACTACCTCGGCCACACCGAGCGGGCCCTGGCGGGCGAGACGTTCACCGAGACCTACACCGGCACACTCGGCGACTCCAGGCGGGTGGTGACCCCCGTCATGTCGGACGGCCGGGTCCGGGCACTGGTCAGCGCGGGCATCACGATCAACAAGATCAGCGCCAAGGTCCGCGACCAGCTCGCCTGGGGCGGCCTCATCGTCGCGCTCGCGCTCTCGCTGGGCGCCGCCGGCACCTGGCTGGTCACCGCGCGGCTGCGCCGCCAGACGCATGGCCTCGGCCCGGTCGAGCTGGGCCGCATCCACGAGCACCACGACGCCGTCCTGCACGCCGTCCGGGAGGGCCTGCTGCTGGTGGGCAAGGACGGCACGCTGACGCTCTGCAACGACGCCGCCAGGATGCTGCTCGGCCTGCCCGCCGACGCCGAAGGGCGGCACGTGGACGAACTCGGCCTCTCGGAGGTGCTGGCCGACGACGACGAGCGCGTCCACCTGGTCGGCGACCGCGTCCTCGCGGTCAACAGCGCCGCCAGCCGGCTCGGCACCGTCGTGACCGTGCGCGACCACACCGAACTCCAGGCGCTGACCGGGCAGCTCAACGCCGAGCGCGACTTCGCCGACTCGCTGCGCTCGGCCGCCCACGAGGCCGCCAACCGGCTGCACACCGTCATCACGCTGGTGGAGCTGGGCCGTACCGAACAGGCCGTGGCGCTCGGCACGGCGGAGCTGCGCGCCGCGCAGGAGCTGACCGACCGGGTGGTCGGCGCGGTGCGCGAGCCGGTGCTCGCCGCGCTGCTGCTCGGCAAGAGCGCCGAGGCCGCCGAACGCGGCGCCGAACTCGTGATCAGCCAGGACAGCGAGCTCGACGACCTGGGCCTCGACCCGCGCGAGCTCGTCACCATCGTGGGCAACCTGATCGACAACGCCATCGAGGCGGCCTCCCGGGTGGAGGTCCACCTCAGCGCGGGCGGCGGCGAGGTCCTCATCAGGGTCGCCGACAACGGCCCCGGGCTGGCCGACCCGCAGGCGTTCGCGAAGGGCTGGACCACCAAGGGCGACGGGCGCGGGCTGGGGCTGGCGCTGGTGGGGCAGGCGGTGCGGCGGCTGGGCGGCACCATCGACGTGAAGGGCTCGGTGTTCACCGTGCGGCTGCCGGTGCCGGAGCGGGTGCGATGACCATCTCGGCGCCGGGATCGGGCGCGAAGATATCCGTGCTCGTCGTGGAGGACGAGGAGATCACGGCCGAGGCCAACCGCATCTACATCGAGCGGACCCCGGGCTTCGAGGTGGCCGGCGTGGTCAGGACCGGCGGCGCGGCCCTGCGGTTCCTGCGCGGCAAGCCCGTGGACCTCGTCCTGCTCGACCTGTACCTGCCGGACATGCACGGGCTGGAGGTGTGCCGGGCGATCCGCGCGGGCGGGCTCATGTGCGACGTGATCGCCGTCACCTCGGCCCGCGACCTGGCCATGGTGCGCTCCGCGGTCTCCCTCGGCATCTCCCAGTACCTGCTCAAACCGTTCACCTACGCGACACTCTCCGAAAAGCTGACGCGTTACGCCCGGTTCAAGGACGAGGCGGGCCTGGCCGTCGGGCAAGGGGACGTGGACCGGGTCCTCGGCACCCTTCGGGGCAGCTCAGAGCTGCCGAAGGGCATGGCGCGCGACACCCTCGACACGGTCGCCGCGAAGCTGCGCGACAGCCCCGAAGGCATGGCGGCCCAGGCCGTGGCCGACGCGATCGGGGTGTCCCGCGTGACGGCCCGCCGCTACCTGGAATACCTGGTCGAGCTGGGGGTGGCCGCCCGCATCCCGCAATACGGAGGAGTCGGCCGGCCAGAACTCCTCTACCGGATCCCCATGGAAAGTTAATGATGGTGACGCTGGCCGTTCAATCCGGGCCTCTAGCTTCTGGTGCAGTCCGATGCACTGAGGAGACAGATCTTGCGAGTCCTGGCCGTAGTTCCCGCCCGCGGAGGTTCGGCGGGCGTACCCCTGAAGAACCTCGCCCTGGTCGGCGGCGTCCCGCTGGTCACCCGAGCGGTACGGGCCGCCCGGCGGGCCGAGCTCGTGGACCAGGTCGTGGTCAGCACCGACCACGCGGGCATCGCCGAGACCGCCCGTGAGGCGGGGGCGATCGTCGTGGAGCGGCCCGAGGAGCTGAGCGGCGCGACCGCCTCCAGCGAGTCGGCGGTGCTGCACGCGCTCGACGCCCTCGGCGAGGACCCCGAGGTCGTCGTGCTGGTGCAGTGCACCAGCGCGTTCATCGACCCGGAGAACCTGTCCGAGGCCGTGCGCAAGGTGCTGGACGGGGAGGCCGACTCGGTCGTGTCGGGGCTGCCGACGCACGAGTTCCTGTGGACCGCCGCCGGAGGCGGCATCAACCACGACCCCGCCGTCCGGCAGCGCCGCCAGGACCGCGACCCCGAGTTCCGCGAGAACGGCGCCTTCTACGTCATGCGCACCTCCGGCCTGCGCGAGCACGGCCACCGCTTCTTCGGCCAGGTCGCCGTCCAGCCGGTGTCGCCCAAGCACGCCGTCGAGATCGACAACCCGGATGACCTGGAGCTGGTGCGCGCGCTCGCCCCGTTCATCGACGAGCCCGAGCCGATCGACGTGGACGCCGTCATCACCGACTTCGACGGCGTGCACACCGACGACCGCGCCTACGTCGACTCCGACGGCCGCGAGATGGTGCTCGTCAGCCGCTCCGACGGGATGGGCATCGCGCTGCTGAAGCGGTCCGGGGTGAAGGTGCTGGTCATGTCCACCGAGCACAACCCGGTGGTGGCCGCCCGCGCCCGCAAGCTCGGCGTCCCCGTGCTGCAGGGCCTGGCCGAGAAGCGGACCGTGCTGCGCGACTGGCTGACCATCGAGGGCCTCGACCCGGCCCGCGTCGCCTACGTCGGCAACGACGTCAACGACCTGGGCCCGATGGCCGAGGTCGGCTGGGCCATCGCCACCCCCGACGCCCACCCGCGCGTGCGCGCCGCCGCCAGGGTCGTGCTGACCAGGGCCGGCGGGTCCGGCGCCGTGCGCGAGCTGTGCGACCGCGTCGTGGCCGCCCGGCCCGAGCCGCCCGCCGCCGAGGTCCGCACGCGGCCCAGGCTCGGCCTGGAGCGGAGGAGCTCCGGGGGAGAGAGCGAGGGACGAGCCAACGAGCCCGGAAGCGGCCGCGACCATGAGCACGTCGCGATCGGCGACGTCCTGGTCGGCGACGGCGAGCCCGTGTACGTGATCGGCGAGATCGGCATCAACCACAACGGCGACATCGACATCGCCCGCCGCCTCATCGACGTGGCGGCCGAGGCCGGTTGCCAGGCGGTCAAGTTCCAGAAGCGCACCCCCGCGATCTGCGTGCCCGAGGAGCAGAAGGGCCAGATCAGGCAGACGCCGTGGGGCGAGATGACGTACCTGGAGTACAAGGAGCGGACCGAGTTCGGCTACGACGAGTACCGGCAGATCGCGAAATACTGCGACGAGCGCGGCCTGCACTGGTTCGCCTCGCCGTGGGACGTGCCCTCCGTGGAGTTCCTGGAGGAGATGGACGTCCTCGTCCACAAGGTGGCCTCGGCCAGCGTCGCCGACCACGAGTTGCTGCGGGTCCTGGCCGCCACCGGCAAGCCGATCATCCTGTCCACCGGCATGTCCACGCTGTCGGAGATCGACGCGGCCGTCGAGATCCTCGGCACCGACAAGCTGATCATGATGCACGCGACGTCCACGTACCCGCTGCCGCCGGAAGAGGCGAACCTGCGCACGATCACCACGCTCAAGGAGCGCTACGGCGTGCCCGTCGGCTACTCCGGCCACGAGCGCGGCCTGCAGATCTCCCTGGCCGCGGTCACGCTCGGCGCGGTCACCGTGGAGCGGCACATCACGCTCGACCGCACCATGTGGGGCTCCGACCACGCCGCCTCGCTGGAGCCGGCCGGCCTCGAGCACCTCGTCCGTGACATCCGCATCATCGAGCAGGCCATGGGCGACGGCGTCAAGCGCGTCTTCCCCGGCGAGGAGGCTCCCAAGGCCCGCCTGCGCCGGGTGACCGTCTGACCTCGTCCGCACTCTGGAGAAACCACTCTTGATCACTCTCTCGGTCGTCGTGCCGGTGCTGAACGGCGAGAAGTACATCGCCGACACACTGTCGTCGCTCTGCCGCAACGCCCGGCACGACTTCGAGTTCATCGTCGTCAACGACGGGTCCACGGACGCCACCGCGGACATCGTCGACGACTTCACCCGTGACCTGCCCGGGCTGACCATGCTGCGCAACCCGGCCCCCGTCGGGCTGGCCGACGCCCGCAACACGGGCCTGTCGGCCGCCTCCGGCCGGTACGTCACGTTCATGGACGCCGACGACTGGCTCGCCCCGGGCTACCTGCCACGGCTCGTCGAGGCGATCGACGGGCTCGGCTGCGACTTCGTACGCGCCGACCACGTGCAGGTCGAGGGCCGCAAACGGGTCGTGCACCGCGCCCCCATGGCGCGGAGGGGCGCGGTGCTCGACCCACGGGAGGCGATCCTGCCCGCCGGCGTGCGGACCATGGTCGACTACCCGTACGCGTGGGCCGGGATCTACCGGCGCTCCCTTCGCGACCTGCTGCACTTCCCCGGTTCCCTGCACACCGCCGAGGACCGGCCGTGGATCTGGCGCCTGCACCGGGAGGCCGCCACGTTCGCGGTGGTGTCGCTGGCCGGGGTGTTCTACCGCCGGCTGGTGTCCGGGTCGCTGACCCAGGTCGGCGACGAACGCCAGCTGCACTTCTTCGACGCGTTCGACCTGGTCTTCAAGGATCTCGAGCCGGAGTTCCTGCCCAAGGCGGTGCGGAACTTCTGCGCGCTGCTCGCCCACCACCTGGAGATCGCCGACCGGTTCACCCCGGCGCTGCGCTCCCGCTTCGAGGAGCGCGGCGCCCACATGGTGCGCGCCCTGCCCCCCGAACTGGTGTCGGAGTCGGTGGCGCGCATGTCCGTCGAACGCGAGACCACGCTGCGGGCCCTGGTGCCCGACCTGCCGCCCAGCCCGCACGTCCGGGTCCGCCGCGACCGGGAGGAGACATAGTGAAGGTCTTCTACGCCTCGACGCTGTTCGGCGCGATGTCGCTGGCCGCCGCCATCGACGACGGCCGCTTCGGCGACGGGCGCCGCGTCCTGATCGTGTCGAACAACGCGGCCATCCCCGAGGTGACGGCGCCGCTCGACAGGTCGCCCGGCTTCGCCGTGCTGCGCTCGCGCTTCGACGCGGTGCACTCGTGGAACGACCTCATCGCGCCGCTGCACCCCTCCGACTGGCGCGCCCGCGTCATCGAGGTGCCGATGATGGAGCGCCTCATCCGCTCCGTCTGGGGCCTGGACGGGGTCGAGGAGCTGGTGCTGGAGTCCATCGCGGTGCCCCCGGCCCGGACCATCGCCGGGCTGGTGCGCGACTGCCCGATCACCGTCTACTCCGACGGCCTGATGAGCTACGGCCCCACCCGCGACCCGCTGCCGGCGGAGATCTACCGCCGCATCGGCCGCCTGTTCCACCTGGACCTCGTGCCGGGCCTGACCCCGCTGCTGCTCAGCGAGTACGACGTCGCACCCTCGATCCTGCCGGACGAGCGGTTCATGTCGGTCGTGCACGAGGTCACCGCCACCGCCCCCGACATGCTGCCCGGGCAGGCGATGATCCTCGGCCAGTACCTGTCGGCCCTGGAGATCGTCACCCCGGAGGAGGAGGCGGCGCTGCACGAGACGATGCTCAAGGCCCTGGCCGCGCGCGGCTACACCGACATCGTCTTCAAGCCGCACCCGGCCGCCGGGCGGCGCCACGCCCAGCTCCTGCGGGCCGCGGCCGAACCCCTGGGCGTGCGGCTGTCGGTGGCCGCCGAGAGCGTGCCCGCCGAGGTGTGCTTCGCGGCGCTGCGGCCCGAACTGGTCGTGGGCTGCTTCTCCACCGGGCTGCTGACCGCGCAGCGCTACTTCGGGCTGCAGGTGGCCGCGTACGGCACGGAGCTGGTGCTCGACCGGCTGGCGCCGTACGAGAACAGCAACCGGATCCCCGTCACGATCGTGGACGCGCTGCTGCCCCGGCTGTCGCCGGACGGCGGCATCGAGCACCCGACGGCGGTGGACCTGC
The DNA here is from genome assembly GCF_053587055.1 of Nonomuraea sp. NPDC003707. Classification (NCBI taxonomy): domain Bacteria; kingdom Bacillati; phylum Actinomycetota; class Actinomycetes; order Streptosporangiales; family Streptosporangiaceae; genus Nonomuraea; species Nonomuraea sp. NPDC003707. The sequence goes on along the minus strand of NZ_JBSFNK010000002.1, from coordinate 585,167 downwards.
GCGGGCTCGTCCGGGCGGTGGGCTACTGCATGCAGGCCGAGACGTACCCGGAGCTGCGGCCGGCGAGCATCGAGTTCGACGCCCGCTACTTCAAGCGCAAGCGCCTGGAGACCCTCGGCCTGGTGGCCCGCCCCACGGCGCTCACCCGGCTCCGCCGGAAGATCCGCTCGGCGATCTGACAGCTCTCCCCCGAAAGGCCGCAGCCCCGACACCGGGGTTGCGGCCTTTCTGCGTGAGGCCTCCGGCCACCGCGCTTCCTCGGGAACCGCGACCCCGGCCGATCCCGCTGCCGCGCCCGGCCCCGCCACCGCGCTTCCGAGGGGACCGCAACCCCGGGCGACGGGAGGGACCCTCTCCCGCCGCCCGGGGTTGCGGTCCTTTCGGGGGAAAGGAGCGCGAATGGCCGCGTCTCAGGCGGTTCTTCGGGGAAACGGGCGCGCGTGAGCCGCACCTCAAGCGATCCCTCGGAGGGCCGGGCGTGCCGCTCAGGTGGGGCGGTGGGCTCGCCGGGTCGGGAGGGCGGCGGTCAACCGAGCACCTTGAGGTAGCGGCGCATGCGGCGCTTGGCCCGGTAGCCTGCCCGCAGCATCGAGGGATGCACCTCCACCCGCAGCCTGGCCCGCCGCCGCGCCGCCGCGTGCTCCGGCCCGTCCAGCAGCGATCGGGCCGGTACGCGCGACCCGCCCGCCACCAGCCCGGCCAGCCGCCCGGCCCAGTCGTTGTGCGCCGGCGGGTGGAAGTAGTTGGCCTCGCACCACTCGGGAGAGGCCGCCCGGAAGCCGCCCTTCGCCAGGTCGTCGAGCGTGCCCAGCAGCCCGCTGCCCTCGAACACCAGGTTGATCATCTCGGCGCTGACGCCGAAGTCCTCCAGCACCAGCGACGGCACGCCCAGCGCGATCGCCTCCAGCGCCGCCGTCGAGCTCACCGTGACGAACCCGGCCGCCCGTTCGAGCTGGTCGTGCATCGACCCCGCCGCGAACTCCACCCGCCCCGGCTCGCCCATCTCCCGCCACAGCCGCTGGTAGTGGTGGCGCTCGTTGTGCGTCTGCCGCTCGTCCTCAAGGGCCCGCAGCTTGACCACCACGTCCAGCTCGGGCCGCAGCCGGGCCAGCTCGGCCAGCGCCAGCAGGATCCGCTCGCGGTCCTGGCGCTCCCGCGGCACCTTGGCCTGGGTGGCGAACACGACCCGGTTCCCGCCCCCGGCGACCACGTCGGAGCGCAGGAACGGCAGCCTGGCCAGCCCCACCGCCCCTCCCCCGCCGAGCCGGCCGGCGATCTCCGAGAACTCGGCCACCTCACGCTCGCTGTGCACCACGAACAGGTCGCACCCGCTGCGGAACAACCACGCCTTCTCCGTCGCCGGCACCGAGATGCCCGGCAGCCCGCTCACGAACACCGGCCGCGGCCGCAGGTCGCCGAGCACGTCGGCCACCAGCACGTCCACCACCGGGCCCGTGCAGGCCACGAGCACCACGTCCGGGCGCATGCGCTCGGCCAGCCGCCGCACGGACCGCGCCGACACCACCGGCGGAGGCTCCAGACCGCCGACTGCGGCGGCGATCTGCTCCGGCGAGGGCGCGATCGGCGTGCGCACCACCACGAGCTCCGCCGTGCCGCCGGGGGGAAGGTCGCCGAGCAGGCAGGCCGCCCACTTCAGATACGAGTCGGAGTCGGCGACCGCCAACACTTTCAACCGGACACTCCTGTCAGATGCGAGCGAAGGGCGGGGGCCGCCCTGCTGGTCCACCAGTCCTCAGGAACGTCCACGGGCTCCACGGCGACACCGCGCGGGCTGAGCAGCACCCGCAGCGAGGTGATCGCGGTCGAGGGCAGGCTGAGCACGCGCTGGCCCGCGTCCAGGCCGCGCAGCGTCAGCTCGGCCGGCGCGCCCACGTCGTGCACGGTGATGCCGGGGCGCTCCCTGATCAGGGCCACGTCCACGGGGTCCTCGCGGCGGTGCGGGTAGTACGCGAGCGGCTCCTGGGCCGCCAGGTCCGTCAGCCAGCGCAGGTAGTGGTCGCGGTGCACGAGCCCGTTGCGGACGAGCGAGGTGCCGAGGACGACCGTGCGCTCCGCGGGCCCCTCCGCGCTGGGCGGCTGGGCACGCAGCCAGTCGAACTGGTGGCGTACCAGGTTGATCCCGGCCCGCCGTACGCCGTCCGCCAGGGCCTCGTCCACGGGCAGGGCGGTGAAGACCGACACGTCGCTCAGGCGCAGCCGCAGCGCGGCCGCCAGGCCCAGCACGGAGCGCAGCTTGGTCGGCTGGGCCCTGGCCCGCAGCAGCGGCCGGTACGGCCCCGCGGCCAGCAGCTCCAGCAGCCGGAGCGTGGCCAGCCCGTCGTCCACGATGACGATGCGTCCGGGACGCGAGGTGAGCCAGCGCATCTGCACCCTGCCGGAGAAGGCGTCACCGACGGCCTGCACGCGCCTGGGCATGCGCTCACGCGGCTCCGCCAGCTCCAGGCCGTCGGGCAGCCCAAGAGACCTCAGCTCCCGACGCGTGGCCTTCAACGGCCTCAGACCGGCGCGCGGCACGACCACCGTCTCGGGGCCGAGCACGCCCGCGTAATGGGCCTCGACGGCGCACAGCATCTGGAGCGGTGACTCCACCCAGGCCGACGCCTGTTCGACCACTCCTGTCCTCCCAGCCGGGTGATGGCCCGTTCACGACCGCTTCAAGCTAGCCCCGCCGCCTTAAGCCACCAGAAACGCGACGTGAACAATGGAGAGCATGAACTCGCTCATGCTCAACACCGACGGCGTGCAGATCCCGCAGCTCGGCTACGGCGTCTGGCAGGTCCCCGCCGACGAGGCCGCGCGGGCCGTCACGACCGCGCTCAAGGCCGGTTACCGGCACGTGGACACCGCCGCCGCGTACGGCAACGAAGAAGGCGTGGGGCAGGCCGTACGCGAAAGTGAGCTGCCGCGCCGGAAGCTGTTCGTGACCACCAAGCTGTGGAACGCCGACCACGGCCGCGCGGAGGCGGCCTTCGACGAGTCCCTGGCCCGGCTCGGCCTCGACTACATCGATCTTTTCCTCATCCACTGGCCGGTGCCGCAGCAGGACAAGTACGTGCAGGCTTGGAAGGCGATCGAGAAGATCTACCGTGACGGGCGCGCCAAGGCCATCGGCACCTCCAACTTCAGCATCGCCCACCTCACCCGCCTCATGAACGAGACCGACCTCGTGCCCTCCATCAACCAGATCGAGCTGCACCCGTACCTCCAGCAGCGCGAGCTGCGCGCCTTCCACGAGGCCAACGGCATCCTCACCGAGGCGTGGAGCCCGCTCGGCCAGGGCCAGGGCCTGCTGAACGACCCCGCGCTGGCCAAGCTGTCGGACAAGTGCGGCAAGACGCCCGCGCAGATCGTGCTCCGCTGGCACCTGCAGCTCGGCCACGTCGCGATCCCCAAGTCGGTCACCCCGGCGCGCATCGCCGAGAACATCGGCGTCTTCGACTTCATCCTCGACGCCGAGGACATGGCCGCCATCGGCGCGATGAACAGGGGCCAGCGGATCGGACCCGACCCCGACACGTTCAACATGACCTGACTCGTCTACGATCTCCCGCGTGCGGGATTTTGCGTGGGGCATAGCGGCGACAGGGAATATTGCGCGGACCGTCGGGGCGGCCATCGCGGCCGAACCGGGCATGCGGGTGGCCGCCGTCGGATCGAGGAACCTGGGGCGGGCGCAGGCACTGGCCGCCATTCTGGGGGCGGAGTCCGCGTACGACTCCTATGAGCGGCTCTGCGCCGACCCGGCCGTGGACGCGATCTACGTGGCGACGCCGCACGCCCAGCACCTGGAGGTGGCCGAGGTCGCCATCGCCGCGGGCAAGGCCGTGCTGTGCGAGAAGCCGCTGGCCGCCACCGTGGACGACGCGGAGAAGATGGTACGCCTGGCGCGCGAGGCGGGCGTGTTCCTGATGGAAGCGATGTGGATGCGGTTCAACCCGCTCGTCCAGAAGATCGCGGCCGACGAGCGCTTCGGCGACCTCCGCTCGGTGCACGCCTCCTTCGGCTTCGCCAAGCCCTACGACCCGGAGCACCGGCTGTGGGCGCCGGAGCTCGGCGGCGGGGCGCTCCTGGACCTGGGGATCTACCCGTTCGGGCTGGCCCAGCTGATCCTCGGCATGCCCTCCGACCTGCGGATCACCGGCACTCTGGCGCCCAACGGCGTCGACGCGGAGGCCGGCGGCGTGCTGCTCTACCCCGGTGGCAGGAAGGCTCTCGTGGAGACTTCGTTGCTCGGGAATTACCCGAACCATGCCAGTGTTGTAGGGACTCAGATGCGGGCGGACCTCCAGGCACCGTTCTGGGCCACGCCGCGGATTCTGCTCTCCGGGCCCTCCATGGAGCCGGAGGAGTACATCCTCGATCCGGCGGACAACGGGTACACCGGGGAGCTCCGCGAGGTCCGGGCCGCGACGGCCGAAGGCAGGACCGAAAGTTCGATCATGCCGCTCGACGAATCCCTTGCCATGATGGGGCTTCTGGCCGAGGCTCGCAGGCAGGTCGCCTAGCTGGACCTTTATCGATTTGTAACGCTCTTGCCTTATGCATTACGTTTGAGGCATTCTTGAGACATACGTCCGGTTTGTCCGGACTTGTCCGACCATCGCACGACACATCACAGGAACGTCCTGTGACCGCTGAATCCGCCCTCGGGCGGAACCGGGGACCCACGTCCTTTGGGGTGAATCGGCACTTCGGTGCCGTAGGGCAGCTTCCACGTCCGAACCCGTCAGCTAACCCGGTAAGCGGCATGGAAGCAAGGAGTAAACCCCCTCGATGGCCAACATCCGCTTTACCTCTGCTGCGAAGACCAACATCGCCCGCGCCCTTCTCGGCGCCACCATCCTCGGGACCGCGTTCGGCGCCCACATGACCAGCGCCACCGCAGCGGACAAGCAGCCGATCGACACCGTCGCCGGCACCGCCACCGTCGCCGACCACGCCGAGCGCTCGCGCGAGACCAAGGTCGGCGTCACCGCCGGCCAGGTCCTGGCGCTCGCCAAGTCCCAGGTCGGCATCACCGAGAACGCGGCCGGCGGCGGCACCAAGTTCCAGCGCTGGTACGCCGGCTCGCAGCGCGCCGCGGAGACCATCGCCCGTGACGGCGGCAGCCGCGCCGACTACCTGAACGCCGCCTGGTGCGCGATGTTCGTCTCCTGGGTGGGCGAGCAGACCGGCGCCCGCTCGCAGATCGGCTGGGACGCCTGGACCGTCGCCCACGCCAAGTGGTTCCAGGCCAACCACCGCTTCGGCACCGAGGCCAAGCCCGGCGCCATCGTGTACTTCTCGTGGAGCGGCAGCAAGAACCTCAACGACATCAAGCACGTCGGGTTCGTCGAGAAGGACAACGGCGACGGCACCATCTCGACCGTCGAGGGCAACACCGGCAACGGCAAGGTCGAGGAGCGCGTCCGTCCCAAGTCCCAGGTCGTCGGCTACGGCTACCCCCAGTACCGTTCCTGACCGGACTTTCCCCCGGCGCCTCCAGGCCGGACCTCCCCAGGCACCTCCTGGCCGGCCTTCCCCCAGCGCCGAACGAGCGCGCGTCCCGCAACGGGACGCGCGCTCGTCGCGTTTCACCCCCGCGAGTGCGGCGGCCCGTCACCGGGGAAGACCCGAGGCGAACCGCCCGCGACCTCGCCAAGGAGCCGCCCGCCATGCCAGCCGCGCGCAGACGCCCCGGAAGGCTGGTCCGGAATGGGCTGCGACGGGTCGCCGACGGGCTCTTCCCGCGCGGCGCCAACCCGCACGGCGTCCTGCCCGCCCTGCTGATCCTCCTGGCCTTCGTCACCGGCCTCGTGGACGCGGTCAGCTTCCTCGGCCTGGGCCGCGTCTTCGTCGCCAACATGACCGGCAACATCGTCTTCCTCAGCTTCGCCCTGGCCGGGGAGGCCCAGATGTCCAGATGGGCCTCCCCGGCGGCCCTCGTCGCCTTCGGAGCCGGCGCCTGGAGCGCCGGCCGGGTGATCAGGCGGACCGCGAACCCGCGACGGGCGTTCGCCGCCGCCACCGCCGTACACGCGCTCCTCGTCGCCGCCACCCTCGCCATCGCCCTCACGGCCGGACACCGCACGACCTGGTCCCAGGCGGCCCTCATCGTGCTGCTCGCCTGCGGCATGGGCCTGCAGAACGCGTCCGTACGCGCGCTCGGCGTACCCGACCTGGTCACCAACGTCCTCACCACGACCCTCACGAGCCTGGCCGCCGACACGCCGGGCCGGGCCGCCCTGCGTCGATCCGCCTCCATTGCCGCGATGTTCCTCGGCGCCCTGACTGGCGCCCTCCTCCACCTCACGACCGGCCCCGCACCCGCCCTGGCGGCCGCCCTGGCCCTGCTCGCCACCGTCGCCCTCGTCGCCCGCAGTGGTCTCAGCCGAGAAAGAACTCCGCCAGCGCCCGGGTGACCCCGGCCGGATCGTTCTCCATCGGGATGTGCCCCGCCCCGGGAACGCGCACCAGCGTCGTGTTCGGCACCTCGGCGGCGAAGCGCTCGGCGTACCGGACCTCCTGGAACGTGTCGTCCTCCCCCCACACCAGCAGCTTCGGCGTCCCATCGGCCTTGAGTGCGGGCACCAGATCCAGCGTGTAACGGCTGTCGGCCGCGCCCGCCAGCGCCATCCACGACCGGCCCACCCGCGGGTCGTTCCACGGATCAAGGTAATCGGCCAGCTCCGCCTCGGTGGCCGGCCGGGCGAGCGCGGTGGTGACCGCCTTGCGGCGGGCGGCCAGCAGTTCCTCCACGGTCGTGGCCGCCACCACGGCCGGATCCCGGTAACGGGCCACGCCGGGCACCGGCCAGGAGTCGTATGTGACCGAGTTGACCAGCGCCAGCCGCCGCACCTCTGGCTTCCCCTCCACCAGCAGGTGCTGGGCGACCGCACCGCCGATGTCGTGCCCCGCCACCGAGAGCCGCTCCCCCGCGCCGACCGCGGCCGCGAACCGGGCCACCCACGCCGCCAGCGCCGGAACCGCCGCGGTCTCCGCCGTCAGCTCCCCGCCGGAACGCCCCAGCCCCGGCAGATCCACCGCCACAGGACGCAGCCCCGCCGCCGCCAGCCCGTCGATCACCGGCGCCCAGACCCGGCTCCAGTACGTGCCGTGCAACAGCAACACCACCGGGCCCCGCTCGCCCGCCGTCAGATAACTGGCCACGCGGCCGTCGACTTCGATCGTCATTCGCTCGAACATGGACATAACCATCATGTTCTGGAAGTGCCCCGGTCAAATATCAATTAAGGTATGTCGGTATGACATTGGCGCAGCTTAGGGCCCTGGTCGCGGTCGCCGAACACGGCGGCTTCACCGCCGCCGCCGAGCACACCGGCATGTCCCAGCCCGCAGTCAGCCGCGCCATCGCCGCCCTCGAACGCGAGCTCGGCGCCGCCCTGTTCGTCCGCCACCGCGACGGCATCGCCCTCACCGAGGCCGGCCGGCGAGCCCTCGCCCGCGCGCGCGAGAGCCTGCGCCACTTCGACCTCATCCGCGCCGACGTGGCCGCCGCCAGCGGCCAGATCACCGGCGAACTCCGCCTGGCCAGTCTCCCCAGCGCCACCGGCACGCTCGTCGCCAAGCTGCTGCGCGCGTTCACCGACCGCTACCCGCAGGTCCGCGTACGCCTCTTCGAGGGCATGGACGACGACATCCGCGAATGGCTGCACCGCGGCGCCGCCGAGGTCGGCGTCGTCACCCTCCCCGCGCCCGGCCTGCACACCGTCCACCTGAGCACCCACGACATGGTCGCCGTGCTGCCCGCCGACCACCCCCTGGCCGCCCGCCCGGCCGTCAATCTCGCCGATCTGGAGGACAGGCCGTTCATCCTGACCACCGCCGGCTGCCGTCCCCTCATCATGGGTGCGGCGCTGACGGCCCAGGTACGGCTCGACGTCGCCTTCGAGGCCAGCGGCCCCGCCGCCATCCTGGAGATGGTGGCCGCGGGGCTGGGCGTCAGCATCGTCCCGACCCTCGGCCTCCCCGCCGACCTGGGCGCCGTCGTCACCCGGCCCCTGGAGCCGAAGATGACCCGTTCGCTGGCCCTGGCCGTTCCGTCGGCGGACGACTGCGCCCCGACCGCACGCGTTTTTCTCGACCAGCTCGGCTCCTTTACATTGTAGATCAGAGTGTACGTTGTCTACTTCTGATACGTTGTACACAAACTCGTCGAGAGGAGGGCGATCCATGACTGCCCCGCGCAAGCCCGATGACAGGCCTCCGCTGTGGGCCCGCCTCGAGCGCCCGGCGCCCGCCCCCCGCCAGACCCTGTCCCCGCACCGCATCGCCACCGCCGCCGTGGGCGTCGCGGACGCGGAGGGCCTCGACGCCATCACCATGCGGCGGCTGGCCACCGAGCTGGGCGTCGCCCCGATGGCCGCGTACCGGTACGTGTCGGGCAAGGACGAGCTGCTGGAGCTGATGGCCGACCACGTCTACGGCGAGCTGGAGCTGCCCGGCGAGACGGCGGGATGGCGCGAGACGCTGCGGGAGATCGCCGTCAGGACGCGCGAGCTGGTGCTGAAGCACCTCTGGCTCGCCCAGCTCCCGCCGAGCGCGATTCTCGCCGTCACCCCCAACCGCCTGGCGGTGGCGGAACGCTCGCTGCGCGCCGTCGACGGCCTGGACCTGGACGCCGACACCAAGATGGCCGTCGTCAACACCGTGAGCTCCTACACGCAGGGAGTCACCGGCGCCGAGATCGCGATGCGCCGGCTCATGGCGGGTCAGGGCTGGTCCAGCGAGCAGCAGGTCTACCTCAGCTTGGCCCCGCAGCTCACCTACCTCCTCGACACCGGCCGCTACCCCGGCTTCCGGCAGTACATCTACGAGGGCAGGCACAAGGACCGGCCGGGCTGGCAGTTCGAGACCGGGCTCGAGTACGTTCTGGACGGCATCGCGGCCCGGCTGTTCGCGAATTGAATCTCTCGCGTACGTGTCGATCCCGCCTGTCGCCGTTCGACGCGTTCGACGAGAGCTCGAACCGGAAAGAGAGACACCCATGAAATTCATGATCGTCGGCAAGGCCAACGCGGAGACCGAGGCCGGGGCGCTGCCCAGCCAAGAGGTCGTGGACAACATGCACGCCTACAACGAGGCGCTGACCAAGGCGGGCGTGCTGCTGGCGGCCGAAGGGCTCTACCCGAGCTCGCAGGGGGTCCAGATCGCGTACAGCGGCGGCAAGGCGACCGTGATCGACGGCCCCTTCGCCGAGGCCAAGGAGCTCATCGCCGGCTTCTGGCTGATCCAGGTCAAGTCCCGGGAAGAGGCGATCGAATGGGCGATGCGCGTGCCGGTGCCGCCGGGGTACGACGGGATCGGGCTGGACGTGTGGCGGGTGTTCGACGCTTCGGACGTACCGGACGATTCGCTGCCCGCGGACGAGCGGGAACGCGAACAAGCACTACGCGACCGCCTCGGCGCCGACACGCCCAACCCCTGACCCACCCGCACGCGCCCGCCCCGGCACTGTCAGGCACGCACTCAGGAGACGGGACTCGGGTTGCCATCGGCGCCTTCGTGCTGCTCTCATGGGCCGGTGATGGCTTCCGACACCGACGACCAGGCCCGAACCCAGGCCACCCCCCGCCGTGGGACGGAGACCCATCGGGCCATCGAGGCTGTGTGGCGGATCGAGGCGGCCCGGCTCATCGCCGGGCTCGCCGGGCTGGTGCGCGACGTCGGCCTGGCCGAGGAGCTGGCCCAGGACGCGCTGGTCGCCGCCCTGGAGCAGTGGCCGGAGTCCGGCGTGCCCCGCAACCCCGGCGCCTGGCTGATGACGGTGTCGAAGCGCCGCGCCATCGACCTGATCCGCAGGAACGAACGCCTCGAACGTAACCTGATCGAGCTCGGCCACCGGCTCGACACGGACGAGGACCTGCCCGAGGTGGACGAGATCGAGGACGACCTCCTGCGGCTGGTGTTCACGGCGTGCCACCCGGCGCTCTCCGTGGAGGCCCGGGTGGCCCTCACGCTCCGCGTGCTCGGCGGCCTGACCACCGACGAGATCGCCCGGGCGTTCCTCGTCCCGGAGTCCACGGTGGCGCAGCGGATCGTCCGCGCCAAACGGACCCTGGCCGACAAGGAGATCCCCTTCGAGGTCCCCCAAGCCACCGAGCTGTCGGCGCGCCTGGAATCGGTCCTGGAGGTCATCTACCTGATCTTCAACGAGGGCTATTCGGCGACGGCCGGCGACGACTGGATGCGTCCCGCCCTGTGCGAGGACGCGCTCCGGCTGGGCCGGGTCCTGGCCGGCCTGATGCCCAAGGAGCCGGAGGTGCACGGCCTGGTCGCCCTCATGGAGATCCAGGCGTCCAGATCGGCGGCCCGCGTGAGCCCGTCCGGCGAGCCCATCCTCCTCCTCGACCAGAACCGCGCCCGCTGGGACCGGCTCCTCATCCACCGCGGCCTCACCGCCCTGGACCAGGCCGAGAAGCTGGGGGACGGCACGCTCGGCCCGTACACCCTCCAGGCCGCCATCGCCGCCTGCCACGCGCGCTCTCTCAACCCGGAGGACACCGACTGGGTACGCATCGCGAGCCTGTACGAGGCGCTGGCCAAGCTGTCCCGCTCCCCCATCGTCGAGCTCAACCGGGCCGTCGCCCTCTCCATGGCCTACGGCCCCGCGGTCGGCCTCCAGCTCCTCGACCAGATCGCCGACGAGCCGTCCCTCAAGGACTACCACCTGCTGCCGAGCGTACGAGGAGACCTGCTCTTCAGGCTGGGCCGGAAGGAGGAGGCCCGGACCGAGTTCGAGAGGGCGGCGGACATGACCCGCAACGCCCGCGAACGCACCCTCCTCCAGGAACGCGCCACCGCCTGCCGATCATAGGGGGCGACCCACAGGGTGGCGCCTCCGCGTTCAGGCTTGGCCCGAGCTTTCGTGCAGCCGCCGGGCGTCAGCTCCAGCCAGGACGCGGGCAGGCCGCCTTTGCGATATTGCGGAAGGCCGTGCTGTTCGCCCCGAACCCACGGGTGCGGCCCCGGGCTTCCGACCGGGGTTCTCACTGGTGAGGTGACCGGGAGAAAGCGTGGTGGGTGCGGGTGACATGCCCTTGATGCGACACAAAAGATGCCTCTTGAGGTGGGAGCGCTCCCAAGCCGCCCTTTGCGAGGTATAACGCGAAAAATCCGGTTCTAGAGTGACAAACCGCCTCATTGGTAACGGTTGCGTTTCGGTGGATTGACGTGCAGACCACGTAAGTGCACCCTTTGTGGGAGCGCTCCCAAAGACTCCCACCGCGGCGGAGCGCGAGCCGCGGTGCACTCCCCCAACATTCACCCGAGAAGGGGTCCACCCATGATGATCAGCAAGCGTCGCGGCGGTCTCGCCGCGGCCTCTGCCCTGGCCGTGGCGGCGCTGACCGTCGCGTCCTGCAGCGCCGGCGGCGGCACCGCCACGGGGTCCAGCAGCGCTCCCGCCTCCTCCGCGGCGGCTGAGCCGGTCACCATCCGCGTTCAGACCTTTGGCGGCGGCACCAACTTCGGCTACAAGAACGCCATCACGAAGTGGAACGCCGAGCACAAGGACATCCAGATCAAGGAAGAGCACCTGACCGACCAGTTCGAGCAGCAGTACTGGCCGCAGATGATCCAGTGGTTGCAGGCCGGCAACGGCGCCGGCGACGTGGTCGGCATCGACGAGGGCGGCATGGGCCTGGCCAAGGCGCACCCCGAATGGTGGGCCGACCTCAAGGAGTACGGCCTGGAGTCCCGCAAGGCGGACTTCCCGGCGTGGAAGTGGGAGAACGGCGTCACGGCCGACGGCAAGCTGTTCGGCCTGGGCACCGACATCGGCGGCATGAGCCTCTGCTACCGCACGGACCTGTTCAAGAAGGCCGGGCTGCCGACCGAGCGTGACAAGGTCAGCGCGCTCTGGCCCACCTGGGACGAGTTCATGAACGTCGCCAAGACGTTCCAGTCGAAGGTCAAGGGCACCAAGTTCGCCGACGGCACGAACACGCTCTACCAGGTCGTCCTCTACCAGGAGGCGGCCAAGAACGGCAACGTGACGTACTTCGACAAGGACAACAACCTCATCGTCGACAAGAACCCGGCGGTGAAGGCGGGCTTCGACTTCGCCACGAAGATGAGCCAGCAGGGCCTGACCGCCAAGCTGCGCAACTTCACCGACGAGTGGGCGGCGGGCACCCAGAAGGGCGCGTTCGCCACGGTCGGCTGCCCGTCCTGGATGCTCGGCGTGGTCAGCGGCAACGCCGGCGACGGCGGCAAGGGCAAGTGGGACGTGGCCGGCGTGCCGGGCGGCGGCGGCAACTGGGGCGGCTCCTGGCTGGCCGTGCCCAAGCAGTCGAAGCACCCGAAGGAAGCCGCGATGGTCGCCGACTTCCTGACCAACGCGCAGACCGAGGCGAGCATCTTCACGGACTTCGGCAACATGCCGAGCAACACGAAGGCCCAGCAGGACCCGGCCGTGCAGGGCGCGAAGAACGAGTTCTTCAACGCCGCCCCCATCGGTGAGATCTTCGCCAAGTCCGCGTCGAGCCTGCAGCCGGTCTTCCTCGGCGTGAAGCACGCCCAGGTCAAGAACGCCATCGAGTCCGTCATCCAGGGCATGGACGACGGCTCCGTCCCGTACGACAAGGCCTGGCAGCAGCTGGTCGACGACGCGGTGAAGGCCGCGGGCTAGTCTCCCCGCCCGGCCCGCGAGCAGCGGGCCGGGCTTGTTGCCGAAAGGTCTGTTATGAGCCTCGACACCCTTCCGCGGGCGGCGCGGAACAACCATCGCCGCGCCCGTCCGCCCGGCCACCGCTGGCGTTCACGATTCGACGTCAAAGCGATGCCGTACGCCCTGGTGTCCCCTTATTTCCTGCTGTTCGCCGCCTTCGGGCTCTTCCCGTTGGCCTTCACCCTGTACTACTCGCTCTACGACTACGACCTGGCCGGGACCGTGGAGTGGACCGGGCTGGGCAACTACACCGCCCTGCTCGCGGACGAGGACTTCTGGAACGCCGTGGTCAACACGGTGGGCATGTTCATCCTCGCCACCGTCCCCCAGATGATCCTCGCGCTGCTCCTGGCCAACGCGCTGAACAAGCGCCTGAAGCTCCGCCTGGCCATCCGCATGAGCGTGCTGCTGCCGCTGGTCACGTCGGTGGTCGCGGTCGCGGTGGTGTTCACTCAGCTGTATGCCCGCGACTGGGGCCTGGTCAACTGGATCCTGAGCGGGTTCGGCGTGGACAAGACGAACTGGCGGGCCGAGCGCATCCCGTCGTGGATCGCCATCGCCACCATGGTCGACTGGCGCTGGACCGGCTACAACGCGATCATCTTCCTGGCCGGCATGCAGACGATCCCCCGCGACCTGTACGAGGCCGCCGCGATCGACGGCGCGTCGCGGCGCAGGCAGTTCTGGCAGATCACGCTGCCGATGCTGCGCCCGACGATGATCTTCGTGGTGCTCAACTCCACGATCGGCGGCCTGACGCTGTTCTCCGAGCCGACCACGTTCTACAACGGCAACGTCGACGGCGGCTCGCAGGGACAGTTCCAGACGGTGGCCATGTTCATCGTCAAGCAGGGCTTCCGCGAGTTCGACTACGGCTACGCCGCGGCGGCCGCCTGGCTGCTGTTCCTGCTCATCCTCATAGGAGCGGCGATCAACTTCCTGTTCGTGCGCAGGATCGGGGGCACCCGATGAACAACTTCTCCCCGACCCTCGCCACCCGGCTCATGCTGGCCCTGGCCGTCCTGCTGTCGGCGTTCCCTCTGTACTGGATGCTCGTCATCGCCTCCCGTACGAACGCCGACGCCGTCTCGATGCCGCCGCCGTTCCTGCCGGGCGGGAACCTGGGCGAGAACATCGTCGCGGTGCTCAACAACGAGGACGCCAAGTTCCTGCTGGGCCTGACGAACTCGTTCATCGTGTCGAGCATCGTCACCGTCTCCGTGGTGATCATCTCCACGCTGGCCGGCTTCGCCTTCGCGAACCTGAGCTTCAAGGGCAGGAACCTGCTGCTGGTGCTCGTGCTGCTGACGATGGCGGTGCCGTTGCAGCAGATGGGCGTGGTGCCCCTCTACCGGCTCATGGTGAGCCTGGAGTGGACCGGCACGCTCAAGGCGGTCATCCTCCCGTACCTGCTCAACGGGTTCGGCGTGTTCCTGATGACGCAGTACACTCGCCAGGCCGTGCCGATGGAGCTGGTCGAGGCCGCCCGGGTGGACGGCGCCGCCACGCTGCGGATCTGGTGGAACGTCGTCCTGCCCGCCGTACGTCCGGGCATGGCGGTGCTCGGCATCAACACGTTCATGCTCATGTGGAACGACTTCATGTGGCCGCTGATCGTGCTGACCCCGGACAACCCGACCGTGCAGATCGCGATCACCTCGCTCAACGCCAGGTTCTCCACGAACTACACGTTGATCTTCGCGGGAACGGCGTTGTCCATCATTCCGCTCATCGCAGTATTCGTCGCATTCGGCCGCCAGATCGTCGGCGGCCTCATGGAAGGTGCGGTCAAGGCGTGACGACACAAGAGGAACAGACGCGTGCCGGGCTGCGCTTCCCTGCGGGCTTCACGTGGGGTGCGGCGACCTCGGCGTACCAGATCGAGGGCGCGGTCGACGAGGACGGGCGCGGCGTCTCCATCTGGGACACCTTCACCAGGACGCCGGGCCGGATTCTCAACGGCCACAACGCGGACGTGGCCATCGACCACTACCACCGATACCGGGAAGACGTCCGGATCATGGCGGAGCTGGGCCTGTCGGCCTACCGCTTCTCGGTCTCCTGGCCCCGCATCCAGCCCACCGGTTCCGGCCAGACCAACCAGAAGGGTCTGGACTTCTACAAGCGGCTCGCCGACGAGCTCCGCCGGCACTCCATCGACCCCTGGCTCACCCTCTACCACTGGGACCTGCCCCAGGAGCTGGAGGACAAGGGCGGCTGGCCCAACCGCGACACGGCCTACCGCTTCGCCGACTACGCCGCGGCCGTGCACGAGGCGCTGAAGGACCACATCCACACCTTCAGCACCGTCAACGAGCCATGGTGCGCCGCGTTCCTCGGCTACGCCTCGGGGGAGCACGCCCCCGGCAGGCGTGAGCCGCAGAACGCGATCAGGGGCGCGCACCACCTCAACCTGGCGCACGGGCTGGCCGTCCAGGCGATGGACGCCCGGCGCGTCGGCGGCTGCGTGAACCTGTACGCGGTCACCCCCGCGACCGACAGCGCGGAGGACCTGGAGGCCGCCCGGCGCATCGACGGGCTGCAGAACAGGCTCTTCCTGGACGCGCTGCTCACCGGCCGCTATCCGGAGGACGTGCTGGCCGACCTGCCCCTCGAGATCGACTTCATCGAGCCCGGCGACATGAAGACCATCAACGCACCCATCGACCTGCTGCTCGTCAACTACTACAGCCGCTTCACGGTCTCGGGAGCACCAGGCGGCAGGCAGTCGGCGGCGGCGGCCCCCACGGACTCGGCCTCGCCGTGGGTGGGCAGCGAGCACGTGTCGTTCGTCAGCGCCGGCTACCCGGTCACCGCGATGGGCTGGGAGATCGACGAGAGCGGCCTGGTGGAGGTGCTCACGAGGATCGCGCGGGAGTACCCGCCGATCCCCATGGTGGTCTCCGAGAACGGCGCCGCCTTCGAGGACGTGCTCGAGGACGGCCGGATCCACGACCGGGAGCGGCAGGCGTACGTGGAGGCGCACCTCGGCGCCTGCAAGGCGGCCATCGAGGCCGGCGTGCCCCTGGAGGGCTATTTCGCCTGGTCACTGATGGACAACTTCGAGTGGGCCTGGGGCTACGGCAAGCGGTTCGGCCTGGTGCGCGTGGACTTCGAGACGCAGGAACGGCTGATCAAGGACAGCGCGCTCTGGTACTCGGAGATCATCCGGCAGAATAGGCGCCATGAACCGACCGACTCTTGAGGCAGTCGCGGCTCGGGCCGGGGTGGGCCGGGGCACGGTGTCTAGAGTCATCAACGGCTCGCCGAACGTCAGCGCCAAGGCCCGCGAGGCCGTGGAGCTGGCCATCCGCGAGCTGGGCTACGTGCCCAACCGTGCGGCGCGCGCCCTGGTGACGCGCCGCACCGACGCGGTTGCCCTGGTGGTGTCCGAGTCGCAGCTGCGGGTGTTCGACGACCCGTTCTTCGCGGGCACCATCCGCGGCATCGGCTCGGCGCTGTCGGAGACCGGGCTGCAGCTCATCCTGGCGATGGCCCGCACCACCGAGGAGTACGACCGGCTGGAGCACTACCTGACCGGGCAGCACGTCGACGGCGTGCTGCTCCTGTCGCTGCACGGCGCCGACCCGCTGCCGGGGCGGCTCGAGGAGATGGGCGTGCCGACCGTGCTCGGCGGCCGGCCCGTCGGGCTCGACCCCTACAGTTACGTCGACATGGACAACCGGGCGGGGGCCCGGCAGGCGGTCAAACACCTGCTGGGCCTCGGCCGCACGCGCATCGCCACCATCGCCGGTCATCAGGACATGGGCGTGGGCGTCGACCGTCTGGCCGGCTATCGCGACGCGCTGTTGCCCGCCGGGCTGCCGGAGCTGGTGGTGTACGGCGACTTCTCGGAGGAGAGCGGCTCGGCGGCGATGACCCAGCTGCTGGCGAGCCATCCCGATCTCGACGCGGTCTTCGCCGCGTCCGACCCGATGGCCCTGGGCGCGATGCGCGTGCTCAAGGCGGCGGGGCGGGCGATCCCGGAGGACGTGGCGGTGATCGGGTTCGACGACTCCAAGGCCGCGCTGCACGCCGACCCGCCGCTGACCACCGTCCACCAGCCGACCGAGCAGATGGGCCGGCAGATGGCGCAGCTGCTGGTGGCCCGGATCAACGGCGAGGAGCTGCGCCAGCCGGTCGTGATCCTCGACACCCACCTGGTACGCCGGCAGTCAGCGTGAAAGGCACCCGTGGACAGTAGAACCAAGCGCCGCTTATCCGACGCCGAGCTCGACGCCCTGCTCCGCCGCGCGCTGGGCACGGGCGTCGTGGCCGTCACCGAGCTCACCGACGGCTACGCCAACGCCGTCTGGCGGCTCAAGCTGGACGACGGCCGCGAGGTGGTGCTCAAGCTGTCCCCGCCGCCCGACCTCGACCAGCTCAGCTACGAGCGCAACCTGCTGCGCATGGAGGCCGCCGCGTACGAGCTGGCGGCGCAGGCGGGCGTGCCGGTGGCGACGCTGCTGCGCGCCGAGTTCGACGACCCGGTGCTGGGCGGCGACTACCTGCTGCTCGACGCGCTCGACGGGGTCTCGTGGAACGACGTCAAGCCGGAGGGCGAGGAGGCGCTGCGCCGGGAGCTGGGCCGCCACCTGGCCAGGTTCAACGCGGTGAGCGGTGAGGTCTTCGGCTACCCGCACGCCGGGATCGTCGGCGCCACCTGGCGGCAGGCGTTCCTGGCGATGGTGGGGGCGCTGGTCGGCGACACCGAGCGCTATCCGACGCCGCTGCCGCGCTCCCCCGGGGAGATCATGGCGCTGATCGAGGCGGCGTCGCCGGTGCTGGACGAGGTGACGACGCCGCGGCTGGTGCACTTCGACGTCTGGCCGGGCAACGTCTTCCTCGACGTCAGCGGCCCGCCCCGGATCCAGGCCATCATCGACCACGAACGGGCCTTCTGGGGCGACCCGCTCGCCGAGTTCGTCACGCCGACGATCTTCGGCGAGCTGGCGGAGGACGACCCGCTGCTGGCGGGCTACCGCGAGGTGACGCCGCTGGAGCTCACCCCGGCGGCGCGCACCCGCATCGACCTCTACCGCGCCTATCTCTACCTGATCCTGCTGGTGGAGAACGGACCCCGGCAGTATCCGGAGGAGGAGTACGCCAGGCTCCGCGAGGCCTCGTTCGGCTCACTTACCGCGGTGCTCGACCGCCTCGTAGGCGCCTCCCCTGGCGGCCGCGGCTAGCCGGATGCACGCTCTCGCGCCCTTGTTGGGCACGCCGAGGTCGACGGGTTTGTCACCCGTGCACAGCAGCGCGCCGCTGATCGTGCTGCCCGACAGGATCGGCGCGGTGTTGCCGGTCAGCAGGACGGCGCCGCGCAGGTCGGCGCCCACGATGGTCAGCGCCTTGGCGCCGCTGACGTTGAGCGCGCCGGTGAGGGAGGCCTTGAGCAGGTGTACGGCGGCGGGCTGCGCCGCGGTCAGCGTCCCGGCGATCCGGCCGCCCTTGACCACGAGCGAGGCTCCGGGCTTCACCGTGATGGGCCCGCTGATCTGGGCGCCGTCCAGGCAGGTGACGCCGTCGGCGGCGACGAGGGCGCCCTGGTAGACGCCGGTGACCGTGCGGGTGCAGGCGGGCGGCGGGGCGATCGTGGTGACGGTGAAGTTCTTCGGGGTGCCCTGGTTGCCCGCGGCGTCGATCGAGCGGTATTCGATCGTGTGCCGGCCGCGCGGCAGCTTCCCGTACACGAGGGAGTCGATGACCGTGCCCTCCTCGCTGAACGTCCACGGCAGCTCCGAGGAGGTGGGCCAGCCGAAGTAGTTGAACCAGCCGTCCCCGTCCACCCGGGACTCCGAGACCACGTAGCCGCCGCGGTCGTCCTCGCCCGCCAGCCGCATGGAGAGGGGGCCGTTGTAGACGTAGGCGTCGCCGACCGCGGCGAGCGGCTCGGACAGCTCGTAGCGGGTGGCGGGCAGGCTCGCGTCGACCTGCCAGTTGAGGGTCTGGCCGCCGAGGGCGGCGGTGAGGGCGTGCGTGCCCGGTTGCAGGTTCAGCCTGCCCAGGTCGAGGTCGGTGCCGGTGCCCGCCGGGCGGCCGTCCACGGTCCACGTCACCTCGGGCGCGGTCGCGGCCGGATGGGTGGTCTCCACGTACACGACGTCGGCGCGGCCCAGCGGCCGGTCGGTGGGGGTGGAGGAGACGAACGCGGGCTCGGCGCCGTCCGGCGGGGTGGTCAGCGACGTGTCCACCGTCCAGGTGCGGGACTTGGTGATGGCCGCCCTGATCGCCGGGTCCCTGACGAACTCGGTCGGGTCCGAGACGGTGGCCGTGACGGTGTGCGTGCCCGGGGTGAGGCCGAGGGTGCGCAGGTCGAGGGCGTCCTCGTGGCTCGCGAGGTCCTTGCCGTCCACGTTCCAGGTGGTCGTCAGCGAGTGGCCGACGGGGCGCATCGGCTCGACCCACAGCACCCGGTCGGCGCCGACGGGCTGCTGGTTGGGCGTGGCGTCCTGGATGACCATGGTCTTGGCGGTGATGCGCTGGACCATGACCTCGCGGCTGACCTGGTCGTAGGCGTAGCCGAGGGTCTTCATCATCGAGTGCCGGCTGGGCCGCCAGACACCGGTCGTGTAGTACAGGCCGCCCTCGTAGCGGCCGATGGGGCCGCCCGACTCGCTGGGCTCGCCCAGCCAGCGCCACCACTTCTTCTGCTGGTCCTTCAGCTGCTGCTCGGTCAGCAGGGTGTGGTGGGGGCTGGACGGCTCGGCTCCGGGGTAGGCGCCGCCGGGGACGCCGCGCTGGTAGTAGTCGTACTCGTCCTGGAGGCCGCCCAGGGAGTGACCCAGCTCGTGCGGGCTGATCAGGGCGGACATGCTGTTGCTGCCCGAGGCGGTGGCGTACGAGCCGCCGGCGCCGCCGTACGTGCCGCTGTTGCCGAGCGCGAGGATCTGCCGGTTGCCGGAGGAGGTGCCGGTGACCAGGTCGGCGTAGCGGGTGGCGGCGGTGTTGTCCATGGTGATCAGCCGCTGGACGCTGCCGGGGTTGCAGCGGCCCCAGAAGCCCATGCCGAGCGGGGTGACCTTCTTCGGCGAGTCCAGTCCGGGGTCGCAGCTGATGCCCGACTCGCCGGAGACGATGTCCACGCGGTAGACGTTGATGTAGTTGCGATACGTCTTGAACGGCTCGATCGACCACATCACGTTGAGGTGCCGGTCCACGTCGGCCCGGAATTTGGCCTGTTCCGGCTCGGTGTAGCCGTCCCCCATGATGATCAGGTTGAATCGCCTGGCCGGGGAGCCCGTGACCTGGACGGGCACCACGGTGGCCGCGCCCGCCTCGGCGGCCGCCGCGGGCACGGGTAACACGGGTAACAGTGCGGCGGCCAGCGCCAGGGCCG
Source organism: Nonomuraea sp. NPDC003707 (assembly GCF_053587055.1). Taxonomy (NCBI): domain Bacteria; kingdom Bacillati; phylum Actinomycetota; class Actinomycetes; order Streptosporangiales; family Streptosporangiaceae; genus Nonomuraea; species Nonomuraea sp. NPDC003707. The sequence continues at coordinate 565,137 of NZ_JBSFNK010000002.1, read as the reverse complement.
CGAAGATACGCATGCCCTGCACTATCTACGATCAAACGCGCGTGACCAAGTCCCTAACTGCGTGTCAGGCCTCAGGGAGCTCGGCCAGCAGGATCGGCTGGGTCGTGGGCCTGCCGGAACCGGCCGCCGGCTCGACCGTGAGCGCCACGCGGTCGTCCCCCCGCTCCGGCGTGATCAGCAGCGGTGCGGTCAGGCCGCTCTCGGCCCGGTCGAGCATCCCGGCGGGGCGGGGGCCGTCCGGGCCCATCAGCCACAATTCGTATCCCTTGGAGCGGGGCAGTTCGGCCAGGCCGGACGAGGCGAACACCATGCGTCCCCTGGCGCGGGAGATCACGACCGTGCCGGTGCCGCCGGAGGTGGCGGGCTGACGTACCGTCTCGGCGTCGGGCGCGGCCAGTACGGCGATCACCTCGTCGTTCCTGGCGGTCAGGTCGCTCAGGTCGCGGCGGGCGTCCACGGCGACGGCTCCGAGCGCGACCGCGGCCGCCGCGGCCACGGCCGCCAGGCCCGCCGTCACCCTGGCCCGGCGGCGCCTGAGGAGCACGACGCGGCCGCCCTCGTGAGCCGCCGGGAGCTCCGGCGCGGTCCTGAACGGGGGGTGCCGCTCGGGCTCGGGCGGGATCCTGAGCGTCGGCGAGTCCTCCGGCGCGGACGGGGGCGCGGACGGGGGTACGTGCGGGGCCACAGGCGGGGCTGCGGGCGTGCGTGACGCCGGGGGCCGCCAGATGGTCGGGCTGTCGTCGGGCACCGCTCCTGACCCCCGCTCCGGCCGTTCCTCGGGCCGCCGCAGCTCGTGGGCGGCATCGAGCAGGCGCTGCCGCAGCGTGGCGGGCGGCGGCTCGGCCACCGCCTCGGCGAGCCTGGCCGCCGTCTCCCGCAGCCGCCGGACCTCCATCCAGCAGGCCGAGCACGCCAGCAGGTGCTCCTCGTACAGCACCCACTCGGCGTACGGCAGTGCGTGCACGGCGTAGGCGCCCGAGAGGGTGTGGAGGTCGTCCGTCATCATCCACTCCCTTTGTGAGAGGCGGCTCACGCATGTACTTCGGCGGCTCGGGCATGTCGGATGGCTGCGAGGGCTTGCTCTTTTCTCATGGCGTGAGACAATCTCATCGGGTGATGAATTATGAGCTGTGTAGTAGCAGGGGGCGGACCGGCCGGCGCGATGCTGGCGCTGCTCCTGGCCAGGGCAGGAGTCGAGGTCACGCTGCTGGAGAAGCACGGCGACTTCCTGCGTGACTTCCGGGGCGACACGATCCATCCGTCCACGCTGCAGGTCCTCGACGAGCTGGGGCTGGCCGAGGAGTTCCTGAAGATCCCCCATCGCAAGGCGTACGGGATCAGCATGGTGACCGACCGCGGCGACGCCAGGCTGGCGAGCCTGCGCGGGCTGCCCGGCAAGTACGACTACATCGCGTTCGTACCGCAATGGGATTTCCTCAACCTCATCACGTCGGCCGCCGCCCGGTATCCGAGTTTCCGGCTGCTGATGAACGCGGAGGCGTACGACCTGATCCGCGACGGCCAGACCGTGCGCGGCCTGCGCTATCGGGACGAGTCGGGCGAGCACGAGATCAGGGCCGACCTCACCGTGGCCGCCGACGGGCGGCACTCGACCCTGCGCGAGCGCGCCGGGCTCGTGCCGGAGGAGCTCGGCGCGCCGATGGACGTGGTGTGGTTCCGGCTGCCCCGGCACCCGTCCGACCGTGACGACTCGTTCCTGCGGATCTCCGGCGGACGCATGATGGTGTCCATCAACCGGCAAAGTTATTGGCAACTCGCGTACGCGATCCCCAAGGGCGGGTTCGACGAGCTGGTGCGCGCCGGGATCGACGCGCTCCGCGAGCCGGTCGCGACGCTGCTGCCGTGGCTGGCCGACCGGATCGGGCAGATCGGAAGCTACGACGACGTCAGCGTGCTCACCGTCGCGCTCAACCGGCTGCACCGCTGGCACCGGCCCGGATTCCTGTGCATCGGGGACGCCGCGCACGCCATGTCGCCGGTGTTCGGGGTGGGGATCAACCTGGCCGTCCAGGACGCGGTCGCCACCGCCAACCTGCTGGCCGGCTCGCTCAGGTCCGGCGCGCCGATCCCCGAGTCCACCCTGCGCCTGGTGCAGAAGCGGCGGATGCCGCCCACGCGCGTCACGCAGGCGGCCCAGCGGGTGGTCCAGAATCTGGTGATCAAGCGGGCCCTCAGCAACAGGCTCGACCCGTCCAGGATGCCCCGCGACCTCACGCGGATCCCCCTGCTCAGGCGGGTGGCCCGGCGTTTCATCGGGCTGGGGGTGCGGCCCGAGCACGTGTCCGTAAAGGAAGTTTGACCGCCTCAGAGTCCTCAGGGGTATAACTGCATTCTCACAACGTGGACAACGAGGTCCGTGGGCCCGTAGCCAGTGGATTACCCTCGTATCTCGTGAGCAGCAATCTCGTGGATCTCGATTCCTGGCGAGCCCTCCCCGCGGCGCAGCAACCTGACTGGCCCGACCGCGGCGAGCTCGACAAGGTCGTCGCCGAGCTCGGCGGCCTGCCCCCACTGGTCTTCGCCGGCGAGTGCGACCAGCTCAAGGAGCAGCTGGCCGCAGTCGCCCGGGGCGAGGCCTTCGTCCTGCAGGGCGGCGACTGCGCGGAGACCTTCTCCGGCGCGACCGCCGACAACGTGCGCAACAAGCTCAAGACGCTGCTGCAGATGGCGATCGTGCTGACGTACGCGGGCAAGGTGCCGGTCGTGAAGATCGGCCGGGTCGCGGGCCAGTTCGCCAAGCCGCGTTCCAAGGGCAGCGAGACCCGTGACGGGATCGAGCTGCCCGCCTACCGGGGCGACATGGTCAACGGGTTCGACTTCACCGCCGAGTCGCGCCGGCCCGATCCGTGGCGGCTGCTCAAGGCGTACCACTCCTCGGCCGTGACCCTCAACCTCGCCCGCGCGTTCACCAAGGGCGGCTACGCCGACCTGCGCCAGGTGCACGCGTGGAACCAGGACTTCGTGGCCGAGTCGCCCGCCGGGCGCCGCTACGAGCAGCTGGCCAGGGAGATCGACCAGGCGCTCGCGTTCATGCGGGCCTGCGGGGCCGATCCCGAGGAGTTCCACACCGTGGAGTTCTACTCCTCGCACGAGGCGCTCATCCTCGACTACGACCGCGCGCTCACGCGCATCGACTCGCGTACGGGGCTGCCGTACGACGTGTCGGCGCACATGGTCTGGATCGGCGAGCGCACCCGCCAGCTCGACGGGGCGCACGTCGACTTCTTCGCCCGCATCCGCAACCCGATCGGCGTCAAGCTCGGGCCCACCACGTCGCCCGACGAGGCCGTGGGCCTCATCGAGAAGCTCAACCCGGGCAACGAGGCGGGGCGGCTCACGTTCATCACCCGCATGGGCGCCTCCAAGATCCGCGAGCACCTGCCGGCCCTGGTCAAGGAGGTCACGGCCACGGGGGCGCGGGTCGCGTGGATCTGCGACCCGATGCACGGCAACACCTTCGAGGCGCCCAGCGGGCACAAGACCCGCCGGCTCGACGACGTGCTGGACGAGGTGGCGGGCTTCTTCGAGGTGCACCGGTCGCTGGGCACGCATCCCGGCGGCATCCACATCGAGTTCACCGGTGACGACGTGACGGAGTGCGTGGGCGGCGGGCACGAGATCGCCGAGGACGACCTCGCGACCCGCTACGAGACGGCCTGCGACCCGCGGCTCAACCGCAGCCAGTCTCTCGACCTCGCCTTCCGCGTCGCCGAGCTCTACCGCGGCTGACCTCACCGCGCATTCAAGGGGACGCGCCCGCCTTCCAGGCCCGCGTCCCCTTTCTGCTGCCCGCCCCACTTCGACGCCTGCCTTGCCGCCCGCCCCACTTCGACGTGCCGCCCCTGCGCGGCCGGGGGTGCGGTGGCGGGTGGGATCTCAAGGGGCCCGCCGGGGGGCTGTGTCACGGGGTGCGAGGGATGTGGGGCGGGGGGTGATGGTGATACGTGATGTACGTCTCACTGGTGCTGCGAGTAGAACCAAATTCCGGGGAAACCGGGTAATCCACGGCTATGATCGCCCGCAAATAGGGCGATATTTCAGGAGAAATCGTGGACAGTGCCCCGGAGGGGGTGGACCCTAACGTCCCCAATGTCGCGCGGATGTACGACTACTTCCTCGACGGCAAGGACAACTTCGCGGCCGACCGGGCAGCCGCCGAGCAGATCCTGCAGACGTTCCCCAACACCAAGGAGGGCGCCCGCGCGAACAGGGCGTTCCTGCGCCGCGCCGTGCGGCACCTGGTCGATTCAGGGGTGCGGCAGATCGTCGACCTCGGCGCGGGCCTGCCGACCCAGGGGAACACGCACGAGATCGCCCCTGAGGCGCGGGTCGTCTACGTGGACAACGACCCCGTGGTCTGCGTGCACGGCAGGGCGCTGCTGGCCAGGACAGAGGACGTGCACTTCCTGCAGGCGGACGTACGCGAGACCGACACGCTGCTGCACAAGCTGGGCGACGTGATCGACTTCGATCGGCCGGTGGCGTTCCTGATGCTGGCGATCCTGCACTTCATCCCGGACTACGTCGCGTACGACATGGTGGCCAAGCTGCGGGCGGCGAGCGCGCCCGGGAGCCGGCTGGTGATCAGCCATGCCATCGACACCACGCCGGACACCACCCCGCAGGCCATCGAGATCTACCGGCGGGCCACGGCCGCGCTGAGCCTGCGGACGGGTGAGGAGATCCTGCGCTTCTTCGAGGGGTACGAGCTGGAGGAGCCCGGGCTGACGTACCCGAACGGCTGGAGGCCCGACGACCCGGACGCGCCCGGCAACGGGATCACATTCGGGTACGTCGGGGTCGCCCGCAAGCCCTGAGACCCCTGGGAAGGGTCAGTTCTGCTTCATCTCCTCGGCGAGCTCGGCCCTGATGGCGTCCATGTCGAGCGCCCGCACCTGCTTGATCAGGTCCTCCAGTGCGGGCGCCGGGATGGCGCCGGCCTGGGCGAAGACCACGATGCCGTCGCGGATGGCCATGAGCGTCGGGATCGAGGTGATGTCGAAGCCCTGGGCGAGCCCCTGCTCGGCGTCGGTGTCGATCTTGCCGAACGTGATGTCCTCGTGCAGCCCCGAGGCCTGCTCGAAGATCGGACCGAACTTCTTGCACGGCGGGCACCACTCCGCCCAGAAGTCGAGCAGCACGATCCCCTTGTCGGCGATGTCGTTGAAGTTCTGCTCTGTTACTTCGATGGTCGCCACAAGTGGCTCCTCGTCCCTCGCTGAAAACTGTCCATCGTTATGAACCCCTACCCTCTCACCGGCATTCCAGTGTCCAGGCAGACGGCCGCAGAAGGCCGGGGTCGGGCAGGACCGCGCGCCTGACGTCGTGCATCGGGGATCGGGTGCCGTCAAAGACGACCTCCCGCGGGGCCGGCTCCCTGATCAGCCGCGCCACCTCGCGCGTGCCCGATTGATCGCCACCGTCGTAGGTCCCGACGCGCGGCGCGCGCGTCCGGGGTCGATCAACGTGCGCCAATGCAGGCTCACCCTCTCCCAGGGGGGTTCGGAAGATCCATCTTATTTGCGCTGCCCCGCGCGAGACCTGGGCGGGCGGGCGTTGTGACATTCATCACCCCGGCAGGGTCAGGCCGATGACCAGCGGGTCGTGGTCGGAGGAGCGGAACGCGTCCGGCCGGTAGCGGCCGAGCGGGTTGTACTCCTGGTCGGTCCGCTGGAAGTCGCCGGTGACGACGCCCTCGACCCGTACGGTCTGGCCGGGCAGCGGGGTCGCCTCCCCGCTGCCCTGCACCTGCGCGATCCGGTGGGTGGCAGGGGTGTCACAAGGGGGTGCGGGAGCCGCCACGGCGGGCGAGGCGGAGAGCCACCACAATCAGGGCAGCAAGGGAGGCTCTGGATAAAGCGCGCATGCCGGGCACTTTAGAGCCTATTTAGAGCGCATATTTCCACATAAAAGCGGATAGAACATTAAAACATCGAACCTTGACGCCGTCTCCGGCGGGTATGACCTCTTCATGGACTGGGTCACCTGCGCGCATTCCGCTGCCTGCACCGGAATCGCCAGCCGGACGACCGGCTTCTGCCTCGCACACCTCGCACCCGACGAACTCCCCCAGGCCCTCGACGAGATCTCCCCCGGCCGCCTGCTCGACCTGCGCGGCACCACCGTCAGCGCCGAGTTGCTGTCCCGGGTGCTCCAAGCCGCCGACGGCAGGCCCGGCAGAGCCCGGCTCGACCGGGTCAGGTTCACCGGCGACGTACGGCTGTCCGGCGTGACGTTCACGGGCGACGTGTCGCTCGACGGCGCCAGGTTCGAGCGGCTGGCCTCGTTCTTCGGCGCCCGCTTCGAGGGCAACGTGTCGCTGGCCGGCGCCAGGTTCACCCGCGAGCTGTCCTTCCACGGCGTCACCGTGCGCGGGCACGTCTCCCTCGACCGGGCCGTGATGTCCCGCGACGCGCTGTTCAGCCAGGCCGTCTTCGGCCACGGGCTGTCGTGCGAGCGGGCCAGGTTCGACGGGTACGCCACCTTCGACGGGGCCAGGCTGGGCGACGGGGCCGCCTTCAGAGGGGCGCGCTTCGGCCGTACCCTGTCCTTCCGCAAGGTCAGCGGGCACGCCGGGTTCGAGGCCGCGCACTTCGCCGCCGACGCGTACCTCTCGGCCACCGGCAGGCTGTCGGCGGCCAGGGCCCGCGCCGACGGGCTCCTGGACGTGGCGGTGTCCCGGTGCGGCGTCGACCTGCGCGGCGTCGAGGTGGCGGGCACGACGACGCTGCGGCTGACCGACTCCCAGGCCGACCTGGAGGGCGCGGTGCTGCGCGGCCCCGCCACCGTGACCGGCCGGGGCAGATCCGTGCTGACCTCGCTGCGGCAGGTGAACGCGAGCGACCTGGCACTGTACGGGCTGGACCTGTCGGCCTGCAGGTTCGCCGGGCTGGCCCATCCGTCGGCGGTGCGGGTCAAGGACTGCACGTTCGCGCTGACGCCGCGCGGCCTGCGGGTGAGCCTGCGCTGGCCGATGCTGCGCTGGTTCTCCCGCCGGCGCGCGCTGGCCGACGAGCACACCATGCGCGGCTGGGAGGCGGCGGGCGACCCCGGCGCCACACCCGACCGGCTGGCCGACCTCTACGCCGGGCTGCAGCCCAGCGACCGCGCCACCTCGGCCGACTTCGCGTTCGCGGCCATGGAGATGCGGCGCCAGGCCGGTCACCGCTGGTGGCTGTCGGTCTCCTGGCTCGTGTGCGGGTACGGCATGCGCATGGGGCGGGCTGCGGGCTGGTTCGCGCTGCTACTGGCGATCACCACGGCCACCGTGATGTGGACGTCCACCTAGCACGCCGAACGCCGGGCGGAGCCGCCGAGCCCGGCCCTGAACCCTTAGGCGTCCAGCTCCTCCACGACGGCGGCGATCGCGCGGAAGTGGCGCGAGCGCCAGCCGCCGCCCATGATACGGCGGGAGAGCTGCTGCAACTCGTCGCCCGGGTCGAAGCCCTCATGGTCGAGGAACAGCCGGGTGCCCTTGCCCTCGGGCTCCAGCCGCCAGGTGACCGTCCAGTCGGCCCGCTTGTGATCGCTCCAGCTGATCTTGAGCAGCTTCTCCGGCTCCAGCTCCAGCACCTCGCAGTAGACGATCCCGTCGAAGCCCACCTGCGGCTTGGGCTCCGTGGTGAACGTGAACCGGTGCCCCACCTCCGGCTTGAAGTCGTTGGGCATGAGCCAGCGGGCGACCAGCTCGGGCTCGGTGAGCGCCCGCCACACCTTCCTCGGGGGATGCGCGATGAACTGGTCGATCCTGATCGCGCGCAGGTCCTCGGCCGCCGTGTCACGGGGCATGGTCGTCGTCCTCCATCTCGTCCAGCAGGGTCGTGAGGTCGGCCAGCTTCTCCCGCCAGAACCGTTCGTACGGGGTGAGCCATTCGCGGATCTCCATGAGCGGTGCCGCCTCCAGCCGGTAGTGCCGCTCCCGCCCCCTGCGGCTCTCGGCCACCAGCCCGGCGTCCCTGAGCACCTTGAGGTGCTCCGACACGCTGGGCCTGCTCATGTCGAACCGCTCGGCCAGCCGGCCGGCGGGCTGGGCGCCCTCGTCGAGCAGCAGGCGCAGCAGCTCCCGCCTGGCCGGGCTGGCCAGCGCGGTGAACACGTGGTCGGCCGTCATGCCTGGCTGACCACGAACCCGTTGCCGAACGGGTCCTGGAACAGCAGCTGACGCCCCCACGGCTCGTCGCTCGGCCCCTCGAACGAGACGCCGTGCTCGCGCAGCCGCGCGGCCAGGACGTCGAGGTCGGGCGCGGCCACCACCAGGCCGCCGATCGGGGCCATGCCGGGGAACCAGGAGGCCAGCAGCAGCGCGGTCCCGGACCCCTTGGGGGCGACGGTGAGCCAGCGGCCCATCGGGAACGGGTTGTCGGTGCGCACCTCGAAGTCGAGGACGCCGGTGTAGAAGGCCAGCGCCCGCTCCTGGTCGGCGACGGGCACGGTGATGGTGAGGATCTGAGATATCGGCATGTCGGACACTATACGTAGGAATTTTCCTACACATCAACCCGGCCCCGGAAATATCGGGGAATTCCCCGATGGGAGACCGAGATCGTCCTCCGTAGACTGGGGTCCATGCGTATCGACGACTACGTGGCGGAGCTCGACAGCGCCCTGGCCGGCCCGCAGGGGGCGAAGCGCGATCTGGTCGTCGAGGCGCGCGACAGCCTGACCGACACCGCCGACGCGCTGGAGGCCGAAGGGCTCGCACGGGCGGAGGCGGAGCGGGTCGCGGTGGCGGAGTTCGGGGAGGTCGCGGAGGTCGCCCCCGGCTACCAGTCCGAGCTGACCGCCGTGGCGGGGCGCCGGCTGGGCTTCCTGCTGTTCATCAGCGTGCCGATCACCGCGCTGATGTGGTCGGTGATCTGGCGCATTTATCCCGGCGACGACCAGGCCTGGCGCCTCGCGCCCGCCTGGTACCGGCCCGTCTCGCGCCTGCTCGACGTTCTGCAGCTCTGCGTCGGGCTCTACGGCGGGCTCGCGCTGTTCGCGCTGAGCCGGGGCGCCCGGTGGATCCGCCGGCCGCGGCTGGTGACCAGGTCGCTGGGCGTGCTCGTCTGGGGCATGCTGCCCGTCACCGTGGCGCTGGGCATGCTGCTGACCCTGGGCTCGAACGGGGCGAGCCATCTGGACGTCCTGCCCTCCATGCTGGCCAACGCGGTGACGTCCGCCTGCTGGGGCCTGCAGATCTACGGCGCGACGCGCTGCCTGCGCATCAGCCGGCCGCCCTTCGCGCGCCGCTGACCTCCCCGGCCTCCACGGCGTCCGCGCGGAGCACGCCGCCGATCACGCTGGCGAACTCCTGCCACGCCGAGCGCTCCCCTTCGAGCTGCTTCCTGCCCGAATCCGTCAGCCGGTAGGTACGGCGCTTGCGCCCGCCCACCGTGGCCCACTCGCTGGACAGGTAGCCGATGCGCTCCAGCCGGCGCAGGGCCGGGTAGACGGTGCCCGTCGGCACGTTCAGCGCGCCGCCGCTGCGCTCCAGCAGCGCCTCGATGATGGCGTAGCCGTGCAGCGGCTCCCGCTCCAGCACGGAGAGCAGGAGCGCGTCCATGTGCCCGCGCAGCGCGTCCGGATTCATGATTCCGATCCTAGACACCGCACGGGCGACCCGGCATGCTCCGCGCCCCGCCCCTCCGTCCGAGGGACATCGGCCGAAGTGCGGACGTGTGCGCTCATGTAGGCAGTCTACATGTAGGCTCTCTATATGTAGGCAGACACAACAACGGAGTTCGCGATGGATGTACTCGAACTGGCCCGGACACAGTTCGCCGTGACGGGAAGCCTCCACTTCCTGTTCGTCGTGCTCACCCTGGGCCTGGCGCCACTGGTGGCGATCATGAACACGCGCTGGGCGATCTCGGGCAAACCGCTCCACGAGGCCATGACCCGCTTCTGGGGTCAGATCTACGTCGTCAACTACGCGCTGGGCATCGTGACCGGGCTGGTGATGGAGTTCCAGTTCGGCCTCTCCTGGAGCGGCCTGTCCCACTACGCCGGTGACGTGTTCGGCGCGCCGCTGGCCATGGAGACCCTGGTGGCCTTCTTCCTGGAGTCCACGTTCCTGGGCCTGTGGATCTTCGGCTGGGGACGGCTGCCGAAATGGGCGCATCTGGCCTGCATCTGGCTCGTGACGCTGACCGCGTACGCGAGCGCCTTCTACATCATGCTCGCCAACTCGTTCCTGCAGAACCCGGTCGGCTCCGTCGCCCGCGGCGACCGCCTGGAGCTGGTCGACTTCGGCGCCCTGCTCACGAACAAGAGCCTGGTCTTCTCCTTCCCGCACGTCATCGGGGCCGGGCTGTTCACGGGGGCCATGGTGCTGGTGGGGGCGAGCGCGTACCAGCTGCGCCGCCGTACCGAGCACGTGGAGTTCTTCACCAGGTCGCTGCGGACCGGCGTGGTCGCGGCGGCGCTCGGGATCTTCGTCACGATCGGGTTCGGGTATGCGCAGTTCGCCGGGATCCAGGACGGGAAGTTCAGCGACAACGTGGGCGCGGCGGTCGCGCTCGGGATGATGATCGAGTTCGGGCAGTTGCTCGCGCTGGTCGTGCTGTTCGTGATGCTGCCGATGATCGCCGTGCTGCCGCGGTGGCGGTGGACGCATCCGCTGCTCATGCTGATGACGCCGCTGCCGTTCTTGCTGGCGATCATGGGCTGGCTGGCGCGGGAGGTCGGCCGGCAGCCGTGGATGATCTGGGAGAAGCTCACCGTGGCCGACGCCATGTCCCCCGGGCTGACCTCGGGCATGGTCACGGCCTCGCTCGTCGGGTTCGCGGGCGTGCTGGGGCTGCTGGCGGTCGTCGACTACGTGCTCATCGCCAGGATCGTCCGGCGCGGGCCGCGCGACGTGGCCCTGGGCGCCGTCCCCGCCGGTGAGACCCGCTCCCCCGCGCTGAGTTACTGAGTGAGGTGCCGACATGGAAGTGATCTGGTTCGTTCTCTTCGCCGTGCTGCTGGCCGGATATTTCGCCCTTGAGGGGTTCGACCTGGGGGTGGGGCTGCTGCTGCCGCTGCTGGGCAGGACCCGCGAGGGCCGCGACCGCATGGTGGCCGCGATGGCGCCGTACGTGCTGGCCAACGAGGTGTGGCTGGTGGCGGTCGCCGGGACGCTGTTCGGCGTCTATCCGCTGCTCGAGGGCGAGGTGCTGTTCAAGCTGTATCCGCTGGTGGTGGCCATGCTGCTGAGCTGGATCCTGCGGGACGCGGGGCTGTGGTTCCGGCGCAGGCTGGACGGGTTCAGGTGGCGGGGGTTCTGGGACGCGATGATCGCGTTCGGGTCTCTGGGGCTGTCGTTCGGGTGGGGCATGACGATCCACGCGGCGGCCACGGGGTTCGCGGGCCCGGTGGTGCACCCGGTGGGGGTGATGCTGGGGGCGGTCGTGACGCTGCTGTTCGCCTTCCACGGGTGGACGTTCCTGGCGTGGCGGGCGCCCGGGGTCTTCGGGGCGTCCAGGTCGGGGCGGGCCCTGGTGGTGTCCGGGGTCGTGGCGGCGGTCCCGGCGGTGGGCGTGCTCGTGGGCGCGATGCCGTACCTGCTGGCCAACAGCGCGCCGGCGGCCACGTTGAATGTGCTCAGTGTCATGGTGCTGCCGTTCGCACCCATCGTCCTGGGCGCGCAAGTATGGGTGTGGCGCACTTTCCGCCCAGGGAAGGACGCCGTCCCGCTTCCGTCGTTCTTCTGAGGGCTCGTGCACAAGGATCTCCTACGGCTCATGCGGGCCGAGCGGTCGGTCCGCCGCCACCTGGCCGTGACCATGGTCGCGGCGGTGCTGGCGGGGCTGCTCGTGCTGGTGCAGGCCGAGTTGCTGGCCGGGGTGCTGTCCGGCAGGTTCACCGCCGTCGCCCTGGCGGGGCTGGCGGCGGTGGTGGGCGTGCGGGCGCTGCTGGCCTGGACGCAGGGCGTCTTCGCCGGGCGCACCGCCACCGGCGTGAAGTCGGCGCTGCGCCACCGGCTGCTGGCCCGGCTGCGCGACCTGGGCCCCGGGCGGCTCACGCAGCACCGCTCGGGCGAGCTGGTCACGCTCACGGGGCGCGGCCTGGACGGGCTCGACGCGTACCTGACCGGCTACCTGCCGTCGATCGCGGTGGCCGGGGTGGTGCCGCTCGCGGTGCTGGTACGGCTGTTCGCCGCCGACCTGGCGAGCGCGCTCATCGTCCTGATCACGCTCCCCCTGATCCCCGTCTTCGGCGCCCTGGTCGGCATGACCACCAAGGCCGTCACCGAGCGCCAGTTCCTGGCCCTGTCGCGGCTCGGCGGCCACTTCCTCGACGTGGTGCGCGGGCTGCCCACCCTGCGGGCCTTCGGCCGGGCCCGCTACCAGGCGGGCGTCATCCAGCAGGTCGCGGACGCGCACCGGAACGCGACGATGCGGACGTTGCGGGTGGCGTTCCTGTCGTCGCTGGTGCTGGAGCTGTGCGCGTCGCTGTCGCTGGCGCTGGTGGCGGTGCCGATCGGGCTGCGGCTGCTCGGGGGGTCGCTGGATCTGACGACGGCGCTGCTGGTGCTGCTGCTGGCGCCGGAGGCGTACCTGCCGCTGCGGGCGATGGGGACGCGCTTCCACGCCTCGATGGAGGGGGTGGCGGCGGCCGACGCGGCCTTCGCCGTGCTGGACGGCGCGGACGAGCCCGAGCCCGCATATGGGCGGGTTTATCCGGCCGGGCAGGGGGCACCGGAGATCCGCCTGGAGAACGTGACCGTGCGCTATCCCGGCCGTGACGTCGCGGCTCTGGAGGACGTCTCGCTCACGATCGGCCCGGGGGAACGCGTGGCGCTGGTCGGCGAGAGCGGCGGCGGCAAGAGCACCCTGCTCCATCTCGTCCTCGGGTTCGTCCGGCCGTCGGAGGGCCGGGTGCTCGTCGACGGCACCGATCTTCGCGAGCTCGACCTGGGGAGCTGGCGGGCGCGGCTGGCGTTCGTGGCGCAGCGGCCCCACCTGTTCGCCACCTCCGTGGCCGGCAACATCCGGCTCGGGGCTCCCGCGGCCTCCCCGGAGGAGGTCCGCAGGGCCGCGGCCGCCGCGCACGCCGACTTCGTGGACGCGCTGCCGCAGGGGTTCGACACGGTGGTGGGCGAGCGCGGCGCCAACCTGTCCGCCGGTCAGCGGCAGCGGATCGCGCTGGCGCGGGCCTTCTGCCGGCCCGCGGCCTCGGTGCTGCTGCTCGACGAGCCCACGGCCCGCCTGGACGGGCGCAGCGAGGCCGCCGTGGTGGCGGCCACCTCGGACCTGGCCCAGGGCCGTACGGCCGTCATCGTCGCGCACCGCCCGGCCATGATCGACCTGGCCGACCGCGTCATCCGGGTGCACGAGGGCCGCGTCGTCTCCGACACCACCCGCGTGCACCAAAAGGCCGAGCCGGCGGCGCGGCGGGGCGAAGGGAGCGGCCGGTGAACCGGCGCATGGGCACGCGGCTCCTCTGGGCCGTGCTGGCGGGCGCGGCGGCGGACCTGGCGGGGCTCGGGCTCATCGCCGCCGCCGCCTGGCTGATCACCAGGGCCGCGCAGCAGCCGGGCCTGGCCGCCCTGAGCGTGGCCATCGTGGCGACGAGGGCGTTCGCCACGAGCAAGGGCGTCTTCCGCTACGCCGAACGCCTCACCGGCCACGACGTCGCGCTCCGCGCCCAGGCGGGCACCCGCGAGCAGCTCTACCGGGCCCTCATCCCGCCCCAGCAGCCCCGGCACGGCGGCGCGGACCTGCTCAGCCGCATGGTCGACGACACCGAGGCCGTACAGGACCTGCTCGTGCGCTGCCTGCTCCCCGCCGCGGCGGCGGCGCTGGCGGGGCTGGCGGCCGTCGTCATCGGGCTGGCCGTCCTGCCGGTGACGGCGCTCGTGCTGGTGGCCGGGCTCCTGCTGGCCGGGGTGGCGCTGCCCGCCGGTACGGCCGCCGCGGCCCGGCGCTGGTCGGCCAGGATCGCCCCGGCCAGGGCGGCGCTGGCGGGCCGGGTGGCCGACCTGGTGCACGGCTCCGCCGACCTGGCCGCCTACGGCGCCGACGAGGAGGCGCTGACCAAGGCGCTGGCCGCCGACGAGTCCCTGGCCGCGCTCGAACGCCGCCAGGCCCGCGTCCACGCCGCCGCCCTGGCCGGGGGCACTCTCGTACAGGGCCTGACGGTGGCGGCCGTCGTCCTGCTCGCTCAGGGCGCGGGCGCCGGCTCGGTCGCGACGGCCGTGCTCGCGCTGACCTCCCTGGTGGCGTTCGAGCCGGTGCTGCCGCTGGCGGCGGCGGGCGAGCGCCTGGCCGGGATCACGGCGGCGCTGCGCCGCCTGCGCGAGGTCCGCGCCGCCACCCCGGCCGTCGCGGAGCCCGCCCGGCCCGCGCCCCGGCCCGAGGCCCCGCTGACCGTCGAGATCGACGACCTGGTGGTCCGCCACGGGTCCGCGCGGGCCGCTCTGGACGGCGTGTCGCTGACGCTCACGCCCGGCAGGCGGGTGGCGATCGTGGGCCCCAGCGGGGCGGGCAAGAGCACGCTGCTGGCCGCCCTGATGCGCCTGGTCGAGCCGGAGTCGGGCAGCATCCGCGTCAACGGCGTGGACGTACGCGACCTCGGCGGCGACGACGTGCGGGCGCTCATGACCGGCCTCACCCAGGACCCGTACATCTTCCGCGCCAGCCTGAAGGACAACCTGCGCCTCGCGGGCCCGGAGGCCGGCGAGGAGGAGCTGGAGCGGGCCGTACGCGACGCCAGGCTCGACGGCTGGGTCGAGCGGACCGGGTGGAACGCCGAGCTGGGCGAGGACGGCAGGACCGTGTCCGGCGGCCAACTGCAGCGCCTGGCCCTGGCCAGGGCCCTGCTGTACGACCCGCCGGTGCTGCTGCTCGACGAGCCCGCCGAGGCGCTCGACGAGGAGACGGCCGACCGGCTGATGGGCGACCTGCTCGACGTCACGCGCGACCGCACCACGCTCCTCGTGACGCACCGGCTCAAGGGGCTGGAGAGCGTGGACGAGGTCGTGGTGCTCGAAGAGGGCCGGGTCGTCCAGCGGGGACGGCATGACGAGCTCGTCTCGGTGCCCGGCTACTACCGCGATCTGTGGGAGTCCGAGGTCCTGACCAGGCGCTGAGTCCCCCGACGAACACGGGATTGAGTTGGCGCGGCAAGCTGGTTTAAAATACAAACCAGTTTGAGAGACCGAGGAGTTTGCGATGACGAGCGACGACGACCAGGTGACCAGCCCTGAGGAGATGCTGCGCGTCATCGAGGAGCAGCGGGCCGCCACCACGAGGTGGCTGTACGGCGACCCGCTCCTGCTCTACGCCCCCTGGGGCATCGCCTGGCTGCTCGGCTTCACCGCGTTCTTCCTGCACTACGGCCTCGACGGCCGCCCGTACGCGCCGATCTCCCAGATGCAGGCGCTGGCGGTGCTGATGGGCGCGCAGATCGTGGCCGGGGCGGTGGCCGCGTTCGGGATCGTACGGATGAACAAGGGCATCCGCGGCGACCACACGGCCAGGGGCACGATGTACGGCTACGCGTGGTTCGCCGGGATGATGCTCGTGGTCGTCATCGCCACCAGGGTGAGCGACCTCCTGCCACCCGCTGAGAGCGGCCTCGTCTGGGGAGGCGCGTCGCTCATGGTCGTCGCGGTCATGCACATGGCCGGGGGCGCGATCTGGCTCAACTGGCCGATGTTCTTCATCGGGGCGTGGGTCGCGGGCGTCGACGCCGTAGGCGTGCTCCTCGGCGCCGGCTGGCACGCGCTGCTGACGGCGGTGCTGCTGGGAGGCGGCTTCATCGTCGCGGGCCTGTGGCTCAGGCGCTGCCGGTGAGCACGGACAATGCACCGCCGGAGCTCGACCCGGTGATCCACGCGCAGGCCAGGCTCCGGGTGGTCGCCGCGCTGAACGTGCTCGGCGAGGGGAACGAGCTGGCCTTCCCCGCGCTGAAGGACCTGCTGGGCATGACCGCGGGCAACCTGTCGGTGCACCTCAGCAAGCTGGAGGACGCCGGATACGTCCAGATCACCAAGACGCACAAGGGCCGCACGCCGGTCACGTTCGCGGCACTCACCAAGCGCGGACGGCTTGCCTTCGAGGACTACACCAAGGCGATCCGCGCCTTGCTCGACAATGCTGGAGGAATCTCATGACCATGCTCGCCAGGGCGATCGAGGTCACCCGTCGCTACGGCGACGTGCTCGCGCTCGACGGCGTCTCGCTCGACATCCGGGCGGGCGAGCTCGTCGGACTGCTCGGCCCGAACGGCGCGGGCAAGTCCACCCTGATCAACCTGTTCGTGGGGCTGCGCCGCCCCACCTCCGGCACGGTCGAGCTGCTCGGCGGCTCCCCGCAGGACCCGGCCATGCGGCGCGGGATCGGCGTGACCCCGCAGGAGACCGGGTTGCCCGAGTCGTTACGCGTCGGCGAGATCGTCGACTTCGTCTCCTCACATTTCACGAAAAAGGCGGATAAAGGGGAGCTGCTGGCCCGCTTCGGCCTCGACGACCTGGCCAAACGGCAGGTCGGCGGCCTGTCCGGCGGCCAGAAGCGGCGGCTGGCCGTGGCGCTGGCCTTCGCGGGCGACCCGCAGCTGGTCTTCCTGGACGAGCCCACGACCGGCCTGGACGTCGAGGCCAGGCGCTCGCTGTGGGAGGGCGTCAGATCCTTCCACGAGGGCGGCGGCACGGTCCTGCTGACCAGCCACTACCTGGAGGAGATCGAGGCTCTGGCCGAGCGGGTCGTGGTGGTGGGCCACGGCCGCGTGCTGGCCGACGACACGGTGCGGGCCGTGCGCGACATGGTGGGCGTGCGGCGCGTCTCGCTCGTCGCCGAGAACCTGCCCGAGCTGCCCGGCGTGATCGGCACCGAACACGAGGACGGCCGGACCCACCTGGTGACCACCGACCCCGACCGGCTGGTCGTCGAGCTGGTGCGCAGCGGCACCCCGTTCTCCGGCCTCGAGATCAGGCCGACCACCCTGGAAGAGGCCTTCCTCACCATCACCTCGAAGGAGACGGCCCATGCCTAGCCTGGTCCTCGCGCACACCCGCTACCTCATGCTGGAGCAGCTGCGGGTGCCCATCAGCCTCCTGGCCAGCGCGTTCTTCCCGGCCGTGTCGATGCTGGCGTTCGTGGTGCCGTTCGCGGGGCAGGATCCGAAGGGGGCCACGATGGCGACGGCGTCGCTGATGTTCTTCGGGGCCATGTCGGGGGCGTTGATCGGGCTCAGCATCACCGTCGCCCAGGACCGCGAGCAGCCCTGGAACCCGTACCTGCGCACGCTCCCGGCGGGCCCGTTCCCCCGCTTCGCCGCGCGGATCCTGACGACGGTGGCCGTCATGCTGATCTCGGTGATCCCCGTGCTGCTGGTGGCGGCGTTCCTCACGGAGGCCACCATCACGCCGGTGAAGCTGCTGCTCGGGCTGGCCGTGCTGGTCGTCAGCGGGATCCCGTTCATGCTGCTGGCCCTGTTCATCGGCTTCCGGCTGAGCTCGAAGGCGGCGATCGCCGTGTCGCAGATCCTGTTCTTCCCGCTGGCGGTGCTGGGCGGGCTGCTGCTGCCGCCCCAGGTCCTGCCCGGCTTCATCGAGGCCGTCTCCCCGTACGTGCCGACCCGGGGTGCGGCGGAGCTGCTCTGGGCGGTGACCGCGGACCGCGCCCCGAACGTGGTCGCCGTCGTCATGCTGGCCGTCTGGACGGTCGTCCTCGCCCTCGCCGCGGGCTGGGCCTACCGCCGCGACGAGGGCAGACGCTTCTCCTGAAATGGGGGGGTGTGCCGCCGAGTCCGCAGCGATCTCAACGGCACACCCGTCCGGGAGGGGGTCCTTGTTACTTCTTCTCTTCGAGGGTCACGGTGACGTCGGCCGTCTTGCCGTCCCTCATGTATGTGATCTTGACCTGTTGGCCGGGTTTAAAACCTCTGACCTGCCCAACTACAGTATCTCCCCCGTCAACCGCCTTGTCACCGATCTTGGTGATCAGATCGCCCTGCCGCAGTCCCGCCTTGGCCGCCGGGCTCCCGTCGGTGACCTGCCTGACGAGGGCTCCCGGCACGTCGCCGGTCGCGTCGGTGACGCTCACGCCGAGGAACGCGTGGCTGACCTTGCCGCTGCCGATGAGCTGCTCGGAGACCTGCTTGGCGGTGTTGACCGGGATGGCGAAGCCGACGCCGCCGCCCGCGGCGTCCGAGGCGATCGCGGTGTTGATGCCGATCAGCTCGCCCGCGGCGTTCACCAGCGCGCCGCCGGAGTTGCCGGGGTTGATGGCGGCGTCGGTCTGGATGGCGCCGGCGATCGTGGTGGTCCCGCTCCCCTGGTCCTGCTGCTGGCCCCAGCCCCAGCCGGGCGGGATCTGCTGCCGCTGCTCGCCGCCGACGGTGAGCGTGCGGTCGAGCGCGCTGACGATGCCCGCGGTGACGGATCCGTCGAGGCCGAGCGGGCTTCCGATGGCCAGTACGGGGTCGCCGACCTTGACGATGTCGCTGTCGCCGAGCGTGGCCTTGCTCAGCCCCGACACGCCTTCCGCCCTGATGACGGCGAGGTCGGTGGCCGGGTCGGTGCCGACGACGCTGGCCTTCGTGGTCTTGCCGTCGTTGAACTTGACGGTCATCTGCCCGCCGCCCTCGCCGGCGCCCACGACCACGTGGTTGTTGGTGAGGATGAGCCCGTCCTCCGACAGCACGACGCCGGAGCCCTCACCGGTCTGACCCTGGATCATCACGACGGTCGGCTGCACCTTGGCGGCCACCTGCGCGATGGTGAGCTGGTTGGAGGCCGACTTGAAGACGGGACTCGGCGTTGCGCTGCTGGCCAGCTGCGTCGGCTGGAAGGCGTTGGCGACGACGGCCCCCACGACGCCGCCGCCGATGGCCGTGGCCGCCAGGGCGAGCCCGGCGACGGTCTTGCGACCCGCGGCGAAGCCGAGCTTCTTCGGTGGCGAGGAAGGCGGGGCCGGCTGGTCCATGATCTGCGTGTCCCGCCGGGGAAAGCCCCCGGCGGCCGGCGGGTTGCTGCCGAACTGGCTCCACCCGCCGGTCCCCTGCTCGTGAGGCTCGTTCGCGTTCATCTGTCATCTCCCTCGAGTACCGATGACTCCAGGGTGCCAAGCGACGCGTAAGCGCACGTTAAGCCGCTGATCAGAGCTTTATGAGAAGTCTGAACGGGCGCCTTATCCGCCAAGGTGAAACCGTCGGGGACGGTCCGGAGGAAATGCGGAAAATTTACCCGGAAGCCGGCCAGTACTCGTCTCTGAGCAGGCGCTTGTAGAGCTTGCCCGTCGGGTGGCGGGGCAACTGCTCGCGGAAGTCCACCGACTTCGGGCACTTGTAGTGGGCCAGGCGCTCCCGGCAGTACGCGATCAGCTCCGCCTCCAGCCCCGGGCCGGCCTCGGCCATGGAGACCGGCTCGACCACGGCCTTGACCTGCTCACCCATCTCCTCGTCCGGCACCCCGAACACCGCCACGTCGGCCACCTTCGGATGCACCGACAGGACGTTCTCGGCCTCCTGCGGGTAGATGTTCACGCCGCCGGAGATGATCATGTACGAGCGGCGGTCGGTGAGGTAGAGGAAGCCGTCGGCGTCCAGGCGGCCGATGTCGCCGAGCGTGGTCCAGCCCCTGCCTTGAGGGTCTTCCGCGGAGCGGGTCTTGCCCGGGTCGTCGTGGTACTCGAACCGGCCGCCCTTCTCGAAGTAGATCGTGCCGTGCTCGCCCGGGGGCAGGTCGTTGCCGTCCTCGTCGCAGATGTGCACGATGCCGAGCAGGGAGCGGCCGACCGTGCCCTTGTGCTGGAGCCAGTCCTGGGAGTTGACGTAGAGGAAGCCGTTGCCCTCGGTGCCCGCGTAGTACTCGTGGATGATCGGGCCCCACCAGTCGATCATCTGCTCCTTGACGGGGACGGGGCAGGGGGCGGCGGCGTGGATCGCGTACGCGAGCGAGGAAATATCGTACTTTGTCCGGGTTTCCTCGGGCAGTTTGAGCATCTTGATGAACATCGTGGGCACGAGCTGCGCGTGCGTCACCCCGTACCGCTCCACCAGCGCCAGGAACTGCTCGGGGTCGAAGCGCTCCATCACCACCACCGTGGCCCCGAGCCGCTGGAACGTCAGGCTGTAGCGCAACGGGGCGGCGTGGTAGAGCGGGGCCGGCGAGAGGTAGACGCTGCCCGCCGACGGCGCGAACAGCGCCTGGACGAGCTGGAGCAGCATGCCGGGCTCGGTGAGCGGGCCGTGCGCCGAGGGGATCTTGACGCCCTTCGGCCGTCCCGTGGTGCCCGAGGAGTAGAGCATGTCCACGCCCATGCACTCGTCGTCGATCGGGGTGGCCGGCTGCTTGGCGACCGCCTCCTCGTACGACGCGAAGCCCTCGGCCGTGCCGTCCAGCATGAGCCGCAGCTCGACCCCGGGCGTGGCGTCGGTGACCGAGGTGGCGACGGCGGCCAGGTCGGCGCTGGAGATGAACGCCCGGGCGCCGCAGTTGCCGATGATGTAGGCCAGTTCGTCGGTCTGCAGGCGGGAGCTGATCGGCGTGTAGTACAGCCCCGAGCGCTGTGCCGCCCAGGCGACGGCCAGGAAGAGGGGGTGGTTGGCGAGCATGAACGCGATGTGGTCACCGGGCCGCAGCCCGGCGGCGCGGAACAGGTGGGCCAGCCGGTTCGACTCCTCGTCCAGCTCGCGGTAGGTGATGATCCGTCCGGAGCCCGCCATGATCACAGCGGGCTTGTCTGGGGTGACTGCTGCGATGGCTCCCGGATACATGACCGAACACTATTCGGTGCCCCGCGCCCACGCCAGGCCGCGCGCCCGCCCATCCCCTTTGCGTGTCGGCGGGACGGGCGACGCGGCTTCGCGCGGGTGGGGTCACTCGGCGGGGATGACGGAGCCCTCGTACTTCTGCTTGATAAAGTCCTTGACCTTCTGGTCCTGCAGCAGCTTCCCGAGCGTGACGATGTTGGCGTCCTTCTCGTGGCCGGCCTTGACGACGAGGCCGTTCACGTACGGGTTGCCCTCGGTCTTCTCCAGCACCAGCGCCTGCGAAGCCGGCTTGAGCCCCGCCTCGATGGCGTAGTTGCCGTTGATGACGGCGGCGTCCACGTCCTCGAGCGAGCGCGGGAGCTGAGCGGCCTCGAGCGGCTTGAACTGCAGCTTCTTCGGGTTGTCCACCACGTCGCGCTCGGTGGCGGCGGTGCCGACGCCGTCCTTGAGCTTGACCAGGCCGTTGTCGGCGAGCAGCTTGAGCGCGCGGCCCAGGTTGGTGGCGTCGTTCGGGACGGCCACGGTCGCGCCGGCGGCCAGCGCGGACACGGAGGTGATCTTCTTGGAGTAGAGGCCCAGCGGCTCCAGGTGCACCGGCGTGACAAAGGTCAGCTTGGTGCCCTTGGAGGCGTTGAAGTCGTCCAGGTACGGCTTGTGCTGGAAGAAGTTCGCGCTCAGCTGGCCCTCGTCGAGCTGCACGTTCGGCTGCACGTAGTCGGTGAACTCCACGACCTCGAGCTTGAGCCCGGCGGCCGGGGCCAGGTTCTGCTTGACGAAGTTGAGGATCTCCGCGTGCGGCACCGGGCTGGCGCCCACCTTCAGCACGGTGTCGGCCGACTCGGCGGCCGACCCAGTGGCCGTCGTCGCGGACTGCGACGTTCCGCATGCGGCGAGCGACAAGGCCAGCGCAACAGCACCCGCTATATAACGAAATTTCATGATTTTTCCTTATTTGTGAGATAGGCGCCGAGCGACCCAGTCGCCCAGGCTTTGCAGAAGTTGCACGATGATGAGGAGCAAGACGACGGTCACGATCATCAGCAGCGTCTCGAACCGCTGGTAGCCGTACCGGACCGCCAGGTCGCCCAGCCCGCCGCCGCCGAGCGTGCCGGCCATGGCGCTGTAGCCGATGAGCGCGACGACGGTCACGGTCAGGCCCGCGACCAGCCCGGGCAGCGCCTCGGGCAGCAGGACCTTGCGCACGATGGTGGCCCGGCTCGCGCCCATGGCCTGCGCGGCCTGCACCACGTCCGGGCCGACCTCCCTGAGCGCCGTCTCGACGAGGCGGGCGAAGAACGGCACCGCGCCGACCGTGAGCGGCACCACGAACGCGGCAGTCCCGATGGTCGTGCCGACGACGAGGCGGGTGAACGGGATGATCGCGATCATCAGCACGATGAACGGCAGGGACCGCCCGATGTTGACCACGAACCCGAGGGCCGACTTGAGCGCCGGCGCCGGCCGCAGCCCGTTCCGGTCGAACACCACCAGCGCCACGCCGAGCGGCAGCCCGAGCAGCGCCGTGAACAGCGTCGACCAGCCGACCATCTGCGCCGTCTCCAGCGTCGCCGGACCGAGCAGCGGCAGGATCTCGTCCCAGTTCATGCGCTTTCCTCCACGATCAGGCCCGCGTCACGCAGGTACGCCAGCGCGGCGGCGGTTTCGGCGCCGTCGAGCGCGACCCGCAGCCGGCCCACCGAGCCGCCGGCGAGGTCCTCGATCGAGCCGCCCAGGATGCTCAGGTCCACGGAGAACTTCCTGACCACCTCCGACACCACCGGCTGCCGCGGGTCGCCGGTGAACGTCAGCGTCACCGAACCGGCCGGGGCGGGCTCGGGCAGCGGGAAGATCTCCCTGGTCAAGCGGGATCCGGGGGTACGGATGAGGTCCGCGATGGCGCCCGACTCCTCGATGCGCCCGTTCGCCATGATGGCGACCGAGTCGCAGACGCTCTTGACGACGTTCATCTCGTGGGTGATGAGCAGGATCGTCAGGCCCAGCTCGGCGTTGAGCCGCTTGAGCAGGGCGAGGATCGACTGGGTGGTGGCCGGGTCGAGCGCCGAGGTGGCCTCGTCCGACAGCAGCACGGACGGGTTGCCCGCGAGCGCCCTGGCGATGCCGACCCGCTGCTTCTGGCCGCCGGAGAGCTGGTTCGGGCGGTCCTTGCCGCGGCCCGCGAGCCCGACCAGCTCCAGCAGCTCGGCCACGCGGCGGTCGCGCTCGGCCCTGGGCACGCCCATGATCTCCAGGGGGAAGGCGACGTTGCCCGCGACCGTGCGCGAGTTCAGCAGCGCGAAGTGCTGGTGGATCATGCCGATGCGCTGGCGGGCGCGGTTGAGCTCGGCGCTGCGCAGCGCGGTCAGGTCCTGCCCCGCGACGGTGACGGTGCCCGCGGTGGGGCGTTCGAGCAGGTTGACGCAGCGCAGGAGCGTGCTCTTGCCGGCGCCGCTCTGGCCGAGCACGCCGTAGATCTCGCCTTCGCGCACGTGCAGATCGACGCCGTCCAGCGCCACGGTGTCCCCGTACTGCTTGCGCAGGCCTGAAGCCTGGATCACGGAATATCCCCACGACTGATAGCGGCCCGTCGGCGGGCCGCGCGGAAACGTACATCACATGAAGGAAGAAAAGGGGGCCGGCGTCAGCGGGTGCCGGGGTGGAAGGGCAGGTGGCTCAGCCTGCGCAGCACGAAACAAGGTGCGATCATGGTGACCTTCGAGGAGGAACGGGCGGATCTCTGCTTCAGCTCGGCATTCGCCCCATACGACAACACGAGCCGTCCCGGTGGGCGCTCGTGTCGTACGCGTATGCCTCGTTCACGCCCGATTCAACGGATCCCTTGACTCCCCTTATTCCCTACTTCTTTGGTGATCTGAGTCACGATGCGCCAGCCGTGGCCTGGGACCACGGCCGGATCCCCCCGATCGTCCTGGAAGGCGGCCCGCGCGTCGCCGATGAGGAAGCTGTGCGGCTGGTCGCCGAGGTTCAGCAGCGTCACGACCTCCTCGCCGGGTCCCCCGCGGCTGCGGAGCGCGACGGTGGTGTTGGTGAGCTGTTCGGCGGTGGTCCGGGCTCGGTGCAGCCACGGGTGGCGCCTGCGGAAGCCGATGAGCCGCTGGTGAAGCCGGTAGACCTCGGTCCCGTACGGCGGCAGGCCGCCCGGCTCCGCGGGGAACGCCGGTCTGATCGCGTCGTCGCCGCCCGCCCGTTCCTCCTTCAGCCCCTGGAACGCCTGCTCGTCCCCGTAATAGACGCTGGGCAGGCCCGCGACGGTGAACAGCACGGCCAGCGCGTGGCCCAGGTGGCGGGGGTCGTCGAGCCGGGTGGCGAGCCTGGTGACGTCGTGGTTCCCGACGAACGTGAGCGGCACGAACGTGTCGAGCAGCTTGTCGTGGCGGTCGAGGGCCCAGGCGAGCTCGAAGAGGTTGCGGTCGTTGAGCGAGCTCCAGATGGCCTTCCACAGCTCGTACTGGGTGACCGAGTCGAGCCCCGACTCGCTGACGTAACCGGCGTAATCGCCGTGAATCACCTCGCCGCCGAACCACGCCTCGGGGTGCCGTCGGCGTACCTCCGGCAGGATCTTCCGCCAGAACCACGCCGGCACGGCGTACGCGGCGTCGAGCCGCCACCCCGAGGCGCCGCGGCGGAGCCAGTGGTCGAGCACGCCGGCCACGTACGTCTGCACGGCGGGTTGGGCGTGGTCGAGCGTGACGAGCCCGTGGTGGCCCTCGAAGACCTCGTAGCCGCCGGCGGCGCGCTTGAACCATCGTTCGCCGGCCGCGAAGGAGCGGCCCACGTGGTTGAACACGCCGTCGAGGACGACCCGCAGCCCGCGGTCGCGCGCCTTGGCGACGAGGGAGTCGAAGTCCCGATCGTCGCCGAGGCGCGGGTCGATCCTGAGGTGGTCGACGGTGTCGTACCCGTGGGACTCGGCGGCGAAGATCGGGCCGAGCTGCAGGCCCGAACAGCCCAGCTCGACCGCGTAGTCCAGCCATGACTCGAGATGCCGCAGCCGGTGCCGCACGCCCTCGGCAGGCTCTGCGGTGGCGGGGGCTCCGGCGAAACCGAGCGGGTAGACGTGCCACCAGATCGCATGTTCAGCCCACGACGGCACGAACGCTCCTTTCCCGGCGTACCACCCAGGGCAGATACCCGAGCCCCAGGGCCAGTACGCAGCCGATGGCCGTGTCCGCCAGCCGGTACCCGATCGTGGCGGGTGGCACACGTGCGCCGCCCTCCATGAGCAGCAGGACGAGCGGGGTCATGACGGTCGCGTACAGGGTGTAGTTGCGCTCCTTGAGCGCCGGCCTGACCGCGGCGAGCGCGGCGACGAGCAGCACGAACAGCCACGACGGCGGCACCCACAGCAGCGCGGCGGATCCGGCGACGACTCCGGCGGCGGTGCCGGCGGCCCGCTCGACCGACCGCCTGGCCGCGCCGTCCAGGCGGCGCCGGACGACGATCACCACGGTGACGGCGATCCACGACGCGGCCGGCTGCGGCCACAGGAGACCGACGGCCTCGGCGGCGGCGAGGCAGGTGGTCAGGCGGATGGCGTACTGCCACCCGGGCGCGCTCCCCAGCGTCCGCCACCAGCGCCGCAGCAGCGCTCTCGCCGGAGGAGGAGCCGGCCGAGGCTCCCCCGGCTCGGCGGGCCCCTTCCGGGCGTGGAGGCAGAGCGCGGTGACCAGCAGGCCCCAGGCCGCCCCTCCGGCGAAGAGCACGGCGGCGGCGACCGGCTCGACGCCCTTGGCCACGCCGGTGCTGATGACCATGAAGACGATGAAGCGGGTGCTGTGCTCGGCCATGGGGCGGCTGATGCCGCCGGCCACCGCGAGCAGGCCCGCGATCAGCACGACGGCGACGGCGGTGAGCCACCCGCGCCCCGCGACCACGACCCCGGCGAACCCGGCCACAGCCGTGCCCGCCACCGCGGCGGCGCCATGGACCAGGCCCGGCCGGGCCTCGTTTCCGAAGAGGCCGCTCACGGCGAGGGCTCCGATGGCGGCCAGGGCGCCGGACGCAGGCTGCCCCAAGGCGACTCCCCACGCGACCGGCCCGCCGAGCCCCAGCCCGGCGGCGACCATGTGTCGCAGCTCGATCCGCACGTCGGCACCTCCCGACGCGGGAGCCTACCCCAATTTCCTAAGCATTGCGTAGCAAGTCAGCACGCTTTCGGCGCTTGATGCTGTCGAATTAGTAAGTGCTATCGTAATAATCATGGACGACGAGGAACTGCGGGCCACAGCCGTGGCACTCCGCCGGGCGACCATCGGCCTGGCGCGGCGGCTGCGCGACGAGCGCCCCGCGCACGGCCTCGGCCGCCTGGCCCTCTCCCTGCTCGGCCACCTGCACCGGCGCGGCGCGATGACGGCGGGAGAGCTTGCCGCCGCCGAGCACCTCCAGCCCCAGTCCGTGACCCGCGTGCTCGCCTCGCTGGAGGAGCAGGGCCTGATCCGCCGCTCGCGCGGGGAGACCGACCGCCGCAGGCACCACATCGTCCTCACGGAGGACGGCATGGCGGCGCTCACCCAGCAGGTCGGCACCACGGATCTGTGGCTGGCCGAGGCCATGGCCGGCAAGCTCACCCCCGCCGAGTGCCGCATCCTGGCGGTGGCCGCCGACCTGCTCGAACAGCTCCGCTAGCGGTAGGGGTCGCGCAGCGGGGTGACGCGCTCGGCGAAGTCGGCCTTGATCCGCTCCATGCGGGGCCCCGGCGCGTAGAAGCGGCCCTTGGTCTCGCCGTACGGCCGGAGCCAGCCCTTGGCGGCCAGGTCGCGCAGGTCACGCGCGGCCTGCCCCTGGCTGAGGCCCTCGTCGGACTGGTAGCGGCTCCTGCGCAGCCGCCTGTTCACGAAGACCTCGTAGAGCGCGGAGACGGTACGGCTGTTGAGCCCGTCGGCGTCGACCTGCTCCTCCAGGAGCATCCAGATCTCTCCGGCTTCGGCCAGGCGCTGGCGGACCCGCTGGGCCTGCAGGTGGTGCGCCTTCAAGCAGAACCGCACCCACGGCAGCGTGTCCCCGTGAGGGCCCCATCGCCGCCCTCCTACCTCGCCCAGCACGTCGTAGTAGTCGAGGGTGACGCGCTGCTGGCCGAGCCACTCCTCGATGGAGCAGAACTCGGGCAGCAGGATCTGCTCCCGGCCGAGGACGAGCGTCTGCAGCGCCCGCGACATCCGGCCGTTGCCGTCACGCCACGGGTGGATCTTGACGAGGTTGAAGTGGGCCATGGCGGCCCGGACATAGCCGGGGACGTCGAGGTCGCCCTCGTTCAGCCAGGCGACCAGCTCGTTCATCGCGCCGGGGACCAGCTCGACGTCAGGGCCCTCGTAGACGACCTCCCCCGTGTCGGAGTCACGGATGAAGATGGCTCCCGGCCGGACGACGCCCGGCCCCTTGTTGCGATGGTGACCGATGACCATGAAGTTGAGCGCGTTGAGCATCCCGGCGTCGTAGCGGAACACCGGCGCCCGCGACAGCACCTGGATGTACGTCAGCGCCTGCTGGTAGCCCGCGATCTCCTGAGCCACCGACATCGACGTCTCCAGCGGCTCCTCACCCGCCATGATCGACTGGATGTCCTCGACGCTGGCCTGGTAGCCCTCGATCGAGTTGGAGCCCTGGATCGCCCGCGCCTGCAACTGCCTGCGCAACTGCCCGTCCCACCGATGGGTCTCGGCGAGCCGGTACTTCAGGTCGCGCCGCATCTCCTCGATCTCCTCGAGGACTGCTTTGTCCGCGGGCTCCAGCGCCGGGGTCTCGTACAACATGCCCACATAACAGCATGGGCGAATCATCCAGTCAAACGACTGAATGATTCGCCCATTTATGCCCCGATTAGGCGGCTACCGTGGCGGCCACCTGCGCCGGGGTCAGCGCGATGTCGAGGACCTCGCGCACGTCGCTCACCGCGTGGATGGTCAGCTCGTTGCGAACCTCCTCGGGCACGTCGTCCAGGTCCGGCTCGTTGCGGGCCGGGATGAGGACGGTCGTGATGCCCGCCCGGTGCGCGGCCAGGAGCTTCTGCTTGACGCCGCCGATCGGCAGGACCCGCCCGGTCAGGGAGATCTCGCCGGTCATGGCCACGTCACTGCGTACGAGACGGCCCGACAGGAGGGAGGCCAGCGCGGTCGTCAGCGTCACACCGGCCGAGGGGCCGTCCTTGGGCACGGCGCCCGCCGGGAAGTGGACGTGGACCGAGCGGTCCTTCAACGCGGTGACCGGCAGCTCCAGCTCCGCCCCATGCGAGCGGAGGTAGGACAGCGCGATCCTGGCCGACTCCTTCATCACGTCGCCCAGCTGGCCGGTCAGCGTGAGGCCGGTCTCGCCGGTCTCCGGGTCGGCCATGGACGCCTCGACGTACAGGACGTCGCCGCCTGCTCCGGTGACCGCCAGGCCCGTGGCCACGCCCGGCACCGAGGTGCGCTGGGTGGACTCGGGCAGCGACGACTCCGGCACGAACCGCGGCCGCCCGAGGTAACCCACGAGGTCGCCCTCGCCGACCCTGACGGGCAGCTCGTCCTTGGCCGCCACCTTGCGCAGGATCCTGGCAACCGAGCGCTCCAGCGACCGGACGCCCGCCTCGCGGGTGTACTCGGCGGCCAGCCTGCGCAGCGCGTCGTCCTCGACCTTGACCTCCTCGGCGCTCAGCCCGGCCAGCTCCAGCTGCCTGGGCAGCAGGTGGTCGCGGGCGATCGCGACCTTCTCGTCCTCGGTGTAGCCGTCGAGCGTGACGATCTCCATCCGGTCGAGCAGCGGCCCGGGGATGGCCTCGAGCACGTTGGCCGTGGCCAGGAACAGCACGTCGGACAGGTCCAGCTCGACCTCGAGGTAGTGGTCGCGGAACGTGTGGTTCTGGGCCGGGTCGAGCACCTCCAGCAGGGCCGCCGTCGGGTCGCCTCGGTAGTCGGAGCCGACCTTGTCGACCTCGTCGAGCAGGACGACCGGGTTCATCGAGCCGGCCTCGCGGATGGCGCGGACGATGCGGCCGGGCAGCGCGCCGACGTAGGTGCGCCGGTGGCCGCGGATCTCGGCCTCGTCGCGTACGCCGCCGAGCGCGACGCGTACGAACTTGCGGCCCATCGCGCGGGCCACGGACTCGCCCAGAGACGTCTTGCCGACTCCGGGAGGGCCGGCGAGGGCGAGCACGGCGCCGCTGCGGCGGCCGCCCACCACGCCGACACCCTTGTCCTGGCGGCGCTTGCGCACGGCCAGGTGCTCGATGATGCGGTCCTTCACGTCGGACAGGCCCGTGTGGTCGGTGTCCAGCACGGCCCGCGCGCCGGTGATGTCGTAGTTGTCCTCGGTACGGTCGTTCCAGGGGATGTCGAGCACCGTGTCCAGCCAGGTGCGGATCCAACCGGTCTCAGGCGACTGGTCGGAGGTCCGCTCCAGCTTGTCGACCTCCTTGAGCGCGGCCTCGCGCACCTTCTCCGGCAGGTCGGCGGCCTCGACGCGGGCCCGGTAGTCCTCTTCCTCGGTCTCGGTGTCGCCGTTGAGCTCCTTGAGCTCCTTGCGCACGGCGGCGAGCTGCTGGCGCAGCAGGAACTCACGCTGCTGCTTCTCCATGCCCTCCTGGACGTCCTTGCGGATCGTCTCGGCGACGTCGAGCTCGGCGAGGTGCTCGCGGGACCACTCGATCAGCCTGGCCAGCCGTTCGGCGGGGTCGGCGGCTTCGAGCAGCTCGACCTTCTGCGCCGTGGTCAGCCAGGGGGTGTAGCCGGAGCTGTCGGCCAGCACCGAGGGATCGTCGATCTGGTTGACCTGGTCGACCACCTGCCAGGCGCCGCGCTTCTGGAGGATCGTGGTGGCCAGCGCCTTGTACTCCTTGGCCAGCTCCTGAGCGCGCTCACCGGCGGCGACGGTGTCGATCGTGTCGGCCTCGACCCACAGCGCGGCACCCGGGCCCGTCGTGCCGGTGCCCACGCGGACGCGGTTGACGCCCCGGACCACGGCGGCAGGCTCGCCGCCGGGCAGCCTCCCGACCTGCTCGACAACGGCCTGCACGCCGATGGCGCCGTAACGGCCGTCGATCCGGGGAACGAGGAGGACCCGCGGCTTGTTGCCACCGGATGCACGGGCCGCGTCGATGGCAGCCCGCACCTCGGAGTCGGACAGGTCCAGCGGAACCACCATGCCCGGCAGGACGACCTCGTCGTCCAGCGGCAGGACCGGAAGGATCAGGCTCTCACTCATGCGAACT
This sequence comes from Nonomuraea sp. NPDC003707, assembly GCF_053587055.1. Taxonomy (NCBI): domain Bacteria; kingdom Bacillati; phylum Actinomycetota; class Actinomycetes; order Streptosporangiales; family Streptosporangiaceae; genus Nonomuraea; species Nonomuraea sp. NPDC003707. Next base: position 535,235 of record NZ_JBSFNK010000002.1, on the reverse strand, counting down.
CCAAAGGTTGAGTTATACCGACTCAATTCATTGGAGCCCTCCGTTGTTCCCTCTCTTGCCGATGTTCGCTCACGGCGATCGTAATTGTGTAAGCGATACCTGAGGGGGACGTGCGGGATCAAACCCTGGTGTGACGCCTGGCGGGGCGGACGCCCGTACCCTTGACCAGGTGATCTCCGTCCCCCGCCGCCGCTTCCTCAGCCGCCGCCGTGGTCGTGGCGCGGCCGCCGAGGAGCAGGCCAGCGCGCCAGGCGGGAGCGGCGAGGAGCGGGCAGGCGTGCCAGGCGGGGGTCGCGACGAGGCGGCGGCCGAGCCGCACGACGATGACGTGGCAGCCCGGCGGCGTGGTGGCGGGGAGCGTTCGGGCGAGCGGATCGGCCGGTCACCGTCCAGCACGGACGGCGAACGGAACGGCGGCGAACGGAGCGGCGGCGAACGGGGGCTCTTCGGGCGGCTCGGGGCGTGGGCGGCTCGGGGGTTCCTCGAGCGGCAAGGGGCGTCGGCGGCTCGGGGATTCCTCGGGCGGCTCGGGGCGTCGGCGGGACGGGCCGTGTGGGCCGTTTCGGGGGCGGTCGGGCTCGCCTTCTTCCAGGGCGACGCCGATCCGCCGCCGAAGGTGCGGCGGCTGGCGTTCGGGGTGCCGCGGCGGCTCAGGCTGCTCGTCCCGTTCACCGTGATCAGCCTCGTCCAGGTGGCGGAGCTGATACTGGCGCTGCTGCTCTACAGGCAGACGCTGAGCACGGTGTGGTCGTGGTACCTCGGCCCACAGATCGGCCCTTACCGACAAGGGCCGATCTGGGAGGGCTTCGTCTACCTCACCGCCGTGGCGGTCGCGCTGCCCGTCGCCCTGCGCGACCGGTGGCCGCTGGCGGCCTGGCGGGTGTCGTTCGCGCTGATGCCCGTGGCCGTCGGGGTGACCAGGACGATCGGGTTCCCTCACGGCGAGATGCCGTACATGACGTGGCTGATCGTCTCCTATCTGCTGGTCCTCTACTCCGTGGCCGTGCGCTGCGACCGGCGGATCACGGTGGCCGTCTGGGTCGTCACGTTCCTGGCCACCTGGATCATCGACCCCAACTCGATGCCGGTCGCCATGGTCGTCGTGTCGGTGGCGGTGCTGTTCGGCTACAACGTGCGGGTCCGCCGTTCCGCCACGGCGAAGCTGAAGACGGAGGAGCGGCGCACCCGGCAGGCCGAGAGCGCGCAGGCGGTGCTGGCGGAGCGGGCCCGCATCGCCAGGGAGCTGCACGACGTGGTCGCGCACCACATGTCGGTGATCGCGATCCAGGCGGAGGCGGTGCCGCTCAAGGCCAGGGGCGATCCCGCCCAGTTGGAGGCGGGGCTGGCGGAGATCCGAGGGCTGTCGCTGGAGGCGATCGCCGAGCTGCGCCAGGTCCTCGGCGTGCTGCGCGATCAGGACGGACGCGTCGACACCGCCCCTCAGCCCGGGCTCGACCGGCTCGACGAGCTGGTCTCCAACGCCCGCGCCGCCGGGCTGGCCGTGCTCGTCAAGCGCGCCGGCCCGCTCGACCGGCTGCCTCCGGCCGTGGGGCTGTCGGCGTACCGAATCGTGCAGGAGTCGCTCAGCAACGCGATGCGGCACGCGCCCGGCTCGACGGTGGCGCTGGACGTCGCACACCGGCGGGGTGAGCTGCGGCTGCGCGTCGCCAACGGCCCGAGCGTCGCGCCCGGCGCGGGGCCCGGCGCGGGTCAGGGGGTGGTGGGCATGCGCGAACGGGCGACGCTGCTCGGCGGCACGCTCGACGCCGGTCCGGTGACAGGTGGAGGCTTCGAGGTACGTGCCACGCTGCCCGTCACCGACGCCGACGAGGAGGCCCATGAGCACCTCATCACAGGGGACGACGTCGGATGACCATAGAGAGGGAGAGGGCTTGATCCGGGTTCTGATCGCCGATGACCAGGGGATGGTGCGCACGGGGTTCACCGTGTTCCTGAGCGGGCAGCCGGACATCGAGGTCGTGGGCGAGGCGGCCAACGGGCGGGAGGCCGTGGAGCGGGCCTCGGCGCTGCGCCCCGACGTGGTGCTCATGGACGTGCGCATGCCGGTCATGAACGGCCTGGAGGCGACCAGGGAGCTCCTGTCGCGTGGCGGGGCGCCGAAGGTGCTCATCCTGACGACGTTCGACCTCGACGACTACGTCTACGAGGCGTTGCGGGCCGGGGCCAGCGGGTTCCTGCTCAAGGACGCCTCCGCCGCCCAGCTCGTGGAGGCGGTGCGGGTGGTCGCGGCCGGGGAGGCGCTCATCGCCCCGGCGATCACCAAGCGGCTCATCCACGAGTTCGCCAAGCTGGGCGCGCCGCGACCGGTGACGGGCAAGCGGCCGGCCGAGCTGACCGAGCGCGAGACGGAGGTGCTGACGCTGGTCGCGCAGGCGCTGTCCAACCAGGAGATCGCGGAGAAGCTGTTCGTGGCGGAGCAGACGGTCAAGACGCATGTCGGGCGGGTGCTGATGAAGCTCGGCCTGCGCGACCGCGCCCAGGCGATCGTCTTCGCCTACGAGACCGGCCTGGTCCGCCCCGGCGAGTAACCCTGGGGGGTGCCCGCTCCTTTGCGCGGCCCCGTTCCCCCTCGCCCGACCAGCATCCGTGCCGGCCTTCCCGCTGGCGCCCCTCCCTTACACAACCCCCGTTCCCCTTCACGGGCCGCCGCCGTACAGTCGGCGGATGGACCCGGTTGAGCTCTTCCATCAGGTGGCGGCGACCGTTCCCGCCTACAGGACCTTTCTGGCGGAGAACCACATCAACCCCGAGCAGATCTCGACATCCCAGGATTTCGTCGGGCTGCCGATGACGTCCAAGGAGAACTACACCCACCGCCACCCCCTCCCCGATCTGTGCAGGAACGGCACGATCGGGGACATCATCGCCGTGTCCTCCGGCTCGACCGGTGTCCCGTCCTTCTGGCCGCGCTCGGCGGCGGACGAGCGCGTGATCGCCGCCCGTTTCGAGGAGGTCTTCAGAGACTCCTTCGACGCCCGCGAGCGCCGTACCCTCGCCGTCGTCTGCTTCGCCCTGGGCACCTGGGTCGGCGGCCTGTTCACCGTCAACTGCTGCCGTCACCTGGCCGAACGCGGTTACCCGATCACCGTGGTCGCCCCCGGCACCGACCGGAGGGAGATCCTGCGGGTCATCCCCGAACTGGCGCCCCACTTCGACCAGGTCGTGCTCCTGGGCTACCCGCCGTTCCTCAAGAACGTCATCGACACCGAGGACCTCCCCTGGGCCGACTGGAACATCAAACTCGTCACGGCCGGTGAGGTGTTCAGCGAGGAGTGGCGCACGCTGGTCGCGCGGCGGGCGGGGATCGCGGACCCCGTCCGGGGAATCGCCTCCCTGTACGGCACCGCCGACGCGGGCGTCCTGGGCAACGAGACCCCGCTGTCCGTCGAGATCCGGCGCTTCCTGTCCACGCGCCCGGACACGGCCAGGGAACTGTTCGGCGAGTCCAGGCTTCCGACGCTCATCCAGTACGACCCGCAGGTCCGCTTCTTCGAGGAGCACGAGGGCACCCTGCTCTTCTCCGGCGACAACGGCATCCCACTGATCCGCTACCACATCGCCGACGAGGGCGGCGTGGTGCCGTACGAGGACATGCTGGGCTTCGTCCGGCGGCACGGCTTCGAGCCGGCGGCCGGAGGGCCGGAGCGGCCGTTCGTGTACGTCTTCGGCCGCAGCCACTTCACCGTGTCCTACTACGGCGCGAACGTCTACCCGGAGAACATCGCGGTCGGCCTTGAACAACCGGAGGTCAGCGGCTCGGTCACCGGGAAGTTCGTGGTGGAGGTGGTGGAGGACGCCGACCGGGACCGGCACCTGACGATCACGGTGGAGCTGATGCCCGGCGAGAAACCGACCGACGAGATCGCCCAGGCGGTGGGAGGGTCGATCCTGGCCCAGCTGCGGCGGCTGAACAGCGAGTTCGCCAACTATGTGCCCGTCCCGCAGCAGGTGCCGTTCATCCGGCTACGGGAGTCCGGCGACCCCGAGTACTTCCCCCTGGGCGCCAAGCACCGTTACACCCGCTGACCCAGGCGGGGCGATGCGGAACTCCACGACCCGCCGCTCGGCCCTGGCCAGGTCGGAGTCGTGGATGGACGGTCTCTCGCGAGTACGCACGCAGGCCGTCGCCGTACACAGTGCTCGGCACTACCGGTCGGATCGCGGCTGGGCTGGGCGGGGCGGGGTGACGGGGTACGGGCACCCGTTCCACACGACTCCACACGGCGTTCTCCGACGACGCGAGGCGACGCAGGAAGCGGCGATCTGTGGCCGGCTCGCCGAGCTGCCCTCCAAGCCTGATCCGAAGCGCCGCCGGAACGCCGCGCGCTTCCACACGCCGTTAGAAGGCCCCGGACGGGTACGCCGAGGCGGAGCCCCGTTCAAGGCGATCGCCGGGCATTAGGCCGCCGGGCACGCACCGTAGTCCCGTATCCCCCTCCGGTACTACGGGAAAGGTCAAACCCTGCGGCGACGCGGACGACAGGCCACTCTCCGTAACGTTCCCAGCATGCTCAGAAACCTTCTCCTCGCAGGGCTCGTGACGGTGGGGGCGCTCATGGTGTGGCCGGGGCAACCGGGCGGGCGGCTGGTGCGGGTCTACGGCGACCTGGCCACGGCCGACCGGGTGGCGGTCATCGTGCCCGGCGCCGACACGACGGTCGCCACGTTCGACGACGGCACAAAGCGGCCCGGAGGCGCGGCGAGGGCCCTGCTGGCGGAGGCCGCGCGGCTCGCCCCGCGCGAGCGACTGGCGGTGGTGGCCTGGCTGGGCTACGACTCCCCACCTACGCTGAGCCTGGGCGTGCTCACCAGCGACGCGGCGGTCAAAGGTGCCCGCGCACTGCGCCGCACCATCATGGAGCTCCACGCGCGCACCCCGGCTCCGATCGCGTTGCTGTGCCACAGCTACGGCTCGGTCCTGTGCGCCAAAGCCGTCCCCGGCTTACCCGTGACCGACCTCGCGGTCTTCGGCAGCCCCGGCCTCGACGCACCCTCCGCCACCGCCCTGACCCAACCAGCCCGCCCCCCGGAGACCACCCGAGCCGCCGCCCTGACCCAGCCAGCCCACACCGCGGAAGCCACCCGAGCCGCCGCCCTGACCCCTCCGGTCCGCGCCGCGGAGACGGCCCGAGCCGCCGTCAGCGCGCCGACCGCAGACACCACTCGTGGCATGACAGGCGGACACGACGCTCAAGGTGCAACAGACCCGCAGGACGCCCGCGGCACGACTGGCGCGCAGGACGATCAGGACGCGGCAGACTCATACAACGTCCAAAAGGCGACAGGCTCGGTCGGCGCACAGGATCCCAAAGGCGCGCAGGAGGCGGACTCGCCGGACACCACAGGCACGCCAAGCCCGCCCGATGCCGGGGACGCGGCAGGCTTGCCGGGCTCCTGGAGCACGGCACGCGTAAAGGGTGCTCAGGGCGGCGCGAAAGGTGCGGCGGTGGTGCCACTGCGGGTGTGGGCAGGGCTGGGGGAGAACGACTGGGTCAGGTTCGTGCCGAAGGTCAAGCTCGGGCCCGTGGGCTTCGGCGCCGACCCTATGAGCCCTTCGTTCGGAGCTCGTGTCTTCGCGGTGGGCTCGGGCGGTCACAGCGACTACTTCACCCCCGGGACCCCATCACTGCGCAACCTGACCCTCATCGCTCTCGGATACGAAGGCGAGGTGACCTCTTGACGTGGTGTTTCCTGGGTACGAGACAGAAGAACCGGATTTTGATGACATGGTGTCGTCATCAGCTTGACGCCGGATGCCGATGTTTGTGACACTTTGTCATGAAACTTCCGTGCGAGTTGAGGTAGGCCGTGAGCACCCCGTTCTCCGAAACCCTGAAGAACGCCACCTGGGCTGACCACGAGTCCGCCGAAGGCGAGAGCTATCTCGCGGAGCTCATGGGCGGCCGGCTGAGCGAGCACGAATACGGCGAGATGGTAGCTCAACACTACTTCGCGTACATAGCGCTTGACGGCGTGTCACGCCAACTTGCCGATCATCCGATGGCGGGCCGGTTCGTCTTCCCTGAGCTGTATCGGGAGCGAGCGCTGGAGCGGGACCTTGCGACGATCTACGGTCCGAGCTGGCGGAGCCGGATCGTGCCGTCCAAGGCCACCCGCACGCTGGTAGCGCGGATCCACCAGGTGGCCGATTGGCCGAGCGGCTACATCGCCCACCACTACACGCGCTACCTGGGCGATCTGTCCGGTGGTCAGTTCATCCGCATGGAGCTGCAGAAGATCTACGGGTACGGCACGGGCGGGGGCGTCGACTTCTACATCTTCGACGGGCTGGGCAGCCTGCCGAGGTTCAAGAACGAGTACCGTGCGCGGCTGGACGAGCTCGAGCTGGACGACCGGGAGCGTCAGCGCATGATCCGCGAGGTGAAGCTGGCATACCAGCTCAACACCGAGGTACTCGCCGAACTCCTCCACGTCGTCAAGACCGCCGCCTAACCACCAGCACCCCGCCGCCACGACCGCCGCCCAACGCCCGGCGACCGGCCTCACCACGCGGTCACAACTGCCAGCCGATTAGCCACGGACGCCCCTTACGTGCGCCGCCCAGCCACCAGCGGCCCTTCGTCACGGCCGCCACCCGACGACCGACGGCCCGCCCCGCCACGCCTCCGCGGCTGGCGTCCAAACACCGGCAGGCACCCTCACCACGCCACCGGAACCGGGGCCCGACCCCCGACAGCCGGGCCTCCCCCGACGTCGCAAGCACCATCCACCCCCAGCAGCCCCTCGCCACGGCCGCCACCCAACATCCGGCGGCCAGCCCAGCCACGCCTTCGCGGCTGCCATCCAAACACCGGCGGGCGCCCTCATCACGTCGTCAGGACAGCCCACCAACCACCGGCGTGCATCTCACCACATCATCAAGACCGACCACCAGCCGCCGATGGATGCCCTCGCCACATCATCAAAACAGCCCACCAACCACCGGCGCACACCTCGCCACGTCATCAAGACAAGCCACCAACCTCCGGTGGAAGCCCTGGCCACGTCATCAAGACAGGCCACCTATCACCGGCACGCACCCCCACCACATCATCAAGACCGACCACCAACCACCGGCAGGCGCCCCACCGCATCATCAAGGCAAGCCATCAACCGCCGATGGGCCGTTCTCGCTGGTCCGGTGTCCGTTGGCGGTGGGGGGATTCGGAGGGGAGGGTGAATGAGGGGAGTGCGCGTCGGCTTGTGACGATCCCGGCCTACGATGGGCGTATGCCTCGGATCTCCGCCGCCACGATCGGCGAGCATCGAACGCAGACGCGAGACCGGATCCTGCAGGCCGTCTCCCGGCTGTCCAGGGTGCACGGTATCGACGCGATCTCGATGACGGACGTGGCCGGCGAGGCCGGGATCACCAGGACCGTCCTGTACAACTACTTCCCCGACAAGGCGGCGCTGTTGCTGGCGTTCACCGAGCGCGTGACCCAGTACTTCATCGACAGCTACGAGCAGGAGCTGCCAGGCGGTGCCTCACCGGCTGATCGGCTGCGGGCGTTCGTGCGGCTGCAGTTGACCGGGCTGGTCGCCCATCCGCACCCGGGTGCCGCTGATCTCAGTGCCGCGCTCGGGCCCGACGCCTACCAGCAGCTGGCCGAGCATGTCGCGCCCATGCAGCGCATTCTGGTGGAGATCCTCGAGAGCGGGGTCGAGTCCGGCGATTTCCGGGTGCTCGACGTGCAGGCCACAGCTCGCATGATCCTCGCCGTCGTCGGCGCCGAGCGGGTTCCGCTGATCAGCGGGAGCGTGACGGTGGACCGGGCCGGGGAGCTGGTGTCCGAGTTCGTGCTCCGGGCCATCGGCGGACTCGCGTGAGCGGTACGGCTGACGGCCCGGGGACGGCGCCCGTGAACGGCCATGTCCAACTCGGGTCCGCCCGCGGCCGCTGGATCCTGGCGGCGACCGTGCTCGGCTCCGGGCTGGCGCTGCTCGACAGCACCGTGGTCAACGTCGCCCTCCCGTTCCTGGGCAAAGAGCTCAACGCGGGCATGGACGGCCTGCAGTGGACGATCAACGCGTACACGCTCACCCTCGCCGGACTGATCCTGCTGGGCGGGTCGCTGGGCGACCGGTACGGGCGGCGGAAGATCTTCTTGATCGGCACGGTGTGGTTCGCCGTGGCCTCGGCGCTGTGCGGGCTGTCGCCGAACATCGAGTTCCTGATCTCGGCCCGAGCCCTGCAGGGCGTCGGCGGGGCGTTGCTCACGCCGGGTTCACTGGCGATCATTCAGGCGTCGTTCGTGCGGCACGACCGGCCCCGGGCCGTCGGGGTGTGGTCCGGGCTGGGCGGTGTGGCCAGCGCGATCGGGCCGCTGCTGGGCGGCTGGCTGGTGCAGAGCGTGGGGTGGCGCTGGGCGTTCCTGATCAACCTGCCGTTCGCGGCGCTGATCGTGCTCGTGACCCTGCGGCACGTGCCGGAGAGCAAGGACGAGGAGGCGGCGGGGCGGTTCGACGTGCTGGGGGCGGCGCTGGCGGCGCTGGCGCTGGCCGGGATCACGTACGGGCTGATCGAGACGGGCGCGCCGATACCGCTGATCGCGGGGCTGGTGCTGGGCGCGGCCTTCGTGGTGACCGAGATCCGCAGGTCGCCCGACGCGCTGGTGCCGGTGGAGATCTTCCGCAACCCGGTCTTCACCGCCGTGAACGTGGTGACGCTGATCATGTACGCGGCCATGGGCGTGGTGTTCTTCCTGCTCGTGGTCCAGCTCCAGGTGGTGTCCGGGTTCGGGCCCATCGCGGCGGGGCTGGCGATGCTGCCGACGACGATCCTGATGCTGCTGCTGTCGCCCCGGGCCGGAGAGATCGCCAAGCGACGCGGGCCACGCTGGCCGATGACGGGCGGGATCCTGCTCGCGGCCTGCGGGTTCCTCGCGATGAGCACGATCGGGCCGGGCGCCTCCTACGCGCTGCAGGTCCTGCCCGCGGCGACCCTGTTCGGGCTGGGGCTTTCGGCGACGGTCGCGCCGTTGACCTCGACCGTGCTGGCCACCGCCGAGGAGCGGCACGCCGGCACCGCCAGCGGCGTCAACAACGCCGTGGCCCGTACCGGGAGCCTCCTCGCCGTGGCGGCCGTGCCGCCGCTGGTCGGGCTGGTGGGTGACGCGTTCAGGAACCCGCCGGTGTTCAACGCCGGGTTCCACATGGCGATGCTGGTCAGCGCCGGGATGATGGTGGTGGCGGCGCTGATCACGTTCTTCACGATCAGGACGAACGTGCTGGCGGTCGACGACGACCAGCCCGACTGAGTCCCGTCACGGCGTCAGAAGGTGAACGGCTGAGCGCGGACGCTGTTGTCGAAGTTCGACAGCAGCAGGTCGGGCTCGCCGACCGAGCGGATGTCGGGCAGCCTGGTCAGCAGCTCGCGGAACATCGTCCGCATCTCCTGCCTGGCCAGGTTGGCGCCGAGGCAGAAGTGCGGCCCGGGGCCACCGAAGCCGACGTGCGGCTTGGTCTCGCGGGTGATGTCGAACGTGTCGGCGTCGGGGAAGACCGACTCGTCCCGGTTGGCCGATCCGTAGAACAGGACGACCTTGTCGCCCTTCTTCAGCTCCAGCCCGCGCAGCGAGTAGTCCTCGGTGACCGTGCGCCGGAACTGCATGATCGGCGACACGTACCGGACCATCTCCTCGATCGCGCCGTTGATGTGCGTGTCGAAGTCGCTCATCAGCAGCTCGCGCTGCGCCGGGTTGTCGGTGAGGAGCTTGATGCCGTGAGCCATCGTGTTGCGGGCCGTCTCGTTGCCCGCGACCAACAGCAGCGAGAAGAACGAGCCGAGCTCCTTGTCGGCCAGCTTCTCCCCGTCGGGGTTGGCGTTGACCAGCAGGGACACCAGGTCGCCCTTGGGGTCGGCGACGCGCTCGTGGCCGAGCTTGATGACCATGCGCTGCAGGGCGAGCAGGGCCAGCATGTTCTGGCCGGCCATCTGGACGCTGCGGGCCAGGCTGGGGCGCACACCGGTGTACGCGGTGGAGATGTCGACGTGCTGGTGGACCTTCTCGCGCAACTCCTGCGGGATGTCCAGCATGTCGCAGATGACGTGGATGGGCAGCCGGGCGGCCACCTGGGCGACGAAGTCGCGCGGCCCGTCCCTGACGACGTCGTCGACGATGCGGGCACAGGCGGCCTCGATGTCGCTCTGCAGGCCGGCCAGCATCTTCGGGCTGAACGAGCGGGTGACGATCCGGCGCAGGCGGGCGTGGCGCGGGTCGTCCATGTTGACCATCGACTCCCCGAACACCTGCTTCACCCAGCCGGGCGGCTCCGGGTTGGTGACGGCGGGCTCGCTGGAGAAGATCTTGGCGTTGCGGCTGGCCTCGACCACGTCCGCGTGCCGTACGAGGGCGTAGAAACCCTTGCCTGAGCGCAGGAACGGCACCTTCTTCTCGGGGAAGAACACCGGATGCTCCGCCTGCCGGAGCCGGGCGAACGCCTCGTTACGCTCTTTCGGCGGCTTACGCCAGAAATCCAGATCCGCGAGATCGATGTCCACGCGTCTATCCTGGCACGTTCCCACCACGCCGTGGATCGCCAAGCGATGTGCATCCGGCTCTCCTGGGCCGTTCTCGCGCTGTTCAGGCACGGTTCGACCTGTGTGGACATTACTTCCGTTATGAACCTTCTCCTCGCCGCCTGCCTGGTTCTCCCTCTCGCCTCCGGCACGACTCCCGCCGCGGCACGGGCGTGCGGCGGGCACCCTCTCGACTTCGACGGCGACGGACGGCCCGACCTCGCCGTGGCCGCGCCCTACGACGACTCCCGGGCCGGGTCGGTGACCGTGATGTACGGGTCCGGGAAGAAGGTGAAGCTCACCCAGAACGGCGCCGAACCCGGTGACTCGTTCGGATCGGCGCTGGCCGTCGGCGACTTCAACGGGGACAAGTGCGCCGACCTGGCGGTCGGGGTGTCGGAGGAGTTCGTGGGGGCGCGGGTGCCGGGCGGAGACGGGAACGGGGTCGTCCAGATCTTCAACGGCTCGGTCGGCGGGCTGGTCCCGGGCAAGGAGCTGGCGCCGGCCAAGCCGTCCAGCGACCGGTTCGGGGCGGCGCTGGCCGCCGGTGACCTCGACGGGGACGGCAAGGACGAACTGGTCGTCGGCGCGCCCAGCCACCGCTCGGGCGGGGCGGTGACGGTGTACTGGATGAAGGGGCGCAAGCCGTACCAGATCACTCAGAAGACGTCGTGGGTGCGGCAGGCGGCGAACGTGACCGACCAGTGGGGCGCCGCGCTGGCGACCGGGGACTTCGACGGGGACGGCAAGGACGAGCTGGTCGTCGGCGCGCCCGCCGACAGCGTCACGCTGGACGGGCAGGGGTCGGTGACCGTCGTCGACGTACGGGCGAAGCGGGCGCGGCTGCTCACCCAGAGCAGCCCCGGCATCAAGGGGGCCTCCGAGAAGTGGGACGCGTTCGGGGCCTCGCTGGCCACGGGCGACTTCAACGGGGACGGGCGGGCCGACCTGGCCATCGGGGTGCCGAGTGAGGGGCTCAGCGCGAACCAGCGGGCGATGGACTACGGTGACGGCACCGTGGACGTCCTGTACGGGTCGCGCGGCGGGCTGACCACCCGCAAGAGCGAGGCGTGGTCGCAGAACACGCTCAAGGGGGTGCCCCGGTACTACGACCGGTTCGGGGCGTCGCTGGCCGCCGGGGACTTCAACGGGGACGGGCACGACGAGCTGGCCATCGGCGTGCCCGGGGAGAAGGCGGTCCAGGTGCTGGCGGGGCGGGCGTCCGGCGGGCTGACGCGGGTGGGCAACCTGCTGATCAAGGGCGAGGGGCGGGACTTCGGGGCCGCCCTGGCCGCTTTGCCGCTGAGTGGGCGTTATCGGGCGCTGGGGGCGCGGCGGCCGCTGTACGGGCTCGTGGTGGCGGCGCCGGACCAGGGGCTGGTCATGTACGCTCCCGGGTCCCGGAAGGCGGGGCTGAAGCTGGGCAAGGTGCGCCGGCTCAGCAAGGGCACGGGGCTGTACGGGTACACCTTCGGCTGAGCCGCTGACGTGCTGAGTTCCAGGGGACGGTGTGGGGCGGGGTTCGGGCCGGGCGTGACGCGGGTGGTCAGGTGGGGGGTGCGGTGGCGGTGGTGGGGAGGATGACGCGGAAGAGGGCGCCCTTGCCGGGTGAGCCTTCCGCCATCACGATCCCCCCGTGCGCCTCCACCAGCGTCGCCGCGATCGACAACCCCAGCCCCGACCCGCCCGCGCTCCGCGCCGGATCCGCCCGGTAGAAGCGCTCGAAGACGCGTTCGGCCACCTCCGGCGGGAAACCGGGCCCCTCGTCGGCCACCTCCACCACGGCCTGGTCCCCGTCCAGCCCGACCCGCACCTGGAAGGGCGTGCCGGGCGGCGTGTGGGTGAGGGCGTTCGTGACGAGGTTGTTGATCACCTGCCCGAGCCGCGACTCGTCCCCCGTCACGGTCACGTCCCCCTCACCCCCGAACAGCCGCACCAGCTCGATCCTGCGGTCCGGCGCCAGCGTCTGGGCGTCGATGACGGCGGTGGCGGCCAGGCTGAGCAGGTCCACGGGCCGCCGGGCCAGCTCCCGCCGCTGGTCGAGGCGGGCCAGCTGGAGCATGTCCTCCACCAGCAGCCCCATGCGGGCCGCCTGCCCCTCGATGCGGCTCAGCAGCCGTACGGCCTCCGCCAGGTCCTTCTCCTCCCCCAGCCGGTACAGCTCGGCGAACCCCCTGATCGACGTCAGCGGCGTGCGCAGCTCGTGGGAGGCGTCGGCCATGAACCTGCGCATCAGCTCCTCGGAGCGCCGGGCGGCCGTGGCGGACTGTCGGGCCGACTCTGCGGCCGCCTCGCGCTCGCGCGCCGCCGACTCGATCTGCGCGAGCATGCCGTTGAGGGAGCGGCCGAGCTTGCCGACCTCGGTGGTGGCCGCCCACATGGGCACGCGGCGGGACAGGTCGCCGCCCGCGATGTCCTTGGCCGTACGCGCGATCTCGCGGAGCGGGCGCAGGCTTCGGCGTACCAGCCAATAGCAGGCGAACCCGAGCACCACCAGCGTGCCGCCGCCGGCGACCCCCACGATCAGGGCGAGCTGCGAGACCGTGGCGTCCACGTCGTTCAGGTTGACGGCGATCACCCGGGTCTCGCCGTCCCGGACCGGCACGGCGGTGACGCGCCAGCTCGGGCCGCCGGCGGCGCGCGACTCGACGGTGAAGGGGTGGCCGTGGAGCTCCAGGACCGTGGCGAGGTCGAGCTTGGGCAGGGCGGGCGTGTGGTCTTCGGTGGACTCGCTGAGCGTCCTGATCGGGGCGCCGGTGGAGTCGAGGATCACGGCGTAGAACAGGCCGAAGAAACGCTGCGGGCGGGTGCCGGGACGGGGCTGGTCGGTGGGCGGCGGGGGCGGCTCGCGCAGCGGCCGGCTGGCCGCGAGCAGCTGCTGGTCCACCCGCTCGACGAGGTAGCCGCGCATCAGCCGTACGGCGAACAGGCCGGTCACGGTGATGGCGAGGGTGACCAGCAGGAGGGTCGCCGACACCAGCCGCAGCCACAGCGGGGACCTGGCCAGGTGTTTGCGGACCGCCGCGCCCTTCGCGCGGAGGTGTCGAGCGGGAGAGACGGCGCCGCTCATATGCGGGGCGGGCGCAGGATGTAGCCCACCCCGCGCAGCGTGTGCAGGTATTTGCGGTCCCCCGTGTCCACCTTCCGCCGCAGGTAGGAGACGTACGACTCGACGAGCCCGACGTCGGTGCGCCAGTCGCCGTTCCAGACGTGGTCGAGGATCTGCGTCTTGGACAGCACCCGGCCCACGTTGAGCATGAAGTACCGCAGCAGCCTGAACTCCGTCGGCGACAGCTTCACCGGGATGCCGTCGCGCCACACCTCGTGGCTCTCCTCGTCCAGCTCCAGGTCGGCCACCCGCATCCGGTTGGGCGGCGGCACGCCGCGCCGGGTGCGGCGCAGCACCGCCCGGATCCTGGCGATGACCTCCTCCAGGCTGAACGGCTTGGTCACGTAGTCCTCGCCCAGGCCCAGCCCCGCGATGCGGTCCTCGGGGGTGTCCTTCGCCGTCACGAACAGCACCGGGACCCGGCGGCCGCGGGACCGCAGCCTGCCCGCGACCGCCAGGCCGTCCAGGTCGGGCAGCATGACGTCGAGCATCACCAGGTCAGGTGAGCTCTCCTCGGCCACCCGCAGCGCCTCCATGCCGTCGGCCGCGGTCAGCACCTCGAAGCCGGCCATGCGCAGGCTGGCCGAGAACAGCTCCCTGATGTTGGGCTCGTCGTCGACCACCAGCAGCCGGGCTTCGGGCTCGCGCGTCATCGCGGGCCTCCTCCCAGGTTCCCCTGCGTGATCGACGTCGCGGTCACCGAACCGTCGCCGCCCTGCCGGCCGCGGACGACCACCGTGGTGCCGGTCTGGAGGTCGGTCACCTTCCCGGGCTTGGAGATCTGGACGGTCGTCTGGTCGTCGGTGGCGACCGTGACGGTGGAGCCGTCCATGGTCTTCACGTAGACCTTGCCGCCCTCGACCTTCTCGACGGTGCCGATGGTGCCTCCCCCGCCGCCGCCCATCCGCTGGCCTCCACCGTAACCGGGCGGCTGTCCGGATCCGCCGCGCTGCTGGCCGAAACCGCCCTGCTGCTGGCCGTACCCGCCGCCCATGGGGCGCTGCTGCGCCCCGGCGGCGGAGGCGGCCGGCGAGCCGAACAGGTTGGCGGCCTGAATGCCGATGAGGATACCGGCCACCAGCACGACGCCGGCGGCCAACGCCAGCGTGAGCTTGGAGGCGCCCTTCCGCGGCTGGACGGCGAGCTCCTCCTTCAGGTCGTCGGGGTACGGCGAGGAGTCGTCGAGCTGGGCCATGTCATTCTCCTTACTCGTGGCGCAGGGCCTGGATCGGCCTCAGCTTGGCCGCCCGGTTGGCGGGATAACTGCCGAAGAACAACCCGATCCCCACCGACACGCCCAGCGCGAGCGCCACCGACGACGGCACGAGGACCGGTTCGATGCCGGCCACGGTGAACCTGGTCCCGATGAACGCCACCAGCACCCCGGACAGCCCGCCGACCAGGCTCAGCAGCGTGGCCTCCAGCAGGAACTGGCCCAGGATCGCGCTCCTGGGCGCGCCGATCGCCTTGCGGATGCCGATCTCGCGCGTGCGCTCCGTGACGGTCACCAGCATGATGTTGGTGATGCCGATGCCGCCCACCAGCAGCGAGATCGCGGCCACGGCGCCCAGCAGCACGGTGAAGGTGCCGGTCGCCGCGCTGACGGTCTCCTGCAAGGTGGCCTGGTTGAGGATGCGGTAGTCGGCGTTGTCGTTCTTGATGCCGTGCCGCTGGTTGAGGATGGCCGTGACCTCGGCCTGCGCCGCCGTCGTGGTCTCCGCCCCGGACGCCTGCACGACGATCGAGTTGAGCGAGCCGAACCCGCTCAGGCTCTGCTGTACGGCGGGCAGCGGCGCGATGGCCACGTCGTCGGCGTCCTGCATGCCGGTGGACCCGGCCTCCTTCAGCACCCCGACGACCGTGAACGGCACGCCGGACACGCTGACCTGCTTGCCGATGGGATCGACGGTGCCGAACAGCTCCTCCACGACGGTCTGGCCGAGCACCACGACCTTCCTGGCGGCCAGCACGTCGTCGTTGAAGAAGTACGTGCCCTTCGTGACCGGCTTGTTGACGGCCTCGAAGTAGCTGGGGTAGGTGCCGACGAACTGCGAGATCGCGTGGCTGGCGGCCCCGTACGTGGCCGTCGAGGAGGAGGCGGTCACGACCGGCGAGACGCTCCTGACGGAGGGCGCCAGGGTCTTGTCGGTCAGCGCCTTGGCGTCGGTCAGGCTGAGCTGCCTGGCCTGGGTGCGCGGGCCGGTGTTCGTGCCGCCGCCGGACGCCCGCATGACGCCGCCACCACCGCCGCCGCCACCGCCGCCCGAGAACTGCGGGGAGATCGTCAGGGTGTTGGCGCCGAGGCGCTGGATGTTGCGCTGGATGCTCTGCGAGGAGCCCTCGCCGATGGCGACCAGCATGATGACCGCGGCGACGCCGATGAGGATGCCGAGCGTGGTCAGCGAGCTGCGCATCTTGTTGGCCAGCAGGCCGCGCAGCGCGAAGCGGAGGATCTCGAGCTGGTTCACCGGGCCGCTCCCGCCATCCGGGGCGGCGGGCCGTCCACCGGGCCCTGGCGGCGGTCCTCCACGATCTCGCCGTCCACCAGCCTGATCACCCGCTTGGCGTGCGCGGCCACGTCGTTCTCGTGGGTGATGAGCACGATCGTGCGGCCCGACTCGCTGAGCCGGTCCAGGATCTCCAGGACGTCGTGCGTGGAGGCGGTGTCGAGGTTGCCGGTCGGCTCGTCGGCCAGCAGCAGCGCGGGCGCGGTGACCAGGGCTCTGGCCACGGCCACACGCTGCTGCTGGCCGCCGGAGAGCTGGTTCGGCTCGTGGTGCACGCGGTCGGTCAGCCCGACCTGGTCCAGCGCCGCCAGGGCCCGCCTGCGCCGCTCGGCCTGGCCGATGCCGCCGTACACCAGCGGCAGCTCGACGTTGGCCAGCGCGCTCATGCGCGGGATCAGGTTGAACGACTGGAACACGAACCCGACCCTGCGGTTGCGCAGGATGGCGAGCTGGTGCTCGTCCAGCTGTCCCACGTCGGCGCCGTCGATCAGGTACGTGCCGGAGGTGGGGATGTCGAGGCAGCCGAGGATGTTCATGAGGGTGGACTTGCCGGAGCCGGAGGCGCCCATGATGGCGACGTAGTCGCCGCGCTCGACGTCCACGCTGATGCCGCGCAGGGCGCGGACCTTCGCGTCGCCCTCGCCGTACTCCTTGACCAGGTCCTTCACCTGCAGGACAGGGGGAACGTCCGGGGCCGTCATCGCCCGCCTCCCGGACCGCCGCCGCCGCCGGGCACCCCGCCGCCGCCGGGGAAGCCGCCCCCACCGCCGAAGCGCAGGTTGCCGCCCGTGGTGCTCGTCGTGGTCGCCGGGGGCACGATCTGGTCTCCCTCGGAGACGCCCGACTTGATCTCGGTCAGCGTCGTGCCCTGCACGCCGACCTCCACCGGGGTCCTGGTCTGCGTGCCGTTCCTGATCAGGGTGACCGTGGTCTGGCCGCCGCTGGTGGAGACCGCCGTCGAGGGTACGGTGACGACGTTGTCGGCCTGGCCGACCACGACCTCGACCGTGGCCGTCTGGCCCAGCCGCACCTGGCCCGGGACCTTCGTGAACGTCACCGTGACCGGATATTGCACGACATTGTTGCTGGTGGAGGCGACCGGCTGGATCTGGGTGACCTTGCCCGTGGCGGTCACCCCCGGCAGGGCGTCGAACGTGACCGTGGCCTCCTGGCCGTTCTTGAGCTTGCCGACGTCGGACTCGGTGAAGGTGCCCACGAGCTGCAGCTTGCCGGTGTCGGCCAGCTCGACGAAGCCGCCGGAGCTCTGAGTGCCGCCGGAGCCCGAGGACTGGCCCGTGCCCTGGCCGGAGGCCGCGCTCGAACCCGACCCGGAGCCGGATCCGGAGCCCGATCCCGAGCTGCTGCCGCCGACCGAGCCGTTCACCGCCGTGATCGTGCCCTTGAACGGCGCCTTCAGCACGGTGGCCGCGACCGTGCGCTGGGCCTCCCGGTAGGCGTTGCGGGCCTTGATGTAGGAGGCGTAGAGCTGGGCCGTCGAGGTCCCGTCGTCGACGGCCTCGTCATACGTGGCCTTGGCCGCCGACAGGCTCTCCTGCGCGGCGTCGTCGTCGATCCTGGCCAGGAGGTCGCCCTTGCTCACCTTGTCGCCGGCCTTGACGTAGACCTTCTCGACCGTCCCCGTCGTACCGAACGAGAGGGCCCTGGACTTGGAGCTCTCGACCGCGCCCGAAGCGGACACCGAGGCCACCACGGAGCCGCGGCTCGCGGTCACGGTCCTGACGGCCGTCTGGCCCGCCGCCTGTCCCGTGCCGAGCTGGGCGTACGCGAGCGCGGCACCGCCCAGCAGGAGCACCACCAGCGCTCCGTTGGTCATCAGCGCTCTGCGCCGTGTGGACACCTTCACAGGCGGTGACCCTTGCACACCAGGCTGCGCCGGAGCCGCGAGCGAGCTGAACGTTCGCTGACAACCTGAGGGTCCCTCCAGGTACACAGGTAACTCTTAGGCTGCTCGCAGCCTGGCGCGAGCCGGCTTCGCCAGGATGGGCCGCCATGAGACCGACTTTCGCGCTGGGCGGCCTCGCCCTCGCCGTGCTCGTGGCCGGGTCCGGCCTGGCGCTGGCGCTGCGCGACGACGCACCGCCCACCGTCCAGGTACGGCTCGCCGCCGCGCAGCGCGGCCAGGTCACGGCCACGGTCAGCGCGGCGGGCAACACCGTGGACGGCTCGCGCAGGGACCTGGCGTTCGGCTCTTCGGGGACGCTGACCAAGGTGTACGTCAAAGTCGGGACCAAGGTGAAGAAGGGGCAGGTGCTGGCCAGGGTCGACGGGCGGTCGGCGCGGGAGGCGTACACGGCGGCCAAGGCCGATCTCGCCGCCGCCGAGGAGGCCCTGGAGGACGCCCAGGAGAAGGCGGCGTCCCCGACCACCGCCGCCAGCCCCGCGGCCTGCACGCCGTCCGGGAACGGCGCCACGCCGGCCACGTCCGCCGGCGGGACACCTGCTGGTTCGGCGACACCCACCAGAGGCGCGACCCCCACAGGCACGGCGACATCCACGAGAGGCGCGACCCCCACGGGCCGGGCGAGCGGTGGCGTGGTCGGCGGCAACGGGGCGCTCGGGCCGACGGCGCCACCCGCCCAGGGCGTGTCCCTGAACAACGGGAGCCCGGCCACCGGCTCCACCCCCCGCCCCACCGGCACGCCGACCTCCGTGCCCACGGACCCCGGCCCCACCAACCCTGGGCCCGAGCCGCAGCCCATGGTCACGGTCACCGTGACGGCCACTGTGACGGCCACCGTCACCACGACCGTCACCGCCACCCCGACCGGCGGCGCTCCCCAAGGCGGCACCCCGGGCGGGGGCTCCGACCAGTCCGGGAGCCGTCCCACCTCGGACGCCACCCCGTCCGCCACGAGCTCCGGCAAGCCGTCCACCGGCGCGAAGCCGTCGGCGACCGGCCGCCCCACGGGCAGCGGCAAGCCGTCGGCGAGAGCGAGCACCAGGCCGACCGACGGCGCCGCCCGGCCGAACGCGCAGTCCTCCTGCAACCGCGGTACGGGCTCCGCGGGCCAGAGCCAAGGCCAGGCTCAGGGTCAGGGCGGCGTCAGCGAGGAGCAGGCCGGCGCGAACGTGGACCGCGCGCAGGCCGCCCTCGAACAGGCCGCCGACGCCGTACGGGCGACCCGCATCGTGGCCCCCGCGGCGGGCACGGTGCTGTCGCTGGCGGGCGCGGTCGGCGACCAGGCGGGCACCGGCACCTTCGTCAGCCTCGGCGACCTCAACGAGCTGCAGGTACAGGCCATGGTCACCGAGTCGGACGTGAACCGGCTCAAGCTCGGCCAGAAGGCCCGGATCACCCTGGCCACCCGGAACGGCCGGCAGTACGAGGGGACGATCACGGCCATCGCGCCGACCGCGACGGTGAGCGGCCAGCTCGTCCGCTACTCGGTCACCCTGGCCTTCGACGAGCCGCCCACCGGGCTCATGCTCGGGCAGACCGCCTCGGTGACGGTCACCACGGACACGGCCGCGGACGCGATCTACGTGCCCGCCTCGGCGGTCCGCAGCAGGTCGGACGGCGCCCAGGTGGTCACGATTCGGGCCGGCGGGCGGGACTCGGCGAAGGTGGTGCGGACGGGCGTCCGCGGCGACCAGTACGTGGAGGTGACCTCAGGGCTGCAGGAGAGCGACGAAGTGGTCATGTCGGGCGCGACGGACGGCGAGTTCCCGGACGCGAGCTGGCCCGGCGCCTAACCCCTGGACCGGCGCTTGACCCCCTGGACCGGCCCGGCACCTCCTCTCCCGCCGGGTCCCGGGCAGGGCCGCACGTGGCGCGTGCCGCCCCGGCCCGGCGCGCCCACCGGCGGCGCCACCCGGCGCCTCCGGTGGGCGCGGCAAACGCGCCCGGGAGCGCGGCCGGCCCGCCAGGCGTGTGCGCGGTTGAGCGGATTTTCAGGCTGCTCCCAGCAAACGTTCAGCCGACGCGCGGTGCGCCCGCCCGGCCGGCGGCCGCGGGACCGGTGGTCGCGGGGATGGTGAGCCGGTGAGCGGTCTTCGCCTGCGCGCCCCGCCGGGAGATGTAGTCCAATGTCCGGTAATCGACGGAAAGCTCATCCCGGGTCAGCCGCGCCATCAGATACCCCCGCCGCTGGTCGATGAAGGAGATGTGCGGGTTCTCCTGCAGCGCCTCCGCGATCCACGTCCGGTCCCGGTACCCGTCGCCGTCGCTCGCGATCGACGAGGCGATCAGCTCCTTGGCCACCACCGGCGAGTCCGGGTCGTCGAAGTCGGTCTTGAGCTCGGCCAGGTGGTGCATGTGCGCGTCCCCCGTCAGCACCACCGGGTTCTCGGTGCCCGCCAGCGACCCCAGCAGCCGCGTCCGCTCGGCGGCGTACCCGTCCCAGGAGTCCAGGTTCACCTCGCGCCCGGGCCCGACCTTGTAGTCGCGCTGCGCCATCATGATCTGCTGCCCCAGCAGGTTCCAGCGGGTGGTCGAGCCGCGCAGGCCGCTCTCCAGCCAGCGCCACTGGTCGGACCCGAGCAGCGTCCGCCCCGACGCCAGCCGGTCGTCGCACCCGGCCCGCACGCCGTCCAGGCACGCCTGGTCGTCGCGGAACTGCCGGGTGTCCAGCAGGTGGAAGCGGGCCAGCGTCCCCCAGGAGATCCGCCGGTTCACCCTGAGCACCGCCCCCTGGAGGCTGGCGCGGCGCAGCGGCATGTTCTCGTAGTACGCCCGGAACGCGTGCGTCCTGCGCGTGGTGAAGCCGGGCGCGTTCGTGCTGGAGACGGGCCCGGCCCAGTTGTTCTCCACCTCGTGGTCGTCGAACGCCACCAGCCACGGCGCCACCGCGTGCGCGGCCTGCAGGTCATGGTCGCTTTTGTACTGGGCGTGCCGCAGCCGATAGTCGGCGAGCGTCTCGCACTTGCCGGGCGTGTGGGTGCGTACGCGGCCGGCCAGCGCCGTGTAGCCGCTGGGGCCGTACTCGTACATGTAGTCGCCGAGGAACACCACCAGGTCGGGCTCCTGCTCGGCCAGGCGGCGGTAGGCCGTGTAGTAGCCGTGCTCGTAGTGCGCGCACGCCGCCACCGCGAAGTTGAGCGGTGTCTCCCCGGCGGGGGTGGTCCTGGTGCGGGCCGCCGGGGAGAGCCTGCCCTCGCTTCTGAAGCGGTAGAAGTACTCGCGCCCCGGCTCCAGCCCGTCCAGCTCGACGTGGACGCTGTGGGCGTCGCGCGACCTGGCGGTGGCCGTACCGGACCTGACGATCTTGGAGAAGCGCTCGTCGGCCGAGACCTGCCAGTCCACGTCCACGTCACGGGCGGGCATGCCGCCGCGGCCGTCGCCGGCCAGCGGGTCGAGCGCCAGCCTGGTCCACAGGACGAAGCCGTCGGCCGACGGGTCGCCGGAGGCCACGCCCAGCATGAACGGGTCGGATCTGAGGGTTCTGGCCGCTGCCGCCGGTGTGGCGGTCTGGGGGAGGAGGAGTCCGGCTGTCGCCGCTGTCAGGAAGGCTCTGCGGTCCACGTTCACAGGTATGTCCGCCCGCGCTGACCCGGCCGTGACAGCCGAGTCAAGCACGGGTGAACAGCATCAGTCGTCCTGTTCGCGAGGTTTGGCCTCGGCCGATGACCTCACTGAGCGTTCATCCGATGGCTCCGTGAACGCCAGACAACGTTCCGCGGAGCGTGGCCGCGTCCGTGAAGTGCACGCCGGTCATGCCCGCGCGCTCGGCGCCCTCGACGTTCTCCTCACGGTCGTCGATGAAGACGACCTCGGACGGGTCGGCGCCCAGCGCGCGGGCCATCGCGTCGTAGATCTCCCGGTCGGGTTTGACCAGGCCCATCCTGCCGCTGTAGAAGCGGTGGCCGACCTCGGCGATCCAGGGCAGCTCGTCCAGGCCGTCGCCGACGCAGACGGGCATGTTGGACAGCAGCGCCACGTCACGCCCGGCCCCGATCAGCTCGCCGAGCAGGGTGATCGTGCTCTCGTTCGGGTACGCCCAGCTCGCGACGTCCATGGCGACCAGGCGGGCGAGCTCGGACCGGGTGACGGGCCGGTCCAGCACGGCCGACCAGTAGTCCAGCGGGCCCAGGCTCCCCCGGTCGAACTCCAGGCGGTGCTCCCAGTAGCCGTGCCGGAACGCGTCCGGGTCCGCGCCCACCGCCCGCGCCATGGCCTCGTTGTCGGACTCGAGCTGGGGCAGGCACAGGACGCCGCCGTAGTCGAACACAATCCACGTCATGCCAGGAATGGTCGCAGATGCGGGTCGAGCGCTGGGCAACCTAGGTACTTCTCGACCGTGTGAAAGTCGATCCAGTCCAGGTTGACCAGCTCTTCGGCGTCGATGCCGGTGAAGCTGACGGCCAGGTTGGGCGGGATGGCGGCGATGTCGTCCTTGTCGGCGATGTTCACCCAGCGCCTGACGCCCGGGGGGCGTTCGCCGTGGCCGTTGATGGGGGTGGGCAGGAGGCGCTCGAAGACGACGTTGCGCATGCCGAGCGGGCTGCCCAGGGTGATCAGGAGGTCGATCCGGAGGCTGGGGTCGCCCCACAGCGTCTCGTACGCGACCACGCTGCCGAGCGAGTGGGCGATCACCACCTTGGGCCGGTTGCGCCTGATCGCGTCGGCCACGGCCTGCCGGCACCTCTCGCGCTTGCCCTCGTCCGTGAGGTACGCCGCCACCTCCGGCGCGAACAGCTTGGCGAACGCCGCCGACCTGCCGTCCAGCCGGTCGAGCAGCCAGCCGGTGAACGACTTGAGCGCCCCCGTCACGTGCTCGCCCACGCCCAGGTTCTTCGCCCAGGCGACGAGCACCTGCTGGATCTGGCCCTCCGTCGCCGCGGCGGCCCTCGCCTCCTCCTCGCCGCCCTTGCCGCTGTGCAGGTGGTGCGAGAAGTAGGCGACCTCGCTGAAGTACGGCCGCGCCTCGCCCCCGAGTGCCACCTGCAGGTAGCGGTCCCACTTGACCCGCATGGCCTCGGCCGCCCCGGTCGCGGACCGCCCGGCCTCGAGGTAGTAGTTGTACTTGCCGATCCCGTGCACGCCGACGATCGCGGTCACAGTGCCTCCCCCACCCGTGATTTTCACGCGCGATAGTGGCACACGTCACTTGCAGTCCGCCATCGAGAAAACCGGGAAAATGCCGTTGCGCGCGGCATAGATCGCCCCATTTACTGTTAATGCTGGTGAGAGAACAGGAGTCCCGCCCATGCCCGGCCCGCTGATCGTCAACGACTCGATCGTCATTCCCGACGTCGAGCTCGTCTGGCGTTTCTCACGTTCGTCGGGCCCAGGCGGCCAGGGCGTCAACACCACCGACAGCCGCGTGGAGCTCGTCTTCGACGTGGCCGCCAGCACCGCGCTGCCGCCCGCGCTGAAGGCCAGGGCGCTCGACCGGCTGGGCTCCCCGACGATCACGATCGCCGCCTCCGAATACCGCTCCCAGCTGCGCAACCGGGAGGCCGCGGCGCACCGCCTGGCCCAGCGCCTGCGCGAGGCCATCGCCCCGCCGCCGAAGCGCCGCCGCCCGACCAAGCCCAGCCGCGGCGCCGTCGAGCGCCGCATCGCCGCGAAGAAGCAGCGCTCCGACCTCAAGCGCCTGCGCCGCGAACCCTAGCGGGGCCGTGAGCCCCAACCGAGCCCCCAGCCCTAACCGGGCCCTGAGCCCTGGCCGATCAGGCGGGGCAGGTCCGTGATGGTGGTCGACAGGTAGTCCGCCACCGGCTCGGGGACCAGGTGCCGGGACGTGATCTCCGAACGGTTCAGCCGTACCCGCTCCACCTCGTACAGCCCCCGCGACGGGTCCTCGAACTCGGGCCCGTGCCGCAGCCCCGGATCCATCGCCACCAGGCGGCAGCCGTAGACGTGCTGCGTCTTGAGCTCGCCCTTCCACGGGTACGACAGCGTGACCAGGGGTGTCACCGCCGAGACGGTCGCGCCCAGCTCCTCGAGCAGCTCCCGGTGCAGGGTGTGCTCCAGCGTGTCGTCCCCCGGTTCGACATGCCCTCCGGGGATGCTCCAATAGACGTCGCGTCCCGGAACCGTACGACGGAAGATCACCAGCCGCTCGTCGTGGTCGAGCAGGACACCGCGGACACTGGGTCGCATAGGGACACCCTATTTGACCGGTATGTCCTTCCGGTAGCCTAACCTACGGTACCGTAACCTGAAGGAGAAGATCTTTTATGGCGATGACTCAGACGGAGCTGCTGCACGAGCTGGAGCCCGTGGTGGCCGTGGAGCTCGACCGCCATCACACGATGGCGAAGGAGTGGTTCCCGCACGAGTACATCCCGTGGAGCGAGGGCCGCGACTTCGACGGCATCTACGGGGGCGAGGCGTGGCAGGAAGGCGACTCCAAGATCCCCGAGGCGGCCCGCATCTCGCTCATCGTCAATCTCCTGACCGAGGACAACCTCCCCAGCTACCACCACGAGATCGCCAGCACGTTCGGCCGCGACGGCGCCTGGGGCACCTGGGTGCACCGCTGGACGGCCGAGGAGGACCGCCACGGCACCGCGCTCCGCGACTACCTCACGGTCACCCGCGCCGTCGATCCCGTGGCGCTCGAGCGCGCCCGCATGCACCACATGGAGAACGGCTTCACCACCGAGTACGGCACCATGCTCCAGCAGCTCGCGTACGTCTCCTTCCAGGAGCTGGCCACCCGCATCGCGCACCGCAACACCGGCAGGGCCTCCGGCGACGAGGGCTGCGAGCGCCTGCTCGCCAGGATCGCCGCCGACGAGAACCTGCACATGCTCTTCTACCGCAACCTGCTCAAGGCCGCCTTCGAGCTGGACCCCAACCAGACCATGCGCGCGGTGACCGACGTCGTCACCACGTTCCAGATGCCGGGCTCGGGCATCGAGGGGTTCACCCGCAAGGCCATGATCATCGCGAACGAGGGCATCTACGACCTGCGCCTGCACCTGGACGACGTGCTGATGCCGGTGCTGAAGCAGTGGTCGGTGTTCGACAAGACCGGGCTGGACGCCGAGGGCGAGCAGGCCCGCGAGCAGCTGTCCGCGTTCCTGGCCAAGACCGAGACCACGGCCGCCAGGTTCGTCGAGCGCCGCGAGGAGCGCCGGGCGCGCGCCGCCGCCCGCTGATCGGGCCCCCAAGGCACGTCGCTGACATCTGGCGAGGAGCGCCGCCGTGGAATGATCCTGCGCTATGGATCTCCCCACCCAGCTGCTCCTCAGCGTCTTCACGCTCCTGATGATCATCGGCCTGGCCACGGCGGCGCAGCGCCTGCTGGGCGTCAGGTTCGGCAGGCTGCGCACGTTCCTGGCTGCGCTGGTCGCCTTCGGGCTGGCGCAGCCGATGCTGGAGCCGATCCTGACCTCGCTCGGCCCCATCGGCCGCGAGAACCCGCCCGCCGCGCCGGCGCTGGGGATCCTGCTGCTCATCGTCATGAGCGTGGTGCTGATCCCCATGGTGATCCTGGTGATCGCCGAGGCACTGGTGCCGCCGGGCTCGGTGCCGGGGCCGCTGGAGCTCGTCAGGTCCGTACGCGGCCGCCTCTCCCGGGCCAGGCGCTACTCGCAGATCACCAGGATCGCCATCAAGCACGGCCTCGGCCCGTACCTGCGCGGCCGGGGCGAGCGGCTCGACGACCGCCCGGGGAAGGTGCGGCTGGCCAGGTCGCTGCGCGAGGCCCTCGACGAGGGCGGCGTCACGTTCGTCAAGCTCGGCCAGGTCCTGTCCACCCGGCGCGACCTGCTGCCCGCCGAGTTCGTCGAGGAGCTGGGCCGGCTGCAGGACCAGGTCGCCCCGGCGCCGTGGCCGGAGATCGAGCCGGTGCTCGCCGCCGAGCTGGGCGGGCCGGTGGACGAGGCGTTCGCCGAGTTCGACCGGACACCGCTGGCCGCCGCCTCCATCGGGCAGGTCCACGCCGCCCGCCTGCACTCGGGCGAGAGCGTCGTGGTCAAGGTGCTGCGGCCGGGCATCTGGCCGGTGGTCTCGAAGGACCTCGACATCGTCCGGCGGCTGGCGGCCACGCTGGAGTCCAGGACCCGCTGGGGCCGCTCGCTCGGGCTGCGCGACCTGGCCGACGGGTTCGCGACGGCGATCCGCGAGGAGCTCGACTTCCGGGTGGAGGCGGCCAACATGGCGGCCGTCACCGCCGGCGGCGGTGTCACGTACCCCGCCCCGATCAGCGCCATGTGCACCGAACGCGTGCTCGTCATGCGGCGCCTGTCCGGCCGGCCCGTCACCGCCGCCGCCCCCGAGCAGGGCCCGCAGCTGGCCCGCGACCTGCTCGACTGCCTGCTCAGGCAGATCCTGATCGAGGGCGTCTTCCACGCCGACCCGCATCCCGGCAACCTCATGCTGCTCGACGACGGCACGCTGGGGCTGCTCGACTTCGGCGCGGTCGGGCGGCTCGACGACTCCGTGCGCTCGGCGCTGCGGCGCTTCCTGCTCGCCATGAACCGCCAGGACCCGCTGGGCGTCACCGACGCGCTGCTCGAGGTCGTGCCCAGGCCGGAGGACATCGACGAGGCCGCGCTCGAACGGGCGCTCGGCCAGTTCATGGCCAGGCACGTGACGGCCGGCATGGACAGCGCGCAGATGTTCACCCACCTGTTCAGGATCGTCTCGGCGTACGGGCTGTCGATCCCGCCCGAGGTGGCCGCCGTCTTCCGCGCGCTGGCCACGCTGGAGGGCACGCTCGTGCGCCTCTCCCCCGGGTTCGACCTCATCGGCGAGGCCCGGTCGTTCGCCGGCCGCCATCTCGCCGAGCGGATCACCCCGGAGACGATCAAGGAGTCCGCCACCCAGGAGCTGGTCGCGCTGCTGCCGATGCTGCGCCGCCTGCCGCGCCGCGTCGAGCGCATCGCGAGCGCCGCGGAGCACGGCCGGTTCTCCATGAACGTGCGGCTGCTGGCCGACGAGCGCGACCGCCGCTACGTGACGGGCCTGCTCCACCAGGTGCTGCTGACGGTGCTCGGCGCCACGGCCGGAGTGATGGCGGTCATCCTCCTCGGGACGGCCGGCGGCCCGCCGGCGCTGGCGAACACCACGCTGTTCCAGCTCATCGGCTACAACCTGCTGGTGATCGCCGCCATCCTGGTGCTGCGCGTCCTGGCCCTGATCTTCCGCCGCCCGCGCGCCTCGGACGATCACCCGGCGCGGCGATAGGACGCGAACGGGCCCCAATCGTGTCTTGACCCGGCGCTGGTCTTGGACATCCGAGACATCGGGCAGGTTCCTGGAAACTTCGGAACCGCTCGGGAGCAGAGGGTGAAAATCATCGGGATCGCCGCCAGTCTCCACGCGGGGTCGTTTATCAACAAATTGCTGGATGCGGCGGGTGGCGAGCTGCCCGTGGGCGTCGACTTCGCGGTGTGGCCGGGGCTGGGCGAGATCCCGCCGTACGCGCACGGGCCGGTGCCGGTCATGGCGCGCGAGCTCATCGGGCTGGTCGCCGCGTCCGACGCGGTGCTGCTGACCGCTCCCGAGCACAGCCTGCTGCCGGAGGAGCTGACGTACGCGCTGGACTGGATGTCGGCGCGCAACGGGCTGTCGGGCAAGCACGTGGCGGTGATGAGCGCGAGCGCGCGGGCGTGCGGCGCGATGTGGGCGCAGGCGGAGCTCTACAAGCACCTTCAGGCGGCGGGCGCCGTCGTGATGGGGGCCGAGCTGGTGATCTCCCCGGCCTGCCCGCACTTCGACAAGGACGGCCATCTCACGGATCCCGCCCTGCGCGCCCAGGTGCGCAGGGTGATCAGCCAGCTGTGCCCCTCCGAGGTCATGGAGCCCGCGCTCTCGCTCTGACCCTCCTCAGTCCGTCGCCGGCGGCGCGTCATCCGCCGGGCGAACGAGCTCGATCCGGTGGTCCTCGACCTCGCCGCTGTCGGCCCATCCCGTGGGCAGGGCCGTCGCCTGGGCGGCCAGGCGCAGCCGCATCCAGGTGAGGCCGGTGCGGAATGTCTGCGGCAGACTCCAGCGCAGCTCCGCGGTGGTGGCGTCCTTGGCGACCTGCGCGGTGGCCCGCTCGTCGGTGTCGAAGCGGCCGTCGTGGTCGGCGTCGATCCACCCGGTGAGGTACGCGGGCGACCCGGCCCGTACGGGCACCGTCAGCGTGCCGACCCGGTCCTTGACGGTGATCTCCGCCGGGGAGCCGGTCACGGCGTCGTCCTCGTCGGCGCTCACCTCGCGGGCCGCCGTGCTCACCTCGTCCAGATGGTCGGCGGTCGCGGAGGCCCCCAGGAAGGAGTCGGTGATCGCGTGGGAGGCCGCTCCGTACGAGGCGGGCGCGTCGGAGTCGTCCTCGGCCAGCGTGATCTTGAACGCGGCCCACAGCTGCGGGCCCGGGCCCCCGAGCGCGTAGCGCACGTCACGGGCGCTCAGCCGGATCGTGAACGCGGTGACGGTGCCGTTCACCTTGGCCGTGCCGCAGGTGTAGACGACCCCGCAGGTGGTGGACTTGACGGGACGGACCGCTTCCGGCTCGATCGAGTCCGCCGTGACCCGATAGCCGGGGAAGCCGGCCGCCGCGGAGAAGGCGGGCGTGGCCGGGGTCCCGTCGACCAGGTCGACGGCGGGCCAGTAGTCGTCGCGGCCGCGCCTCGGGTCGCGCGACACGCCGCCCGTGCCGAACACGTGCAGGTGGGGGTCGCGTACCGGCCGGGAGAACGTGAACGTCAGCTTGGCCACGCCGCTCCAGCCGCCGGGCCGGGCCGCGAAGTCCTCGTAGAGGTCCATGAATCCCGCCGTCATCTTGGCGTTGGCCGGAACGAGGAATTCGTCGTCGGGCGCCCACGTGCTAGCGGTCAGCACCTCGGCGGAGGCCACGCGCGTCTCCCCGATCATGGTCTTGCGCACGGTCACCGTCACGCCGGACGGCGTCCGCCCCGAGGCCGTCGCCGGCGAGTTGGTGAAGGACGACGGCGCGTCCTCGGCGACGGCCCCCGGGACGCCGGCGAACACCGTGACCACGCAGGCCAGCACCGCGTGAAGAACCATTCTCGCTCCCCCAGAAGCAGCTCTGCCCGGATTCACGCCCGAGCTCCCCGCAGGCGGCCCACCAGGCCCCTGGTCACGCGGCGGGCGGCGAAGTCGCAGCCGCACACGAACCGCATGGCCGGTCCGAACGTCGCCGCCGCCGCGAGCCCGACCAGGTGCAGCCCCGCGACGGACGTCTCGAACGCGGGACCGAGCCGCGGCGCCGGGCCGGGCGCCGCCACCGCGCGCCGTAGGTCCTCGTGGAGGATCCCGATCCTGGCCACGTCCACCCGGTAGCCGGTCGCCGCGATGACGTGCTCGGTCTCGAGCATGGTGACCGCGCCCGCGAGGTCCCGCAGCCGCAGCCGGACCCCGTCGCGGTACTCGGAGGCCGCCAGCCGCGCCCCCAGGGTCACCTGCACGGCGCCGTCGAAGCGCTCCTTCAGCCACCAGGACCCGGCCGGCCCGAGGGTGTTGCGCACGATGTGGGCGCGGGCCGCCCTCGGCAGGTGCCTGACCGCGTACGGCATCCGCGACCAGGCCACGGAGGGCCAGCCGCTCCCGAGCGCGGAGCGGGGCGCCAGCACGCGCGACATGACCGGGCGCCGCTCGACGGGCACGTCGTTCCAGGCCAGGGCGCCGGTGCGGGCGACGAGCCGGACGGCCGCCCCCGCCTCGGCCAGCAGCGTCGCGGTCTCCAGCGCCGACTGGCCGGCTCCCAGCACGGTCACGTCCCGTCCCGCGAACCCGCTCAGATCGTGGTGGTCGGAGCTGTGCGTGGCCACCTCGGGCGGCAACGCCGCCAGGGCGCGGGGCCGGTGGGCGAACGGCAGGAATCCCAGGGCCAGCACGACGGTCCTGGCCAGCACGGACGCGCCCGACGACAGGGAGAGCGCGAACAGCCCGCCCTCGACGCCGACGGCCGTCACCTCCGTCTCCTCCAGCGCCCGGCCGACCGCCCGCTGACGGAACCACCTCCCGTAGGCGACGAACCTCTCCACCGGCACCGGCTCCCCGTAGGAGTACCGGTGGAAGGCGTCGAGGCCGTGTCTGCGATCCGGGTCGCCGAGATGGGACGCGTCCGGCTCGGACTTCAGCAGCATGCCTCTGGGCATGTGGCGTTCCCATGACCGCATCGGCTCGCCGAACACCCGTGCGTCGAGCCCGGCGTGCAGCGCGTGCGCCGCCACCGACAGCCCGTACGGTCCGGCGCCCACGATCGCCACGTCGATGACCGAGGTAGGCACATTCTCCTCCATTCGCCGTGCTAGGCCCGCTGCCGGGCCAGCCGGGTGAATCCGCGTTTCATCGCCTGCCTGGCCATGGCCACGAAGGGCCGGGGGTCGTCGGCGGACAGCCAGGCAAACTCGTCCGCCGAGCACAGGGCGCGCAGGCTCTTCGGGCCGGCGGTGATGAGGTCGTAGTTCTCCACCACGTAGGTCCGGCCGTGACCGGCCCGTCCCCGCGGCGCGCGCCGGCCGGACAGGTGCAGGTGGGCGGCCCGTACCAGGTCCAGGCCGCTGCTGTCGCTGAACAGCCGGAACTGGGCGCCGAGCCGGGGGTTGAAGTCCAGCAGGTGGTAGGCGTCCCTGCCGGCGTCGTGGCGGAAGTCGATGTCCAGCACGCCGCGGTAGCCCAGCCTCTCCGCCAGTTCGCGGGCGGTGCCCTCCACGACGGGGTTGGGCAGCCACCGCCCGTAGGTGGTGAGCCCGGCGCCCTTGGGATGGGCGCGCTCCTTGCGTCCCGCGCCGCCGTACAGGCAGCGGGAGTTCTCGTCGAAGTAGCCGTGGAAGAACCAGTCCGCGTGCGGCCCGCCGGGCACGAAGCGCTGGAACAACAGGTCGCAGCCCTCCACGTGCTGGAGCAGCCGGGGCACCTGGCTGATCCGCCGCACCAGGCTGGTGTTGCGCAGCCCGAGGCCGGCGGGCAGGAGCCACGGCTGCGCCCACTTGGCGACCAGCGGCAGCCCGAAGTCGGTGACGGCGGCCGCGGCGTCGCGTTCGCCGGTGATCAGCCGGGTCTCCGGCTGGACGACCCCGAACGCGGAACACAGCTGCGCCAGCAGGCTCTTGTCGGCGAGGGCGCGCGGCAGTCCGGGCACCTGGTCGGGGAAGAGGTAGTGCGGGCGCAGCTCGGCCGCGTGCTCCGCGACGGCGATGGCGCCCGCGTCGTCCAGGGCCAGCAGGACGGCCGGGCGGCCGATGCTCTGGGCGACCTGCGTGAGCGTCCCCACGATGTCCCCAGGGTCCCCGCCGCGCGGCCACGCATGCCCGCGCGCCAGGTACTTGGAGCGGGAGGTCGGCGAGTCCGTCTCCCCGAGGAGCCCGTGCACCTCCACTCCGGCCCTGCCGAGGGAGCGAATGGCGCCGAGGGTCCCATGATGAAAGTTATTGGGGTCCAATCGCAGCACAAGCGCCGGGACAGTGCAATCGAGCATCTTCCTTCTCCTTCGCGAAAAGCTATAAATCAGGCAAATCGCGAGTCGGATATCCGGATTGCCGAAACATGGGGTATGGAGAAGGAAGGAGAGGCGAGAATCGGGGATGTGCGATCGTGGCAGGAACGAGATATCTGCGCTTTTCGCTCGCGATAATCACGGGTGCGGCGGTGGCATCGGTCGGTCTGGGCGCGACGGCGCCCGCTCCGGCGAGCGGTCCCGCGGCGCTGGGCGTCTTCCTCGCCTCCGACGCGCGCGGTCCCGAGCTCCTGACGGGCTTCGAGGCGTGGCTGGGGCTCAGGGTGACGGTCGGGCGCACCTATCTCCCGGGCGAACGCTGGAAGTCCCTCGAGGGGGGCGACTCCGAGATCCTCGACACGTGGACGCGCTGGCGGGCCGCCCAGCCGGGCCGCGTCCTGGCGCTGAACGTGCCGATGGTCACTCCGAACGAGTCCATGATGTCCGACCGCACCGTGGCGCGACGACTGGCCAAGGGGGCGCACGGCGCCCACGACGGCCGCTTCAGGAAGCTCGCCGGGAAGCTGGTCTCCTCCGGCGCCGCCGACACGATCATCGTGCTCGGCTGGGAGATGAACGGCACCACCTACTCCAGCAGGTGCGGACCCGACCCGGAGACGTGGAAGCAGTACTGGCGGCGCATCGTGAAGACCATGCGCGAGACGCCCGGCCAGCGCTTCCGCTTCGACTTCGCCCCCAGCCGCGGGCTCGACGCGGTGCCCTGGACGCAGTGCTACCCGGGTGACGACGTGGTCGACATCATCGGCATGGACAGCTACGACCAGGGGCCCGGGCACGAGTTCGCCGAATACGTCGACCAGCCGTACGGCCTGCGGGCGCACGCCGACTTCGCCGCGCAGCACGGCAAGCCCATCTCGTTCCCCGAGTGGGGGCTGTTCCGCAACGGCGACCGTCCCGCCTACGTCGAAGGGATGCTCGACTGGATCGGTACTCACAACGTGGTCTATCACTCGATCTCCGATTACTGTCCGCACGGCGTCTGGCAGTGTTCGTCGAACCCCGGCTCGTCGGAGGCCTTCCGCAGGCGGCTGCTGGAGCACGCCTCCCCACCCAGCACGGCCAGCGTGTGCGTGGCGAGCCCGTCCAGCGCGCCGTCCACGCCGAACCCGGCCGCCAGCGTGGCGGCGGCCACCCCCTCGGCGTCGGCCAGCTCGGGCTGCCCGAGCCTGACCAGCAGCGCCTCGGCCAGCCCCGCGCTGTCCTCCGGCTGAACGAGCGCGCCGACTCCCCCGGTCACCACCTCGGTGAGCCCGGGCACCGCGCAGGCGACCACGGGCCTGCCCGTGGCCAGCGCCTCCAGCGCGGTGAGCGGCAGGCCCTCCCAGCGCGAGGGCAGCACCACCACGTCGGCGGCGGCGTACCAGGGCCGGACGTCGGCCACGCCGCCGGCGAAGTGAACGCCGGGCACGGCCCGCGACCGCAGCGCGCGCAGCATCGGGCCGTCTCCGACGATGGCCAGCCGGGCCCGCCCGTCGCGGGCGGCGACGCGCTGCCAGGCCGACAGCAGCAGGTCCTGGCCCTTCTGGCGGGTGACCCTGCCCACGCAGACCGCCAGCGGCGTGTCCTCGGCGATGCCGTGGCGGGCGCGCGCCTCGGCCCGTTCCCGCGGCCCCGCGGGCCTGAAGCGGCGCAGGTCCACGCCGTTGCGCACCACGACGAGGTCGCCGGGCACGCCGTACCGTCTGGCCAGCGCGGCTTCGCCCTCGCCCACGCAGATCACCCGGTCGGCCCAGCGCGCGGCCAGCCGTTCCCAGGTCAGCGCCGCGGCGGCGACGGCGCCCCGGGCGGCCAGCCAGGACCAGCCGTGCGGCTGGAAGAGCGTGGGCACCCGGCCCCTGAGCGCGGCCCGGCCCGCCAGCCCGGCCTTGGACGAGTGCAGGTGCACCGCGTCGGGGCCGAACTCGCGCACGATCCGCCGCAGCCGCGCCGCCTGCACGACGTCGCCGAGTCCGGGCGCGCGGCCGGCCGTCCAGTCCAGCCGGGGCACGCCCAGCCGGTCCAGCTCGCCGGCCAGCGGGCCGGCCAGTACATCGGGCGGGGGGCAGGCGACCGCGACGCGCCAGCCCCGCCGTGCCTGGTCGGCGGCGGCCATGGCCACGTACGCCCCCACGCCGCCGTCCACCGGCTGCGTGACGTGCAGGACCCTCGGTCTCACCGCCATGCCGAGACCTTCGCCGCCAGGCGCGGGCAGCGCCTCTTCAGCAGTTCCTTGCCCGTCTTGCTCACGCCCGCCAGCGCGGCGTAGGCGGCCGCGCGGGAGCCGCGCCCGAGCATCACCCGCCGGTTGACCACCGCTTCGGCCTCCCACCTGGCCTTGTGCGGCTCGGCGCCGCGCAGCATGCTGAGCACGGGCTTGCCCAGCCGGTGCGTCAGCTCCAGGTTGGTACGCAGCAGCATCGTGACCAGGTCCACCCGGGCCCGCAGGTCCGGGTGGACGCCGTACAGGTAGCCGCCCACGAAGTCCTTGCCGATCACCGCGAAGTCGCAGGCCAGCAGCCGCCCGTCCACCCGGTACTCCCACAGCGCCCCGTGGTTCTCCGCCACCAGCGCCTGCGCGGCCCCGGCCAGGTGGTCCAGGAAGCGCGGCTGCGTGTGCTGGGCGTTGATCCCCCGGCTCTTCCACTGCATGGTGTGCAACCGCAGCAGCTCGGCCGTCGACGCTCTGACCCGATCCGCCTCGACCGCCGTCACCGACACGTTCAGCGCGTCGAGCTTGCGCAGCGCGGCCCGCACATGCTGGGCCCGGCGGCTCTGGAGCCCGGCGAGGACCTGCTCGATGGGTTGTCCGGGCAGCTGGAGGCAGGTGGAGGCGGGCAGCGTCCAGGCCCTGCCGTCCCAGATCTCCGCCAGGCGGCGGATCGCCGAGCCGGGCCGCGCCTCGGGCAGGTCGATGACGTCCCAGCCCGGCTGGGCGAGCAGCCCGGCGCGCAGCTCGCGCAGGCCCGCGTCGCCCTCGGAGTCGTCCACCACGATGTCCGTGAAGTCGGACTGCCCTCCCCCTACGGGTGTCAGGACCCGGCAGCCGAGCCGGTGCTCCAGCCTGAGCGGCGCGGCCGCGACCAGGCGTCCGTCCCGGTGTGCCAGGAACACCCGCAGCCGCCCCGGGGTCCCGTAGACCCGCCACCAGGAGCTGAGCCAGCCGTACGACTGGAACGGCGTGGCGGCCGAGCTGCGCGCGTACAGATCCGCCCATTCCGCCGACAGCGCGGCCAGCTCCGCGCCCTCCCTGACGACCCGCAGCGTGAGCCCCGCGCGCGAGGTCCCCTGCCGGGCGGCCCTCACGCCGGCGCTCCGGTCAGCGCCGCCGGCTCCGGCCGCGCCTGAGGGCGGGCCTGCGGCGCGGCCAGCCGGACGAGGCCGGCCGCCAGGGCCGCCCCGCAGGCGCCGATGGCCACGCTGAGCAGCGGCAGCGGGGACGAGGGGCGCAGCGGAGGCACCGCCGAGGCGAAGGGCACCAGCCGTACGCGGGTGTCGGCGGCATGGGCGTTGGCGTAGGCGATCAGCGCGGCGGCCGCCTGGTTGACGCGGTCGGCGGCCTCCCGCGCGCCGGTCGCCACGGAGGTGAGCCGCACCAGCGGGGCGTCGGGCGAGGCCGCGGCCCGCAGGCTGTCCGGCTCGTCCGCGGCGCCGACGAGGAAGCCGGGATGACTGGATATCCGTGCGTAGGCGGCGGCGAACCCGGCCGCCTGCGCCGGGTCACCGCCGGCCACCGCGACGTAGGCCTCGGCGGCGTAGACGGTGTCGCGGGCCAGCGCGTAGGCCACCCCGCCCAGCGCCCCGAGCGCCAGGGACAGCGGAAGCCACCATCGCACGAGCAGGCCCGTGATGCGGGCCCAGGTCCATGTCATCGTCACTCCTCGGTGGGTTCGGCGCCCAGCAGGCGCAGGTAGAGCCGCTCCAGCTGGTCCGCCTGGCGGCGGACGTCGTAGAGCCGGACGGCATCGGGCGGGGGCAGCCTGAGGGGCGGGCGGGCGGCGAGGCCGGACAGCTCCGCGGCGAGCCGGTGCGGCTCGACACGCCGTGCTCCCGGGGCCGAGCCGGGCGGCAGGTCCTCGACGGCCGGGCAGGCGTCGTACAGGACGGGCAGGCCGGACGCGAGCGCCTCGACGACGGCCACGCCGAACGTCTCCTCGACCGAGGGCGCGGCCAGCACGTCCATCGCCGACATCAGGGCCCCCACGTCGGGCGACTCCCCCGCGAAGATCACCCTGTCCTCGGCCCCGGCCTCGCGGGCCAGCTCCCGCAGCCGCGGCTCGCAGGAGCCGGAGCCGACCAGGAGCAGGACGGCGTGTTCGAGCGGCGGCAGCGCCCTGATCAGCGTGTCGAAGCGCTTGCTCGGCTCAAGGCGGCCGACGCCGCCGATCACGAACGCGTTCTCGGGCAGGCCGAGCCGCTCCCGGGTGCGCCGGCGCAGGGCTGCGTCGAAGCCGAAGGCCTCGCCGTCGACGCCGTTCGGGACCACCGCGATGCGCGAGCGGGGGACGCCCCACCTCGACAGCCGGTCGGCCACCGTCGGCGAGACGGCCACGGTCAGGTGCCCGAGCAGCTCGCTGGCCAGGTACAGCGCCCTGATCGAGCGGGTCAGGCGGCGTCCCTCCACGTGCTCGTGCCCGATCGAATGCTCGGTCGCCACGATCGCCGGCACGTTCGCCAGCCGCGCCGCCAGCCGGCCGTACACGCAGGCGCGGTACAGATGGGTGTGCACCACGTCGTAGCGGCGTCCGCGCATGAGCCGGGCCAGCCGCCCGACGGCGCGCAGGTCCCTGTTGCCGCGCATGCCGACGTGGTGGACGGGCACGCCGGAGCCCTCGATGGCCTCCGCGACCACCCCGTGCCCGGTGAGCACCGCGACCTCGCACCGGGCCCGCAGGTACGGCAGCAGGGCCCGCAGCTGCTGCTCCGCGCCGCCCGCGGCCAGACCGGTGATGACGTGCAGGACCTTCACCAGCCCCACCGGACCCGGTGCCGTGCCCGCTTGGCGTGCAGCCGCAGCGCGCCGTCCCGCTCGCCCACATATGTGCGCGGCAGCGCGTACGGGCCGGTGAGCTCGGACTTCCAGATGGCGCAGGCGTAGGAGTAGCCCGTCTCGCGGACGGCGGCCAGCTCGCGGGCGTTGACGTGCCCGTACGGGTAGCAGAACCCGCTCACCTGGCGGCCCAGCAGGTCCTCCAGCGCCGCCTTGCTGCCGGCCACCTCCTGGTGGAGCTCGTCGTCGCGCAGCCCGGACAGCGAGTAGTGCCCGGCCGAGTGCGAGCCGATCTCCATGCCCTGCCGCGCGGCCCAGCGCAGGCCCTCGGTGTCCATGAGCCGCTTGCGCGGGGAACCGGCGTCCCAGGCGTTGTGCTCGCCGATCAGGCCGGTGACCACGAAGACCGTGGCCGTGAAGCCGTACTTGCGCAGCACGGGCACGACCTCGCTGAGGAAGTCGCCGTACCCGTCGTCGAAGGTGAGCCCGACCAGGCCGCGCGTGCTCCGGGCGCGCGTGAGCTCGAGCATCGAGACCCCGCTCAGGCCGCGCCGGGCGAGCCAGCGCATCTGCCGGGCGAAGCGGTCGGGCGAGACCGTGACGTGAAGCGGGTCGCTGTCGTATTTGTCCACGGAGTGGTACATGAGCACCAGCGGCATCGCGGTCATGAGCGACCTCGCATCCTGATCAAGTGGGTGATCTTGGTGGTGTCGGTGAGTGTGGCCGTGGCCCCCGAGAGGGCCGCGACAGCGGAGAAGGTGACGGCGATCGCGGCGCCGGTCGAAGCCAGGGCGATCGGCGGCGGCAGGCCCGCCAGCAGCGTCCGCGCGCCCCACCCCGCTCCGACGGCGGCCGCGGTGGCCAGCAGCAGGCCGCTGAGCGGGACCAGCGCCGTGTGGGCGGGCAGCGCGAGGGCCTGCCGCCGCAGTCCCGCGAGCAGCAGCGCGGCGGTCAGCGAGATCCCGGCCGCGTTCGCCGCGGCGATCCCCGTCACGCCCCACTCCGGGCGGGCCAGCACGACCGTCGCGGCCAGCCCCGCGCCCATCGCGAAGGCCGGGTACCAGGACCCGCGGGCGCCGCAGAAGTAGACGCGGCAGACGACCCCGACCACGGCCTGGCCGAGCAGCCCCAGCGCGTACACCCGCATGATCCGCGCGGTGGCGGCGGTGTCGGCCTCGGTGAACGCGCCGTACTGCAGCAGGAGGGCCACGACGTCCGTGGCGCAGACGAGCAGCGCCGCGGTGGCGGCCAGCACGATCGCCGAGGCGCTGACCAGGTCGTCGGCGAGCCTGCGCCGCGCCCGCGCGGTCTCGCCCGCGGCGAGCGCGCGGGCGAGCTGCGGGAAGGTCACGGTCGCCACGATCAGCGACAGGACCATCGGCACCTGGGCGATCTTCTGCGCGTAGTTGAGGTGCGAGATCGATCCTTCGGCCAGCTTCGAGCCGACGAACCTCTCGACGAAGACCTGGCTCTGGCGGACGAGCGTGAAGACCGCGACCGGCAGGAAGGCGATCATCGGCAGCGCCACACCGCGCGTGGGCCACAGGGGCACCCCGAAGCGCCGCACGAACGCCGGGACCTGGGCCAGCACCATCCCCGCCCCGCCCGCCGCCACCCCGATCGCGGCCGCGTACGCGCCCTGGTCGCGCAGGGCCCACACGCAGGTGACGATCCCCAGGTTGTAGGCCACGTAGATGGCCGCCGGCGGCGCGAACGACTGGTGCGCCCGCAACGCCGCGCTCAGGTACCCGGCCAGCCCGAACGTCAGGATCGTCACCGACGCCGCCCGCATGCAGTCCACGGCGAGGTCGGCCCGCCGGATACCCGGGGCGAGCACCCCGACCAGCCAAGGCGCCCCCGCGACGGTCAGCGCGGTCAGCACCAGCAGCCCGAGGCACAGGTACGGCAGCGTCGCCGACGCCAGGCCCCTCAGGTCCTCGCCCGCCTCCATCGCCCGGCTGAACAGCGGGACCAGCACGAACGCCATCGCCCCCTCGATCAGCAGGGGCGCGGCGGTCTCCGGGATCGTCCAGGCGACGAGGAACGCGTCGGTGCCGGCGTCGGCGCCGAAGAACCGGCCCAGCAGCAGGTCGCGGACGAAGCCGAGCAGCGAGCCCAGCCCGGTCAGCAGGATGGTGACGCCGACGGCCCGCGCCATGGGCGAGGTGGCCGGTGATGTGGACGTGGTCATCGCGCCACGCCCAGCGCGACCGGGGCCTCGCCGGCCCATCCCGTCGCCGGAGGCCGGGCGACGAGCGACAGGACCAGCCCCAGGACGACGGACATGACCACGGTCGAAGGTCCGCCGACGTCGCCGTAGAGGAAGTCGATGCCCTGCCAGGCCAGCAGCCCTGCCGCGGCCGGCACCGCCGCCCGCACGGCCCACCAGGCCATGGACCCCAGGCACGCGCCCAGCGCGGCCAGCCCGAGCAGGCCCTGCTCGCTGAGCGTCAGCAGGTACATGTTGTGCGGGGAGAGCAGCGGCATGCGCTGGAAGCCGTTCACCGGGTCGTCGGTGTCGCTGCCGGACGACAGCTCGATCGGCGCGTAGGCGTCGCGCAGCTCCGCGAACCTGCGCGGCCCGGCCCCTGTCAGCGGGTGGTCCAGCCAGATCCTCGTGGCGGTGAGCCACAGGCTGTAGCGGTCGCTCACCGACTGGTCGGGCTGGGAGACGACGGAGGTGATGGAGGCCAGCCGCCGCCCCAGCAGGTCCGGGTCCGAGCCCGCGCCCGGGCCGAGGACCAGCACGGTCGCCGCCGCGGCTCCGAGCAGGATCACCCTGGCCGCCAGCGCCCGGCTGTGCACGAAGAGCACGACCAGCGACGCGCCCAGCAGGGCGAGCCAGGCGCCACGGCTGAGCGACAGGGCGAGCGGCACGCAGAGCAGGGCGGCGCCGCCGAGCGCGGCGGCCCGGCGCCCGCCGCGCCAGGCCAGGCCCGCCGCCAGCAGGATGAGCACGCCG
Source organism: Nonomuraea sp. NPDC003707 (assembly GCF_053587055.1). Classification (NCBI taxonomy): domain Bacteria; kingdom Bacillati; phylum Actinomycetota; class Actinomycetes; order Streptosporangiales; family Streptosporangiaceae; genus Nonomuraea; species Nonomuraea sp. NPDC003707. Next base: position 495,765 of record NZ_JBSFNK010000002.1, on the reverse strand, counting down.
TAGCTGACCACGCTCGCCATCCCCATGATGTCGAGCGCGCCGAAGGTGCCGACGGCCCGTACCCGCTCCCCCGCGTACGACGCGCCGGTGCCGGTGACCGCCTGGACGCAGCCGATCAGGCCCTGCAGGGCGGCCGCCCCGACGAGCGCCCCGCCCACGATCAGGGTGTCGGTACGGTCCCGGACCGCCACCAGGACGGCCAGCGGGACCAGCACGAACACCTGGAGATACCGGACGTAGCCCGGCATGCTCGTCAGGACGTCGGGAGAGGCCAGCATCGCGATCCCGGCCGCGCCCGCGACCGGAGCGAGCACCAAGGCACGGGCGGGCACCACGGCGGATGCGGCGGCCACGGCACGAGCAGGCAGCGCGGCACCGGCAGACGCCAGGTCGCGGGCGGACAGCGGGCGTGTCAGCCGGTTCGCGAGCGCGACGGTCACCGCGATGGCGACCAGCACCAGCGAGGCCACGTCGGCGGCCGTGACCTGGACGCCGGAGGACAGGTCCTGGCGGCCCGCCGGCAGGCACGTCAGGAGCACGGTGGCGGCGGCCGCCAGACTGGGCCGCCGGCAGAGAGCGCGCATGCCTAGCCCCCGCCCGGCCGCAGCAGGGACCAGACCGTCTGCAGCATGATCTTGAGATCCGCCCGGAGGGTCCACCCGTCGATGTAGTGGTTGTCGAACCGGACGCGGTCCTCGATCGAGGTGTCGCCGCGCAGACCGTGGACCTGGGCCCAGCCGGTGATGCCGACCGGCATCCGGTGGCGCAGGCCGTAGCCCGGGATCGTCCTCGAGAACTCCTTGACGAAGTGCGGGCGTTCGGGCCGCGGGCCGACGATGCTCATGTCCCCCCTGAGAACGTTCCAGAGCTGGGGAAGCTCGTCGAAGGAGGCCTTGCGCAGCAGCCGGCCCACCGGCCCGATCCGGCTGTCGTGGGCGATGCTCCACAGGGTCTCGGACTCGAGCGCGTCGGTGGGCTTCAGCGTCCGGAGCTTGATCAGTTCGAGCGGCTCGTCCCGGTAGCCCACGCGCCGCTGCCGGAACAGCACCCCGGGGCCGGTCTCCAGCCGGATCAGCGCCGCGCAGAGCGCGAGGATCGGCGCGCTGACGATGAGTCCGGTCAGCGCGACCGCGATGTCCAGGGCCCGCTTCAGCGGCCAGGCGAGGCCGCGCTGCGCCTCCGGGCGCATCCGCACGAGCGGGAAGCTGCGTACGTGCTCGCGCAGCGTCACGAAGTCGATGATGAGCTCGCCCAGGTCGGGCGCGAGGTAGACGTCGCAGCCGAGCGACCGCGCCGTTCTCGCGATCGACTGCTGACCCTGCCCGGCGATGACCACCGCGCGCACCCCGTGGGCCTGGACGACGCGGACGACGTCGCCGGGCCCGCCGAGCACCGGGACGCACGGGTCCTCGCCCGGCGTCTCGTCCAGGAAGCCCAGCGGGAGCAGGCCGTGCTCGGGATAGGCGAGCAGGTTGCGCGCCAGCCCGTGACCGTGCGGCCCCGCGCCGACCACCAGGGTGGGCGCGGCCCTGCCGCGCCGGCGTGCCCGGCGGACCAGGAAATACAGGACGCTTCTGCCGCACACGGCGAGGAAGGTGAAGAGCAACGCGACCAGGGCGACCACGATGAGCGATGCCGTCTCCCGGAACGCGATGAGCGCGCCCACGAGTCCAGCCCCGGCGAGCCAGAAGCCCCGGTCCAGGCTGGAGGGCAGGACGCGCGGCGCGTACACGTGGCCGAGGCCGCCGACCACGACGACCAGGATCCCCGCCAGCGCGATGCGCGGCACGGCCTGGCCGGCGTTGGCCGCGGCGAACGCCATACAGATCAGATCGATACAGATCAGGCCAAGTGGCTGGACAGCCCTCCAGAGCCCTGACCTCTGCCGCCCTCCCCACCGCCTGACCCAGCGGTGGCCCCCAACACTAACAGCCACTACTTCTCCGGAAATAAACTAGTTTGACTGGATCGACAGTGAAACTGTCGATCTAATCCCCCCAAAAAGCTAATAGTCCCCCTTCAGGCAATTTGCCACCCCATATTTCCGTAGCAAGGTTTTTCCTACGGAATACGCGAACAATCGCCCAACGAAGCCTTGAGCGTAGCCGCGCGCCTCACGGAAATCGAGAACGTCACGGGCTTGGAGTCCTTGTTGTCGCGCAAGTTTTCATTGGTCCAGCGTTGGCGATATGGAGGTGGTTACCGGGTTTAAGGTCGGCTTTGGGCAGAGAGTCCGGATTGAGAGGGATGTTCCGGGGGGTGTCCGGATCCGGGGAGCCCGTTCGTCATGCTGGTGACAGCACGACACGCAAGGAGCGATCGATGAAGTACATGATGTTCGTCTGCACCGACACCGAACCGGACACGGACGCGACCGGCAGTGAGGACATCGAGAAATGGGTGGCCGACAACGACGGCCGCGGCCGGCGGCTGGACGGCAACGAGCTGGGGCCGGTGTCGGCCGCCACGACGGTCCGCGTCCGCAACGGCGAACTGCTGGTCTCCGACGGGCCGTTCGCCGAGACCCGGGAGGTGATCGTGGGCTACGACATCCTCGAGTGCGCCCATCTCGACGAGGCGATCGAGGTGGCGCGGGCGCACCCGATGGCCCGGTACGGGCGGCTGGAGCTGCGGCCGTTCGCCGGCCGGTGACGAGGGGACGCCCGGCACGGCCCCCCGCGGCGGCACAGCCCGCCGCGGGGACCGTCGCGGAGGCTGTCGCGGCGGCTGTTGCGGCAGTCGGTGCGGACTCCTACACCAGGATCGTCGCCACCCTGATCCGCGTCACCGGCGACTGGACGCTCGCCGAGGACAGCGCCCAGGAGGCGCTCGCGCAGGCCCTGGAGAGGTGGCCGCGCGACGGCGTGCCGGACAACCCCGGCGGCTGGCTCATGACCGTCGCCCGCAACCGCGCCACCGACGTGCTGCGCCGCGCGTCCGTCGAGCGCCGCAAGCTCCACGAGCTGGCGGAGCTCACGCTCACCGCCCCGGCCACGGACGACCCGGAGGAGGAGGTCGTGGACGACCGCCTGCGGCTGATCTTCACCTGCTGCCACCCCGCGCTGGCCCTGGAGTCACGGGTGGCGCTCACGCTGCGAACCGTCTGCGGGGTGCCGACCGCCGACATCGCGCGGGCGTTCCTCGTCCCCCACGCGACCATGACGCGGCGGCTGACCCGGGCCAAGACGAAGATCGCGGACGCGCGCATCCCGTACCTCGTCCCGAGCGGCCCGGCGCTGGCCGAGCGCCTGCCCGGCGTGCTGGCGGTCCTGTACGTGCTCTTCACCCGCGGCTACGACCCCGACGGCGAGCCGGGCTTCGCCGACGAGGCGGTCCGGCTGGCCCGCCTGCTCCACCGGCTGCTCCCGGACCAGCCCGAGGTCGCCGGCCTGCTGGCGCTGTTCCTGTTCCAGCACTCCCGGCGTGAGGCCCGCCGCGACGGGCGGGGCAACCTGCTCACGCTCGACAAGCAGGACCGCACCCGCTGGGACCGCGCGGCGATCCGCGAAGGGCTGGAGACGCTGGCGGCGGCGCCGGCCGACGGCCCCTACGTCCTGCAGGCGCGCATCGCCGCCTGTCACGCGACCGCGCCGGACTCCGGCGCGACGGACTGGCGGGCCGTCGCCCGCTGGTACGACGAGCTCGTGGAGATCCACCCGTCACCGGTGATCGCCCTCAACCGCGCCGTGGCCCACGGCTACGCGCACGGCCCGGCGACCGGGCTGGCGCTGATCGACCAGGTGCTCGCCACCGGCGCGCTGAAGGACTACCCGCTCGCCGTCGCCGCGCAGGCCGACCTCACGGCCCGCCTCGGCCACCGCGACCACGCCGCCGCGCTGTTCCGCCAGGCGGCCGCCCTCCTCGGCCCGGGAGCCGAACGGCGCGCCCTCCTGGAACGCGCCGACGACCTCACGAACCCCGCGCCCGGTCAGCAAAGCGGGGACCCGCACCCGAGACGTCGCGCCGGCCCGGCCGGCCGTCACATGTAGTCGTTCTTGAGCAGGCGATCGAGCTTGATGCCCAGATCGAGCAGCTCGGACCGCATGGCGTCGAACTCCTGCGCGATCTCGGCCCGGACGCTCGCGAACTGGTCGGCGATCAGCGTCGGGACGTAGTCCTCGTCGCCCCCGGCGGGCGTGGCGCGGTAGGCGTTGATCTCCCGCCTGATGGCCGCGATCTCGACATCGACGGCCGCGAACTGCTCGATCGTCTCGGTGCGGGCCATCGACGTCTCGGCCTTCATGGCCGCGAGCTGCGTCTCCAGGCGCTTGGCGCGGTCGTTGATCTCACGGAGCAGGTCCCGCTCCCCGCCGCCCCCCGGCCTGGCCTCGCCGAGCCGGTCGCACGCCTCGAGCCCATCGACACGGAGCTTCAAGTCGCGAATCTCCGCCTGTACGTCCACGGGTTTTACCTTTGCGCTCGCTGATGGTGCGACCGCCCCGACGGCGACCGCGTTTGGTCACCATATGGTTGCAGCCGGTGAGTGATTTTGGCCAGACCTCGAAGAAATCGGGCCCGATTCTTTGCCCTGCCGCCCGGCAAGGGTGTCAGCGGCGGTCCTCGATCTCCCAGAGGTGGTCGATGACGTGCCAGGCGATGCGGCGCAGCGCGTAGCGGGGCGGCCAGCCGGTCGTCTGGGGCGGCTCCCACGCGCGGGACAGCACGTCGGCCAGCTCCGCCCGCATCGCGTCCCGGTCTCCGGGCTCCTTGTACGGCTTGTACCGCACGTCCACCTTCCTGGCGAAGGCGCGCTCGGCCTCCTCCACGTGCCTGACGACCCCCGACAGGTCCCGGCCGCCTCCGCGCGGGCCCTTGCGCAGGTCCTCGGGCGAGGTGGCGGCGGTCTCGTCGAACAGGGCCCAGGCCGCACGGAGGAGCGCCACGCCGCGGGCCGCCTCGGACGCCGGCACGGGCTCCTGGTCCAGGTCGGGCACGGAGTACGGGGCGCCGAAGTCCGTGATGTCGCTGCCCGGGACGCGGGCCACGACCACCGGGTCACCCGGCGAGAAGTCCAGCCCGGCCCGGGCGGCCACCGCGCCGTACCGGGGGACGTACTCCATGAGCAGGTCGAGGGCCGCCTCCTCGCCCTTGGCGACCCGGCACCAGCCGGGCCAGTCGAGCGAGCAGGCGAACACTTTCTTCGGGCCGATCTCCAGGTAAACGCGGGTCATGGCGTCCAAGGGTGCCACCCGTACCTGTCAGAAGGGGTCAGGTTCAGATGAGGTCGATGAGGTCGGCGACCGAGTCGACCACCAGCGAGGGACGGTAGGGGAAGCGGTCGATCTCGTCGCGCTGGGTCACGCCCGTGAGGACCAGGATCGTGAACAGGCCCGCCTCCATGCCCGACACGATGTCGGTGTCCATGCGGTCGCCGATCATGGCGGTCGTCTCGCTGTGGCCCTCGATCTCGTTGAGGGCGCTGCGCATCATGCGGGGGTTGGGCTTGCCGACGAAGTAGGGGGCTACGCCGGTGGCCTTGGTGATGAGGGCGGCCACGGCGCCGCAGGCCGGCAGGGAGCCCTCGGTGGAGGGGCCGATGGGGTCGGGGTTGGTGGCGATGAAGCGGGCGCCGCCCTCGATGAGGCGGATGGCCCGGGTGATCTGGGTGAAGCTGTAGGTGCGGGTCTCGCCGAGCACGACGTAGTCGGGGTCGAGGTCGGTGAGCACGTAGCCGACCTCGTGCAGCGCCGTCGTCAGGCCCGCCTCGCCGATGACGTACGCCGAGCCGCCCGCGCGCTGGTCGTCGAGGAACTGGGCGGTGGCCAGCGCGGAGGTCCAGATGGACTCGGGGGGCACCTCGAGGCCCGCCCCGGCCAGGCGCGCCGACAGGTCGCGCTGGGTGTAGATCGAGTTGTTCGTCAGCACCCTGAACTTCTTGTCCGACTCTCTGAGCCGCTTGATGAATTCGTCCGCACCGGGGATCGGACGACCCTCGTGGACGAGAACGCCGTCCATGTCGGACAACCAGGAGTCGATCCGTTTACGCTGAGTCACACGCACATCGTACCGAGCGCGCCTTATCGACTTCCTGCCCGGTGGATGAACAATGTTCTTCATGTCCTTCACTGAATCCGCCCGTGACATGCGGGACGAACTCATCCAGCTCAGGCACTCGTTGCACACCACCCCGGAGCTCGGCCTGCACCTGCCGCGCACGCAGGAGAAGGTCCTGGCCGCGTTGGACGGGTTGCCGCTGGAGGTGAAGACGGGCACCTCGCTCAGCTCCGTCACCGCCGTGCTGAGGGGCGGCAGGCCGGGCCCGGCCGTGCTGCTGCGCGGGGACATGGACGCGCTTCCCGTGGCCGAGAAGAACGACCTGCCGTACGTCTCCCAACTCCCCGGCCAGATGCACGCGTGCGGCCACGACCTGCACACCGCGATGCTGGCGGGGGCGGCGCGGCTGCTGAGCGCGCGGCGGGAGGAGCTGGCCGGTGACGTCATCTTCATGTTCCAGCCGGGCGAGGAGGGTTACGAGGGCGCCAAGCACATGATCGCCGAGGGGGTGCTGGACGCGGCGGGCGCGCGGCCCGTGGCGGCGTACGGGATGCACGTGGTGTCGGCGATGTTGCCGCCGGGGCTGTTCGCGTCGCGGCCGGGGCCGATCATGGCGGCGGCGGACACGTTCCTCGTGACGGTCAAGGGGCGCGGCGGGCACGGCTCCAGCCCGCACCGGTCGCTGGACCCGATCGCGGCGGGCTGCGAGATGGTGACGGCGCTGCAGACCATGGTGACCAAGGGGTTCGACGTGTTCGACCCGGTCGTGGTGACGGTGGGCAGCTTCCACGGCGGGTCGGCGGACAACGTGATCCCCGACGAGGCCCGGTTCGAGGCCACGGTGCGCACGTTCAGCAAGGACAACCGGACGAAGGTCAAGCGCAGGCTGGTGGAGGTCGTGCAGGGCATCGCGGCGGCGCACGGGCTGGAGGTCGAGGCGTCGTTCGGGATGGGATATCCGGTGACGGTGAACGACGACGGCGAGGCGGCGTTCGTGGGCAGGACGGCCGACGAGCTGTTCGGGCCGGGGCGGTATTTCGTGTCGCCGCAGCCCATCATGGGCTCCGAGGACTTCTCGTACGTGCTGGAGGAGGTGCCGGGCGCGTTCGTGTTCCTGGGAGCCTGCCCGGCGGACCGCGACCCGGCCACGGCGCCCTACAACCACTCCCCCGAGGCGGTCTTCGACGACGCCGTCCTGGCCGACGGCGCCGCGCTCTACGCCACGCTCGCGCACGCCAGGCTGTCGTGACCATGCGGGCGTGGGTCGTGGCCGAGCCGGGGCCGATGGCGACGCGGCCGCTGGAGCCGGTCGAGCGGGACGTGCCCGAGCCGGGCCCGGGCGAGGTGCTGGTACGGGTCGAGGCGTGCGGCGTGTGCCGTACCGACCTGCACCTGGCGGAGGGCGACCTCCTGCCGCGCCGGCCGCGTACCACGCCCGGTCACCAGGTCGTCGGGCGCGTCGAGGGCACGGGCGAGCGGGTGGGCGTGGCCTGGCTGCGCTCCACCTGCGGCGCGTGCAAATACTGCCTGAGGGGCACGGAGAACCTCTGCCCCTCCTCGGCCTACACGGGGTGGGACGCCGACGGCGGTTACGCCGAATACCTCACCGCGCCCCGCGACTACGTCTATCCGCTGCCCGCCGACGTGCCCGCCGAGCGGCTGGCGCCGCTGCTGTGCGCCGGGATCATCGGCTACCGGGCGCTGCTGCGCTGCGACCTGCCGCCGGGCGGGCGGCTGGGGATCTACGGGTTCGGCGCCTCGGCGCACCTGACCGCGCAGGCCGCCATCGCCCAGGGCGCGGTGGTGCACGCGGTGACGAGATCCGCGGCCTCCAGGGCGCTCGCGCTGGAGCTGGGAGCCGCCTCCGCCGGGGACGAACCGCCGGAGCCGCTGGACGCGGCCATCCTATTTGCGCCGGTAGGTACCCTGGTTCCAGCAGCGCTCGAAGCGCTCGACCGTGGCGGCACGCTGGCCATCGCCGGCATCCACCTGACGGACGTGCCCGTCCTGAACTACGACAGGCACCTCTTCCAGGAGCGCACACTCCGCAGCGTCACGGCCAACACCAGGGCAGATGGGCGTGCCTATCTGGAGCTGGCGCTGGCGCACCCGCCACGCGTGACGACGAGCCTCTACCCGTTCGGGCAGGCCGCCCAGGCGCTCACCGATCTGGCAAACGACCAGGTCAGAGGGGCTGCCGTCTTGGTAATGGAATGACGTTTTACTTGACGGCGCTTAGCTCCACTCCGCACACTGATGAAGGAAAGTTACATTAGCCTCACAACCTCTGGAGATTATTGACGCGGATCAGGCACGATCGTAGTGTCCGGTCAATCCCTGCAGAGATCTTCGACAGGTCCGACATCTCCCCGGAGCGGCAAATGAAACGACTGGCAGCGGTAGTAGCGTTGCTGGGCCTTGCCACCGCGACAGCGGCGTGCAGCGGTGGTTCCACCAACAGTTCCGGCGGCTCGGGCGGCGGGGGCGGGCTCTTCACCACGATCGACGTGCTCAAGCCCGGCCTCGACGCGAGCGGCCCGGCCAACCCATGGGCGCCCAAGGGCAACTCTTTCCTGGGTTACAACGCGATGAAGCTGGGCTGGATCAAGAACCACCTGACCGACCCGAACCAGTTCTACCCAGGTATCGCCGCCAGTTGGGAGATCGCTCCCGACAACTCCTCGATCACCCTCCACATCCAGCCGAACGCCAAGTGGTCCGACGGCAAGCCGGTGACGGCCGACGACGTCAAGCTCTCTCTCGGGCTGGCCTCCACCACCGGCAGCACCGCGTTCGCGGTCACGCCGGGCGCGGCGGGCGTGGCGTCCGACGTCCAGGTGGTCGACCAGAAGACCGTCAAGGTCTCCCAGGACATGAAGAACCCGAGCATGAAGTTCGCCCGCGGCATCATGGACAACTGGGTCGTGCCCGCGCACGTCTGGAGCAGCCTGCTGCCGGCCGACTTCTGGGACAAGCTGAAGGCCGCCAGGGAAACCGGCGCCGACGCCGACAAGGCCCGCGAGGAGATCCTCGCGATCGGCCAGAAGGTGCTCGCGTTCGCGCCGCCGAAGGACGTCTCGGCCGGCCCCTTCACGCTGGAGCGGGTCAACCCCGGCGAGGCGCTGCTGGTCAAGAACAAGAACTTCTACAACGCCGCGAACGTCGCGCCCGCTCAGGTGAAGCTCCTCAACTACAACGGCAACGAGCAGATCTGGAACTACCTGAGCGCGGGCAAGCTCGACCAGGCCGGCTTCACCGCCATGCCTTCCGACGTCATGACCCGGATCAAGAACGCCCCCGGCTCCAACGTCATCAGGGGCTTCTCCCCGGTGGCCGTCGGCATGGGCTTCAACCAGTCGAAGAAGCCGTACGACAACGTGCACGTGCGGCGCGGCCTGGCCTACCTGATCGACCGCGACCAGGTGACCAAGGTGGCCTCGCCCGAGGGCGGCACGCCCGCCGTGACCACCTCCGGCATCCACCAGAAGCCGGCCCAGGAGTGGATCGGCTCCGAGCTGGCGAGCCTGAACCCGTACAAGCACGACGTGGCCAAGGCGGAGGAGGAGTTCAAGGCTGCCGGCCTGAAGAAGACGGGCGGCAAGTGGACGCTGGCCGACGGCTCGCCGTGGAAGGTCAGCATGCGCGCGCCCGCGACGTTCTCCGACTGGATCTCCGCCGAGGAGAACATCAAGAGCCAGCTCATCGCCGGCGGCGTTGACGCCGAGGTCGTGACCGTCGCCGACTACCCCGTCTACCTGGAGGAGCTCGCGGCCGGCAAGTACGACGCCGGCTTCTGGCTGCTGGCGCTCGGCCCCGCGCCGTACGACATCTTCCAGCGCCTCTACGGCGCCTCCAACGGCTGGACCAACGTCGCCGGCAAGGTCGCGCACAGCGCGCCCGGCAAGGGCGGCAACTGGATGGGCAGCGCGGAGGAGATCGACGTCGAGGGCGTGGGCAAGGTCAACCCGGGTGAGCTCACGGCCAAGCTGAACGCGGCCACCCCCGAGGAGGCCAAGCCGATCATGGCGCAGCTCGCCAAGACGGCCAACCAGGACCTGCCGGCGATCCAGCTCTGGGACTACGTGAACACGCAGTTCACCAACACCAGCCGCTTCACCGGCTGGCCGGAGCAGGACAGTGACCTGCTCCGCCTGAACGCCGGCGTCTGGATCCAGCTGGGTCTCATCAAGGCGAAGCAGTAGAGAAGAGCCTATGGTAGTAATCGCACGGCGACTCGCGGGCCACCTGGCCCGCGGGGTCGTCATGATCCTCGTCGTAGCCACGATCAGCTTCTTCATCGTCAGGAGCATTCCCGGCGACCCGGTGGCCGCGAACGTCCAGAAGCTGATCCAGCAGGGCATGGATCAGCAGGCAGCCGAGCAGGCGACGCGCGTGCTCTACGGGTTCCAGCCCAGGGGCTCGCTGTGGGAGCAGTACGTCCAGTACATGTCGGGCCTGCTCCGCTTCGACCTGGGCCAGTCGATCACCCACGCGGGCGCGCCGGTCACCCAGGTGCTGGGCGAGGCGGCCAAGTGGACCGTTCTACCGGTGCTGGTGGGAACGCTGCTCAGCTTCCTGGTCGGCATCGTGATGGGCGTCTACGCGGCCATCAAGCGCTCCGGCAAGCTCGGCGACATCCTGGCCGTCTCGGGGTCGCTGCTGCACGGCGTCCCGCAGTACGTGCTGGGGCTGCTGCTCAGCGCCGTCTTCGCGACGCTGATCCCGATCCTGCCGGGCGACGGGCCCGTGGACATCCTGTTCGAGCCCGGGTTCAACGCCGACTACATCGGCTCGCTGGCCCAGCACGCGGTACTGCCGGTGCTGACGTACGCGCTGGCGTCCTACGGCGGATGGATCCTGGCGATGAAGTCGAGCGTGGTGACGGTGCTCGGCGACGACTTCATCCTGGCGGCGGAGCTGCGCGGGATGAAGCGGTCGATCATCTTCCGCTACATCGCGCGCAACGCGATCCTGCCGCTGTTCACGATCCTCGCGCTGTCGCTCGGCCTGCTGCTCGGCGGCGCGGTGTTCATCGAGCGGATCTTCAACTACCCGGGGCTCGGCCTGCTGCTCCTCGACAGCATCACCATGCGTGACTACGCGCTGATGGGCGGGGCGTTCCTGCTGATCACGGTGTCCATCATCGTGGCGAACATCGTCGCCGACCTGTTCTACTCCGCGATCGACCCGCGGGTCCGCAGCGGGGAGGAGGTGTCGTCATGAGCGTCCTGCTCGAGAGCTCTTCGACCAGCGCCGCCATGCGCCGCAACTTCTGGGCGGGCGTCTGGCGGGTGATGAAGCGCAAGCCCAGCCGCATGGTGGGCGTGGTGCTCGTGCTCGGGTTCGTCTTCATGGGCGTGTTCGGGCCGATGTTCTACCCCGCCCAGCTGCCCCTCGACCCGACCCAGATCACCAAGCCGCCGAGCTGGCAGCACTGGCTCGGCACCGACGACCAGGGCCGGGACGTGGTGGCCCTGGTGGTCACCGGGTCGCGGTACGTGCTGCTGGCCGCCCTGGTGACCGCGGTCATCACCGTGGTCGTGGGCACCGGCATCGGGCTGTTCTCCGGCTTCAAGCGGGGCCGCTGGGACAACGTGCTCATGCGGCTCACCGACATGAAGCTGACCATCCCCGGCCTGCCGCTGCTGCTGGTGCTGTCCACGGTGTGGAAGTTCAGCAGCGCGATCCAGATGGGCCTGGTGCTGGGGCTGCTCGGCTGGGGCGGCGTGGCGCGGGCGGTGCGCTCGCAGACGCTGTCGCTGCGCGAGCGGGGCTTCATCGAGGCGGCGCGCGGGCTCGGCCTGCCCACCAGGCACATCGTGGGCAAGGAACTGCTGCCGAGCATGGCGCCGTACATCGCGATGAACATGCTCATCGCGGTCACCGGCGGCGTCTACGCGCAGGTCGGCCTGTTCTTCCTGGGCGTGCTGCCGTACGAGTCGAACAACTGGGGGCAGATGCTCAACACGGCCGTGTTCCGTTCCGGCGCGCTCCAGGTGCCGAGCGCGCTGGGCTTCCTCATCGGGCCGCTGCTGGCGATCCTGTTGCTGACGCTGGCCATCGTGCTCGTGGTGGACGCCATGGACGAGATCTTCAACCCCCGGCTGCGCGAGGAGTAGTCAATGACTCAGACAGCGCCGGGAGTGCGCATCGACGGCCTCACGGTCGTCTACAAGACCCCCGCGGGCGAGCTGCCCGCCGTCAGGGACGTCAACCTGACCCTGGAGCCGGGCTCGATCACCGGCATCGTCGGCGAGTCCGGTTCGGGCAAGTCGACGATGGCCCTGTCGCTGCTCAACGCCGTCCAGCCGCCGGGCAGGATCGCGGCGGGCAGCGTCGAGATCGACGGGCTCGGCGACGTGGTCGGCCTGAAGGGCGAGCACCTGCGCAAGGCCAGGGGCAAGCACATCGGGTACGTCTTCCAGGCCGCCCAGAACTCCCTGAACCCGCTCAAGACGGTCGGCAAGCAACTGCTCGACCTGGGCCGCTCGCACGGCGTCGAGGACCTGCGCGGCCTGGTGCGCGAGGCCAAGGAGCTGCTGTCGCGGATGGGCCTCGACGGGGCCCGGGTGCTCGACTCGCACCAGCACGAGCTGTCCGGCGGCATGCGCCAGCGGGTCGGCATCATGCTGGCGCTGGTCCTCAACGCCCACCTGGTGGTGCTGGACGAGCCGACGACCGCCCTCGACATGATCACGCAGGCGAACATCCTGAAGATCGTCCGCGAGGTGCACGCCGAGCGCGGCCTCACCACCCTCGTCATCACGCACGACATCGGCGTGGTGGCCGAGGTCGCCGACCGGCTGGCCGTCATGTACGGCGGGCGGCTGGTCGAGCAGGGCCCCACCAGGGAGGTGCTCGGCGCGCCGCGGCACCCGTACACCAGGGGCCTGATCCAGGCCATCCCCCGGCTCGTCGGCGACATCGACGAGGCCAGGGCGCTGCCCGGCCGGCCGCCGACGCTGGCGACCGTGCCGAAGGAGGGGTGCGTGTTCAGGGAGCGCTGCGCGCTGCGCATGGACGTCTGCGACACCGTCGATCCGCTGGCGGTCGCCGACGGGTCGCGGGTCGTGGCCTGCCACGCCGTGACCGCGAACGTGAAGGAGCACGCATGATCACTGGGACCGGCGTCGTCAAGACGTTCAAGCAGCGGGGCAAGATGCTCGGCGCCCGCGAGGTGCGCGCGCTGCGCGGCGTGGACTTCGCGATCCCGAAGGGCGGCGCGGCCTCGTTCATCGGCGAGTCCGGGTGCGGCAAGACCACGCTGGGCCGGATCATCGCCGGGCTGGAGACGTACGACGAGGGCGAGATCCTGATCGACGGCGTCTCCATGTCGCCGCTCAAGCAGAAGCAGCGCCAGCCGCACTTCCGCAAGATCCAGCTGATCCACCAGGACCCGTACTCGGCCCTGAACCCGACCAGGACCGTCCACCAGACCCTGTTCGCCCCGCTGTCCCTGCGGGCCGGGCAGACCGGGCGGTCGCGGTCGTGGGTCGAGGAGCGGGCGGCCGAGGTGCTGTCGCTGGTCGGCCTCGACCCGGGCACGGTGCTGTCGCGCTACCCGCACCAGCTGTCCGGCGGCATGCGTCAGCGCGTGGTCATCGCCCGCGCGCTGACCGTCGACCCGGAGATGCTCGTCGCCGACGAGGCCGTCTCCATGATCGACGTGTCGCTGCGGCTGGGCATCCTGGCGCTGCTGAAGGACCTGCGCGAGCGGCTCGGCGTGAGCGTGCTGTTCATCACGCACGACGTGGCCACGGCCCGCTACATCGGCGACGACGGCGAGCTGTACGTCATCTACCGCGGCCAGGTCGTCGAGCGCGGCGCCGTGGACACGGTCATCGCCGACCCCGTGCACCCGTACACGCAGTCTCTGCTGTCGGCGATCCCGGTGCTGCACGGCCTGGAGCTGCCCGGCGAGCAGCCGGTGACGCCGCTGGAGTCGCTGGACGAGAGCCAGTCGGACGAGGGCTGCCTGTTCGCCCGCCGCTGCCCGTTCAGGGGCGAGCGGTGCACGAGCGAGCGGCCGCTGCTGCAGCTGACGGAAGGGGTGCCGCAGGAGCACGCGTGCTTCTACCCCGAGCGCCGCAGCGTGATCGCCCGCCCGATGAGCGAGGTGTGATGTCCCACGCCGTGCGGACCTTCACGTCCGCCGCCGGATCCATTGACGGGGCCGGGGTCGCCGAGGCGGCCGAGGTCGCCGCCGCCGCGCTGACGCTGGACGCCGCCGAGGCCGCCGGCCTGGTCGGCTACCTGTCGCGCCCGCCCGCGGAGCGGCGCTGGAGCGCGCTGGCCACCGACGGCGGCGTGGTGATGGCGTCCGTGTCGGGCACGGATCCGGCGGTGGGGCACATCGACCTGCTGGCCGTGCACCCCTCCGCGCAGGGGCAGGGGCGCGGGCGGGCGCTGGTGCGGGCCGCCGAGGAATGGCTGAAGGGCCAGGGCGCGCGGCAGTCGCGCTTCGCCGGCAACCCGCCGTGCTACGTCTGGCCGGGCATCGACGTCCGCTACACCGCGGCCGCCTGCCTGGCCGAGAGCCTCGGCTACCACCGCTACGACGTCGCCTGGAACATGACGGCCGACCTGAGCGCCGACCTGTCCGTGGAGGACGACCTGGAGCGGCTGGAGCGCTCCGGCGTGCGCGTGCACGCGGCCGGCGACACCGCGGACCACCCGGCCCGCGCGCACGTCGCCGCGTTCGTCCGTGAGCAGTGGAACGAGCGCTGGGCCTGGGAGGCCGCCCACGCGGCCGGCCTGCACTACGCCGAGCGCGACGGTCACGTCCTGGGCTTCGCCGCCTGGGGCGCCCGGCCGGGCTGGTTCGGGCCCATGGGGACCTCCCCGGACGCCCGCGGGCTCGGCGTCGGACGGGTGCTGCTGCGCAGGTGCCTGGCCGACCAGCGGGCCGCTGGACAGTCCAGCGCCCAGATCGGGTGGGTGGGGCCGTTGCGGTTCTACTCGCACGCCGTGGGCGCGCGAGCGGAACGCGTCTTCTGGCTCTACCGGCGCGATCTGGTGTGATGTCAGTCGTAGATGAGTCGTCCTTCCGGCTTTCCCGGCGGCGGGCAGAGGCCCCGGGGGTCCTCGCCGGCGTCCAGGCAGCGGGTCAGGGTGTCGGAGCCCCACAGGTGGTCCATGAACAGGTCGGGGCCCCACCAGCGCAGGTCGTCCGGGTAGAGGGTGCGGGCTGCGTACAGCATGGACAGGCCCGTCAGGACGGGCCTGAACGCCTCGCGGTCGTGCACGTGGAGCTGGACGCCGCGCACGGCGACGCCCGCGTGCTTGTGGAAGGTGGGCATGAACCACGTCTCCCTGAACCGCACGCCCGGCAGGTCCAGCGCGGCCAGCGCCGGGGCGAACCGCTCGTCGGCGTACGGGGCGCCGATCAGCTCGAACGGCCTGGTCGTGCCGCGCCCCTCGGAGAAGTTCGTGCCCTCGAAGAGGCCCGTTCCGGGGTAGACCAGCGCGGTGTCCGGGGTCGGCATGTTGACCGAGGGCATCACCCACGGCAGCCCCGTCTCGGCGAACGTCATGTCGCGCCGCCAGCCCTCCATCTCGATCACGCGCAGCTCCACGTCGAACCCGAACAGCGTGGCCAGCTCCCCCGCCGTCCTGCCGTGCCGGACCGGCAGCGGGAAGCGGCCCACGAAGCTCGCGAACGCCGGGTCGAGTGCCGGCCCCTCCTGGACGGTCCCGCCGAGCGGGTTGGGCCGGTCCAGGACCACGAACCTCAGCCCGAGCCGGGCGGCCGACGCCATCAGGTCGTACATCGTCCAGACGTAGGTGTAGAAGCGCGTGCCCACGTCGGCGATGTCGAACACCAGCGTGTCCACGCCCGACCCCGCGATCGTCCGGTCGAGCGCCTCGCCCTCGAGCTTGTGCGTGTCGAAGACCGGCAGCCCGGTCCTCTCGTCCACCGTGTCGGCCTCGCTGCCGGCCGCCTGGGCGGTGCCGCGCATGCCGTGCTCGGGGCCGAACAGGGCCGTCAGGTTCAGTCCTGCGGCCAGCAGCGCGTCCGCGGTGGGGGTGAGATCGGGCAGGACTCCGGTGGGGTTCGTGATCAGGCCGAGGCGGGTTCCGCCCGCGAGGGCGGTATCCACGGCCAGCCGTTCGGCTCCGATGCGTACGTATGGCATGAAAGCCATTGTCTGAAAGATATTTACAAGTGTGAAGGAGAGGGTGGAAATTAGCGTCATGATCGATCCACTACCCGAGCTGTCCACCGAGCAGAGCGATCCCCGCTACAGCCAGATCGACCGGCTGCCGACCGAGCAGATCGCCCGGCTCATGAACCAGGCCGACGCCGCCGTGCCCGCCGCCGTCGCGGTGGTCATCCCGGCGATCTCGGCCGCCGTCGACGCGATCTCCGCCAGGATGGCAGAGGGCGGCCGGCTGCTGTACGTCGGGGCCGGCACGTCCGGGCGGCTGGCGGTGCTCGACGCCAGCGAGTGCCCGCCCACGTTCGGCACCGATCCGTCGCTGGTGCAGGGCATCATCGCCGGCGGGCCCGAGGCGCTCACCCGATCGGTCGAGGGGGCGGAGGACGACGCCGAGGCCGGCGCCTCCGCGTTGAAGGACCTGGAGGTGGGACCGCTCGACTCGGTGGTGGGCGTGTCCGCCAGCGGCCGGGCTCCTTTCGTCCTGGGCGCGCTGGCGGAGGCGGCCTCCCGGGGCGCACTCACCGTCGGCCTGTCGTGCAACGACGGCGCGCCGCTGTCGGCCGCCGCCGAGCACGCGATCGAGGTGGTCGTGGGACCCGAGGTGGTGACCGGCTCGACCCGGCTCAAGGCGGGCACGGCCCAGAAGCTCGTGCTCAACATGATCTCCACGATCTCGATGGTCAAGCTCGGCCGTACCTACGGCAACAAGATGATCGAGATGTCGGCGATGAACAACAAGCTGGCCGGGCGCGCGCTGCGCATGGTCAGCGACATCACCGGCGCCGACCTGGAGACGGCCGAGACCGCGCTGGACGCGGCCGGCGGGCAGGCGAAGATCGCCGTGCTGATGATCCAGCACGGGCTCGACGCGGAGGGGGCACGAGCGCTGCTGGAGTCGCACGGGGAGCGCCTCAGCGACGCGCTGAGCGGCTGAGGGGAACGGGGATGACCGACCGGCTGGGGGCGGCCCTGGCGGGCGCGGTGCCGCGCGTGTGCGCCGCCGCGGTCGCGCTGATCGCCGTGGACGGCTCCGTGGCCGCCGCGGCCGCCACCGGCGAGCTCGTACGCTACGCCGACGCCGAGGGGACCCTGGCCGCGGAGCGCCCGCCCGCCGGCCGCGACTCGATCTTCGACCTGGCCTCGATCAGCAAGCTCTTCACCACGGCCGTGCTGCTCTCGCTGGCCGAGGAGGGCGCGATCGGCCTGGACGAGCCGGTGGCCGCCTGGATACCGGGGCACGACCCGAGGGTCACGCCGCGCCGCCTGCTCACGCACACGGCGGGCCTGCCCCCGACCCGCCGCATCGACCTGGAGCTGCCGGGCGCGGACGCCTCCGAACGCATGGAGGCCATGCTGCGCACGCCGATCGCCCATCCGGTCGGCGGCCCGTACCTCTACAGCGACGTCGGCCTGGTCATCGCCGGCCGGGTCGCCGAGCTGGCGGGCGGCGCGCCGCTCGACGCGCTGGTCCGCGCCCGGGTCACGGACGTGCTCGGCCTGCCCGACACCGGCTACCGGCCCGCCGCGCCGTCGCGGGCCGCCCCCCTTGCGCAAGCCGCTTTTGCGCGGGTCGCCGCCACCGAGTGGAAGCCGGAGCGGACCGGGCCGGGCTGCGTGCGCGGGGAGGTCCACGACGAGACGGCGTACGCGCTGGGCGGCGTGGCGGGGCACGCGGGGCTGTTCGCCACGGCCGGGGACCTGCTGGCCTTCGGCGAGGCGCTGCGGCTGGCCGCAATCCGGCAGGGCGGGGCCGTACTGCGCCCGGGGAGCGTGGCCGAGATGCTGCGCGACCAGGGCGCCGAGGGTGCCCCCTTCCGGCACGGGCTGGGCGTGCGGATCGGCGACCCGGCCATCGTCGGGCCCCTGACCGGCGCCTTCGGGCATTCCGGCTTCACCGGCACCTCGCTGGTGGTCGATCCCGCCCGCGGGCTGACCGTGGTGCTGCTGACGAACGCCGTCCACCCCGTACGCGGGCGGGACGGCATCCGCGAGCTGCGCCACGCGGTGGCCGGGGAGGCGCTGCGACTGCGCGAGCTCCAGCCCCTGACGTAGCCTGCAGGTATGTCCGTCCAGCTGAACCACACCATCGTGCAGGCGAAGGACAGGGACGAGACCGCCGCGTTCCTCGTGGACGTCCTCGGCCTGGAGCCCGCGCCCGTGTACGGACCGTTCCGCGTCGTCTCGCTCGGCAACGACGTCTCGCTCGACGTCGTCCAGGCGGGTGAGGCCGTGGTGCCGCAGCATTACGCGTTCCTGGTCGGCGAGGAGGAGTTCGACCAGATCTGGGACCGGATCAAGAGCCGCGGCCTGACGTACTGGGCCGATCCGCACCACACGCAGGCGGAGCGGATCAACACCCACGACGGCGGCCGCGGCCTCTACTGGTCCGACCCCAACGGCCACAACCTGGAGATCATCACGGTCCCGTACGGTGGCTGGGGCTAGGGAGCCAGCGCCTCCAGCGCCTCCTCGGCCCGGCGCATCGCCTCCTCGGCGTCGAGCGTGACGAACTCGCGGTCGAAGTTGAGGTCGTGGAAGACGTCCGTCACGCCACTGGCGGCCAGCGCGTCCACGTCGCTCCTGATCTTGTCGTACGTGCCCGTCAAGGGCCGGTCGCCGGCCGCCCGGACCTGCGTGACGCCGCGGCAGACGAACCGGAACGCGGCCGCGTCGCGCCCCGACTCCGCCAGCGTCTCCTTGATGAGCCCCACCCGCGCGGCGATCGCGGACAGGTCCTCCCTGCTGGAGCTCACCCACCCGTCGGCCAGCCGGGCGGCGCGGCGCAGAGCGACCTCGGCGGTGCCGCCCAGCAGGATCGGCGGCGGCCCCGGCACGGGCTTGGGGTCGATGTGGGACGGCGGCACCCGGTAGAACTCGCCGCGGTGCTCGACCACGTCGTCGGCCCAGGCCTCGCGCAGCACCTCGACGAACTCCTCGCCCCTGCGCCCCCGCCGCTCCATGCCGACGCCCGCCGCCTCGAACTCCTCCGGCAGCCAGCCCAGCCCGAGCCCCGCCGTGAGCCGCCCGCCGGACACGGTCTGGAGGGTGGCCAGCTGCTTGGCCAGCACGACCGGCTGCACGTACGCGTTGACGACGGCCACGCCGAGCCGGATCCGCTCCGTCACGCCCGCGAGGTGGGCCAGCGTGATCAGCGGGTCGTGCACGCTGCGGTACGTCGGCCCCATCGGGTGCCCGACCGGGTACAGCAGCCGCTGGAACGTCCACAGCTCGTGGTAGCCGAGCTCCTCCGCCCGCCCGGCGACGCGGCGCATGTTCTCCGGGGTCGCCCATGGGCCTGACTGGGGCACTGCGAAACCGATCCTCATGACCCCTAGTCTGTAGCAGTGAGTCTGGAGGAGGACCTGGCGGGGATCGCCGGGGCGTACGGGGGGACGGGCGAGCCCGTGCTGCATCCGACGCGTACGGACGTCGTGGTGTTACGTAGAGGCGAGGTCGTGGTCAAGGCCCACTCGCAGCGTGACGACGTGGAGTCGTTGCGGATCCGGTTGCGGGGCGCGGCGTCGGCCGCGGTGACCGGGGTGATGCTGGCCCCGCTCGACCCTCAGGTGCTGGCGGTCGCGGGCCGCGCGGTGACGGTCTGGCCCGCCGGCCGGCCGGTCGCGCAGGAGGACCCGGACTCCGCGCCCTGGGAGGAGGGCGCCAGGCTGCTGGCCAGGCTGCACGCCGTCCCCCTCACCCTGCTGCCCGGCCTTCCCGCCGCGGGCGGGCCCGCGCGGGCCGCCAGGGCGGTGGGCCGGATGACCGGCGACGGCCCGGTGGAGCAGCTCATCAGGCGGACGTTCGAGGAGCTGCCCGAGCCCGACCCGCTGCCCGGCCTGCTCACGCACGGCGACTGGCATCTGGGCCAGCTCGTCCACCGCGACGCCTGGCTGCTCATCGACGTCGACGACCTGGGCGTCGGCGACCCGGCGTGGGACCTGGCCAGGCCGGCCGCCTGGTACGCCGCCGGGCTGCTCGACCCGGCCGTCTGGGAGCGGTTCCTGGGGGCCTACCTGGCCTCCGGCGGGCCCGCGCTCGGCCGGGGCGACGACCCGTGGCGGCGGCTCGACGTGCCGGCCAGGGCGCTGACCGTTCAGCTGGCCGCGGTGGCCGTGGTCAACGCCGAGCGCGAGGGCCGGGAACTGGACGAGGTCGAGCATTCGTTGGTTGAGTCGTGCAACAGAATCGTCCGAGCGTGACGGGGTTGCGCGCGGTAGGTTTCAACCTGAGACCTCGAAGCCAAGGAGAGCGACCTAGATGCAGTGCCCCAAGTGCCGCGGGAACATGCGAACCTATGAGCGCAACGGCGTTCACATCGAGCAGTGCGACAACTGCCGCGGGATCTTCCTCGACTACGGCGAGCTCGAGACGCTGACCCGGATGGAGACTCAGTACCACACCTCTCCCCCGCCGCCCCCCGCCCCCGGCCCGGCCTGGGGCGCCCCGCACGGCGGCGGCCACTACGGCGGCCACCACCACCGGCAGCGCAGCTGGGTGGGTATGCTGTTCTCGACCTGATCGCGACGAGGGCCGCGCACCGGTGGGGGTGTGCGGCCTTCGCGCGTTCCGCGGTCCGGATCCGCGGGTCAGCCCGGGAAGTCGTCGGGGTCCACGGGCGAGGTGCGGGCGTTGCCGCCCGCGATCGCGTGCAGCGTGATCCGCCAGTCGTGCCAGCGGATCTGTGTGGCGGTGAACGTCGTCTTGAACTTCACCGACTTCTGGAACCTCTCGAAGCTGCAGTTACGCGTGAACGACTTGCTCTTGCCGTCCCAGTCCACGCCGTGCGTGAAGTAGACCTTGTAGCTGCCGTCGCGCACGCCCTTGACCTTGAACTTGGCGTTCTTGCGCACGTACACGCTGAAGGACTTGCTCCCGCCCTTCATGATGGTCACCACGGAGTCGCGGGTGCCGCCGTTGTCGATCTCCAGCGAGCTGCGGCCATTGAAGGTGGCCCTCTTGATGAACGAGCCGTTCTTCAGCCGCCTGGTCTGCTTCTTGCCGGCCTTCACGCTCACGACGTCGGCCGGGTAGTCGCCGGCGCTCTGCAGGGCCGCACCCGCCTTGTCGAGCGCGGCCAGCTTGGCGTCGAGGTCGATGAGGACGGCCGAGGACGTGCACAGGTTCCGCGCGCCGACCTTGCCCGCCGTGGAGCCGAGCTCGCCGGCGAAGTCGCGCAGGCTGGCCACGTACGCGTCGTGCTGGGGCCGTACGGCGTCGGGTGGGGTGATGGCGGCCAGCGCGTCCGCGGCCCCGCTCAGCGCCTGCTCAGCGCGGCCGACGCGCTGGTCCAGGGCCTTGACCCCGCGCGCGCCGGCCAGGGCGCTGATGGCGTCCGCCATCGACTTGTGCCTGCCCTGGAGCTCGCCCTTGTAGGCCTCGGCCGTGAGCGCGGCCGGGCTCGGGGTTTGCGCCGCCGTGCCGCCGCCGGCGGGCACGCCGCCGCCGTTGCCGCCGGCCACCCCGCTGACCTTCGGCTCGCCTCCGGTCGGGGACGGTAACGCCGAGGAGCACGCGCTGAGCGTGAGGGTTGCCAGGGCGAGAACGCAGGAGATCAACCGGGGTCCAGCCACCTGTCACACTATCGTCCGGTTGATCCCTGCCCGTCAATCAGGATTCGGACAGTCCGGCATTGCGATCCTGTCGCAGCCACCGGGTGATCCCGATCGTCTCCAGGAACGGCACGTCGTGGCTGGCCACGACGAGCGCCCCCCGGTACGCGTTCAGCGCCTGGGAGAGCTCGTGGACGCTGGCCATGTCCAGGTTGTTCGTCGGCTCGTCGAGCAGGAGCAGCTGGGGCGGCGGCTCGGCCGACAGGAGCGCGGCCAGCGTCGCCCGGAAGCGCTCGCCACCCGACAGCGTGCCGACGGCCTGGTTGGCCCGCTCGCCCTTGAACAGGAAGCGCGCCAGGCGGGCCCGGACGTCGTTCACGGAGGCGGACGGGGCCACGGCCCGCACGTTGTCCACCACGCTCAGCGCGTCGTCCAGGAGGTCGAGGCGCTGCGGCAGGTAGCGCACCGGGACGTGGGCGCCGTGCTCGACGATCCGCTTGAGCAGCGTGGTCTTGCCGGAGCCGTTGGGGCCCAGCAACGCGATCCGCTCGGGACCGCGCACCACCAGCGTCTCCAGCACCACGCCGCGCACATCCCCTTCCGCTTCCTCCTCACTGACCTCGTGGTCCTCCGGAACGCGACGCCGCTCGGAGGCACCGGCTTCGGGAGTGCCATGGCCCGAAGGCGGGGCGAGGGGGAGGGTCAGGACCGTGCGGCCCGCCGGGACCTCGGTGCCCGGCAGCTGGATGCGGATCTCCGCGTCGTCCCGCACCGCCTGCTCGGCCTCCGTCAGCCGCCCCCGCGCCTCCTCCAGTTTCTCGATGGCGAGGTTGCGCTGCTTGCCCGCCGTCACCTGGGCCTTCCGTTTGAGCGCGTTGGCGACGATCTTCGGCGCCTTCTTGTTCTCGAACGCCTTCCGGCCGGCCCGCTGGCTGCGGTCGATCCGGGTGCGGGCGTCGATGAGCTCCCGCTGCTGGCGGCGGATCTCGCCTTCCGCGGTCCGTACCATCCGCTGGGCGGCCTCCTGCTCGGCGGCGACCTGCTCCTCGTAGGCGCTCAGGTTGCCTCCGTACATGCGCACGGCGCCGTCGCGCAGCTCGGCGATCTGGTCCACCAGCTCCAGCAGCGCGCGGTCGTGGCTGACCACCACCAGCACGCCCGACCAGGCGGCGACCGCGGCGTAGAGCCGCTCCCGCGCGTCGAGGTCGAGGTTGTTGGTGGGCTCGTCGAGCAGCAGCACCTCGGGCCGTTTCAGCAACTGGGCGGCGAGCGCGACCATGATGGTCTCGCCGCCGGACAGCGTGCCGACCGTGCGGTCCAGCCCGACGTGGTCCAGCCCGAGCCGGTCGAGCTCCGCGCGGGCGCGTTCCTCGACGTCCCAGTCGTCGCCGACGGCCGCGAAGTGCTCCTCGGCCACGTCCCCGCTCTCGATGGCGTGCAGCGCCGTCCGCGTCGCGCTGATCTCCAGCAGGTCCGACACGGTACGGCCGGCGCCCAGCGGGACGTTCTGCGGCAGGTATCCGATCTCGCCGGAGACGGACACGGATCCGGGCCGGGGGGCCAGCTCCCCCGCGATGACCTTCAGCAGGGTGGACTTGCCCGACCCGTTGGTCCCGATGAGCCCGGTGCGCCCCGCGGGGAACGCGGCGTCGAGCCCGTCGAGCACCTTGGTGCCGTCCGGCCAGCCGAAGGACACGTGATCTACAACAATGGAAAAAGACATAAGGCGGCTCCCGTCACAAAGATCGAAATTTCGTGACTTGGCGGGAAATCACCGCAAACGCGCGCAACACAAGCAGAGGATTCGGGACGACGAGGATCGCCACGAGGTCCAGGTGTGCGCGCATGCCCACGACAGGGCGGAACGGCGCGGTGCCCGCGACCTCAGATCCTCACGTCAGCTGCCCCCAGGGCTCGGCGATAAGACGTCCAAAGAGTATGCGACGCCTCGATCACCCCGCAAGGCCGCGCGCACGATGCGCCGCGACGTTGACCCGGTTGGCGCAGGCGGGAGAGCAGAACCGGCGCCGCCCGTTGCGGGAGGTGTCGACGAAGACGATCTCGCACCCGTCGCGGTCGCACCGCCCCAGCCGGTGCCTGCCCGCGAACGACATGGCCATGGCCAGCCCGCCGGCCGTGGTGTCCTTCGCCCTGGACACGACGTCCGCGCTGGGGTCGAAGAAGTGCAGGTGCGGCTCGCGCCCGTCGTGCGCGCTGACGTACGGCTTGGACGCGGTGACGTCGAGCAGATCGTTGATCAGCTTGATCTGCGTGTCCTGGTCCCGCTCCCCGAACACCGGCGACAGCCGCCCCGCCCACACCCGCAACTCCTCGGCCTGCTCGGCCGTGACGACGGTGCGAACCAGGCGGTGCTCGGTCAGCATCGCCTCGACCGCCTCGGGGCTGAAGTCGGTCGCGTTCACCAGCTCCGCCGCGAGGGCCGCCCCGTTGCCGCCGTAAGCGTTGAAATGCATAAGGCCATTACAGCAGATTGGAAGCATGCACTCCGGACACCTGCACGACCCCCTGGCCCTGGCCGTCGTCTCCTCCCACCGCACCTCCGAGGGCACGGTCTCCTACCTGCGGTGTGCCTGCGGCGTGTGGGAGGTGCGCACCTCGGGCATGGTCGCCACCGTCCCGCCCCGCGACCGTCCTCGCGCCGCCTCCCGGTAGCGCCGCTCAGGCGAAGGCGGCGACGCCCTCGTAGGCGCCTTGGCGCGCCTGGCCGGTCACCTCGTACTCCAGGAGCAGCAGGCCGTTCGGCGTGGCCTCGTGGTGGAGCAGGCGGAGGCCGGACGGGGCTCCGACGCCGGTCAGCAGCCGCCGGCCGGTCCGGACGACGGCGGGGGCGATCACGAGGCGGAGCGTGTCGATCAGGCCCGCCGCCAGCAGCGAGTCGCCGAGACGGGCGCTGCCGTGGATCTGGAGTTCGCGGCCCGGCCGTGCCTTGAGTTCGGCGACCGCGTGGACCGGGTCGCCCTTGAGGATGGTCGTGGGGTTCCAGGTCCCTTCGGTGAGGGTGTTCGTCACGACGTACTTCGGCAGGGTGTTCATCCGCTCGGTGAACGGGTCGGCCGGGTCGGTGATCTTCGGCCAGTCGCGTGCGAACGCCTCGTAGGTGCGCCGTCCGAGCAGCAGGCCGTCGGCGAGGTCGAGCCAGTCGGAGGCGCGCTGGACGAACGTCCCGTCCATGTGGGGAACGAGCCAGCCGCCACGGGTGAATCCGCCGCTGGTGTCCTCCTCCGGCGAGCCGGGTCCCTGGCTGACCCCGTCGAGGGTGAGGAACTCGGTGAGAGCGATCTTCATTGCCCGCCCTCGCTGAGAGCGGCCAGCTGGGCGGCGACCGTCCCCCAGCCGTCGGCGAAGCCGAGCTTCTCGTGATGGGCGCGGGCCTCCGGGTCGCCGTGCCGGACGACGATCCGGTAGTCCGTGCCGTCCGGGTGATCGTTGAGTGTGATCGTGGCGGTGATCGCGACCGGGGCGGGGCTCGCGGGACGCCACGCGCTGTCGATCGCGTTGGTGAACACGATCCGCTCGAGCTCGTCCACGGCGAGGAAGCACGCGTCCAGGTGCGGGCCGAACTCGGCCCCGCCGTCGCTCAGCCGCGTCACGAACGCCCCGCCGGGCCGCAGGTCCAGGCGGTCCACCCGGCAGCGGTACGGAGCCGGGACCCACCACCTCTCGAGCAGGGACGGGTCCGTCCAGGCCCTCCACACGGTCGCGCGCGGGGCGCGGATGATCCGCTCCAGGGCGAGGTCGAGATCGGGATTCACTGCGGGTTCTCCTCCAGGTAGGTGACGAACCGTTCGAGGCGGTCGGTGCGCTCCTCCCAGATCCGGCGCTGCTCGGCGAGCCAATCGTCGACCAGGGCGAGCCGCTCGCGGTTGAGCACGCAGGTGCGCACCCGGCCGGACTTGAGCGTGCGGATGAGCCCGTTCGATTCGAGCGTCCGCACGTGCTTCATGAACGAGGGGAGGGTCATCGGGAAGTCGCGGGCGAGGTCGCCGACGCTCACGGGCCCGCGGCCGAGACGCCGGACGACGGCGCGCCGGGTCGGGTCGGCGAGTGCGACGAACACCCCGTCGAGCTCCGCCGAATACTGTGCCATGCGGCTAAGTATGGCCATCCCGTAATAGTTAGCGCAAGGGCTAAGTATCGAGATTCAGACCACGATTGCCGATCAGGACGGTTCAGGGCGGCGGGTCGCCCGGCGCGAGGACGTCGTGTGGTGCCTGGAGTGGCTCGGCCTGCTGGAGGAGCTCATCAGGCAGCACGGCCGCCTGGTCGGCGCCTACCAGTTCGGCGACCACGTGTCCCTGCTGGAGCAGGCCAGGGCGGTCTACCGGTCCCGGCTGAGGTGAGGCGCGAGGCGACGAGCGTCGCCGTTTCTGGCCGTATGTGTTAAATTTTGGCCATGCGGTCAGAAATTGAACCGGACGGCCAGAAGCGCCGTTCGTTCATCGAGGAGGCCAGGCGCGCGCAGATCGTGGCGTCGGCCGTGGAGGTGATCGCCGACGTCGGGTTCGCCCAGGCGTCCCTTGCGCGCATCGCCAAGCACGCGGGCATCAGCAAGGGCGTCATCTCCTACCACTTCGCCGGCAAGGACGAGCTGATGGAGGAGGTCGTCACCCGCGCCTACACGGAGGCCGCCGATCACGTGGTGGCGGCGATGGAGGGCGTGGAGGGGGCCGGCGCCCTGCTGCGGACGTACTTCGTCGCCAACGCCGCGCACATGCGCAAGCACCGCTCGAAGATCCTGGCGCTCGGCGAGATCTTCAACAACCTGCGCGGCGCCGACGGCAAACCCCGCTACGGCGTGCACACCAGCGAGGAGATCTACCGGGCAATCGAGATGATCTTCCAACTCGGGCAGCGCACCGGCGAATTCAGGGACTTCGACCTCCGCGTCATGTCCATCTCGGTGTCGGCCGCCATGGACAGCATGTTCGGCTACTGGGCCGCCTATCCCGACCACGACCTCGACGCGCACGCGCGCGAACTCGCCGACCTCTTCGAAAGGGCATGCAGGATTTGACTTCCTCCCTCGGTCGAGAGGGATTCTCACGGTCGCCCGTGAGGCTTCCTGTTTCACCGCCGGTTGCCCGCCCGAAAGGACTCTCGTTGAGGTCTTACACCAGCTCCGCAGGCGTTTTACTTGTCCGCCAGCCCGGCGGCCAAGACGTTTCTCGCGGCGTTGACGTCCCGGTCGTGGGAGGTGCCGCAGGCGCACGTCCAGGCGCGGACCTGCATCGGCATGCTTTCGGCGAGTGCCCCGCAGGCCGAGCACAGCTTGGAGGAAGGGAACCAGCGATCCACAACCACCAGTTCCCGCCCGTACCACGCTGTCTTGTACTCCAGCATCATCCGCAGGTCCCGCCAGGCCGCGTCCGAGATGGCTCGGGCGAGCCTGCTGTTCTTCACCATGTTGCGAACGGTGAGGTCCTCGATCACGACCGTTTGGTTCTCACGGACGAGCCGAGTCGAAAGCTTGTGCAGGAAGTCACGCCGCCGGTCGGCGATCCGCGCGTACACCTTGGCGACACGCAATCGGGCCTTGGCCCGGTTCGCGCTGCCCTTGACCTTGCGAGCCAGCGCCCGCTGCGCCTTGGTCAGACGCCGCCGGTCGGTCCGCTCGTGCCCCGGATTGGTGACCTTCTCACCGGTCGAGAGCGTGACCAGCGCGGTGATGCCCGCGTCCACCCCCACCTGAGTCTCCACCGGAGCAAGCGGGGAGATCCTCTCCTCGATGAGGAGGGACACGAACCAGCGTCCGGCCGCGTCTTGGGAGACGGTCACGGTGGACGGCTCGGCTCCCTCGGGGAGCGGGCGCGACCACACGATGTTCAGGGGCGCGTCCATCTTCGCCAGGGTGAGCCGTCCATCCCGCCAGCGGAAAGCCGAGCGGGTGTACTCCGCGGACGCGCGCGACTTCTTGCGGGACTTGAACGTCGGGTACTCGGCTCGGCGCGCGAAGAAGTTGCTGAAGGCCGCCTGAAGATGGCGAAGCGCCTGTTGCAACGGAACCGACGACACCTCGCCCAGGAACGCCAGCTCGGGCGTCTTCTTCCACGCCGTCAGCGCGGCCGAGGACTCCACGTAGGAGACGCGCTTGCCTTCCAGGGTGTAGGCACGGGTCCGTTCCTCCAAGGCTTTGTTGTAGACCACGCGGACGCAGCCGAACGTCCGGGCGAGCTCTTCGGCCTGCCCGGGGATCGGGTGGAAGCGGTACTTGTAGGCCCGCTTCACGATCCGCGCCACGCCTCATTTTTATCGCGAGATCAGTTAACGCCGCCCCTGATCTGGTGAACGGCGGTTCGCTCAATGGCGAAACGCCTGCCCCTGCTCTGCTCCCCAGAGGTCCGATTTCTCCCCCACCTCAAGGTGGGGTTTCCTTGGAGGTTCCGATGAAGACCGAGCCGAGGACCCGGCTCCACTCGATCGACAACCTGCGGATCGTGCTGACCGCGCTGGTGGTGGCCCACCACGCCGCGGTCACGTACGGGAACATCCCCCTGTGGTTCTACACCGAGCCCGCCAAGGACCCGTCGGGGGTCGCGCTCGACATCCTGGTGGTGTTCAACCAGGCGTTCTTCATGGGGTTCTTCTTCCTCATCTCCGGCTTCTTCACCCCCGGCTCGTACGACCGCAAGGGCTCGCGCGCCTTCGTCCGGGACCGGCTGGTGCGGCTGGGCATCCCGCTGCTCGTCTTCCTCGTCCTGTTGCGGCCGCTGGTGAACTTCGGCGGGCTCGCGCAGCGCCCGGAGCTGCCGTACTGGCAGTACTACCTGGGTTCGTGGGACCCGGGGCCCATGTGGTTCGCCGAGGTGCTGATCGTCTTCGCGCTGGTGTACGCGTGGTGGCGGAGCCGGCGGCCGGCGGCCGATCCGCGCCCCGAGCCGCTGCGGCTCCGGTCGATCGTGCTGTTCGTCCTGGTCCTGTCCCTCGCCACGTTCCTGTGGCGCATCCCGGTGCCGACCGGCACGTACGTGCCGGTGCTCGGGCTGCCGACGCCGGACTTCCTGCCGCAGTACGTCGCCATGTTCGCCCTCGGGTGCGCGGCCTTCAGGCGCGGCTGGTTCGAGACGCTGCCCGCGCGGGCGGGGCATCTCGGGTTCGTCGTGGCGGGTGTGTCGAGCGCCGTGCTGCTGCCGCTCTCGCGGATGACCGGCGGGCAGCTCTCGTCGGCGCTGACGGCCACCTGGGAGTCGGCCTTCGCGGTCAGCATGATCATCGGGCTGTCAGTGCTCTTCAGGGAGCGCTTCGCCGAGCAGGGGCCGCGCGGGAGGTTCCTGTCCGACCACGCCTTCACCGTCTACATCATCCACCCGCTCGTGCTGGTCGCCATCGGCTACGCGCTGCGCCCGCTGGAGGCGGTCGCGGTCGTCAAGTTCGCGATCATGCTGGTGGTGGCGCTGCCGCTGTGCTGGTCGCTGGCGTACCTGGTGCGGTCGCTGCCGGGGGCGAAGCGGGTCCTGTAGCGAACGGAGTGAGTGAACCAATAAGCACAGGAGTTTCCTCACAGGGCCGACGAAGGAGGCCCTGTGAGGATCGCGGGGAGCGGGGTGGGATGGCCGTCGCGGACGCACACGTACGTGACCGTGCCGACGGCCACCAGCTCGTCCCCGCGCCGCATCGTGAACGTCATCGTGATCGACGTGGTGCCGACCCTGGCCGGCGCGCTCTCCACGGCCAGCACGTCGCCGAGGCGGGCGGGCGCGTGGTGCTCGCACCCGCTCGCCTTGACCACCAGGTCGGCGCCCTCCCGCCGGAGCCGGTCGTAGCCGCCGCGGGCCCCGATCCAGTCGAGGAACGCGTCCTCGATGTACTCGTAGTAGCGGGAGGCGTGCATCATGGCCTGGGCGTCGCAGTGCCTCGGCCGCACCGGCAGGTGGGAGATCACGACGGGATCGCTCACCCGTCGTAGAAGGAGTCGAGGGTCTTGCCGTGGCGCTCCTCGACGGCCTTGCGCTTGATCTTGAGGCTGGCCGTCAGCTCGCCCGTCTCCACGGTGAAGTCCTCCGCCAGGATCGCGAACTTCTTGACCGTGGCGTAGCTGGCCTGGTCGGCGTTGACCTGGTCGATGGCCCGCCCGACCTCCTCGCGCACGCGCGGGTGCTCGCGCAGCTCCTCGGGGTCGGACGGCAGCCCCTCGGCCTGGGCCCACGGCTTGACGACGTCCATGTCGAGCGTGACCAGCGCCGTGACGTAGTTGCGCCGGTCGCCGTGCACGAAGACGTGCGACGCGTACGGGCAGGCCGCCTTGATCCGACCCTCCAGGTACGTGGGCGCGACGTACTTGCCGCCCGAGGTCTTGATCAGCTCCTTCTTGCGGTCGGTGATGCGCAGCCGTCCGGCCTCGTCGAGTTCGCCGATGTCACCGGTGTGCAACCAGCCCTCCTCCAGCGCCCCGGCCGTCTCCTCCGGCAGCCCGTGGTAGCCGCGCATGATGCCGCGCCCGCCGATGAGGACCTCGCCGTCGTCGGCGATGCGGACCTCGGTGCCGGGCAGCGGCGGCCCGACCGTGCCGAACTTCACCGACTCCGGCCGGTTGAGGAAGCTGCCCGCCGACGACTCGGTCAGCCCGTACCCCTCCATGATCGTCAGGCCCGCCGCGTCGAAGAACTCGGCGATGTCCTGCGAGAGCGGGGCGGCGCCGGAGATGAAGAAGCGGATCCGGCCGCCGAACCGGTCGCGGAGCTTGGCGAAGACCAGGCGGTCGGCCAGGGCGTGCTCGATCCGGGTGGTGACCGGGATGTCCGCCCCGCGCTGGCGGGCCCTGACGACCCGGATGCCGGTCCGCTTCGCCCAGTCGAAGATGCGCAGCTTGATCCCGCCCTCGCGGCGCACGGTGGCCACGACCGTGTTGTGGATCTTCTCGAAGATGCGCGGCGCGGCGGCCATGAACGTCGGCTTGACCACGCCGAGGTTCTCGGCGATCTTGTCGAGGCGGCCGTCGATCGCGGTCGGCACGCCGATGTCGATCATGACGACCTCCAGCAGCTTGCCGAACGAGTGCGACAGCGGCAGCCACAGGAAGTGCAGGTCGGACTCGGAGAGCATGCCGAGCCCGCGGACGGCCTCGGAGACGTAGAGCCAGTTGTCGTGGGTCAGCTCCACGCCCTTGGGGCGGCCGGTGGTGCCCGAGGTGTAGATGAGGGTGGCCAGGTCGTCCCTGGCGATGGCGTCCACCATGGCGTCGTAGTCGCCCTCACCGCTGAGGGAGGCGAGCGTGACCACCCAGCCGTCCTCGCTGGGCGAGCCGTCGACGACCACGACGTGGGTGACGTCGGGCAGCTCCTTCTGGACGGACCTGAGCTTGGCCACCTGGTCGTCGTTCTCGGCGATGACGATCGTGCTGCCGGAGTCGGTGATGACGAACGCCGACTCGGCCGCCGTGTTGGACGGGTAGATCGTGGTCGTGGCCGCTCCGGTCGCCAGCACCGCGAGGTCGGCCAGGATCCACTCGACCCGGGTCGAGCAGAGGATCGACACCCGCTTGCCGGGCCCGGAGCCCAGCCCGGCCAGGCCGAGGGCCAGCCCGCGCACGCGGTCGCCCACCTCGCGCCACGACAGCGAGGCCCAGCCGTCGTCCGAGGGGAATCTGTACGCCTCCGCGTCGGGGGTCGCCGCGATCCGGTCGCGCAGCAGGGACGGAATGCTGGACATGCCTGAACCTCCTGGACGGTGTTGACGCCGACTCTAAAAGCAATCCCACCATTTGGGATAGACCAGCGCGCCGCGTGCTTCCCGTCTCAGGGGCGTTTGAAGGCGGACAGGAGCCGGTCGGCCGCGAGCGCGGGCGTCAGCTCGCCCGCCAGGACCTCCCGCTCGATCTCCTCGGTGATCGCCGCCACCTCGGGGTCGTGGCGCAGCTCGGACAGCAGCCGGTCGCGCACCAGCGTCCACGTCCACCCGACCTGCTGCCCGCGGCGCTTGGCGGCCAGGTCGATCGACTCCTGGTGGGTCAGCACGTGCCGCCAGAGCTTGTCCAGCCCGTCGCCGGTGAGCCCGCTGCACGTGAGCACCGGCGGCGGCGTGGAGTCGGAGCGGAGCATGCGCAGCGCGCCGGCCAGCTCCCGCGCGGCCTTCCTGGCGGGCAGCTCGTGCTCGCCGTCGGCCTTGTTGACCGCGATGACGTCCGCGAGCTCCAGCACGCCCTTCTTGATGCCCTGGAGCTGGTCGCCGGTGCGGGCCAGCGTGAGCAGCAGGAACGTGTCCACCATGTCGGCCACCGCGGTCTCCGACTGGCCCACGCCGACGGTCTCGACCAGGACGACGTCGAAGCCGGCGGCCTCCACGACGACCATGGCCTCCCTGGTCGCCTTGGTGACGCCGCCCAGGGTGCCGGAGGTGGGCGAGGGGCGGATGAACGCGGCGGGGTCGACCGACAGGCGGGCCATGCGGGTCTTGTCGCCGAGGATGCTGCCGCCCGTCCTGGTGGAGGAGGGGTCGACGGCCAGCACGGCCACCTTGTGGCCCTGCGCGGTCAGCATCGTGCCGAGCGCGTCGATGAACGTGGACTTCCCCACGCCGGGCACGCCGGAGATCCCGATCCGGCGCGCGTGGCCGGACAGCGGGGTGAGCTCGACGAGCAGGCGCTGCGCCAGGACGTTGTGGTCGGGCCTGGTCGACTCGACGAGCGTGATCGCGCGGGCGATCCACGTACGGGACCCGGCCCGTACGCCTCGGGCGTAGTCCTCCAGCGAGTGCACCCGGCTTACCCCTTTCTTCCCAGTTGATCAGCTAATCTCTGACAATTCTTGACTTTTGCCAGTAGGGTGCTGGAGTTCTGATCTCAGCCGTCACAGGAGTCACTCCCCTCATGCCCAACGTCGAACCCCTCCGCGAGGGCGACCCGGCAACGGTGGGACCCTACCGGCTGGTCGGTCGGCTCGGCGCGGGCGGCCACGGTGTCGTCTACCTCGGCCAGGCCCGCAACGGAACCCCGGTCGCCGTCAAGGTGCTGCGTGAGGGGCTCTCCGTCGACGGCCGCCTCGCCACGGAGATCGCCGCCGCGCGCAAGGTCGAGCCGTTCTGCCTCGCGCAGGTGCTCGACGCCTCGACCAGCGGCAGGCCGTACATCGTGTCCGAGTACGTGGACGGACCCTCGCTCGAGCAGGTCGGCCGGCTCGGCGGGGCGGAGCTGCAGCGGCTCGCCGTGGCGACCGCGACCGCGCTGGACGCCATCCACCAGGCCGGCGTCGTGCACGGGGACTTCAAGCCGGCGAACGTCCTGATCGGGCCCGACGGGCCGCGGGTGGTGGACTTCGGCATCGCCGGGGCGCTCGGCACCGGCGTGAAGGCGACCGGCACCTTCGTCGGCACGCCCGCGTACATGGCGCCCGAGCAGCTCGCCGGGCAGGCGGGCGGGGCGGCGGCTGACGTGTTCGCGTGGGGGTCGGTGATGGTCTCCGCGGCCACGGGGGTGCCGCCGTTCGGGGACGACTCGCTGCCCGCGGTGATCAACCGCATCCTGAAGGACGAGCCGCGCATGGGCGAGCTGCGCGGGCCGGTACGCGAGATCCTGCTGGCCTGCCTGGCCAAGGATCCGGGCTCCCGCCCCGCGATGCGTGACGTGCTGCTGCGGCTGACCGCGCCGTCCCGCCAGCAGACGGCCCCGTACCAGACCCAGCCCCACAGGCCCGATCCCCCGCTGGCGGCCTGGCAGGACACGCCTGACGCCACCCTCGACCAGGACACGCCGCCGCGCCGGGCCCGCGCCCAGGAGCCGGCCGCGGAGCAGCCCGCGGCCCCGCTGCCGCGCAGGACCTCGCGCCAGAGCCACGGCACCGACCCCCAGTCCCTGGGCCAGCCCGTGGCGGGCCAGCCCTTGTCGGGACAGCCCGTGGTGGGGCAGCCCGCTCCGCCCGCGCACCACGGCCAGGGCCCGCACTTCGGCCAGAACGCGCCCGCCCACGTCGATCAAGGCCCGCACTTCGGCCAGGGCTCGCCCGCGCACTTCGACCAAGGCGTGGCCGCGCACCACCAAGGTGCGACCGCGCCGCACGGCCAGGGGCCGGGGACGTTCCCGATGGCGGCTCCGGTCGAGGCCCCGGTTCCCCCCGCCTTCCAGCACCACGCGCCCGCCGAGCCGCCGCCGGGCTTCCCGCCCGCCGAAGGGCCGGGCGCCGCGCAGGTCGTGGCCGAGCCGTCGGTGGCCCAGCACTCGGCGCTGGTCGACCTCCTCGTGCCGGGCACGCCCCAGCCCCAGCCCCAGGCCCCGCCCCAGGCGCCCGAGCGGCCGCGGCGGTCCGGGCGGCGGCGGGTGAAGATCGTGCTCATCGCGGGCGTCGCCGGCGTGTCCGTACTGGCGCTGGCCGGCGCCATCATGTGGCTCACCCCCACCACGCCCACCCCCAAGGCCAAGAACGTCTCCGACGTGACCACCGCGCCCACGACCGAGGTGGCGACCACCCCCACCACGCGCCCGAGACGCTCGCGTACCCCCAGGCCCAGCCCGCAGACCGTCGGCACCCCGAGCAACGTCCCGACGGCGGGATCGACGGCGGACCCGACCGGCGACCCGACGGCGAGTGCCACGCCCGCCGCCGACCGGCTCAGGCTCGTCTACGTCCGCCCTGGCGGCGCGAAGAACGGCGACTGCTGGACCGGCGGCGAGGTCACGCTGCAGGCGATGGTGCAGCGCACGGGCCGGCCGCTGACCTTCCGCTACACCTGGTACATCGACAACGTCGCCGTGGGCCGCTCGTCGGCGCTCGTCACCGAGAACGGCCAGCGCTTCCTGACCTCGCCGCAGAGCCTCAAGAGCACGGGCGGCGTCCATCGCGTCACGCTCCGGATCACGTCCCCGGTCGCCACCCAGCGGACGATCTCCGTCACGATGTGCGACCGGGGAACTTACTGACGGTTCCTCAGCTGGTCGAGCAGGTCGAGGGCGGCGTCGGCGATCACCGTGCCGGGCGGGAAGATCGCGGCGGCGCCCGCGGCCCGCAGCTCGTCGTGGTCGCCGGGCGGGATGACGCCGCCGACCACGATCATGACGTCGCCGGCGTCGAGGTCGGCCAGCGCCCGGCGCAGCGCGGGCACCAGCGTCAGGTGCCCGGCGGCCAGCGACGACACGCCCACGATGTGCACGTCGGCCTCGACCGCCTGCCTGGCGACCTCCTCCGGCGTCTGGAACAGCGGGCCGACGTCCACGTCGAAGCCGAGGTCGGCGAACGCGGTGGCGATCACCTTCTGGCCGCGGTCGTGCCCGTCCTGGCCCATCTTGGCCACCAGGATGCGCGGGCGGCGGCCCTCGGCCCGCTCGAAGTCGGCGCACGCCCGGCGGACGCGCTCGATGTTGGCGGAGGGGCCTGACTCGTCGCGATACACCCCAGAGATGGTACGTACCTGCTCGGCGTGCCGGCCGAACACCCGCTCCAGGGCATCGGAGATCTCGCCCACGGTCGCCTTGGCCCGGGCGGCGTCCACGGCCAGCTTGAGCAGGTTGTGCTCCAGGCCAGGCGCGGGGTTGTCGGCGGCCTTGGTGAGCGCGTCGAGCGCGCGCTGCACGGCGCCGGGGTCGCGTTCGGCCCTGAGCCGGGCCAGCTTGTCGAGCTGCTGGGCGCGTACGGCGCTGTTGTCGACCTTGAGCACCTCGACGGCCTCGTCGCTCTCGGCGCGGTACTTGTTGACGCCGATCACGGGCTGGCGGCCCGAGTCGATGCGGGCCTGCGTACGGGCGGCCGCCTCCTCGATGCGGAGCTTGGGCAGGCCAGCCTCGATGGCCCTGGCCATGCCGCCGGCGGCCTCGACCTCCTGGATGTGGGCCCAGGCGCGTTCGGCGAGGTCGTGGGTGAGGCGCTCGACGTAGTAGGAGCCGCCCCACGGGTCGATCACCTTGGTGGTGCCCGACTCCTGCTGGATGAGCAGCTGGGTGTTGCGGGCGATGCGGGCGGAGAAGTCGGTGGGCAGCGCGAGCGCCTCGTCGAGGGCGTTGGTGTGCAGGGACTGCGTGTGCCCCTGGGTGGCGGCCATGGCCTCGACGCAGGTGCGGGCCACGTTGTTGAAGACGTCCTGCGCGGTCAGCGACCAGCCGGAGGTCTGGGAGTGCGTACGGAGGCTCAGCGATTTCGGATTTTTCGCATTAAATCCAGAAACCAGGTTGGCCCACAGCAGCCGGGCGGCCCTGAGCTTGGCGACCTCCATGAAGAAGTTCATGCCGATGCACCAGAAGAACGACAGCCGCGGCGCGAACCGGTCGACGTCCATCCCGGCGCCGACCCCGGCCCGCAGGTATTCGACGCCGTCGGCCAGCGTGTAGGCCAGCTCCAGGTCGCACGTCGCCCCGGCCTCCTGGATGTGGTAACCGGAAATGCTGATGGAGTTGAATTTCGGCATCTTCTCGCTCGTATAAGCGAAAATATCCGAAATGATCCGCATCGACGGCGTCGGGGGATAAATGTAGGTGTTGCGGACCATGAACTCTTTGAGGATGTCGTTCTGGATGGTCCCCGCGAGCTGCTCCGGCGCGACCCCCTGCTCCTCGGCCGCCACGATGTAGAGCGCGAGGACGGGCAGCACGGCGCCGTTCATGGTCATCGACACGGACATGCGGTCGAGCGGGATGCCGTCGAACAGCTGCCGCATGTCGTAGATGGAGTCGATCGCCACCCCGGCCATGCCCACGTCGCCGGCCACGCGCGGGTGGTCGGAGTCGTAGCCCCGGTGCGTGGCCAGGTCGAAGGCCACCGACAGGCCCTTCTGCCCGGCGGCGAGGTTGCGCCGGTAGAAGGCGTTGGAGTCCTCGGCCGTGGAGAAGCCCGCGTACTGGCGGATGGTCCAGGGCTGGTTGACGTACATGGTGGGGTACGGGCCGCGCAGGTAGGGGGCCACGCCCGGGTAGGTGCGCAGGAAGTCGATGCCCTCGAGGTCGTGGGCCGTGTAGAGCGGCTTGACCTCGATGCCCTCCGGCGTCTCCCACACCTCACCGGCGTGCTTCGGCGCCTGCGGCCCGTCCTTGGGCAGGGCGTTGAGCGGGATGCCGGAGAAGTCCGGGATCATCGGGTCACCTCCAGGTCGTCGAAGGTCTCGCGGAGCACGGCCAGCGCGTCGCAGCCCGCGTAGAGGTTTCCGTCCACGCCTTCGTACTCCCCCTTCCCCGCCAGCCAGACTTTCCTCGCACCGGCCTTGCGCAGTGCGGTGGCGACGGCGGCGGCGTGCTGGGCGTAGAGCTTGTCGGTCGAGCACAGGCAGGCGACGGAGGCGCCGCTCACGGCGAACGCGGTGGCGATCTGCTCGGGATCGGCCCCGGGACCGGCGGTCTCGGTGTCCAGCCCGCCCGTCTGGAACAGGTTGGCGGCGAACGCGGCCCGCGCGGTGTGGGCGGCCACGGGCCCGATCGTGGCGAGGAACACCGTGGGCCGCTCGGGCCGCGCGTCGGCCAGGTCGCGCAGGGCCTCGAACTCCTCGGCGTAGCGGACCCGGGGCAGGCCGCCCGTCTCGGAGGCGGCCTGCGCGGGCGTGGGCGGTCGTACCGGCTTCTCGTGCACGTTCGGGAACTCGCTCACGCCCGTGATGGGCAGGCGGCGGTGGGCGACGTCGTCGGCGCGGCGGGCGCGGGTGGCGGCGATCCGGTCCGCCACGAGCCCGGCGGCCCGGGCGATCCCGCCCGCCGCCTCGATCTCCTGGAACCAGGCCCACGCGCGTTCGGCGAGGTCGGCGGTGCGGCGCTCGACGTACCAGGAGCCGCCGGCGGGGTCGATGACGCGCCCGAGGCCCGACTCCTCCAGCAGCAGCGCCTGCGTGTTGCGGGCGATGCGCCGCGAGAAGGCGTCCGGCAGCCCGAGGCAGGCGTCGAACGGCTGCACCGTGACCGCCTCCGCGCCGCCGACGCCGGCGGCGAAGCAGGCCAGGGTGGTGCGCAGCATGTTCACCCAGGGGTCGCGGGCGGTCATCATGGCCGAGCTGGTCACCGCGTGCTGCCGCTGGCCGCCGTGCCCGGCGGCGCCACACACCTCGGCGACCCTGGCCCACAGCCGGCGGGCCGCGCGCAGCTTGGCGATGGTGGCGAACTGGTCGGCGGTGGCGGCGTACCGGAACTCGATCTGCCCTAGCGCTTGCTCGACAGAGAGCCCGCCGTCCGTGAGCGCCCGCAGCTCGGCGACTCCCTGGGCGATCGAGCAGCCCAGCTCCTCGGCGTCGCTGCCGCCCGCGTCGTGGTACGGGGTGGCGTCGACGGTGACGGCCCCGAGCCCCGGGAACCCGTCGACGCAGCGCCTGGCCAGCTCCAGCCCCGGACCCTCAACGGCGGAGGCGCCCAGGTTGCCCCGCACGGCGCTCCCGCGCCCGAACAGGACCTCGGCGGCCTCGCGTACCCGGTCCCCAGCCTCCAGCACGACCGGCGCCAGGTCGAGGTAGACATCCTTGAGCACTGCGCCCAGCGCGTCCACCGGGATGGCGCCGTCCCCGACGACGAGCCACAGCGAGGTGACCCCGTTCTCCAGGTCGGCCAGCACCGCCTCGGGGTCGGCCACGGCGTGCCGCTGGCGCACCTCCCAGCCGGGAGTGCCGCGGGCCCCGCGCACGTACGGCGCCTCGCCGGGCAGCCCGGGGTCGCCGGGCAGGTCGTCCAGGTCGTAGAGCGGCGCGACCGTCACCCCGTCATAGGTGGCGGTGGACAGCGCCTCCTCCGGCGCCTCCGTCTCGATGCCCGACTTGCGGAGGACCTCGACCGCCAGCGCCCGCCAGCCGTCTCGCGAGATGGACTCGAACCCCGTGGCCAGTTCCATGGTCGGATACTAGGCGGAGCTCCGAAGGCGCGGTAACCCCGGGTCCACCCCAGGCTCGGTGTGTCGCCGACCCCGGTCCACCCCAGATTCAGGGCCCAGATTCAGGACGGGGGCGCCTCCCACGTCAGC
Source organism: Nonomuraea sp. NPDC003707 (assembly GCF_053587055.1). Lineage (NCBI taxonomy): Bacteria > Bacillati > Actinomycetota > Actinomycetes > Streptosporangiales > Streptosporangiaceae > Nonomuraea > Nonomuraea sp. NPDC003707. The sequence continues at coordinate 457,200 of NZ_JBSFNK010000002.1, read as the reverse complement.
CGCCACGTCAGGGGGCCCACGACGCCGTCGTCCTCGAGGCCCTGCCGCCGCTGGAACCTGCGGCACACCTCGCGCGACCCGGAGCCGTACGCCCCGTCCACGGCCAGGTCGAAGCCGCGCTTCTTCATCTGCGCCTGCCAGGTGCGCACGTCCTCGCCGTGCATGACCGGCGGATACTTCAGCAGCCGCCCGGGGAACGGCGGCGCGGCCGGCTCCGTGGGCGGGGTCCCGCCCGGCCGGGGCGCGCCGCGCCGGATCCAGTCGTAGAGCGGGTCTCCGGGGCAGTCGGTCGAGTAGCCGTCGCGGTGTCCCTTGATCTCCTTGCCCGCGCGGCCCTTGTCGCGCAGATACCGGACGGCGTCCAGGATCGCGTGCAGCACCCCGTCGGGCGGCTGGACGAGCCCCGCGTTGCCGACGAGCCCCAGCACCGCGTAGTGGCCGGCGTTGAGCCCCGGGCCGTTCGCGGCGGGCAGGTGGTGCAGACCCCGTCCCTCGAACACCTTGCGGTGCGGGCAGGCGACCATGGTGTTGCCGGTGAAGTAGACGGTCCCCTCCCGGCGGGCCAGCCAGCTCTGGTTCTCGGTCCGGGGACACCAGATCCGGCCGCGGTAGGTCTCCCTCCGGATCCTCAGGGCCGTCCGGGGCATGACGGAGTGCCGGCGCCGGATCGTGGTCAGCCACATGCCCGTCTCCGGCAGGCGGCTCATGGCCGCTCCCGACCCCGACAGCAGCGCGGCGAACATGAACGCCTCCGCCGCCGCCCGGTCCCCGCGGGCGAGCCTGTCGCGCCCGGCGTCGCCCGCCGTCAGGGAGGTCTCCAGGAACAGGGAGAGCTGGGCCCGGGTCAGCGACAGGAGGAATGCGTACCCCGGCACCCTGCCGGGCGCCACCTCGACCAGTTGCCGTCCGGCGTCGGCCGGGAGCCGGAACTCGACGAGATCGTCCTTGACCGTCTCCCTCCAGCGGGACGCGCCCGCGGCGGGAGGGCCGAAGACCCCGTGGAGCGCGGCGCGGACGCGCATGAGATGGGCCGGGTCCCGCCGCGACCGGTGGATCGCGACCCCGCTCGCGCTCGACGCGCCCTCGGCCGCGAACCACGCGACCAGCTCCACGAAGGCGTCCGACCACTTCGCCTCGGCCGGCAGGTCGGCGCAGGGCGCCGCGACAGGGATGCGGTCCCGGTGACCGATGGTCTCGGTGGTCACCCACAGCCGCCGCGTGTCCTCCCCCGCCTGGCGCTCCACGGGCCAACGGTGATGGGGGGTGGTCAGGGAGGAGTGGGCGGGCCCCTCCATCCGGATCATCTCCCGCTCCATCGCGGGGAACACGCACACCTCTTGCACGGGCTGCCACTCGGACATGCCCGTGTCGTGGTCGAGCGTGAGCGCGACGTCGCCCGCGCGCAGGTCCCGGTACGACTTCCAGCCCTGCCGGGTGAGGAGCTCGGTCTCCTCGTCGACGCAGTAGCCGATGTCGATCCAGCCGTTGTCGTCCATGTGGAACGCCTGGATCGACCGCACCAGCGAGACGCACCCGCTGTGGTCGGAGACGATGCCGGGGTCGACTCTGCCGCCCGTGTAGTGGACCTTCACTCCCTTGGTGGAGTCGAGCTGCGTGTAGTCGCCGCGCGGCGAGCGGGCGTTCCAGTCTTTGCGTAACACCAGGTCGATGGCCACGGTGAGCTCCGAGAGTCGCTGTCGAGACCACCGAGCGTAACGCGGAGCATGCGGACGGGTCCTGAAGTTGGGTGATTTTACCTAGGGTCTGATCACCCGTTTGTCCGTCACGATCGCGGTGATGAGATCGTGCGGCGTCACGTCGAAGGCCGGGTTCAACGCCCGGGTGCCCTCGGGCGCCACGCGTACACCTCTGACCGTCACGACCTCGTCCGCCCCTCTGTCCTCGATCTCGATGTGCTCGCCGGTGGGGGTGTTCTGGTCGATCGTGGACTCGGGCGCGACCACCACGAACGGCACCCCGGCGCGCTCCGCGCCGAGCGCGAGGGCGTACGAGCCGATCTTGTTGGCGGTGTCGCCGTTGGCGGCGATGCGGTCGGCGCCGATGAGCACCGCGTCCACCTCGCCCTTGGCCAGCAGGTACGGCCCCGCCGAGTCGGCGATGAGCCGGTGCGGCGCGCCCATCCTGGCCAGCTCCCAGGTGGTGAGCCGGGCACCCTGCAGCAGCGGGCGGGTCTCCAGCGCGAGCACCTCGGTCAGCCGCCCGCGCTCGTGGAGCGTCTGCACGACGCCGAGCGCGGTGCCGCGTTCGACGGCGGCCAGCCCGCCGGTGTTGCACACGGTCATGATCCGCAGCCGGTCGCCTTCGAGCAGGTCGGCCCCGCGCTCCCCCATGGCCACGCAGGCGGCGATGTCGTCGTCGCGCACGCGCAGCGCGGCCGCGAGCACGGACGCGCGGCCTTCCCGCAGGTGGGCGGCGGCCCGGTCGACGCCCCACGCGAGGTTGACGGCGGTGGGCCGGGCGGCGCGGAGCCTGGCGATCTGCGCGGGGTCGCCGTCGGCCAGCACCACGCCGAGCGCCCCCGCCACGCCGAGCGCGGGCGCGCCGCGCACGGCCAGCCGCCGGATGGCGTCCACCAGTTCGTCCACGGTCTGGATGCGCAGCGTCACGCACTTGTCGGGCAGCAGTGTCTGGTCGACGAGCTCGACGGCGCCGTCCACCCAGTCAATGGTCCTCACACGGCAAACTGTACGTTTTTACCGCTCGGCGAGGACGATCACCGAGTCGCCTTTGTTCAGGACGATGGGTTCGGACTTGTCGGGGTTGAGGACGATGCCGTAGTGCGGCGGGTCGTTGCGCGCCAGGGCGTTGCGGTAGCCGATGGCGGTCTCGCCCCTGCGCCTGGCCGACTCCACGACCGTGGAGAAGTGCACGCGCGTCCCCGTCTTGACGTAGGAGCCGGCGGGCCTGGGGTAGATCTCCGAGCCGCGCGAGTCGAACAGGTAGCCGAACACGTCCGCCAGGTGCCGGTTCTCGGCGAGCTGGGCGAGCAGCAGGCCGATCACGGTGTCGCTGATCACGATGTCGTCGGCCTCGGTGACCTCGGCCAGGGCCCGGTTGTTCTCGTCGTGCATCTCGCTGACGATCGAGTAGTGCTCGCCGAGCGTGCTCTGCATGTCGCGGAGCTGGAGCAGCGTCATGAGCGTGCGGGTGTCGGCGTGGTGGGCGGCGAAGCGGTCGTCGGAGAGCACGATGACGTGCTGGAAGAGGCCGACGCCGAGCGACTCCAGCGCGTACCTGTCGGTGGTGTCGCAGTCCTTGACGTTCACGGTGAGGTGGCGCAGGCCCGCCAGGCCGGTGCCGGCCTTGGGGTGGTCTGCGGCGATCTCCAGCACCGAGCCGGGGGCCACGTAGCCGTCGAGGTAGCGGACGATCTGCTCGGCCCGGCCGTTCCAGTTGAGCAGGAGCGTGCGCTCGGGCTCGGTGGGCGGCGCCTCCGCCTCGACGACGGCGGACTCGTCCATGGACGGCTTGCCGGCGGCCAGGCGGATGTGGGAGTCGTCGTGGGCGATGACGATGACCTCGTCGTCGGCCTTGATGACGGTGTCCATGGGCGGGTTCAGCACGACGCCGGTCGGCCGGCGCAGGCCGATGACGGAGGCGGTCTGGTACGCGTGCAGCGCATCGCCGTACGTGACGCCGACGAGCTTCTTGGGCGTGCGCAGGTAGATCTCGCCGCCGTCGAAGTTCAGCAGGTCCATGCAGACGACGGACATGCCCGACTGGCGCGAGGACTGCACGATGAGCCGGGAGGCGGTGTCGTCGGAGTCGACGAGGTGCACGTCCTCGCCGCCGGCCAGGCGGGCGGCGGCGATGTTGCGGCTGGAGGTGAGCCCGGCGACCACCGGCGGGTGAACGCCACGGCGCTTGGCCAGCGCGAGCAGGATCTTGATGACGTGCGCGTCCGGGTCCTCGCCCTCGGGCGAGAGCACGACGACGGAACGGGCGGTGGCCAGGTTCATCATCGCGAGGTCGCGCGGCTCCGTGGGCCGCCCGGTGCGGCAGACCAGCCGGGTCCTGCCCAGGTCCCCGACGGCCTCGCGGATGTCGTCCTCCATGGCCAGCTTGTCGCGTTCCGCGAGGACGGCGATGACCGAGCCCTTCTGGCTGGCGTGCGCCTTGACCAGCTCGGCCACGATCGTGAACACCTGGTCCGACCAGCCGAGCACCACCGTGTGGCCGGACTCGACGATCCGCGAGCGTCCCCTGCGCAGGCGGTCCACCTTCTGCTTGAGCCCGTTGGACAGCAGGCCGACGAGCATGCTGACGATGAACAGGCCGCCGATCGACCCGGCGAACATCACGGCCATGTACGCGGTCGAGCCCTTGTCACTGGCGAGCTTGCCCGGGTTCAGCGCGTGCATGAGCGCGATCCAGAGCACATGTCCGGGGCCGTTCACGCCGTCGGGCTCGTTCGGCGCCAGCCAGAGCGTGAGCCCGGCCACGACCACGATCAGCCCCACCGACACCACGGCCAGCCAGCCGATCAACGAGGCGGTCCCCCTGGACATGGTGTTGTCGAACCAGTAACGCGCCCTTTCACGGAACGTCGCCTTCGACACTTCCCCGATACCTCCGCTTAAGGTGTGATTTGCCCAACGCCCCAAGGTACCGGTGGATCTTCACAAGCGCATGGCGACCGGTAACGTATCGGCCATGGCGAGCCCCCTGCTACCGGACGACCCGCCGTCCCTGGGCGGGTACACCCTGTCCGGCCGGCTCGGGGAGGGCGGGCAGGGTGTGGTCTATCTCGCCCACACCGCCGCCGGCGAACCGGTCGCGGTCAAGCTGCTGAGCACCGGCGACCAGCAGACGCGGGCCAGGCTGGCGCGCGAGCTGGACGCGCTGGAGGGCATCGCCTCCTTCTGCACCGCGCGGGTCCTCGACGTCTCGGCCGACGGGCCACGGCCGTTCGTGGTGAGCGAGTTCGTGGACGGCCCCTCGCTGGCCGACCGGGTGCGCGAGCGCGGCCCGCTGCGCGGCGGCGACCTCGAACGCCTGGCGGTCGGCACGGCCACCGCCCTGGCCGCCATCCACGCGGCCGGGATCGTGCACCGCGACTTCAAGCCGGCCAACGTGCTGCTCGGGCCCGACGGGCCCAGGGTGGTGGACTTCGGCATCGCCCGGGCCGAGGGGGCGGCCACGATGACCTCCGGCCTGATCGGCACCCCCGCCTACCTTGCGCCCGAGCAGATCAGCGGCTCGCCCGCCTCCCCCGCCTCCGACGTGTTCGCGTGGGCCTCGTCGATGCTGTTCGCGGCCACGGGCACGAGCCCGTTCGGCGCGGACACCGTGCCCGCCGTGCTGCACCGGGTGCTCCACGCAGAGCCGGACCTGTCGCCGCTGCCGCCGCGCCTGCGCGGGGTGATCGCGTCCTGCCTGGCCAAGGAGCCGTCGCGGCGGCCCACGGCCCAGCAGCTGATGATGTCCCTGGTCAACCCCAACGCCCCGCAGGGCCCTCCGGCGGCCCCTCTCCCGCGGGACGCCGCCGTACCCGAGGGACTTCGCACGGGGCCGCGCCCTCAGGCCGCGATCACCACCCAGGGGACGGGACGCTCCCGCTCGCGGGGCCTGCTCATCGGCGCGCTGGCGGGCCTGGTCGCCCTCGCCGCGACCGTCGTCACGATCCTCTCCGTGAACAGCACCCCGACCCCGCTCGCGGACCAGGACGACAGCTCCCCCTCGGCCACCCCGCCGGCCACCCCGCCCTCGACCCCACCGGCCACCCCGACGGCGTCCGCGGGCAGCGCGACGCCCACCGCCTCCGGCGGGAAGCTCAAGATCCCCGCCGCCTACGCGGGGACGTGGACGGGCCGGACGGAGAGCACCAACCCCATGGACACCGACGGGGCCGAGAACACCGTGGTGCTGAAGCCGGGCGCGTCCACCGCGCAGTGGAGCGAGAAGGACGCCGGCGCGAGCTGCCGCGGCATGATCATCCTGACCCAGGTGGAGGCGGCGCGGCTGACGTTCTCGCTGGAGGCGATGGAGGGCGGCTGCATCCCGGGCACCGTCTGGCTCGCCAAACAGGGCGACGCCCTCTCCTACACCTGGCGGGACGAGCCCGGCCCCGGCATCGTCACCCAGACCGGCACTCTGAACAAGAGCTAACCGATACCACGAATTTTCCGCAAAACCCTTCGACATGTGACGGCTGGACGCTGGATCATTAACGTTATGTCTGTGATGAGGGAGGTGCCGTTCCCCAGCCGGGAGTCTTCAGAGCTCCCCATGAACATCTGGATCGACGATGCCGACTCCGCGATCGACGTCATCGACGCCTTGGCGCTGTCGCCGTTCGCGACGGGTGCGCAACCGTGGTCCCGCCTTGCCAATCTGGAGCGCGTACGCCCTGACGCCCCGCTGAGCCCGGCCGACGGCCGCCTGCTGCGCACGGCGCGGGTCGAGGACGGCTCGGAGTCGCGGCTCATCGCCGGCGAGGGCTGGACCCTGCGCGTCGTGCGTCACCGCAACCGCACGGCCACCGTCAGCGTCACGGCCGTGGACGAGGACCTGGCCAAGAGCGTGCTCGCGCAGAGCATCGAGGGCGCCGAAGAGGCCATGCCGGAGGTGGACCACGTCGAGATGGGCTTCTGGTGGCGCGGCATGCACGGCGGCACCCGCTCGGAGAAGCCGATCACGGCCCAGCCCTGGGACGAGATCAACAAGAACTACTCGGCCAAGGTCCGCCCCGCCCTCGACCGGCTGATGTCGATCACCCCCGCCGACGTCAACGGCCGCCTGATCCTGCTGCACGGCGAGCCGGGCACCGGCAAGACCACGCTGCTGCGCACGCTGGCCAAGCAGTGGCACGACTGGTGCCAGGTGGACTGCGTGCTCGACCCCGAGCGGCTGTTCAACGAGCCGGGCTACCTGATGGAGGTGGCCGTCGGCTACGACTCCGACGAGGACACGCAGCGCTGGCGGCTGCTCGTCCTGGAGGACTGCGACGAGCTGATCAGCTCGGGCGCCAAGGCCCAGGCGGGCCAGGGGCTCTCGCGCCTGCTCAACCTGACCGACGGCCTGCTCGGCCAGGGGCGGGACGTCCTGGTGGCGATCACCACCAACGAGGACCTCGCCCGTCTCCACCCGGCCGTCGTCCGCCCCGGCCGCTGCCTGGCGCAGGTGGAGGTCGGGCCGCTGACCAAGGACGAGGCCGTCACCTGGCTGGGCTCCGCCAACGGGGTGAGCGCGTCGGGCGCGACGCTGGCCCAGCTGTACGCCCTGCGCGCGGGCCGCGAGTTCACCCCGCAGCCGGGCGACGAGTCCACGGGCCTCTACCTCTGACCGGCGCGCCGGCCAGAGGCGGTCACGTGCCGGTCACGTGACGGTCACGTCAGGTAGGTGTGCAGGCGGCGGGCCTCGCGGACGAAGTTGTTCGACGCCCGCCGCTCGGCGATCTCCGCCACGCAGGGCACCGGCCCCCGCGCTCCGGCCCACCGGGCGGCGCGCAGCGCGAACGCGAGCACCTGCGTGTGCCGGGTGTGCGGCCGTTCCTCCGGCCCCGGCAGGAACACCGGCAGGAACCCGGTCATGATCCGCCACACCTCCCACTGCGCTCCTTGCTCGGCCGCGCTCTCCAGGGTCTCGAGGACCGGGCCGGGCTTGAACCACGTCCTGCGCAGCAGCAGTCCGAGCTGCCGGCCGATCCCTTCGGCGTCCTCGTCGCCGCGCGCCGCCAGGTCCACCACCAGGCGCGCCCGCACCACGGGCAGCTTCGACCAGGACGGGTCGGCCAGGAAGAACGCCACCACGAGCGCCATCCCCTCGCCCCACGGACCGTCGGCCAGCGCGAGGGCGTACGCCTCGGGCGGCCTCGCCCCCTCCACCGGCCACCCGTACATCAGGTGCGGGACGAAGTGTTGCGCGACGACCTCCCGGTGGGACGGCAGCACGTACGGCCACCACGGCAGCAGCCCACCCTGCCCTGCCCGCCGCCGCCAGCCGGGCTCGGTGAACAGCTCGTCGACCAGCGGCAGCCCTGTCGGCGCCACCCGGATCCTGGGCTCCAGGTCGGGGGTCCGGGTGTCGGCCGGACCCCGGTCGTCGCGGTATTCGCCGCCGGGGTCCAGCCGCCCGGAGGCGAGCCAGCCGACCTCCGTGACCGGCTCGGGGCGGCCGCCGTCCATCCACCGGGCCGCCGCCCGCCCCGCCTCCGAGGCGAGCAGCCGCGCCCGCGCCACCACCTCGGGCGCCACCTCCCGCGGCAGCCGCAGCAGCGCCTGCTGCAGGTCCGCCGGCAGGGCCTCGGCACCACGTCGCTCGTAGCCCGCCAGCCGCGCCACGAGCTCCCCGGCGGCCACGTGCCCGGTGCCCTCGGTGGGCTCGGCCAGCAGGTACGGCGGAAGGGCGCCGTCCTGGAGCGCCGAGTGGACCTCGGCCCACCGCCGCAGCAGGAACAGGTGCGGCGCCGACACCGCGCCGCCCCGGGGGTCGCCCGGAGGCAGCCCGTCAGCCGCGGAGCCGCCCGTCAGGATCAGCCGGGCGATCTCCTCGCACCATTGCCAGACGTCCAGCCACGGCCGTTCGTGCGAGCGGGCGCCCAGCCGCCACTCCGACAGCCTCGCCACGAGCCCGTCCCGGTCGTCGTGGAGCAGCCGTACGACGCCCGCCAGCCACAGCTCGGCGGACTCCCATCCGCCCCCGCACGGTCCCAGCTCCACGGGCGCGGTCACCGGCCCGGGGAACGCCTCGGCGAAGCGCGGCGCGGGCAGCGGGGCAGGCGTGAAGGGCTCCGGCGGCTCCTCGGCGGCCTCCCCGCCGAACACCGCCACGAGGGTCTCCCCGAGCTGGTGCGGCAGCAGCCCGAAGGAGTCACGCAGGGCCTGCGCCCCCACCGGCGTGAACCGTTTGGCGTGCTTGACCGCGATCCGCACCGCCCGCCCCTGCACGTCGGCGGACTCGCAGGCGAACGCGGACCCCAGCGCGGGCGCCAGCTCGTCGAGGTCGCCCGGCCAGGCGCGGGCGACGGCGTCGAGCCAGGTCAGCCCGGCCGTCACCAGCTTGCGCTCCGCCCTGAACAGCAGCGCCCGCACCGCCTCCGACACGTCCGCGCGGTCCAGGTGGTCGAGCCCGCGCAGGTGGCGCAGCGCCACCTCCGCGACGGGTCCCGGCGCGGCGGGCAGCAGGCGCAGGTAGTCGGCGGCGTGCTTGCTCACCTCGTCGGGGGTCGGCTGGAGCAGCTCGTGCAGGCGGACGAAGAAGCGCAGATCGGCGGCCTCACCGCCGCGCAGGAACCGCCGTACGCACCCGTCGAGCAGCAGGTCGCGGCGGCCCTGACCGGCCAGCCTCTTGAGCGCGGCCAGCCAGGTGCCGCGCGTCAGCGGCTCCGCGCGCTCGCCCCGCAGCACCGCGCCCACGCCCTCCGCCTCGAAGAGCCGGGGAAGGAGGTGGTCGAGCAGCGGGTCCTCGCGAACGGGCGGCCGGCGTACCCAGGCCACCACGAGGGGGTCGTGCTCGGGCGGGACCACGCCGGTGCGGCACAGCATGGCCAGGGCGAGCGCGTCCATCTCGTCCGAGCGGCGGCGCCGGCGGGGCGCCGGGCGCAGCCGCAGCGCGGCGCGGGTGGCGAAGTCCTCCTGCCACGCGGCCGGGCGGGCGGACAGGACGCGTTCGAGGATCGCGGCGGTGGCGCCGCTCGCCTCCCCGCGGTCCTGGAACTCGCGGCGGTTGAGCCAGGCCACGACGGCCGCCGCGCCGCCGATGGTGGCCGCGCCCGCGACCCGCAGGGAGTCGGCCCAGTTCTCCTCGCGCTCGAGCGGCCAGGGCGGGTTCCAGGGGGTGTTCCACTCCCAGCGCTCGTACTCGTGGACGGTGCGGCCGGCGCGCTCGGCCCGGCGCACGTGCTCGCGCCAGGCGGCCTCGCTCTCGCGCTCCCGCCTGGCGATGCGCTCCAGCTCCCGGGCATGGGCCCGCTCCTCGGCCACGGCGACGTGGGCGGGGAGCAGGGCGGCCACCTCACGGCGTTCGCGCTCGCCCAGGGCGAGGACGCGTTCGGCGACCCACTGCGGGTCCCCGGTGTCGATGGCCGCCACCACCGTCTCCCATGCGGTCACGGAGCGACCTCTACGGCGACGCGGGCGGCGATCCTGGCCGCCAGCACGTGCTTGCACGGCCCCCGCGAGCCCCGGTGGTCGAACCACCACGGGCACGTGCACTCGCCGTCGGCGATCCGCACCCGCCGCACCCCGCCGTCGGTCGTCACCTCGGCCGTCTCCCCGAGCACCCGTACGGCGCCGGAGTCCACCAGCGCGCGGGCGGCCGTCAGCCGGGGGTTGAGCTCCGCCACCTGGTCCCTGTCGTAGGGCAGCTCGCGGTGGAAGTGGGCCGCCTCGTGCAGGTCGTAGCCGACGCGCCCGGCCGTGCCGAGCTGGGTGAGCGCGGCGCGTACGCGTTCGATCGCAAGCCCGGAACGGTCGGCGAGCAGCCCCAGCTCGACCGTGGGCTCGAAGTTGAGCAGCATGCCCACCACGTCGGCGTCGTCCGCGGCCTCGTCGGTGGCCAGGTCGGACAGCACCGCCCCCTCGCCGGAGAACCCGCGCCACGGCTCGGGCGAGACGGCCAGCGTGTAACGCATGCCGGGCAGCTCCAGCTCCCAGGCGCCGGCCGTGGACGAGCCGTCGGCGGGCCCGTACACCCTCAGTGCCTTGGCGAACCTGAGCAGCGGCAGCAGCGTGGCCACCCGACCGGTGCCCGACAGGCAGACCCCGCCGCGCGCGGGACCTGAGGCCACGCGCAGGTCACGGCCCGAGGGGACGGCCCAGACGGTGGAGCGGGCGCCCTTCGGCAGGGAGCGCAGGAAGCGCACGGCGTGCGGCCCGGCCAGCTCGGCCCGCAGGTCCCAGCCGGACGCGATCACCTGCACCTCCGCGAACCCGCGCAGCCACCGCGACGGCAGCGGCACCTTCTTCTCCACGACCGCGCCGTCGAGCGTGGTGACCGTCAGCTCGTCGGGGCCGACGCCCAGGTGGAGCGGATCCCTGCCGCCCACCCTGGCCAGGGACTCGCGCAGCGGGCCGTTGACGTCGACGTTGGTGGTGCCCCGGTCGAGCACGTCGCCGTCGAGCTCCAGCACGTCGAGCCGGGCATAGACGCCGCCGCACGCCGAGAACGACTCGAACCGCAGCCGCCCGCCGTCACACGTCACCACCGGGTCGCGGGTCCAGCCCGGCCTGGGCTGGTGGTAGCGGGCGAGCGCCACGTCCGCCACCGCGAGCAGCCCGGCCGCGGCCGGAGCCGCGTGGGTGAGCAGCCCGCTGAAGAAGCGCGGGTGCGTCTGCGGCCCCGATAACGCCGTGCCACCGGAGGTCGAGAGACCGAGCCTGCCGTCGGTGAGCGTGGAGGGGCCCGCGTACGAATATGCCTGTACCGCCTGAGTCATGCCCCGAACCATAGAGATCACCACCGACACAAACGGGGCTGGTACGTAAACCATCCGATGTGTGACACAGGGTGCGAAACCACAATATGGCTGGTGCTCACCGTCGACCTGGCCCGCGTCGCCTTCACCCGCTTCGCCGTACCCGCGGGTTCGCCGCAGGCGGGTTCGTGGGCGAGCGCGGAGCAGCGGATCGGCTTCGCGGCGACCCAGCTCATCCCCTCGTGGACCGCGCGCACCCCGCCGGGCTCGTGGATCGAGGTGGCGCTCCGGGCCAGGACCGAGCGGGGCGATCTCACCAAGTGGTACGTCATGGGCCGCTGGTCGGAGCACGGCACCCCCCGCACCTCGGTGCCCGGTCAGGGCGACGAGGACGGGGACGTGGCGGTGGACACCTTCGTGGCCCGGCGGCCGGTCGTGGCGTACCAGGTGCGGGTCGCGGCGCACGGCGGGGACGCGCGGGTGACCGGGCTGGGCGTGATGGCCTCGGCCGTGCCGCGCCGCCCGGTCGAGCCGAGCCCCTTCGGCGCCGCGGGGGCGGTGGAGCTGGCGGTGCCCGCGTACTCCCAGCACGCGCACGCCGGGCACCACCCGCAGTGGGACGGCGGGGGTGTCAACTGGTGCGGCCCGACCTCGGTGGCCATGGTGCTGGGCCATTGGGGCCGCGGTCCCGGGCCGGCCGAGCTGGCCTGGGTGGGGGACGGCGATCCGGCCCCGTCCGTGGATCACGCGGCCATGGGCACGTACGACGAGAGCTACCAGGGCACCGGCAACTGGCCGTTCAACGTGGCGTACGCGGGGCGCTACGGCCTGGCCGGGTTCGTGACGCGGCTGCGGTCGGCGGTGGAGCTGGAGGCGTTCGTGCGGGCGGGCGTCCCGGTGATCACGTCGCAGTCGTTCAAGGCGGCCGAGCTGCCCGGTTCCTGCTACTCCACCAGCGGGCACATCCTGGTCGTCACCGGTTTCACCGTCGAGGGCGACATCGTCGCCAACGATCCCGCGGCTCCCGATGACGCCTCGGTTCGAAGGGTCTATCCGCGGGCAGCGTTCGAGAACGTATGGCTCAGGAGCTCGGGCAGCGGGGGCATCGCGTACATCCTTCACCCGCCTGACCATCCACTTCCTCCATGTACGAATGGCAATTGGTGACTTGATGAGCATTCGACCGATCGACGTGGCCCGTACCGACGGCGGCCCGCAGTGGGTGGAGGCGGTGGCCACGCCCTCCGGCGTCGAGGTCTGGTGGGACGAGCCACGCCCGGCCGAGGGCGGACGCCGCTGCGTCGTGCGCCGCCTCCCTGACGGCACCCGTGTGGACGCCCTTCCGACGGGCTGGAACGCGCGCAACCGGGTGATCGAGTACGGCGGGCGCTCCTGGCGTCCGCTCCCGGGCGGCGGCCTGGTCTTCACGAACTGGGCCGACCAGCGCCTCTACCGCCTCGAGGGATCGGATCCGGTGGCGATCACCCCTGAGGGCCCGTACCGCTACGCGGACCTCTACCTCCCGCCCGGCCGGGACGAGGTGTGGGCGGTCCGGGAGACGGACGGCGTGCGGGACCTGGTGGCAGTGCCCCTGGACGGCGGCCCGGTCACGGTGATCGTGAAAGCCCAGCACTTCCTGATGAACCCCCGCCTGTCCCCCGACGGCCGCCACGTCGCCTGGATCGGCTGGGACCACCCGAACATGCCCTGGGACGGCACCGAGCTGTGCGTGGCCCCGCTGGGCGAGGACGGCACGGCGGGCGCGTACCGGGTGGTCGCCGGCGGCCCCGAGGAGTCGGTGGCCCAGGCCGAGTGGCGCGACGACGGCAGCCTGTACGCCGTGACCGACCCCACCGGCTGGTGGAACGTCCACCTCGTCCCCCTCGACGGCTCCCCAGCCACGAACCTCACCCCGGTCGAGCAGGAGTTCGGCGCCGCCGCGTGGAAGCCGGGCATGACGTACCTGGACATCGCGGACACGGGCGAGCTCGCGGTCGTGTACGGCACCCCGGACCTGCGCCGCCTGGGCGTGCTGAACCCGAAGAGCGGCGACATCAGGGACATCGGCGGCACGGCCACCTACTGGTCCTCGACCGTGTCGGTCGCGGGCGGCAAGGTGGCGGCCGTGGGCGCGACCCCGTACACGCCGCTGGAGGTCACCCTCGTCGACCTCGCGGACGGCACCCACGAGGTCGTGTCGCCGCGCAAGCCGCTGCCGGACCGCGACCTGCTGCCCACGCCCGAGGCCGTGACCATCGAGGGCGTGCACGCGCACCTCTACCCGCCGTCCGGCGGCCGGAGCGGCCCGAACCCGTACGTGATCTTCGTGCACGGCGGCCCGACCGGCAACCTCCCGGTCGTGCTCGACCTGGAGATCGCGTACTTCACCAGCAGAGGGCTCGGCGTGGCCGTGGTCAACTACGGCGGATCGACCGGGTACGGCCGCGCCTACCGCGAGCGGCTGCGCCACGAGTGGGGTGTGGTGGACGTGCAGGACTGCGCCAGAGTGGCGCGCGGCCTGGTCGAGATGGGCCGGGCCGACGCCGCGAAGATCGCCATCCGGGGCGGCAGCGCCGGAGGCTGGACGACGGTGGCGGCGCTCGTGCACAGCGACGTGTTCGCGGGCGGGGTCGCGCACTACGCGATCACCGACCCGGAGAGCTGGGCGGCCGAGACGCACGACTTCGAGTCCCGTTACCTGGACGGCCTGGTGGGCCCGCTGCCCGAGACCCGCGACCGCTACACCGAGCGCTCGCCGCTACTGAACGCCTACCGCGCCTCGGGCCCGTGCCTCATGCTGCACGGCCTGGAGGACGCGATCGTGGACGTGAGCCAGGCCGAGCGATTCACCGCCGAACTGGACAAACATGGCAAAGAGTGGGCCTTGCTCACCTACCCCGGCGAGCAGCACGGCTGGCGCAGGGAGGAGACTATCGTCTCGGTGCTGGAGGCCGAGCTGGCCTTCTACGGGCTGATCTTCGGCATGGAGACACCCGAGGTGCCGCCTTTGACACTGAAGGGGAGAGCGTGAAGAGCGTCGCCGAGATCTGCTCGGATCTGATCAGGTTCGACACCACCAACCCGGGCTCCGGTGAGCGGCCGGCGGCCGAATACGTCGCCACGCTGCTGGCCGACGCGGGGATCGAGCCGGTGGTGTTCGAGTCGGCTCCGAAGCGGACCACCGTCGTGGCCAGGATCGACGGCGACTCCCCCGACGCGTTGCTGATCCACGGCCACCTGGACGTGGTGCCCGCCGACCCGGCCGAGTGGCAGATGGACCCGTTCTCGGGGGAGATCGTGGACGGCTGCGTGTACGGGCGCGGCGCGGTCGACATGAAGGGGTCGTGCTCGATGACCCTCGCGACCGTGCTCGACCTGGCGGCCCGCGGCGTGCGCCCGAAGCGTGACCTGGTGCTGGCGTTCCTGGCGGACGAGGAGGCGACCGGCGACTACGGCTCGCGGCACGCCGTCACCGAGCACCGGGAGCTGTTCGACGGCGTCACGGAGGCGATCAGCGAGTCCGGCGGCTTCAGCGTGGCCTCCGGCGAGCACCGGGTGTACCCGATCGCCGTCGGCGAGCGCGGCACCGCCTGGATGAAGCTCACCGCGCACGGCGTGGCCGGGCACGGCTCCCGCCCGCCGGTGGACAACCCGGTCGCCACGCTGGTGCACGCCCTGTCGCGGGTGGCCTCCCACCGGTGGCCCGTACGCCTGACGCCGTCGGTGGCCGCCCTCATCGAGAACCTGTCGGAGATCACCGGCCGGCCGATCGACCTCGACCGCCTCGACGAGGAGGCCGCCCGGCTCGGGCCGCTGGGCGGCCTGTTCAAGAGCCAGATCCGCAACTCGGCGAACCCGACGATGCTCGACGCCGGCTACAAGGTGAACGTGGTGCCCTCCACGGCGGAGGCGCACGTGGACGGGCGTTACCTGCCGGGGTCGCAGGAGGAGTTCCTGGAGACGATCGACACGCTGCTCGGGCCGAAGATCACCCGGGAGTTCGTCAACCTGGAGGACGCGCCCGACGCGCCGTACCCGTCGGCGTTCTTCGACACGCTGGCGGGCGCGCTGGTGGCCGAGGACCCGCTCGCCCGGCCGGTGCCGTACGTGATGGCCGGCGGCACGGACGCCAAGTCCTTCGCCCGGATCGGCATCAAGGGGTACGGCTTCGCGCCCCTCATGCTCCGGCCGGACCTGGACTACTTCGGGATGTTCCACGGCAAGGACGAGCGGGTGCCGGTGGAGGGGCTCGAATTCGGCACCCGGGTCCTCACCCGTCTCCTCGCCTAGCCCCTGGGCGGGCCGAACCACGTGGTGAGCGCGGCGGCGACCCCGTCGCGCCCGCCCGCCCACGCGACATAGCCGTCGGGCCGCACCAGCAGCACCTCCGCATCCCCGTCGCCGGGCATGGTCGAAGCGTGCGCCACCCGCACGCGGTCGCGGTGGCCCGCCACGGCGGCGTCGAGCCCGCCGTCGCCGGGCGCTCCCGAGAGGGCCAGCACGAGGCCGCGCCCGTCCCGCAGCAGCTCGGCGACCGTCCGGGCCTTCGCGGGAGCCGGCTCGGGGACCGCCTCCAGGAGCGGTGCGAACCGCCCGACGAGGGGGTGCGCCGAGCCGGGCGCGTAGTCCGCCTCCGTCCCGTCGGCCATCCCCGTGAAGTGCCGCTTGGCGTCCGGCAGCTCGATCACCTCCGCCAGCACCTCCCGCAACGCCTCCACCTGCGGCCCCGGCCGCATCAGCGCCACCTGGGCCCGGGTGTTGCGCAGCACCCTGGCCGCCACCGGGTGCCGTTCGGCGGTGTAGGTGTCCAGCAGCGCCTCGGGCGCGAGCCCCCGGGCCACCAGGGCCAGCTTCCACCCGAGGTTGACCGCGTCCTGCAGCCCCAGGTTGAGCCCCTGGCCGCCGATCGGCGAGTGCACGTGCGCCGCGTCCCCCGCCAGCAGCACCCGACCCTGGCGGTACGTCCCCGCGTGCCGGGTGTTGTCGCTGTAGCGGATGCCGGTCTCCAGCCGCTTGACCACCACGTCGTGCCCCGTCACCCGCCGCAGGCTGTCCTCCAGCTCCTCGGCCGTCATCGGCGCGTCCCGGTCGCCGGGCCCGCCGTCGAACTCGATGGTGGCGATCTCCCCCGGCACCAGCGACAGGTTAACCAGGCCGCCGGGGTGGCGCAGGGACGACGTCACGGCCTCGGCGGAGGCGAGTTCGGCCACGGCGGTCCGCCCCGTCATGGTCGCCGGCGTCCCCTCGAACGCGAACCCCGACCGCTTGCGCACCAGGCTCCGCCCGCCGTCGCACCCCACGAGGTACGCGGCCCGCACCGTCCGCCCGTCGGCGAGCGTGGCGACGGCGGCGGACTCGTCCTGCGCGACGTCGCTCACCGCGCACCCCTGCCAGATCCGCACCCCCATGCCGGTGGCCCGCTCGGCCAGGACGGCCTCCAGCCGGTCCTGCTTGAGCATGAGGTATTCGGCGTCTCCGGCCTCGCCCAGCAGCGGCAGCCCGCCGAAGTGTCCCCTGATCAGGCCCTCCTGGAGCAGCTCCACCATCATGGCGACCAGGTCGGCCCCGGCGGGCTCGCGGCGCGCGGCCAGCTCGTCGAGCATCGCCCACTGCTCCCCCGCCACCGGCTCGACCAGGTCGCGCAGGGCCAGCGACTGCACGGTGCGCGCGTTGAGCGAGCGCAGGCCGAGGCTGCGCGTCCGGCGCTCCTCGCCCGTGGCCGCCTCCAGGACCAGCGGGTCGGCCCCGCCCAGCTTGAGCTCGCACGCCAGCAGCAGCCCGACCGGCCCGCCGCCGACGATGATCACGTCGGTCATCTCCGCTCCTCTACTTACGCAGTAAGCTTACGTAGTAAGTAGAACACATACACCGTAAGCTTTGTCAATCCGGGAAAGGAGCACCGAATGGCACGACGGGAGCCGCTGAACAGAGAGAGGGTCCTGGACGCGGCCCTGGAACTGGCCGACAAGGAGGGCCTGGAGGGCCTGACCATGCGGCGGCTGGCCAAGGCGCTCGGCGTCGAGGCGATGTCCCTCTACAACCACGTCTCGAACAAGGCCGACATCCTCGACGGCGTGGCCGAGCGGGTGTTCGAGCAGGTCGAGCGGCCGGACCCGGCGCTGCCGTGGCAGGAGCAGGTGCGCGAGGTGGCGCTGAGCATGTACCGGGTGTTCAGCCGCCATCCGGCGGTGCCGCTCGCGCTGGTCACCGACCAGTCCAACCCGACCTCCGTACGGGCGCTGGAGCCGCTCGACGCGCTGGTGGGGGCGCTGTTCCAGGCGGGGTTCGACGACCTGGGCGCATGGCGGGCGCTGACCGCCGTGAACAGCCTGGTGTTCGGGTCGCTGGTACTGTCGACGGGCGGGTTCACCGGCGATCCCGGCGTGCACGCGGGCGAGCAGGGGGTCAGCGCGTACGTACGCGAGATGGATCCGGCACGACTGCCCCATTTCAGCAGGCTGCTGCGGAGCACCCGGGAGGGCGTGGACCCCCTGGCGGACTTCGAGCAGGCCCTGAACATGCTGATCCACGGCCTGGCGGCCGAGGCCCCCAAATAGTGGAACAAAGCATTCCGTTCTGCTATGCTGAAAGCACCACGAAAGGGGGCTCACCAATGAGCGACACCACTGTCAGCGGCTGGGACATCCTCGACGGCTCGCACGAGGCGCTGCGCCGGGTCGTCGGCGCCGTGCCGGCCGGGGCCTGGCAGCTGCCGACGCCCTGCGCGGCCTGGAACGTCACCCAGGTCCTCCAGCACGCGGTCGGCGACCAGATCGGCTTCGCCGCCGCGCTGACCGGCGAGCCCGGCCCCACGTTCAACCCGTTCGAGCCGTCGGGCGCGCCGGAGACGGACCCGACGGCCTTCACCGAGGACGCGCTGGTCCGCTCGGCCCGGGCATGGGCGGGCGTCGACCGCAGCGCCGTCGAGGTGCCGACGCCGGTGCCGCCGCACAAGATGTCGCCGTGGTCCGGCTCGACGGCGTGCGCGCTGGACGCCGCCGTGCACGCCTGGGACATCGCGGTCGCGACCGGCCAGGCCTCGCCGCTCATGCCGGAGCTGGCCAGGCCCCTGCTGAAGGTGGCCATGGAGATCGTCGAGCCGCTGCGCGCCTGGGGCGCGTACGCCCCGGCGCTGGAGGCGGAGCCGGGCGACGACGACGTGGCGGCGCTCCTGCGCTACCTCGGCCGCGACCCGCGCTGGACCCCCTCCTCCTGACCGCGGCGGATCAGGAGAACTTCGACTTCGGGCGCTCCTGGAGCTCGCCGTCCACGTAGATGTCGAGTTTCTCGTTGTAGAACGCGATCAGTCCGGCGACCTTCGCGCTCTCCGGCAGCGGCGTGCGGTACGACCAGGCCAGGTCCTTCTGGCCGTTGACCGTCCAGTATTCCGCCGTGCCCTTGTAGGGGCAGTGGGTGGCGGTGTCGGTGTGCTCCAGCAGGTCGAGCCGTACGTCCGTCTTCGGCAGGTAGTAGCGGGCGGGCAGGCCCGTCTCGAAGAGGATGCGCGGGCTGCGGGAGTCGGCCACGGTCACGCCGTCCACCTCGACCCGCACGTGGCGCGAGCTCGCCAGGACGTCCACCCGCGTGTACGGGTCGCGCGGGTGGAAGTAGACCTCCTCGTCCTCCTCGAACCAGGCGTCCATGGCGTCCCACTCGAAGCGGACGTGGCCGCGGATCTGCTCCAGCGGCGAGTCGGAATAGACGAGCGCGGCGTCGGCCGCCTCCGCCGTGCCCGAGGTGACGGTGTGGACCAGGCCGTCTCCCCTGCTCGGGGAGTGCTTGGTCGCGCCGGTGGCCTTGAGCGCGGACTCGTCCACGTCGGCCGCCGGGAAATAGTAGGTGGGGTAGTACGGGACCTCCCACACCAGGAGGGCGGAGGTGGAGTCGGCCACCACCCGGCCGCCGAGATAGGTCCTCACACGCTTGGCCGTGGGCTCGACGCGTACCCGGCCGCGGTTCGTGACATCCATGTCACCGCCAACCCCGGACGCGGCACCGCTATTCCGGTCCTGCGTGCGGGCGGCCGGGGCTCAGCTCAGTCCGAACGCGGCCAGCGTCGCCCACGTCGCGGCCGTGCCGGCCACCGCTCCGACGATGACCTGGGGCCAGGTGTGGTGCGTGAGGCGTACGCGTGCCCAGCACACCAGCGCGACGACGGCGGCTCCGGCGGTCGCGGCCGGCCAGGCGGGCAGGACGTGCGCGAACACGACGACCGTGCCCGCCGAGACGGCGGCGTGAAAGGAGATCTTCCAGCGCAGCGTCACCGGCACGGTGACGGCCAGCGCGACCAGCATCGCGGTCACGGTGGCGACGAGCAGGGTCGGGGCGCCCATCACCACCAGCAACGCCAGCGCGACCAGCACGGCCGCCACGGCGGCGAGCAGGGGGCCGGTGCGGCGGGCCCGGTCCACGATGTGGTGGGAGTCAAGACGGCCTGTGCGCACGCCGGCCGCGATCACCGCCGCCGGCACGCCGCCGCAGATCGCCGAGGCCACCAGACCCCATGCCGCGCCGCCCCATCCCTGGGCCAGCAGGCCGACGACGGGCGGCATGGCGATCACCAGCACTTGGGGTGCCAGAAGGTTCGTCACACGCTTCGCCACCAGGTCGGCTGTCATGTCACGAAAGAGTACGCGATCATGCCCGCCCACCCCACCCACCTCTTCCACCCCACCCGCGGCCCCTTCGAGGGGCCGGTGGCGTCACGGATCCGTCGCCCCTCATGCGCGGCACCGCCGCAGGCGCGACGTCGTCCCGGCACGGCTTCCCCGGGGGCGCATCTCCATCACGGGCACAGCACCGTCGCGAGCGCGGCACCGCTCGTCATGCGGGTCGCATCCGGACGCGGCCCGTGAAGGACGGTGCGCTTGGTGGCGTGGGCAGCGGTGGTGGGACCGGCGGGCGCGAAGGGGCCGGTTGTCAGCCCTTGCCGGCCGCGTTCACGATCCGGGTGGTGGAGCGGCCGGGGATGGAGGCCATCTCCCAGCACTCGGTCCCCAGGATCGCCGCCGCCGCCGCGCGGGCGCCCGCGTGCGGGTCGCCGGCCGTGTGCGCGAGCGCCCCCGGCCGCATCGGGGCCAGGAGGTCGATGTAGTCCTCCGGCCCGTGCGCCTCGGGCGGCCCCGTCACGATGAAGACGCCGGTCACGAAGCGGAGCGCGGCCAGCACCTCGGCCCGCTCCTCCGCCGGGTTGAGCGGGCGGCTCGGCCCCTTCCAGGCCCGCACCCGGGGATCGTCCTCCACGCCGACGACCAGCGGCAGGCCGCGGTCGGCCACCGCGCCCAGGTAGCGCACGTGGCCGACGTGCAGGATGTCGAAGACGCCGGTCACGACCGCCGCCCCCACTTGGTCGTACGGTTGCACCCAGACGGCCTCCAGGCTGCTCACGCGACCTCCCACGCTCTCCCCTATAGGCCTAGACGACTCGTCGATCGCAGCGTACTCGGTCGGCGTCCGCGGTCGTGCAGCCGACCTCGGGCAAGGTCATTCCTACCTTTTCGCGATAATCTCCGGCCCCCTGTCAGCGCGTCTCATAACGTCACCGGATTTGGGGGAGGTCGCCGTGGCACCGCCGGACTTTCACAGCGTCGACGGAGGCGACTCCCGTGATCTCGTGGCCCGGCTCCCGGGCGTGCCGTCGCAGGTGGCCAGGGCCCGGGGGCTCGTGACGGCCGCGCTCGGCCGCGACCATCCCCTGTACGACGACGCCGCACTGCTCACCAGCGAACTGGCCACGAACGCGATCCTGCACACCAGGTCCGGGGCGGGCGGTTCGTTCACGGTGACCGTGAGCAGCTCGGAGACGGCGGTGCGGGTGCTCGTGTCGGACGCCGGGTCCGACGGGCCGCCGTGCGTGTGCCGTACGAGCGCGCAGTCCACCAGCGGGCGCGGCCTGCCGCTGATCGAGGCGCTCAGCCACCGCTGGGGCTTCACCCGCGAGGACGGCACGACGACGGTCTGGTTCGAGCTCCTATGGTCCCACCTCTCGGCCGGGATGGCCGTCTGACTAGACGTCCAGGCGGCACAGGCCCTCGGCGAGGGCCTTGGTGGTCAGGCGGGTACGGCTGTCGCAGCCGAGCTTGGCGAAGATGTGCTCCAGGTGGGTCGTCACGGTGCGGACGCTGAGCACCAGCGCGGCGGCGATCTGCGGGTTGGAGTCGCCGGCCGCCACCCGGGTGAGCACGTCCACCTCGCGCCCCGTCAGGTCGTACGGCAGCGGACACGGCCGCTCGGCCACCACCACGCCCTGGAGCGCCCCCTGGAACCCGACCCCGGCCCGGAGCAGCCGCAGCTCGTGCCATCGCCCCTTGCGGTCGAGCCAGAGCCCGTGCCTGCTCAGCTCCCGCGAGTCGATGAACGCCCGGGCGAACGCCGCCATCGCCGGATCCTCCCGCAGCACGGCCGACGCCTCGTGGCCCGGCACCTGGCGCCGCGTCCCCACTCGGTCGAAAGCCACCGCCCGGAAGTCCGGCGGCAGCCCGACCGGGTCGATGACGCACCTGGTCAGGTCGGTGACGTGGGCGAGCATCGGGCTGATCGCGACGACCAGCGCGCCCGTGAGCCGGGGGAAGGAGTCCTTCGTGGCCAGGTGGAGCAGCCCCGTGTAGCGGCCCTCGCTCAGGAACAGCGGCGCCGTCAGCCCCGCCCGCCAGCCGTAGGGGGCGAGGTGGCGCCGGAAGTAGCGTGCGGTGCCCGGCTCCGGCATGATCACCGGCGCGCGGGTGGCGATGGCCCTGCGGCACGCCTCCAGTCCCGCGTATTCCTCGGCCGCGTCGTGGTCGATGCGGCGGTGGCCGTCGGACACGACGCTGTGGTGCCGCCCCGTGGCCGGATCGAACGCGACGAACTCGTAGGCGTCCACCGGGACCACCCGGCGCAGCGCCGCCATCGCCGCGTGGGCGCCGCCGCTGGCCGCGACCTGGTAGCCGACCTCGGCGAACGCCTGGAGCTGGCGGACGTCAAGGGTGATCTCGGCCACCGAGCCTTTATATCATTTGCCAAACCTTGAGGTCTTCTTGAAACTTTTTTTCACGAGCACCCGGACGCCCCGGTGAGGGGCCCACCGCCGCCGGCCAAGGGCGGGCCCAGGCGCCGGGATCGGGGCCACCCCGGGCGGCGAGCGGATTCGCGACCTTTGTTCCGAGGCTTGGAGATCGAATAGATAACGGCCCCTTCCCTCCGCGCATAACCGGCTCGTAAAGTCCGCTGCAACGCCGTGTCGGGGGAGGACGTGTCTTGACCGAGCTGAGCGACCGTGAGGCCGAGCTTGTTTCCGCGCACGAACAGGAACGCCCGGCGCGGCAACTCGGCGGGCCTCTGCGGCTCGGCGTGTGGATCGTGGGCGGGCTGCTGTCGGTCTATTCGCTGGTGGTGGTGTTCCGGCCGGTGGAGGCGTTGGAACACCGGATGACGTTCCTGGCGGTGGCGCTACCGCTGGTCTTCCTCTGCTATCGGTCGGGCTGGTCGTCATTCCTGCCGCGGCTGTTCCGGCGCGGCACCGCCGCGAGCCCGCCCCCTGAAACACCGGCAGACGGCGAGCCGGAAGGGACGCGGCGGTCCGAGCGGCCGTCCGTGGCCGACTGGCTGCTCGCCGCCGCCTCGCTGGCCGTGCTGGTCTATCCGCTGCTCGACATCGACGGGTTCCGCAATCGGGGCTCCGGCGCCGCGCTGACGGACCTCGACGTCGTGGCGGGCCTGGCGCTGACGGTGCTGCTCCTGGAGGCGGTACGGCGCACCGTCGGCTGGTCCCTGACCGTCATCTGCATAGTTTTCCTGATTTATGCCTATTACGGCGCATATTTGCCGATTGACTGGACTATCGGGCACCGCGGCTTCGACCTCGGCCAAATCGTGTCCCAGCTCTACACCGGCACCGAGGGCTTCTTCGGCGTCCCCATGCAAGTGGCCGCCAGTTACATCATCCTTTTCACGATTTACGGCGCCGTGCTCGACTATTCGGGCGCGAGCAAGTTCTTCATCGACCTGAGCTTCGCCGCCTTCCGCAAGTCCCGCGCCGCCCCCGGCCGTACCGTCACCACGGCCGGCTTCCTGCTCGGCACCGTGTCGGGCTCCGGCGTGGCCACCACGGTCAGCCTGGGCAGCGTCGCCTGGCCGGTGCTGCGGCGGGCCGGCTACCCGAAGGAGCCGGCGGGCGGCATCCTCGCGGCCGGCGGCATCGGCGCCATCCTGTCGCCACCCACGCTGGGCGCGGCGGCGTTCATCATCGCGGAGTACCTGAGGGTCAGCTACCTCGAGGTGCTCCTGTACGCGACGATCCCCACGCTCCTGTACTACCTGGGCATCTTCCTGGCCATCGAGATCGACTCGCGCCGCTTCAGCACCCACGCCGTGCAGGTGGACGCGCCCAAGGCGGGCAAGCTGCTGCTGCGCTTCGGCTACCACTTCAGCTCGCTCATCCTCATCATCGTGCTGATGGCGCTGGACCGCTCGGCGTTCCAGTCCGTGGTGATCGCCACGGCCATCGCGTTCGCGCTGTCGTTCCTCGACCCGCGGCACCGCATGGGCCCCAAGCGCGTCGGGCAGGCACTGGCCAAGGGCACGCTGGAGGTGCTGCCGGTGACGGCGGTGTGCGCCGCGGCGGGCATCATCGTCGGCGTCATCACGCAGACCGGCCTCGGCCTCAACCTCAGCGCGATCATCGTGGACTTCGCCGCGGGCAACCTCGTGCTGACCACGCTCATGTCCGGCATCGCGGTCATGCTGCTGGGCCTGGCCGTGCCGGTGACCGCGAGCTTCATCATCGCCGCGGTGATCATCGGCCCGGCGCTCACGACGCTCGGGGTGACGCAGGCCGAGGCGTACATGTTCGTCTTCTACTACGCGGTCCTGTCGGAGGTGAGCCCGCCCACGGCGCTGTCCGCGGTCGCGGCGGCGGCGATCACCGGCGGCAACACGTACAAGACGATGATGATGACCTGGCGCTACACGCTGCCGGCGTTCCTGGTGCCGTTCGCCTTCGTGCTGACGCCCAACGGGCAGGCGCTGCTCGGGCAGGGGCCGATCGGCACCGTGCTGCTGATGACTGCCGTCTCGGCCGTCGCCGTGGCGGCCCTCGCGCTGGCGACCGGCGGCATGAGCGGATGGCCCGAGCGCGCGCTCGCGGCGATCGCCGCGGTGCTGCTGCTCTTCCTCGAACCCGTTCCCATCGTCGCCGGTCTGGCCGTCCTGGCCGTGGCCGTAGCCGTGCACCTCGTCAGAAGCAGGAGAAGGGACCCAGCGTGAAGCGGATCTTTGCGATAGTGGCCGTCGCCGTCCTGACCGCGGCCGGCTGCGGCGGAGGTGGCGCGGGCGGATCCGGCAACCGGCTGTCGATCGCCACGGGCGGCACGACGGGCGTCTATTACGTGTACGGCGGCGGCCTGGCCAAGCTGCTGTCGGCCAACATCCCCAACACCCAGGCCACGGCGTCGGTCACCTCGGCCTCCGTCGAGAACATCAAGCTGCTCGCCTCCGGCAAGGCCGACATCGGCTTCTCCCAGTCCGACACGGCGGCCGACGCGGTCAACGGCAAGGACACCTTCACCGCGAAGCAGCCCATCAAGGCCATCGCCCGCATCTACGACAACTACACGCAGCTCGTCGTCGCGCCCGGCGTCCGGGCCGCCAAGGTGGCCGACCTGAAGGGCAAGCGCGTCTCGCTCGGCCCGGCCAACTCCGGCACCCAGGTCGTGGCCAGGCGGGTCCTTCAGGCGGCCGGGATCAACCCGGACAACGACATCACCAAGCAGCAGCTGTCGATCAACGAGTCGGTGCAGGCCGTCAAGGACGGCACGATCGACGCGTTCTTCTGGGTCGGCGGCCTGCCCACGGCCGGCATCACCGACCTGGCCACGAGCAAGCCGGACGTGAAGGTGCTCGACACGAGCGACGTGCTGACGACGATGCAGTCGACGTACGGCCAGCAGTACGTCGGCCTCGACGTGGACCTGTCCCTCTACAAGCTGTCCGGCTCGATCAAGACCGTCGGCATCGCGAACGTGCTGCTGGTGCCCGACAAGATGAGCGACCAGCTCGCCTACGACATCACCAAGACCCTGTTCGAGAAGAAGGCCGAGCTGGCGGCCGTGCATCCGGAGGCCAAGAAGCTCGACGTCATGCTGGGCCAGCAGGTGGCGCCGGTCGAGCTGCACCCGGGCGCGGCCCGCTACTACAAGGAAAAGGCCTGACGAGGCTGCTCGCGGCCCTCGCGACGGCGCTCACAGTGGTGGCGGCGCTCTGCTCCGGCGGGAGCGCCGGCCTCCTCACCGTGAACGGCCTGCCCGTCGTCGCGGGCGCCTTCTCGATCGGGTACGTGCACTCGATCTACCGGGCGCCCTCCGCGGAGGTGTTCACCGTGGAGGGCCGCCGGTTCACCATGCGGGCGGTCGTCTCGACCAACGAGAGCGTGCTGGAGTACTACGCGCTCGACGGGACGCGGGTGCGGACCCCGGAGGGCATGTGGGTGCTGCGCCTGGCCGTGCCCGCCACGTACGAGGAGCTGTCCCTGCTCACCACGTCGATCGGCCGCCGTACCCTCATCTCGGGCGGCCGCTGCCTGCCCCTGTTTCCGGCGGCCGGCGCCGCGCGGGTGCGGCTGGCCGTGGAGGAGCGGCCGGACGCGCGGAGCGGGCCCTGCGGCCCGCCCTACGACCTGGCCGCGCTGCGATGGGCCCCGAGGGCGCTCACAGCCAGTCCTTCTTCTTGAACACCACGTACAGCATCACCGACAGGCCGGCCACCAGCATCGTGGAGATCCAGAACCCCCACGGCTGCCCTTCACCCGGGTAGGGCACGTTCTGCCCGTAGTAGCCGGTGATCGCGGTGGGCACGGCGATGATCGCGGCCCAGCTGGTGAGCCGCTTCATGATCTCGTTCAGCCGGAAGCCCTGCTGGGCGAGGCGGGTCTCGCGGGCGTTCGCGAGCATGTCGCGGATGGTCTCCACCCATTCCGCCACGCGCTGCACGTGGTCGTTGACGTCCTGGTAGTAGGGGACCATGGCGGGCTCGGCGATGAAGTCCTGGTCGCGGTGGAGCAGGGTGCCGACCACCTCGCGCATCGGCATCGAGATCTTGCGGAGCCGGGCGGTGACCTTGCGCAGCTCGTACATCCTGCGCTGCAGCGCCCTGCCGTCATGGGGGCCGTCCTCGTCGAACAGCGACTCCTCCAGCGCCTCCGCCTGCGCGTCGAGGTCCTGCACCAGGTCGAACTGGCTGTCGACCACGTAGTCGAGCAGCCCGTGCAGCAGGAACGACACGCCGTGGCCGGCCAGCCGGGTGTTGGCGTCCCAGCGCTTGACCACGTCGCGGATGTCGAAGTGGTCGTTCTCGCGGACGGTGACCAGGGCGTTCCTGGTGACGAAGATGTTCACCTCGACGGGGTCGAGCTGCCCGTCGTCGAAGTGCACCCCGTAAACGGTGATGAACAAGTGATTGTCGTATATATCGACCTTCGGCCGCTGATGGTCGGACAACACGTCCTCGACCGCCAGCTCGTGCAGCCCCAGTTCCTCACTGATCACGCCGAGGTCGCCCGGCGAGGGGCAGCACAGGTCGAACCAGACCGTGTTGCCGGGATCCTCCACATAGTCGGAGACCTCCTCGATCGGGAAGCCTTCCTTCTCGAGGGCGCCGTTCCTGTACAGACGTGTGTGCACTAGCCGAGTCTGGCAAATCGCCTCGCGTTACGCACAGCCGCTCCCCCAGGATCGTTGTTGAAATAGACGTAGACGTCCCGCCAGCCCGCCTCATGCAGGCGCTTCGCCCACGTCTTCAACGCGGTATCGCCGTACGACCAGCCGGACGGCCCCTCGTGCAGGCGCACGTAACCCCAGTCCGCCGTGCGCCAGAGCGGGCTCTGCGGCTTTCCCAGCCGGTCGGCCCAGCACAGCGCGGCCTCGTGCGCGCTCAGCAGCTCCCGGATGTCCTCCGTCCACCACGACTCGTGCCGCGGCTCCACGGCCACCCGGACGCCCGCCGGGAAGCAGCCCAGGCATCGGTCGAGCCGGTCCGCGTCGGCCTTCAGCGTGGGCGGCAGCTGCAGCAGGACCGGCCCGAGCTTGTCCTTCAGCTCCGATGCGCGGCTCATCAGGCGCCCCACCGGCTCCTCGGGGTCGGCCAGCCGCTTGATGTGGGTCAGGAACCTGCTGGCCTTGACCGCCATCACGAACCCGTCCGGCGTGCGGTCCCGCCAGGCCGCGAACGTCTCGGGGCTCGGCAGCCGGTAGAACGCGTTGTTGCTCTCGACGGTCGGGAACTCGGCCGCGTACTCCTCCAGCCAGAGCCGCTGCGGGACGTCCTGCGGATAGAGCACCCCACGCCAGTCCTTGTACTGCCACCCCGAAGTGCCCACCAGCCACGACATGCTTTTACGCCTACCCAGCGGGCCGGGGTGCAGTACTGTCTTCAGCCGAGGAAGACAGTGGCATCAGAGAGGGCTTCGATGGGCGCCGATCACGGGCATCCCCCCAGCTCCCGGCGTACGGTGATGGCCGGTCTGGCCGTGCTCGTGCCGCTGGCGATCATCACCCTCGCCGGCCTGCTGTGGCTCTGGCCGGACGGGAAAGTGAGCACCGGCACCGCCCAGTCCGGTGAGCAGTCCGGCGTGCAGCGGGTCACGGGGACGATCACCGGTGTCACGCTCAAGAAGTGCCCCGCCGCCTCGGAAGGCGCACCCCAGCCCGACCCGGCCACCTGCGGCAACGCCGACGTCCGCGTCGAGGGCGGCCAGACCGTCACGCTCCGGCTGCCCAGCGGGCCCGGGGCCCAGCACTTCGCCGCGGGCGACGACGTGATCCTGCTGCGCGACGCGGACGGCGAGCACCAGATCTCCGACCACGACCGGTCGACGCCACTGTGGCTGTTCGGGGCGGCCTTCGCGCTGGCGGTCATCGCCTTCGGCCGCTGGCGCGGGGTGACGGCGCTGGTGGGGCTGGCGGTGACGTTCGTGCTGCTGCTGACGTTCGTCATCCCCGGCATCCTGGAGGGCGAGCCGCCCCTGCTGGTGGCCATCGTGGGGGCCTCGGCGATCATGCTGCTGGTCCTCTACCTCACGCACGGCTTCTCGCTGGCCACGTCGATGGCCGTGCTGGGCACGCTGGCCAGCCTGGCGCTGACGGGCCTGCTGTCGTACGGGGCGCTGGGCTTCGCCCGGCTCAACGGCGTCACCGACGACAGCGCGCTGGCGCTGGACATGAGCCTGAAGATCGACACCCAGGGCCTGCTGCTGGCCAGCATCATCATCGGCGCGCTGGGGGTGCTCGACGACGTCACGGTCACCCAGGCGGTCACGGTGGCCGAGCTGGCCCACGCCAACCCCTCCTACGGCTTCGCCCGCCTCTACCGGGCGGCCGGCCGCATCGGCCGGGCGCACATCGCGTCGGTGATCAACACGATCATCCTGGCGTACGCGGGGGCGTCGCTGCCGTTGCTGCTGCTGTTCAGCATCGGGCAGCAGCCGCTGGGTGACGTGCTGACGACGCCGGTCATCGCCCAGGAGATCGTCCGCAGCATCGTCGGCACGCTGGGGCTCATCGCCGCCGTGCCCATCACCACGGCGCTGGCGGCCCTGACGGCCTCCCGCCACCACCCGGAGGAGGACGCCCAGGAGCCTCCCGCCCGACGGGACGCGCAGGAGAGCTTCTTCACGCCGCACGCCCACCAGCACGACCCCGCCCAACACCCGGGCGAGCGCCCGGCCCGGCACCGCCGGCGGACGCGCACCTGATCGCGGCCGCCCGTCAGAGGGCTTCGGCGCTGCCGTCCACCCGCAGCTTCCGCCGGGCCCGCTCGTAGAACGTGGTGCCCAGTCGTACGACCTTCGCCGCCCCCGGCCACGCGGCCACGGTGACGGTGTCGCCGGGGCACAGGTGGGTCACCACGGCCCCGTCGACCTCCACCGCCAGCCGCCCGCTGGTGGGCAGCACCTCCAGCGTGACCTCCTCGTCGGCGGGCAGCACCAGCGCCCGGTTGAACGACGAGTGGGCGGCGGCGGGCACCACCAGCACCGCCTCCACCCGGGGCGACACGATGGGACCGCCGGCCGAGAAGCTGTAGGCGGTCGAGCCCGTGGAGGTCGCCACAATCACCGCGTCGGCCGCGAAACGCACGAAGTCGCTGCCCGCCGGGGTGACGGCGATCGCGGCCAGCCCTTCGCCGGGGATCCGGACCAGCGCGATGTCGTTGAACGCGGTCACGTCCGCGCCGCCGAGCCGGCTCTTGATCGCCATGCGCGGCTCGATCGTGTAGCGGTGGGCGTCGATGGCCGACAGTGTGTCCGCCAGCTCGTCCACGTCGATCTCGGCCAGGAAGCCGAGTTTGCCGAGGTTGACCCCCAGGATGGGGGTGGGCCGACCGGCCAGCAGCCGCATGGTCCGCAGCATCGTGCCGTCGCCGCCCAGCCCGACCAGCAGGTCGGCCCGCTCGACGAGGGCCTCGGCGTCCACGGCCACGGCGGAGCAGTCGATCCGCCCCACTTCCTCGGGCAGCCCGAGCACGGTGGCGCCCTTGTCACCGGCCCAGCGCAGGATGGTGTCTATCGCCTTCTTCGAGTCGCGCCGTGGATGCAGCACCAGCCCGACCGTACCGACCATGCCCATGAGGCCAACACTAGGCCAGCCGCCATGGGCCTGTCGGCAGGGACCTGCCGAAGTCGTCAGCGGACGAGGCAGGGGCGCTTCGGGTCGAAGACCCAGTCCTTCACCAGATACCGCATGGCCACGGAGTCGTCGCGGGCGCCGAGGCCGTGGCGCAGGTAGAGCTCGTGGGCCTCGGCCAGGGCCGCGCGGTCGAGCTCGACGCCGAGCCCGGGGGTCGTCGGCACCTCGATCGCGCCGTCCGTGATCCGGAACGGGCTGGTCGTCAGGGCCTGGCCGTCCTGCCAGATCCAGTGCGTGTCCAGCGCCGTGATCTCCCCCGGGGCCGCCGCCCCGACATGGGTGAACATCGCCAGCGAGATGTCGAAGTGGTTGTTGGAGTGAGAGCCCCAGGTCAGCCCGAAGTCGTGGCAGAGCTGGGCGACGCGGACCGACCCGGCCATGGTCCAGAAGTGCGGGTCGGCCAGCGGGATGTCCACCGCGCCGGCGCGTACGGCGTGGGCCATCTCCCGCCAGTCGGTGGCGATCATGTTCGTCGCGGTGGGCAGCCCGGTGGCCCGCCTGAACTCGGCCATCGTCTCCCGGCTGGAGAAGCGGCCCTCGGCCCCGCACGGGTCCTCGGCGTAGGCCAGGACGCCGCCCATCCCGCGGCACAGCCGTACGGCGTCGGCGAGCAGCCAGCCGCCGTTGGGGTCGAGGGTGACGCGTGCCTCGGGGAAGCGGCGGGCCAGCGCCGTGACCGCCTCGATCTCCTCCTCGCCCGTCAGCACCCCGCCCTTGAGCTTGAAGTCGGCGAAGCCGTAACGCTCCTGGGCGGCCTCGGCCAGCGCGACCACCGCGTCGGGTGTGAGCGCCTCCTGGCGGCGCAGCCGCGACCAGCGGTCCTCTCCCGCGTCGTCCACCCGGTAGGGCAGGTCGGTCCTGCCCGGGTCGCCGACGTAGAAGAGGTAGCCCAGCATCGGCACCCGGTCCCGCTGACGGCCCTCGCCGAGCAAGTCGGCCACCGGCAGGCCCAGGTACTGGCCGTGCAGGTCGAGCAGGGTGGACTCCAGGCCGGTGACCGCGTGCACGGTGGTGCGCAGGTCGAAGGTCTGGGCGCCGCGCCCGCCCGCGTCACGGCCGGCGAACCGCTCGGACACCGACCGCAGCAGGCTGCGGTACCGGGCCACGGGCTCGCCGGCCAGCAGCGCGCCCGCCTCCTCGACGGTCCTCCGGATCGCCTCGCCGCCGGGCACCTCACCGAGGCCGGTGCGCCCGTCGGAGTCGGTGGTGATGACGACGTTGCGGGTGAAGAAGGGGCCGTGGGCGCCGCTGAGGTTGAGCAGCATGCTGTCGTACCCGGCCACCGGGACGACCTCGACGCGCTGGATGGTGGGAGACATGGCGCCCTAGCTGATCTTGTTGATGAGGGCGGCCAGTTCGGCGGACTCACCGTCGGTGAGGTTCTGCAGCGGCGGCCGGACGGGGCCCGCCGGGCGCCCGACGGCGGCCAGGCCCGCCTTGATGATCGAGACGGCGTACCCCTTCTGCCGGTCGCGGATGTCCAGGTACGGGATCACGAACTCCTTGATCCGCCGGTAGACGGCGTCCCGGTTCTGGGCGCGGACGTCGGCGTAGAAGTCGAGCGCGTACTGCGGGACGAAGTTGAAGATCGCCGAGGAGTACGTGCTCATGCCGAGCTGCAGCAGCGGCAGCGCGAACGTCTCGGCCGTGGGCAGGCCGCCGATGTAGGCCAGGCGGTCGCCGACGGTGGCGTAGATGCGGGTGAGGTGCTCGATGCTGCCGACGCCGTCCTTGAACCCGACGAGGTTCGGGTTGCGGTCGGCCAGGGCCTCGACGGAGCGGTCGTTCAGGATCGCGTTGGCCCGGCTGTAGACGATCACACCGAGGTCGGTGGCGCGGCACACCGCGGAGACGTGCTCCACCAGGCCCGCCTGCCCGGCCTCCGTGAGGTAGGGGGGCATGAGCAGCAGCCCGTCGGCCCCGGCGGCCTCGGCGGCCTGGGCCTGCGCGACGGCGTTCGCGGTGCCGCCGGTGGCGGGGGCCACGACCGGCAGCCTGCCGTTCACCTCGCTGACCGCCGCCCGCACCACCCGGTCGATCTCGGCGGGGGTGAGCGAGAAGCCCTCGCCGGTGCCGCCCGCGGCGAACAGCCCGGCCACGGGATACGCGCTCAACCAGGACAGGTGGTCACGGTAACCCGCCTCGTCGAACTCCAGCTCCTGCGTGAAATGGGTGACAGGGAACGACAGCAGGCCGCTCTTGAGCTGGGCGGCGAGCTCCTGGGGCGAGAAATTCGGCATGACCGTCCTCTGTTGACACGCGGCCCGTGGGATCCCCCGCACCGCCGGTAAAGGTTGATGCCGTCAGGCTAGGAAGGAGGGTGGATTCCTGTCCAAGCCCGATTCTGTATCTGGCGATACCGAACGAGCATCGTGACGCCCGGGGTCGGGCAGCAGCTCCAGAACGCGCCACAGGGCGGGGTTGGTGGAGCCGCGGTCCCAGATGACGTGCAGCTCCACCGGCTTGCCCGCGACGCCGTCCCCCTCGTCGAGCGGATCGCCGCCGCCCCGTATCAGGTCGCAGAAGACGATGCCGTCGATGCCGAGCGAGCGGGCGCTGGCCGGCGCCAGCGCCACGCCCCGGCCGGCGGCCACGAGCAGGGCGGCGGTGAGGATCTGGTGCACCTGCTGCTCGATCCTGGGGTGGGCGTTGGTGAGGAAGCGGACGGTCAGCTCGTGGAAGTAACGCGACTGCACGGGGTTGTAGCTGATGACCGGCAGGCCGTCGAAGTCGTCGGGCGCGAGCGGCCGGCCCAGGCCGGCCAGCGGATGGCCGAGGGGGACCACGGCACACAGCGGCTCGCGGAAGACCACGCGGGAGTCGAGCGTGGCGATGTCGAAGGGCGGGCGGGCCAGGCCCAGGTCGAGCTCGCCGCGCAGGATGCCGTCCACCTGCCCGGCGGTCACCCGCTCGTGGAGGATGACGTCGATCTCCGGCAGCTGCTCCGTGAGGCGGCGCAGGATCGTGCCGAGCATGCTGATGGCCGAGACGGCGGTGAAGCCGAGCCGTACGGTGCCCGTGGCGCCCTTGGCGATGCGGCGGGCCCGGTCGCCCGCGGTGTCGACGAGGGAGAGCATGCGCCGCGCGTCCTCCAGGAAGCCGCGCCCGGCGTCGGTGAGCACGACGCGCCGGTTGTCGCGTTCCAGGAGGGTCACGCCGATCGCGCGCTCCAACTTCTGGATGTGGCGGCTGAGCGGCGGCTGCGTCATGCGTAGCCGATCGGCGGCGCGGCCGAAGTGGAGCTCCTCGGCGACCGCCACGAATGCCCGGATCTGATCCAGTGTTAGCATGATGCCCGCAGAGTATCACCTGATACCGAATTGAGCCTGGACAGGCATCGAGGCAGGTCCCTAGTCTCCGGAGACTACAGAGCGGAAACAACCCCGTAACCTCCATAGACGCCGCTCGCACATAAGGAGAAGTCCATGCCGACATCACGGACGACCCGCCGCCGCCTTCTCGCGGGTGTCATCGGCGGCGCCGCCGCGCTCGCGCTGACGGCGTGCGGTGGCGTCAAGACCACGTCCTCCGGCGGCGGTGACGGTAAATATCCGACGGGCAACATCGAGTTCAGCGTCGGCGCGTCCGCGGGCGGTTCGACCGACCTCATCACCCGGGCGCTGGCCCAGGGCATGGGCAAGGACCTCGGCGTCTCCGCCCCGGTGCTCAACAAGCCCGGCGCGAACGGCGCGCTCAACGCCAAGGAGCTCCAGGCCGCGAAGGCCGACGGCTACAAGATCGCCGTCCAGAACGCGTCCCTGTTCACCATCACGCCGCTCACGGTCTCCCCCGCCGAGGCCACGAAGATCGACTCGTTCGACGTCATCACCGGCGTCTCGCGTGACGACTACGTCATGGCGACCAACTCCCAGTCCGGCTACAAGTCCATCGAGGACATGAAGAAGGCCGGCAAGACCATCCGCTACGGCACGACCGGCGTCGGCACGGGCGCCCAGCTCGCCTCCGCGCTGACCTTCAAGACCGCCGGCATCGAGGCCACGGCCGTGCCCTTCGACGGCGGCGCCCCCGCGCTGACCGCCCTGCTGGGCAACCAGGTGGACGTCTCCACCATGCAGATCGGCGAGGCCATCGAGAACATCAAGGCCGGCAAGCTCGTCCCGCTCGCGGTCTTCTCCGACCAGCGCATCCCCTTCCTGCCGGACGTGAAGACGGCCAAGGAGCAGGGCTTCGACGTCCTGGTGACGCAGTACCGCTTCCTGACCGCGCCCAAGGGCACGCCCGAGGACGTCAAGACCCGCCTGCTGGAGTCGGCGAAGAAGACGTTCGCCACGCCGGAGTACAAGAAGTTCAACGAGGACAACTCGCTCACCCCGATGGAGGTTTCCCCGCAGGAGGTGCTCTCTTCCCTGCAGAAGGACACCGCCACGTACAAGGAGCAGCTGAGCAAGTACGGCATCAGCCTGGCCGGATAGTCCCCTAGGAGCGAGCATGTCCATGTCTGACCCTCTTGAGGCCGGCCCTCTCGAGTCCGGCCCTGAGGTCGCCGACGACACCCGGCCACCGCACGCCGGCCCTCTCTCGCAGATCTCGGCGGCCCTGGTGGCGCTGGCGGTCGGCGTCGCCGGGGCGATCGGCTCCCTCGCGCTCGGGCTCGGCCGCATGACCCAGCCGGGCCCCGGCCTGTGGCCCTTCGCCATCAGCGTCGTCATCGTCGTGCTGTCGGCGGTGCTCGTCGTCACCGGCCGCAAGCTCGAGGACACCGAGCGGTTCTCGAAGGCGAGCCTGCTCACCGCGGCCGGCCTGGTGACGCTCATCATGCTGGCCTGGCTGCTGCCGCTGATCGGCTTCGAGATCCCCTCCCTGCTGCTGGTGTTCGTCTGGCTGCGCTGGCTGGGCAAAGAGTCGTGGCGCACCTCCATCGTGGTCAGCGTGCTGACGGTGGCGGCGTTCTACCTGCTCTTCGTCGTGCTGCTCCAGGTCCCGCTCCCGCGCCTCATCTGAGAAGACCCCATGGACATCTCCCCCATCCTCAACGGCTTCGGCGTCGTCATGGAGCCGGCCAACCTGCTCTACTGCCTCATCGGCGTGATCATCGGCATGCTCATCGGCGTGCTGCCCGGCCTCGGGCCCGGCGCGACGATCGCCATCCTGCTGCCGATCACGTACGGCATCGGGCCGGTCTCCGCGATCATCATGCTGGCCGGCATCTTCTACGGCGCCCAGTACGGCGGGACTATCACCTCGGTCCTGCTCCGCCTCCCCGGCGAGGCGTCCTCCGTCGTGACCGTCTTCGACGGGTTCGCCCTGGCCAGACAGGGCAAGGCGGGCACCGCGCTCGGCATCGCCGCCATCGGCTCCTTCGTCGGCGGCACCGTCTCGATCATCGGCCTGACGATCCTGGCTCCGGTCGTCGCCGGCTTCGCGCTCGACTTCGGCCCGCCCGAGTACGCGGCGCTGGGCGTGCTCGGCGTGCTGCTGATCTCCTCGGTCGGCAACGGCAACAAGCTCAAGGCGATCATCGCGGCCTGCGTCGGCCTGCTCATCGCGACCGTCGGCCGCGACACCTTCACCGGCGCCGAGCGGTTCACCTTCGACAGCCTGAACCTCGCCGAGGGCATCGACTTCATCCCGATCGCCATGGGCCTGTTCGGCCTCAGCGAGATCCTCTACAACCTCGAGGAGCGGCACAACCAGGTGCACGCGCCGGCCAAGGTCGGCAACGTGTGGCCGTCGCGCCAGGACCTCGGCCAGGCCAAGGGCGCGATCGGGCGCGGCTCGGTCATCGGGTTCGTGCTGGGCGTCCTGCCCGGCGGCGGCGCGGTGCTGTCCTCGCTGGCGGCGTACGCCTTCGAGAAGCGCCGCGCCAAGCAGCCCGAACGCTTCGGCAAGGGCGCCGTCGAGGGCGTGGCCGCCCCCGAGACCGCCAACAACGCCGCCGCCACGTCGTCGTTCATCCCGCTGCTGACGCTGGGCATCCCGGCGAACGCGACGATGGCGCTGATGTTCGGGGCGCTGCTCATCCAGGGCATCCAGCCGGGGCCGCAGCTCGTCACCGAGCACCCCGACGTCTTCTGGGGCGTCATCAACTCGATGTACATCGGCAACATCCTGCTGCTCATCATGAGCATCCCGATGGTCGGCGTCTTCGTGAAGATCCTTCGGGTGCGTCCCGCCATCCTGGCCCCGATCACGGTGCTCATCACGCTGCTCGGCGCGTACACCGTGAACAACAACGTGTACGACATCTTCCTGGTCATCGCCTTCGGCCTGCTGGGCTACCTGATGAAGAAGTTCGGGTTCGAGCCCGGGCCGCTGGTGCTCGCGTTCGTCCTCGGCTCGATGATCGAGAACTCGTCGCGCCAGGCGCTGCTCATCTTCGGCGGCGACCCGACCGGGTTCCTCACCCGCCCGATCTCCGGCACGGTGCTCGCCCTGGTGGTGCTCGTCGCCGTCCTGCCGCTCATCCGCAAAGCCGTACGCCGCAAGACCGCCGCCGCGGAACGCGTTCCAGTTGAGGAGAAGACGCCATGACGATCCTCGTCGGTTACCTGCCCACCCCCGAGGGCGAGGCCGCGGTCGACGCGGGCCTGCGCGAGGGCGCGCTGCGCTCCGAGCGCGTGATCATCGTGAACTCCCCGCGCCGCGGCGCCCCCGTCGACGAGCACAAGATCGACGACGACGCCTCGACCGCGCTGCTCGCCCGGGCGCGGGCCGCCGGCGTGGACGCCGAGGTACGCCAGCCGCTCCACGACGACGACCTGCCGGAGACGTTCGAGGAGCTCGTCAAGGAGACGGGCGGCACCCTCATCGTCATCGGGCTGCGGCACCGGTCGCTGGTGGGCAAGTTCATCCTGGGCAGCGAGGCGCAGCGCATCCTCATGGAGGCCAGCGTGCCGGTGCTGACGGTGAAGGCACCCCGATGACTCTTGACGGCGGGCGGATCAGCCGCGTCTCGGTCACGCCGGTCGCCTTCCGCGACCCGCCCCTCCTCAACGTCGTCGGCGTCCACCAGCCGTTCGTGCTGCGCGCGATCGTCCAGGTGCACACCGACTCGGGGCTGGTGGGGCTGGGCGAGACGTACGCCGACCAGGCCCATCTCGACCGGCTCGACGCCGTGGCCGCCGCGCTGCCCGGCCTGGACGTGTTCGACGTCCACGGGCTGCGCCGGGTCGTCGAGGAGACGCTCGGCCGCTCCACCGGCGGCGCGGGCGCGAGTTTCGGCGGGATGCTGGAGGTCTCCAGCGCCGTGGACACCGTGGCCGCGCCCTTCGAGGTGGCGCTGCTCGACCTGCAGGGCAGGACGCTCGGCCGCCCGGTCAGCGACCTGCTCGGCGGCGCCGTACGCGACCGGGTGCCGTTCTCCGCGTACCTGTTCTACAAGTGGGCCGGTCACCCGGGCCAGGACGAGGACTCGTGGGGCGAGGGCGTCACGCCCGAGCAGATGGTCGCCCAGGCCCGGCGGATGGTCGACGAGTACGGCTTCACCGCCATCAAGCTCAAGGGCGGTGTCTTCGAGCCCGGCCACGAGGTCGAGACCGTCGAGGCGCTGGCCGCCGCCTTCCCCTCTCATGCCCTGCGCATCGACCCCAACGGCGCCTGGACCGTGGACACCTCGATCAAGGTGGCGCACCGGCTGGCCGGGGTCCTGGAGTACCTGGAGGACCCGACGCCCGGCATCGACGGCATGGCGCGGGTCGCCGAGCACACCGACCTGCCCCTGGCCACGAACATGTGCGTCATCGCCTTCGAGCACCTCAAGCCCGCCGTCGCCGCGGACGCCGTGCAGGTCGTCCTCTCCGACCACCACCTGTGGGGCGGCCTGCGCCGCTCGGCCCTGCTGGGGGGCATCTGCGAGACGTTCGGGATGGGGCTGTCGATGCACTCCAACTCCCACCTCGGCGTGAGCCTCGCCGCGATGACCCACCTGGCCGCCGCGACCCCGAACCTCACCTACGCCTGCGACACCCACTACCCGTGGAAGACCGAGGAGGTCATCAGGCCGGGGGCGCTGGAGTTCCGCGACGGCAGCGTGGCCGTGCCGGCCGGGCCGGGGCTCGGCGTGGAGCTGGACGAGGACGCGCTGGGCGCCCTGCACGAGCAGTACGTGCGGTGCGGGCAGCGCGGGCGCGAGGACACGGCGTACATGCGCACGGTCGAGCCCGGCTTCACCCCCAACACGGCCCGCTGGTAACCGGACGACCACTGGGCCTGGAGACGAGCACGCGGGGCAGGACGCACAGCCGCATCCCGCCCCACCGCCAACCGCCCGCCACGAAGCCCGAAGACGGACGCGCGGAACGGGACACACGCAGCCGCAGCATGCCTACGGGTGGTCGCCCGCCGCTAGAACCCACCCGCCCCTGACCGGCTACGGGGCCTGGAGGCGGGCGCGCGAGTTGGACAGGTGCAGCCGCATCGCGGCCCGCGCCGCCGCGGCGTCCCGGTCGGCGATGGCGCGGTAGATGTTCTCGTGCTCCAGCGTCACGCGGGTGAGGTGGGTGGCGTTGGAGACGGTGTACGCGTGCTCCAGCCGGGTGCGCGGCAGCATGATCACCATGGGCCCGAAGGACGCCAGCAGGTCGGAGTAGAACCGGTTGCCCGAGGCCAGCGCGATCTTGAGATGGAACTGGAAGTCGGCCTCGACGGCGCTGCTGGGCTGCTCGCCGGAGCGCCCGAGGTCGACCAGGGCCCGCTCGATGGCCTTCAGCTGTAGATCGGTGCGACGCTCTGCGGCCAGCCCCGCCGACTCCGACTCGACGCCGATCCGGAAGTCGATCATGTCGAGGACGTCGCGATGGCTGCGGATCTGCGAGGGCTCCACCGAGAAGGCCGTGGAGGCGGGCAAGGCCAGCACGAACGAGCCCCGCCCCTGGAACGTCTCGACCAGCCCGGCCGCCTGGAGCCGCGAGATGGCCTCGCGGACCACCGTACGGCTCACGCCGAACTCCTCGACGAGCGAGGACTCGGTCGGCAGCTTCTGGCCGGGCTCGATCTCGCCGGCGAGGATGCGTTCCTTGAGCCGTTCGACGAGCTCATGCGCGAGCCCGCGCCCGCTGTCGCGGTCGAGCCTCTGATCTGGCGGCACGGCTGACAACCTACCCGGCGTCCGCACGGAACTCGACCCGCCCCGACCGCCCGCCCGCAACCGTACCGAACTCGCCCCGATCGGACCGCCCAGCCACGGCCACGCCGAACTCGACCTGATCGAGCCGCCAGGCCGCCGCCCCGTCGGCGAGGCTGAGGCCGAGGCCCGGACGGTCCGGGACGCGCATGCGTCCTCCCTCGATCTCCAGCCGCTCCTCGAACAGCGGCGACAGCCACTCGATGTGCTCCACCCAGGACTCGCGCGGATAGGCCGCGGCCAGGTGGACGTGGATCTCCATCACGAAGTGCGGCGCGACCTGCAGCTGCGCGTGATCGGCCAGCGCGGCGACCTTGAGGTAGGGCGTGATGCCGCCCACCCGCGGCACGTCGGGCTGCAGGAAGCCGACGGCCCGAAGGTCGATGAGCCGCACGAGGTCGGGCACGCTGGAGAGCATCTCACCGGTGGCGATGGGTGTGCCGAGCGCGGCGGCCAGCTGCGCGTGCCCCTCGGCGTCGTAGGCGTCCAGCGGCTCCTCGATCCAGACCAGCCCGAGCTCCTCCACCGCCCGCCCGAACCGCAGCGCCGTGGCCCGGTCCCACTGCTGGTTGGCGTCCACCATCAGCGGCACGTCGTCACCGAGGTGCTCGCGCACCGCGGCCAGCCGCCGCAGGTCCTCCCGGGTGTCGGGCTGCCCCACCTTGATCTTGATCCCGCCGATGCCGTCGCTCAGCGACTGCCGGGCCCGCTCCTTGACCTCCTCGACCGGAGCCTGCAGATAGCCGCCCGAGGTGTTGTACGTCCGGACCGAGTCGCGATAGGACCCCAGCAGCTTCGCCAGCGGCAACCCCGCCCGCTTCGCCTTCAGGTCCCACAGCGCGACGTCGACGGCCGCCAGCGCCTGCGTGGCCACCCCCGAACGCCCGACCGACGCCCCCGCCCACAGCAGCACGTCATACAACCTGCCGACGTCGGACGGATCCCGGCCGAGGAGGTTCTCCCCGACCTCCTTCGCGTGGGCGAACTGCGCGCGGCAGCCCGCCCGCGTCGTGTACGAGAACCCGAGCCCCTCGAGCCCGTCGTCCGTCGTGATCTCGCAGGTCAGCACGTCGATCTGGGACAGGGGCCGCTGGCGCCCCGTCGCGACCTTGGCGTCGCTCACCGGATGCGCCAGCGGCACGGCGTAATGCCCGAACCGCACCGACGCGACACGGTCACCCATCGGTCTCAGGCCTTCCCGAACTCGACGCTGTCCACGGTCCACTTGCGGCACTGCTCGCTGAGCGTGAACCCGAGCCCCGGCCGGTCAGGAACGATCATGCGGCCGTCGCGGGTCTCGAGCCGCTCGTTGAACAGCGGGTTGAGCCATTCGAAGTGCTCGACCCAGGGCTCGCGCGGGTAGGCGGCGGCCAGGTGGAGGTGGATCTCCATGGCGAAATGCGGCGCCAGCTGCAGCCCCGCGTGGTCGGCGAGGGTGGCCAGGCGCAGGAAGGGCGTGATGCCGCCGACGCGCGGGGCGTCGGGCTGGATGATGTCGGCGGCGCGGGCCTCGATGAGGCGGACGTGCTCGGCGACGCTGGAGAGCATCTCGCCGGTGGCGATGGGCGTGTCGAGGGCGGCGGCGAGCTGCGCGTGCCCCTCGGCGTCGTACGCGTCCAGCGGCTCCTCGATCCAGACCAGCCCGAGCTCCTCCACCGCCCGCCCGAACCGCAGCGCCGTCGGCCGGTCCCACTGCTGGTTGGCGTCCACCATGAGCGGCACGTCGTCGCCGAGGTGCTCGCGCACCGCGGCCAGCCGCCGCAGGTCCTCCTTGGTGTCGGGCTGGCCGACCTTGATCTTGATCCCGCCGATGCCGTCCTTGAGCGACTGGGTGGCGCGGGCCTTGACCTCCTCGATCGGCGCGTGCAGGAAGCCGCCCGAGGTGTTGTACGTCCGGACCGAGTCGCGATAGGACCCCAGCAGCTTGGCCAGCGGCAGCCCCGCCCGCTTCGCCTTCAGGTCCCACAGCGCGACGTCGATCGCGGCCAGCGCCTGCGTGGCGACCCCGGACCGGCCGACGGAGGCGCCCGCCCACAGCAGGGTGTCGTACACCTTGCCGATGTCGGAGGGGTCCTGGCCGATCAGGTTGGCCCCGACCTCCTTGGCGTGGGCGTACTGCGCGGGGCCGCCCGCCCTCTTGGAGTAGCTGAACCCGGTGCCCTCGTGACCGTCCTCGGTCGTGATCTCGGCGAACAGGAAGGCGATCTCGGTCATCGGCTTCTGCCGCCCGGTGAGCACCTTGGCGTCGCTGATGGGGACGTCGAGCGGAAGGGTGACGGAGGAGAGCGAGACGTGGCGGATGCGGTCGGCGGCCATGGGCGGTCCAAGAGGGTAGGCGGCGATGTTGTCAGTCATCATACGAAGCCATCACTCGTATGACAACCTCCGCGTGGACATCGCCGGCCGCAGGTGCCGGCCTTCGGCGTAGCACGAGCTGCCGGTCGCCTGGTGACGGCATGGACGTCGAGGTCCACGCGGATCGCTCGGCGATCGGCTCACCCGGGACGGTCTCGACGCGCTGTGCCGATCCAGGGCTCGGGCCTGGAAAGGCTTTGCCTCTCGCCGGGAGACTCCGCAGGTCACCCCCGCTACTGTGAGAAGTGGTTCATGCGCCGTATCCGGCGTTCCCCGGGGAGCCCTCCGTCAGCCCACATGTCACGGAGTGATCTCTGATGCTCGTACGCCTCCTCGCCGCCGCTGCCTTGGTGGCATCCACCGTCATCACCTCGGCCTCGCTCGCCACGCCGTCCGCCGGCGCGGCCACCGTCCACCAGGCTGCCACCCCGGTGGCGCAGCCTCCGATCCCCATCCCTCCCAAGCCCGTCCCGCCGGACGACGGCGACGAGGGGTAGGTCGATCGGAATCGCCGTCGCCCCGTTCGGCGAGTCCTCGCGGGGCGACGGCGGCTTCACGTACCGGCGAGGAATTCCAGCGCGGCGTCGCGGTGGGGCTCCACCTTGTGCGGGACGAGGACACCGGCGCCATGCGGCGCTGCTTCCGCACCCGGCTCTGCCGACATGGCGCGTCCTCCCGTCCTCGGCGTCGGTCAACGGCGAGGCCACCGGGCAGTGCGTCCGCCTCGATCCGTCTCAGGGCCGGGACAGCACGACGAGCAGGGCGGGGTGGTCCGTGTACG
Source organism: Nonomuraea sp. NPDC003707 (assembly GCF_053587055.1). Classification (NCBI taxonomy): domain Bacteria; kingdom Bacillati; phylum Actinomycetota; class Actinomycetes; order Streptosporangiales; family Streptosporangiaceae; genus Nonomuraea; species Nonomuraea sp. NPDC003707. Next base: position 414,952 of record NZ_JBSFNK010000002.1, on the reverse strand, counting down.
TCATGCCGGTCACCTCCGTCCGCACGAAGCCCAGGTTGGCCGCGAAGACGTGCTGCACGCTGCCGTCCCCCTTCCTGAAGAACGGCGCCGCGTTGCAGTCCTGGACGTCAGGCCCGATCAGCGGGGCGTACTTGAGGTTGAAGTCGCCCGCCAGGAACGTCTGCCGGCCCGCGACGGCCCGGTCGCGCAGCAGGGCGATCGCCGCCTTGCACTGGGCCATGGCGACGTTCCCGGTGGTCGACAGGTGGGTGCCGCACCCGACGAGGTCGGCGAACTCGGCGCACACGTAGACGCGCTTCTCGCTGCCGCTGTCCTGGGTGGCGTACTGGCCGGAGAAGACGGTCCCGGTGACCGGGGAGCGGAAGATCAGGCCGTTGCCGTACTCGTCCCCGTTGGTGCAGCGCACGGGCGTGCCATCGGGACGGCGGGCGGGGGCGAACGTGGAGAAACCGTTGCCCATGGCGGGGGCCAGCTGGGGCAGGTCGTTCCTGCAGATCTCGTTGAGGGAGACGACGTGGGGCTGCTTGGCGGCGATGACCGCGTTCGCCTCCTGGAGGGTGGCGGCGCCGTTGAAGCAGGAGGTGTTGACGCCGCTGTGGCACAGGTTGAGCTGCAGCACGCGGAACTCCTGCGCGGCCGCCGCGGGCGCGGCCACGGCGCTCAGCGCGATGAGGACGATCACGAGAAGCAGTCGGACACGAGGCATGGATTGCCCTTCCTTTCGCCCGTCGATGACCATGACAGCGTCTCAACGGATCTCCGATACCGTCGAGAGCATGCGGCTTCACGTGGGATGCGCGATGTGGACTCATGCGCGCTGGCAAGGTCGATTCCTCCCCGGCCACCTCCCGCCCAGGGAGCGCCTGCGCTCGTACGCGACCTGGTGCGACGCGGTGGAAGGCAACACGACCTTCTACGCGACCCCCACGCGCGCCACGGTGGAGTCGTGGGCCGGCCAGACCGCCCCCGACTTCCGCATGGTCGTCAAGCTCCCCAAGCCCATCACCCACGAGCACCGCCTGATCGGCGCCGACGAGCACCTCCACGCCTTCCTGGACGCGATCGAGCCGCTGGGCCCGCGAGCCCACGCGCTCTGGATCCAGCTGCCCGGCTCCTTCTCCCCCACCGACCTCGGCACCCTCGCGGCCTTCCTGCACCGGCTCCCCCGCTCCCACAGGTACGCCGTCGAGGTCCGCCACCGCGCCTTCTTCGAGGACGAGCGATCCGAACGGCTCCTGGAGCGCGTCCTGGCGGCCGCGGACGCCGAGTGGGTCCCGTTCGACACCACGACGCTCTTCCAGAGCCCGCCGACCAGCGACGCCGAGCGCGACGCGTGGACCAAGAAGCCCCGCGTGCCCCGCCGCACGCGCGCCCTCACCGGCCACCCGATCGTCCGCTACCTGGGCCGGGACGCCGAGGCCCGCACCGTCGAGGGCTGGCGGCTGTGGCTGGACGTCGTCACGGACTGGCTGCGGGAGGGCCGCTCCCCCACGTTCTTCGTGCACACGCCGGACAACGCCGACGCGCCGAAGCTGGCCCGCGACTTCCACGAGGCGGTACGCGCCCGCCTCCCCGGCCTGACCCCGCTCCCCGAGCCCGAGCCCGCGGACCCGCTGACCCTCTTCTAGCTGTCCAGGCATCCAGAATGGGACGATCTCTGCTCATGGCGAAGAAGATCCTCGAGGCCCTGACGAGGGCGAGAGATTCCGGCAAGCCGGTGCGAGTCAGCCGTGACATCGACGGTGCCGATCGGCTCGACGCGTATGTGGTGGGCATCGGCCGCAAATGGGTGCTTCTGCACACCATCTCCGACGAGTACCGGCTGGACGGCTACTCGGCCGTGCGACTGCGCGACATCGCCCATGCCACCCGTTCCGGTTGGAAGGGCGCGATGGTGGCCCATCGAGCCCTGGCGCTGCGCGGGGAACGTCCCCGGCTGCCGGCAGGCGCCGACCTGGACTACACCAAGGGCTTGATCCAAACGCTGACCACGGCGTTCCCCCTCATGGCCGTGCACGTCGAGAGAGTCGACCCCCACGTCTGCTACATCGGCCGCGCCCGAGGGATCGACCGGGGGAAACGGCTGCGTCTCCAGGAGATCGGCCCGGCGGCGGACTGGGCGCGTACGCGCTCCACGACCAGGACGGCGGACATCACGCGGTTCGACGTCGGCGGCGGGTACATCGACGCGCTCCACGCCGTGAGCGGACGTCCACCAGAACGCTGACCGGCCGCGGAACCGCCTACGGGTGCGAGGCACGTTTCCGGGCTCGCCACTGGTTCGGGGTCCTCATCCCCTTGGGCCGTAGGCCGTCATGAGGATGTGCACGAGGATGAGGACGACGATCCAGAACATGGCGCGTCCGGTCGGCGGAGGACCGCTGCGCAGCACGGATACGCCCAGGGGAATGAAGGCGACGCAGAGGCCGCCCACGGCGATGAAGGACTGCGGTTCGGTGCCTTTGAGCGTCCCGAGCGCGAGCGCCGACATCAGGCCGAGCGCGACCGAGCGGCCCAGCCCCAGGGCGCCGGAGCGGTAGGCGCCGACGGCCAGCACGACCCAGCCGAAGAAGGCCGGTCCGGATATGGCCCTGAACGGATTCCAGATCGCGTCCCGCCATGCCAGGTAATAATCGTCGATGCCCTTGAGCATCGTTTGCAGGCCGAGGCTGTCGGTCAGGTAGAAGGCCAGGTGATCAGTGCCGAACTGGAAGGTCCGGGTGAACAGGCCGACGATCACCAGGCAGCCGCCCCACAGGCCCCACAGCGGGCTGGTGGCGGCGATCCTCTGCGCCAGCGTCATGACCGCCGGCCACAGCAGGACGAACCCCGCGGCGAAGCAGGTATAGGCGGCCCTGATGAGCGCGGGGTGCTGGGCGTAGGCGGCCAGTTGGTAAGGAACGAAGTAGTAGAACTGGGAGCGCAGGACAGTCCCGGTCATGATGAGGGCGGGGCCGCCGATCAGCGAGACGGCGCTCACCCATCGTCCGGGAAACGGGGGTTGCCTGTCCAGGTTGGCCGCGGCGTTGGCGGCGCGCCGGTCCGCGGCGGCCTGTCGCCATCGTGTGATTCGCCCCCGAAGATCGACGTTCATCGGTTCCTCCCAGATTTGTCGCTCTCGGCCCGGTATGCCGGGTGCACCAGCATGGTGATGGGCTGTGGTGTGCGGGCGCGTCTGGCTCGGGTGGCATCTTGGCCGGCATACATGAGCCGGTGCTACGACCCCAGACCGATGCGGATGTCCGACCGTGGGCAGATGCCGGTTGATCGGGAAAGGCGATAACTTCTGGTCATGGTTCGGGCTCGGCGGCTCGGTGGGCACGGCGTTGCCGACGCTGTGGTGGCGGTCATCGTGGCGCTGACCGTCGGCTATGCCATCGTCGATCCGCCGGGCCCGTCGTCGTGGTGGCCCGCTTGGTCGGCTTGGCCGGTAGCGGCGGTCATGAGTTTTCCGGTCGCGTTCCGGCGGCGCCGGCCGCGGGCCATGCTGGGGCTCGCGTGCGCCGCGGCAGTGCTGGCGACGGTGGCCGGTGCCGTCGCGGCGGGCGCGATCTGGGTGTCCTTCGTGCCGACCGTGCTCGTGCTGTACCTGGTGGCCTCCACCGCCTCGGTCGTGTGGTCGTTGGGCGGCCTGTCGGTGTGCGTGGCCGGCTCGGTGACCGCCATCCTGATCTTCTACGAGCAGGTGCTCCCCGGCCTTCCACCCGCGGCGGCGCCCAGCGAGTTGCCGCCGTACTGGCCGGTCGAGATCGGCGCGATCTGTGTGCTGCTGACGGCCGGATGGGCCATCGGGACGGCCGTCCGCTGGAAGCGGGACACGACCGCCCGCCTCGTCCGCCACCTCGCCGAGGCGGCCGTGGCCGACGAACGCAGGCGCATCGCCCGCGAACTGCATGACGTCATCGGCCACAGCATGAGCGTGATCGCCGTCAAGGCCACCGTCGCGAACCATGTCGCCGACGCCCGCCCGCACGAGGTGCGCGCCGCACTGGACGTCATCGAGCAGACCAGCCGAAGCACGCTCGCCGAGATCCACCGGGTGCTCGGCCTCCTGCGCTCCGACGGCGATCCCCACCAGACCCACCTGCCCGTTCCCGGCATGGCGGACCTGCCCGAGCTGGCCGCCCATGCCCGCTCGGCCGGGGTGGAGGTGGATCTGACCGTCCGCGAAGAGGCCGTGCTGCCTCCCGCGGTCGCGATGTCGGTGTACCGCATCGTGCAACAGGCTCTGACCAACGTCATCACCCACGCGGCGCCCACCCGCTGCGCCGTCACCGTGGAGATCGACGGGCGGGAGGCCACGATCGAGGTCATCGATGACGGCCCCCGCCACGGCCGGCCGCCGCGCGCGGGCCACGGCGGACACGGCCTGATCGGCATGCGCGAACGGGCCAAGATGTACGGAGGCACGTTCAGCGCGGGGCGCCGGCCCGAAGGAGGCTTTCACGTGACGGCTCGCCTGCCCTACGACCCGAACGGCACCAGGACATGACCGCCGACGCCACCGCACACGATCCGCCCCCGCCCGTCCGGGTCCTGCTGGCCGAGGACCAGGTCCTGGTGCGCGACAGCCTCAAACTCCTCATCGACACCACACCGGGGCTGGCCACCGTGGGCGAGACCGGCACCGGCGCCGAAGCCGTGCTCCTGGCCCGCCGGCGGCGACCCGACGTCATCCTCATGGACGTGCGTATGCCCGACATGGACGGCATCGAGGCGACCCGGCGTATCTGCGCCGACCCGGACAGCGCCGGCGTCCGCGTGCTGATCCTCACCACGTTCGATCTGGACGAATACGTGTACGCCTCGCTCAGGGCCGGCGCCAGCGGATTCCTCGTCAAGAGCGCGACGGCGATCGAGCTCCTGGCCGCCATCCGGGTCGTCGCCTCCGGCGAAGCGCTGCTCGCGCCCACCGTGACCCGCCGGCTCATCGCCGATTTCCTGCGAGGCCCGCACTCCGCCCCGGTCCTGCGAGACCTCAGGGACATCACCCAACGCGAGCGCGAGGTGCTCACCCTCATCGGCAAGGGCATGTCCAACTCCGAGATCGCGGAGCACCTCCACCTCACCGTCGGCACGGTCAAAACCCACATCGGCCGTCTCCTGGCCAAACTGCACGCCAGGGACCGAGCCCAGCTCGTCATCGCCGCCTACGAAGGCGGGCTCATCACCATCTGAGACCTGGTCGTCGTCATTGCGGGGCGGGGTCGGGGTTCAGGCCGGCCCACAACGTACGCCGAGCCTTCCGGAAGATCGTCAAGGCCGCAGGGATGCCCGCCTCCCGCTGGACCCATCGCGAGACGCGCCACAGGTTTGTCTCGCTGCTCTCCGACTCCGGCGTCCCCCTGGAGGACATCGCCCGCCTCGTCGGCCATAGCGGGACGGCCGTCACCGAAGCCGTCCACCGCGAGCAGATCCGCCCCGTACGCCTGCAAGGAGCTGCGACGACGGGCACCCCAGCACACCCGAACCCCGCCGCGTCCGATCACGCAACGGCATCACGGGCATCAACTCGCGAACCGCCCTCTGATCTGGTTGGTCAGGCGCAGATCTTCACTGCGTCAGTCATGTTGTCCGCCGACTGTGGCATGTCGCCCTTCGCACCGTCGGGCACGTTCACGAGTAGCTGCCATTCGGCACCCGTCCAGTTGTACAGTGCGACGCTCTTGCCAGTCCGGTTCTGATACGAGGTCACCCGGTCCCCCAAGCCGGCGCTCCCGATGTCATACATGCTGCAGGTGGCCTCCTTTTGAACGATCATGGCGCCCTCACCTTGAGCGTCATCCCATCCGCAGAACAGTCCACCGGGGCAGCTCCACCCCGCCGCGCCGTTGGTCGGCTTGGATGATTGCTTGGAGGAGTTGTGGCTACTCTTGGGGTTGCCTGCTGAGGCGGAGTGGCTACCGCCGTCCTGGCAGACCCCGACTGCCCGGCATACCGGTTCGCCCCACAGCGGTGAGGTCACGAGGGCCGTGATCAGGCCGATAACGGCGACCACTATGGGTATCAGCGAGCTGCTACTTTCTCTCCCTGTCATGCAGACTCTCCTGGTTTGGGGGTGGGGGGTTGTGGCCCGGTTAGGGCATGGCGTGTTACCTGGTGCATCGGGGGTCCTGTCCCGGATGCGTGGTCTAGTGATCTACCGCGCAGGTGAAGACCGTCTTGGCCGTGCTCGGCGGCGTTTCGGGCAGCAGGAACGTCTCGGCGGCCTCGAGGGAGACCTGGTAGCCGAGGTCCTGCGGGGCAATACCCCCGCCATGACCCTGAGGTCGTCGATCGCTGCGAGGCCGGGCATCCGCATCTCAGGCAGATCTCCCAGGATGATCTGCACCCAGCGATCGGCCGCACCCTTGAACGCCGCTTTCTGCGTCTCCGACAGCCCGCCCAGGAACTCGACCTCGACGAGTGGTGATTCCGTATCTGCGAGCATCTTCACCCGCGTGACGTCAGCGATTGCCCTGTACGTCTCGTTGGTGGCCACGGGCCACTCCCTCCGTTACCTGCTCTGTGAAGGTAGACCGGCAACGATCTGCACGCCTGAGTAGCCCATACTCAATTCGGCCGGGCGGGAGGAGGCGCGGCGAAGGGCGGCGGGCGAGAAGTGGCAGGATCACGGGCTCGTCTTCGCCTTGCTCGTCGGCACGCCGCTCGACGTCCACAACGTCCGACGTGCCTTCCGGGAGATCATCAAGGACGCGGGGATGCCCGCCTACCACTGGACTTCTCGCGAGACGAGACGAGACGCGCCACAGCTTCGTCTCGCTGCTCTCCCACCCCGGCACATCGCCCGGCTCGTCGGCCACAGCGGGACGGCCGTCACCGAAGCCGTCCACCGTAAGCAGATCCGCCCCGTCCTCCTGCAAGGAGCTAGGCGATGGACACCCTCTTCGCCCCGTTAGTCACCCACCCATGCGAAAGGGTGCCACCCTATTGAGTGACACCCTCATCGACCAGCGAGAACATGGTCGGGACGACAGGATTTGAACCTGCGACCCCTTGACCCCCAGTCAAGTGCGCTACCAAGCTGCGCTACGTCCCGGTCGCGCCGACCGCCCCCTGCGGAGCGGAACGTCACAACCTTAGCGCACATCCGAGGTGCGAGATCATGGACAGTAACGCTGTAACGCCTCCATCGCGCGCAGTGATGAACACCGTGACGGCGTCGCACGCGAGGAGGGCCCGGCGGAATGTCCTGGCGGAGCTCGCTGGCCGAGATCATCGTCACCGTGTTCCTGCTGGGATCGCTCTGCGCGTGCGGAGACGGACAGGTGGACGCGCCGGCGTCGGGGACGCCGGTCGCGTCGAAGTCGAAGACTCCGACGCGGTCAGTGAAGAAAGGCGTGCGCACCCCCGAACCGACGCGGTCCAGGCGCAGACCATGCCCGACCGGCGGTGGTGAAGCGCCGTTGCCATGCCCCTCGATCGCGCCGCCCGGCACCCCGTCTCCCACCATCACGGTCCCGCAGCCCACGACTACGGCCCAGCCCCTTCCCGAGGCGTCCCCGGAGCCGTCGCCGGAGGCTCTCACCGCCACTCCGCAGGCTCCGTAGCCGTGCAGGAAAGCGGGCAGGGCGAGTCGCGTCCACTCGACGCGATCGGGCTGATCACCGCGCTGATCACCGTCAGCGCGGCGGTGCTCATCTACATGGGATGGGCCTACCTGGAGGGTTACCTTCAGTATTTCAGTCTGAGGGCCACCGACCTGAGGTACGGCGCCGACGAGTACGCCATCTACGGCGTCAACCTCTTCGACACCGGTTTCCTGCCGTGGATGGTGGCGATCCCGCTGGCGCTCGCCGTCGCCGCCCACCGGGCCCTGCTGGTCCGGTTCGTGCCGCAGTGGCTGCGGGGGGCCGGGGCGCGGCTGAAGAGCCGGGTGCCGGTCGTGGCGGACCGCAGGGTCGTGGGAGGCGGGCTCGCGCTCGCCGGGCTCGTCTGCGCCGTCGCCGTGCTCAACCGATGGTGGCAGATGGGTACGTACCAGCTGCTCGCGCTGCCGGCCCTCGGTCTGCTCTTGCTGACCTGGCCGTCGCCGGCCCGGAAATCCAGCCGGATCGCCTTCGCCCTCAGCGTGGCCATGGCCGTCTTCTCACTGCTCTGGGCCGCGTCCCTGTACGCCAACGGGCGGGGGACGAGGACGGCCGAGCAAGCCGTGCGCGATCTGCCCGAGCGGACCCAGGTGGTGATCTGGTCGAAGGACGACCTCTCGATCAACCCCACAGGCGTCGAGCACCAGAAATACAAGACCGGGAAATACCGGCACTCCTACACGGGAATGCGGCTTCTCCTCGTCCGTGACGACCGTTACTATCTCGTGCCGCCGGTGAGCGAGAAGGACTGGCGGGACGGCGGGGGCCGTACGTACGTCCTCCCGCAGAACGACGACATCCGCATGGAGATCCTGCCGGGCAGGCAACCCGGCAGGGGAATCTGATCAGATGGCAGCCTGGAACGAGCTGGCGCGCATGCCGGCCAGCAGGCCCGCCGTCTGGTCCGGCGTGTAGCGGCGTACCGGGTCGTGGTGGAGCAGGCCCTCGATGAGCGGCCGCATCACCCCGGCCCGCCGGGGCGGTGGGTACGGGCCGCTGCGGGCCATGCCGAGCACCGTGGCCGCGTCCTGGCCCGGGTAGGGTGGCTGGCCCTCGACGGCGCTGTAGAGGGTGGCGCCGAAGGACCACATGTCGGCCTCCTTGCTGGCCGGCCCCCCGTGCAGCCGCTCGGGCGCCATGAACGCCGGAGTGCCCCGCAACCGCCGCGACCTGGTCATCCGGATGTCGCCCTCGGCGGTCGCTATGCCGAAGTCGGTCAGCACCACCCGGTCGCCGGTCAGCATCACATTGGCGGGCTTCACGTCGCGATGCAGCACTCCGGCCTGGTGGGCGGTCCGTAGCGCGGCGAGCAGATGCTGCCCGATCGCGGCGACCGACTGGGCCGGTAAGGTGCCCACCTGGGAGAGCAGCTGGTGCAACGAGAGCCCGTCCAGGTATTCCATCACGATCCAGAGCTTGCCGCCCTCTTCGATCAGGTCGTGGACCGTAACGATGTTAGGGTGCGTCAGCCCGGCAGCCATCCTGGCCTCACGCAGCACCCGGCGGCGCACCATCTCGGCCTCACCGGCCAAGGTCAGCTCCTTCAGCGCCACCGTACGGTGGAGGAGCTGATCGAACGCACGCCAGACGACACCCATACCCCCACGACCGGCCTCCTCGTTCAGGAGGTACCGTCCGCCGATCTCCCGCATACCATCCCCTCTTGCTCGGGGATAATCATGTCACTTCAGCACAGGCCGTAGGGTGCCTAACGTGATCCTGATATGTCGGAAAGTGCGGGTGCGCTGGTCAACGGCCTAGAAATTCGATCAGACAACGCGCGCCACACCAGTCCGACGCCCCCCAAACATACTCCAGTGGCGCCCACGAGGACGGCACCAAGCCCCGCAAACTCGGCCACGACGCCTCCCAGAGCCGCCCCGAGCGGCATCCCACCCATGCCGACGAGGCGGTATGCCGAATTGACCCTTCCGAGCAATTCGGCCGGGATCAGCCGCTGCCGGGCCGAGATCACCAGGACGTTGCCCGCCGCGCCCACCACGCCCCACAGCACCGCCGTCGGGTAGAGCGTCCACGGGGAGGGCACGACCACCGGCACGATGAGCAGGAGGCTGGTCGTCAGCCAGCACCCCACGAGCGCGCGGAACTCCCCGAAGCGTCCCGCGACCCACCCCGACAGCAGGGACCCCGGGAGCGCCCCGACGGCGAACGCGGTCGTCATAAGGCCGTACTCGCCCGGCTCCAGCCCGATCCGCGACCCGTCGCCGACGGCCCACAGCACGAAGACGGCGAAGTAGGCGGCGTTGGCGAGGTTGAGCAGCCCGGCCGTGATGGCCAGGCTCCGCAGCACCCGGTGGGACCACAGGTACCGCAGCGCCTCGCCGATGTCCCGCCGCAGCGGCCGCCGCCCCTGCGCGCGAGGGGCGTCCATCCGGTACGTGCCACGCATGCCCAGCAACAGCAGGCCCGCGGCGCCGTACAGGAGGGCCGGGGCGCCGAAGACGACGGCGGGGAGGGTCACGACGAGCAGGCCCGCCAGCGGCGCCCCGACGAAGTCGTTGCCGATCATCTGGGCGGTGGAGACGCGGCCGTTCGCCCTGGTCAGGTGGCCCTGAGGCACGGTCATGGGCAGGATCGACTGCGCCGAGACGTCGGCGAAGACCTCGGCCACCCCGGCCAGGAGCACGGCCGCCAGCAGCACCCACAGGTCGAGCAGGCCGAGCAGGGCCGCCAGCCCGGCGAGGGAGAGGATCGCGGCCCGGGCGACGTTGGCCACGACCATGATGCGGCGGCGGTCGAGCCGGTCGGCGAGGGCCCCGGCGTGCAGCGCGAGGAGCAGCCACGGCACCGTCGCGGCCGCCCCCGCCAGCGACACCAGCGTGGGCGAACGGGTCATCGACACGGCCAGCAGCGGCGCCCCGACCTTCAGCACGCCGTCGGCCAGGTTCGACAGCGCGGTGGAGGACAAGAGAAATCCGAACGAACGCCCCACGGCTCACTCCGATAGTGTGTGAGGGAAAGTGTGCATAGTTTTCTTTGCAAAGATAGGCTTGCATAGCATGCAGAGCAAGAGCTTCTCCGCCCGCACGCTCGACGCGAACGCCCTGAAGTCGTTCGCCCACCCGCTGCGGCTGCGGATCTACGAGCTGCTGGACGAGCACGGCCCCTCCACGGCCACCAAGCTCGCCGCCCTGCTCGGGCAGAACACCGGCGCCACGAGCTACCACCTGAGGGAGCTGGCCGGGCACGGCATGATCGAGGTCGTGCCGGGGATGGGGCGCGGCAAGGAGAAGTACTGGCGCATCACGCCCGGCGGGTTCTCCTTCGGGGAGCCGGGCTCCGACCCCGAGACGGCCAGTGCGATGGAGTTCCTGCTGGACGACCTGGTGCGCCAGCGCGGCGCGGAGCTGGCCCGGTGGCGCGAGGAGGAGGCGCGGGCGCCCGAGGAGTGGGTGCGCGCGAGCGGCTACGGGCGGCGGTCGCTGCGGCTCACGCCGGAGGAGAGCGCGGCGCTGCGGGACGAGGTGTTCGAGGTGCTGGAGCGGTATCGCGCGCTGTCGGACCGCAGGGAGATCGCGTCGCCGGACTCCCGCGATCCGTCGACGGGACGCGTGGTCATCCACTTCGACGTGCTGCCGGTGGGAGCCGGTCAGGAGGAGGGCACGCCTCAGGGCCGCCCATAGCCCGGGCGGCCCTGAGGCGGACCAGTACACTGACCGCCGTGGCGCTCTACGCTCTCTTGAAGCGCTCCCCACGGATGAATCCGGGGGATTCCAGCCGTCCCAACCGTGCGGCTACGCGCATGGTCGCGACGCTGTTGCTTGGCGATTCACCTTCCGGCCCCGCTTTCGCGGGTTTCCACGCCCCAACACGCGCACTCGGTCTGAGTTGTGCGTGCTCCGCCCTCCCAGCGGCGAGTAGATCCTTGCCCGGTCCCCCTCGCGAGCTTGGTTATCACTCACGTGTTCGACCGCGACCCACCATACTCACGCCGGGCACGTCACCGCGGTCGATTCCCGTCAATGCACGCTCGCGCCCTGGCGGGCACTCCCGCGCCGGGCTTACCCCCGTGGCTGAAGCCAGGGGTCCGCGCTCGGCATTCTCGATCGAGAAGGTCAGTGAGGACGCCGGCCAGGCCCGGTATCAGTACTCCGAGGGCACGGGGTTCGTCCTCGGACACGTGATCCTCGACAAGGCCGGCGAACGGCTGTGGATCGAGGACGGCGAGGAGACGTACCTCTCCCGGGCCGTGGTGCGGAAGATCGCGGTCCACTGGGCGACCCACGGCGTGGCGCCCGTGAAACTGGCCGTGCATTCGTAGCGGGTCAGCCGATGAGCTTGAGCGCCAGCTCGGTCAGGCCCTCCGGCGCCGTCCTGGGCGACCCGGCGTCGAACGGCGGGTGCGGGTCGTACTCGATCACGAGCTGCACCGACTGCGCGGTGGTCTCGTCGGTGGCCTGGGCCAGCAGCGTCAGCGCCATGTCGATCCCCGCCGACACCCCCGCAGCGGTCACGATCCGGCCCTGGGTGACGACGCGCTCGCTCACCGGCTCGGCCCCGTACTGCGGCAGCATGTCGAGCAGGGCCCAGTGGCTGGTCGCCGTCAGCCCCTCCAGCAGCCCCGCGGCCGCCAGGACGAACGAGCCGCTGCACACCGAGGTCGTCCATTGACTGTGCTCGTGGGCCTCCCGCAGCCAGCCCAGCAGCGCCTCGTCGGACATGACGTCGAACGTCCCCGGGCCGCCCGGGACCACGATCACGTCGGGGTGGGGCAGGTCCTCGTAGGAGGCCGTGGCGGTGAGGGTGAGCGTGCCCTGGTCGTCGGTGACCGGCCCGGGCTCGGCCGCGACGAACGTGACCGTCCAGCCGGGCGCGAAGGCCAGCACCGTGTACGGCCCGACCGCGTCGAGCGCGGTGAAACGGGGATAGAGCAGGATCGCCACATGCATCGCTTACTTCTCCTTCGATCGGAACCTGCGACGGTGGTCGCCGGGTGAGATCCGCCAGTGGCGGCGGAAGACGCGGTAGAGGGTCTCCGGCGTGCCGAGCCCCGACTCCCTGGCCACCCGGTCCAGCGGGTGGGCGGTGACCTCCAGGAGCCGTCTGGCGGCCTCGGCGCGGCTGCGTTCGACGTACCGGCCGGGCGACAGGCCGGTCTGCTCGGTGAAGACGCGGGAGAAGTGGCGCTCGCTCATCCCCACCCGGTCGGCGAGCGCGGGGACGCTCAGGTCGGCGGCGGGGTTGGCGTCGATGTAGGCCTGCAACTCCCTGAGCGGCTCGCTGCGCGGCGTCATGGCCCGCATCGGGGTGCTGAACTGGCTCTGCCCGCCCGGCCTGTGCAGGTAAACCACGAGGCCGCGGGCGACGTCGCGGGCGAGCGCGTGGCCGTGGTCCCTGGCCACCAGCGCGAGCGCGAGGTCCACGCCGGAGAGCACGCCCGCCGAGGTCCAGACGTTGCCGTCCTCGATGTAGAGGGGGTCGGCGTCCACCTCGACGCACTCGTAGCGGGCGTCCAGCTCGCCAGCGGCGAGCCAGTGCGTGGTGGCCCGCCGGTGGTCCAGCAGCCCGGCCTCGGCCAGCAGGAACGCCCCGTTGCAAACGGACGCGACCCGCCGCGCGCCCGCGGCCAGCCGGGCGACGGCTTCGACGAGCTCCCGGTCGCCCAGCTGCTCGGGGAGCGACATCCCGCCCACGACCATCAGCGTGTCGACGGGCCCGGTGACCTCGCCGAGGGCGCGGGCCGTGACGGCGATCCCGTTGCCGGAGGGCACGGGACCGGCCCGCACGGCCGCCACCTCGACCTTGTAACCGTCCTGAGGCGCCAGCAGCGCCGCCGTCGCGAACACGTCGGACGGCCCGGCCAGGTCGAGCAGCTGGAAGCCGGGGAAGACGACCATGAGAACCCGTCGCTGCATATCTTCATGCTGGTGGCGGGCCTGTCAAGGCGTCAACGACACAAATATTGCACATTACGCCATGAGCCCCCCGGGGCAGGACCGGGGGGCTCATGGGCTTGCTGGGCTGAAAAATCAGCCCATGTGCGGATAACGATGGTCGGTGGGCGGTACGAACGTCTCCTTGATCGTGCGGGCGTTCACCCAGCGGATCAGGTTGAAGATCGAGCCCGCCTTGTCGTTGGTGCCCGAGGCGCGGGCGCCGCCGAACGGCTGCTGGCCCACGACCGCGCCCGTCGGCTTGTCGTTGACGTAGAAGTTGCCCGCCGCGAAGCGCAGCCGGTCGGACGCCGACGCGATGGCGTAGCGGTCCTGGGCGATGACCGAGCCGGTCAGCGCGTACGGGGCGATGCCCTCCATCTGGTCGAGCACCGTGTCGAAGTCGCGGTCCTCGTAGACGTGCACGCCCAGGATGGGCCCGAAGTACTCCTTGACGAAGATCTCGTCCGTGGGGTCCGCCGACTCCAGGATGGTCGGCTTGACGAAGTAGCCGACGCTGTCGTCGTACGAGCCGGTGAGGACGTCGATGTTCGCGGCCGCCCGCGCCCGGTCGATGGCCTCCTTGTGCTTGGCGAAGGCCCGGGCGTCGATGACCCCGCCCATGAACGTCGACAGGTCGCCCGACACGTCGCCCACGGTCAGCGACTCGGCGGTGGCCACGAAGTCGTCGCGCATCCGGTTCCAGACCGAGCGCGGCACATAAGCCCGCGAGGCCGCCGAGCACTTCTGTCCCTGGTACTCGAAGGCGCCCCTGACCAGCGCCGTCGAGAGCACGGCCGGGTCGGCGGACGGGTGGGCCAGCACGAAGTCCTTGCCGCCGGTCTCGCCGACGAGGCGCGGGTAGCCGTGGTAGGAGGCGATGTTCTGGCCGATGGTGCTCCACAGGTGCTGGAACGTCGCCGTGGAGCCGGTGAAGTGGATCCCGGCCAGGGCCGGGTGCGCGAGCGCCACCTCGGAGACGGCCTGGCCGTTGCCGGTGACCATGTTGATCACGCCGGGAGGCAGCCCGGCGGCCTCCAGCAGCCGCATCGTGAAGTGCGCGGCGAACTGCTGGGTGGGCGACGGCTTCCAGACGACGACATTCCCCATCAAAGCCGCAGAAGTCGGCAGATTTCCGGCGATGGCGGTGAAGTTGAACGGCGTGATCGCCAGCACGAAGCCTTCGAGCGGCCGGTACTCCATCCGGTTCCACACGCCGGGCGACGAGATCGGCTGGTCGGCGTAGAGCTGGCGCGCGTAGGCGACGTTGAAGCGCAGGAAGTCGATCAGCTCGCAGGCCGAGTCGATCTCCGCCTGCTGCACCGACTTCGACTGGCCCAGCACGGTCGCCGCGTTGAGCGTGGCCCGCCACGGCCCGGCCAGCAGGTCGGCGGCCTTGAGGAAGATCGCCGCCCGCTCGTCGAACGACAGGGCCCGCCACGCCGGCGCCGCCCGCAGCGCCGCGTCCACGGCGTCCTGCACGTCCCGGGCCGTAGCGTCGTTGGTACGGCCCAGGACGGCAGCGTGGTTGTGCGGTTGCACCACGTCGATGGGAGCGCCCGCGCCGAGGCGCTGCTCGCCGTCGATCGTCATGGTCAGGTCGATCGACGACCCGGCCAGCTCCTTGATGCGGTCCTCCAGCGCCGACCGCTCGGCGCTGCCCGGCGCGTACCCGTAGATGCGCTCGTTGGCAGGAACGGGGACGTTGCTGATGGCATCCATTACTTACCCCCAAGGGCGCGAAGGAAGAAGGCGACGTTGGCGGGGCGCTCCGCGAGGCGGCGCATGAAGTAGCCGTACCAGTCGTCGCCGTAGGGGACGTAGACGCGGACCGTGTGGCCGGCCCCGGCCAGGGACTCCTGCAGGTCGGTCCGGATTCCGTAGAGCATCTGGAACTCGTGGTCGCCGATCGTCCGCCCGAACCGGTCGGCGAGCACCTCCGTGATCGCGATCATGCGATCGTCGTGCGTCGCCACCATGGGGTACCCCTTCCCCGCCATGAGGATCCGCAGGCATCGCACGTACGCCTTGTCCACGGCGCCGCGGCCCTGGTGCGCGACGGAGGCGGGCTCGCGGTAGGCGCCCTTGACCAGGCGCACCCTGGAGTCCTCGGCGGACAGGTCGCGGCAGTCGGCCTCGCTGCGGAACAGGTACGCCTGGATCGCCACACCGGTCGACGGGTAGTCCTCGCGCAGCTTGCGCAGGATGGTCAGCGTCGAGTCGACGGTGGTGTGATCCTCCATGTCGAGCGTGACGGTCGAGCCGTTGCGCGCCGCCGCGGCGCAGATCTCGCGGGCGTGTTCCAGCGCCATCGCGTCGTCGAGCCGCTGCCCCACGGCCGACAGCTTCACCGACACCTCGCCCCGGACGCCGAGGTCGAGCGGCCTGACGGCGTCGAGCAGCGTGAGGTAGGCGTCCGCGGTGGCCTCGGCGGCCCGCGCGTCGCGCGTCTCCTCGCCGAGGTGGTCGACGGTGACGGCGAGTTTCATGTCGCGCAGGCGCTCGATGGCGTCGCGGGCCTCCTGGACGCTCTCGCCCGCGACGAACCGATCGACCACCTTCCTGGTGAGCGGGAAGGCCGACACGGCACGACGTACGACGCCGCTCCCGGACGCGGCGAGGAGCACTTGACCCAGCATGCCTCAAGTCTAAAAACGCAGCTCAGCGGGGGCCATCGACGTGCGTAACGGCCGATGTGGCAGGCTGTCATACAAATGCACAACACGGCAGACCTGCAAGAGATCGTCGACGAGATCGCCGCCCGGCTGGGGGCGTCCGCGACGCTGGAGGACCGCTCGTTCCGGCTGCTGGCGTACGGGGCGCAGCACGGCGACATCGACACGGTCCGCCAGGAGTCGATCCTGCGCCGGCGCGCCACCGGAGAGGTGCGCGACTACTTCGAGCGCTACGGCATCGCCAAGGCCCCCGGCCCGATCCGGATCCCCGCCGACGCCGAGCTCGGGGTCCTGGCCAGGGTGTGCTGGCCGCTGCGCCACGGCGAGGTCACCTACGGCTATCTCTGGCTGCTCGACTCGGGCTCGCTCACCGCGCTCGAACCCGTCGCGCCGCTGGTGGCCAGGGCCGCCGCCGCCCTCGCCCAGGAGGCCAGGAGCCGGCAGGACCTCGGCCGCGGCCTGCTCGCCCTCTTCTCGGCCGACCCGTCCGAGCGGGCGGGCGCGGCCATCGAGGTGCCGGGCCCCGTCGCGGCGATCGCCGTACGCGAGTCGGCCGAGCGCCTCGCCGCCCTCTGGACGCTGCCGCGCGGCGTCTTGGCCCGCCCCGGCTCGCCCGTCGCCCTGCTCGCCCCCGCCCACCTCGCGGGCGAGGTGGCGCAGACCCTGCAGAGCGCGTACGGCACCGCCGCCGGCATCGGCGCGCCCCGGGCGGACCCGGCCGACGCCTGGCTGAGCTGGCGCGAGGCCCGCCACGCCCTGCGCGTCGCCGAGCACTTCCCCCGGTACGCGCCCGTCGCCCGCTGGGAGGACCTGGGCGTGCACCGCCTGCTGGCCAGGCTCGGCCAGGCGGACCTGCGCGAGCTGGCGGCCGAGACCGCGGTCCTGGACGGCGAGCTGGCCGAGACCGTGGAGGCCTACCTCGACCACGGCGGCCACGCCCAGAAGACGGCCGCCGAGCTCGGCATCCACCGCCAGACGCTCTACTACCGGCTGGGCAAGGCCGAGCGCCTCACCCACCGGGATCTTTCGGACGGCGACGACCGCCTGGCCGTGCACCTGGGGCTCAAGGCCGCCCGGCTCTGCGGATCCTGACCATGTCAAGGTGCCGGGTCATGGTGCCGGCAGGCGGCTGCTGCCGCCTGCCGGGGTTTCGGTGCTTCAGGCGCAGGCCGCCTCGTACACCCGTACCAGTTCCTGACTCACCCGCTCCCAGGAGTAGCGCGAGCGCGCCCGGTCGGCGCCGGCGTAGCCCAGCGCGGTCCGCAGGGTGGGGTCCCACAGCAGCTCGCGGGCCAGCCGCGCGGTGCGCGCCGGCCGGTCCGGAGGCACGAGCAGCCCGGTGACGCCGTCGATGACGGAGTCCAGGTGGGCGCCGACGGCCGAGGCGATCACCGGTACGCCGCAGGCCATCGCCTCCAGCGCGACGATGCCCGTCACGGCCTCGCGCGGCACCGACACCACGGCGTCCGCGCTGCGCATGAGCTTCGGCACGGTGGACCGCTTGACCTGGCCCAGCAGCGTCACCTGGTCGGCGACCTCGAGCTGCTCGGCCAGCGCGCGCAGCCGGCGGGCGTCCTGGTCGGTGTCGAGGTCCTCGGGCTCGGGCCCGCCCGCGATGACCAGCTCGACGTCGCCGAGCCCCGGCAGCGCCCGCACGATGGTGTCCGCGCCGCGATCCACCGTCAGCGGCCCGACGTGCAGGAGCCGCTTGCGCGTGCCCTTCGTGGCCACCGCGCCGCGGCGCTGGAAGCGCTCGGTGTCGACGCCGTACGGGACGACGGCGATGTGGTTGCGCGGCACGCCCAGGCGGATCAGCGCCGACTCCTCGTCCCCGGAGCCCGCGATGACCGCGCTGGCCCGGCGGCCGAGGGCCAATTCCAGCTCCTTGTGCATGGCGTCGACCGTGTGGAACGTCTGCGTGACCGGCACCCCCAGCCCGTTGGCGCCCGCCACCGCGACCAGCCCACCGGTCCACGAATGCGCGTGGATCACGTCTGGCCGATCCTGGCTCCACCGCCGCATCAGGTGCTCGCCGACGTCGTTCAGGTACGGCACGACGCCGTCGGCCGACAGCTCCTCGGCCGGGCCCACGTCGATCTGCTCCAACGTGACCCCCGGGGCCACCCGCGTCTTGGGCTTGCCCTCAATGCTGTCACGACGGGAGTAGACGGTGACGTGATGTTCGCGGCCGAGCTCACGGGCGACGGAAAGGATGCGGTCACGCCGGTTGCTCTCGGCGGAAGCTACGATCGCGATATTCATGGCACACCTCAGCGAAGAAAGACTGAAAGGTGCGCCTGCGTCTTAGGCACATGTCTACGCTTCTGACGATACCCAGGTTTGACTCGATCGCAAACCCCCAAAAATCAGACATCCTGACTTCGCAGGTCAGACACCCCGGAGCGCGAGGATCACGATCTCGTCCCACACCTGACCGCCCGAGAACGCGTGCCTGTCGGCCTCCAGCGCCTTGACCACGGTGGACGGCGACTGCCCCGCGCACCGGCCGAGCACGTCGGCCAGCCGCTCCTCGCCGTACGGCTCCCCCTGGTCGCTCCTGGAGGAGATCAGCCCCTCCGAATACAGCACCAGCGTCTCGCCCGCGGCCACCGTCAGCCGCTCCACGGCGGTCTCCGCCTCGGGCGCGAGGCCCAGCGGCACGCCGCCGCCCGCGGCGAAGCGCACGCCGCCGTCGGCCTGCAGCAGCGCGGCGGGATGGTGCCCGGCCGACGACAGCCTGATCTCGCGCCCCTTCACGAAGCCCGCCACGGCCATCACGAACATGCCGGCGCCCTGCGCGACCAAGGCCTCGTTGACCTTGCGCATCACCAGGTCGGGGTCGGACTCCCAGGTGCCCAGCACCCGCAGGCCGCCGCGTACCATCGCGCTGACCGACGCGGCCTCCTCACCCTTGCCGACGGCGCCGCCCAGCGCGAACCCCCACCCGCAGGACACCGGGAACACGTCGTAGAACTCGGCGCCCACCGACGCCCCGGGATGGTAGACGGCCGCCGCCTCGTAACCGGGCACGTCGGGCAGCTTGCGGGGCGCGACGCTCGCCGACAGCGCGTCCGCCGCCCGCGAACGGGTCTGGAAGCTGGTTTGGGCCCGTACCGCCAGCCCGAGCTGCAGCCCCACCTCCTGCATGACGGCCAGGTCGGCCAGCGCGAACGGGCGCCGGTCGTGCGCGCGCACCAGCGTGAGCACGCCGTCGCCGGAGCCGATCGGCACGCACAGCATCGAGCCCGCGCCCATCGCCGTCAGCAGCGGCCCGTCCGCGCAGAACCCGAGCAGGCCGTCGTCGTCCAGCATCTCCTGCACCACGCCGGAGCCGCGCTCCAGCACCTGCATCACGACCTGGCTGCCCGCCGGATCCGCGGATTCCACCTGCCGGACCAGATCGCCCAGCGGATGGTTCTTCGGCGCCACCACGACCGAGCGGCGCGGCACCCCGCCGCGCACCATGTCCGCGATCACCCAGTCGGCCCACTCGGCCGCCAGCAGCCGCGTCGCCCTCGGCAGCGCGACCGGGCGCAGCAGCGCCTCCTCTTCGAGCAGCAGATTGGCCATCTTGACCAGCAGGTCCTGCCGCTTGGCCGCCGCCAGCAGCAGAGCCCCGTCGGACTGCTCGGGCCGCCCCGCGCCCGGCTCGGGCAGCTGCACCTCGGTCGGCAGCGCCACCGCCGCCACCATCTGCTGCGGCTCGCCCGGCATGGTCATCCTGGTCAGCGCCAGCTGGACGGTGTGCGTGCGCCCCTGATGCGCCAGCCGCGTCTCGAACGCCGACGGCTGGCCCGTCTGCAGCACCGCCGTCAGATGCGACCGGAACGCCGCCCGCCGCGACACGTCCACCAGCAGCGGGAACGACCGGCCCACCAGGTAGCCGTCGGGGCTGCCGAGCATCTGCGAGGTCTCGGGGTTGATCCGCCTGACCACGCCACCGCTGTCCAGCACGATGACCGGCACCGGAAAGGCCCGGAACACCTGACGCAGCAGCTTCAGCTCCCGCTGCGTGCCATCCTTCTTGCCGCCCGCCCGCTTGGGCGCCTTCTGCAGCGCCTCGCGGGCCTCGGCCAGCAGCTCGGCCGCGGTGTCGAGCTCGGCGAGGGCGGCGTCGAGCGTGGGCGCGAGGTCGGCGGGATAGGCGGTCCGCGCCTCGCGAAGCGACGAAACGCGTCCGGCCAGCGCGTCCAGCGCTTGCTCGAGGTCCGGCATGGTCACCCTCTGACGCTACGTCACAAGGGATACGGGAGGCCATATCGGGTAGGGGCTTCCTGCTATGAAATCAACTGCGATGATCACCCCCGGTCTCGCCCGCGACCTCGCCGCACTCGGCCGGCTGGGCGAGGACACCTCCACGGAACGCGTGCTGCGCGAACTCACCACGGCGCTGGCCGCCGGCGTACCGGGCTGCTCGGGAGCCTCGGCCGAGCACTGGCGCGACCACCGGGTACTGGTGTCCGGCTCCCACAGCGAGCTGATCATGCTCGTCGAGGGCGAACGCGCGCTCGGCGAGGGCCCGTCCGTCGAGGCCCGGCAGAGCGGCGGCCGCGCCGGCGTGACCGACGTGCTCAACGAGCCCCGCTGGCCCCGCTACGACGCGCTGGCCAGCCGCTGGGGCGTGCGCTCCGTGCTGGTCGTCCCCATCGACGTGGCGCCCGCCCTACTGCTGGTCGGCCTCTATTCGGTACGCCCCGGGGCGTTCTCCCCCCAGAGCGCCCACTCGCTGGCCGACATGCTGACCGAGCAGGTCGGGGTGGCGATGGCCAACATGTGGGAGTTCGAGGAGGTGCGTACGGACGCCGCGCAACTCCAGGAGGCGCTCGCCGGACGGGCGGTGATCGACCAGGCCAAGGGCATCATCATGCAGACCAGCGGATGCACCGCCGAGGCCGCGTTCGAGGAGCTTCGCAAGATCTCCCAGCACCACCAGGTCAAGGTGGCCGACCTCGCCAGGCTCCTGGTCGACGAGCACCAGCGCAAGTCGAGACGCTGACCTCCGCGGCCCTGCCGCGGCCCTGCCGCCGCCCTCAGCCGATGGCCGCCAGCGCGTCGTCGAGCGTGTCGTAGAGGGGCAGCCGCTGCGCCAGCCCGGTGATCCACATCACCTTGGACTTGGAGTATTCGACCCCGATGAGCGCGAACCTGGCGCCCGACGCCAGGCTCGTCTGCCAGTGGTGGACGATGAGCCCGAGCGCGCGAGAGTCCATGAACGTGACCCCTGCCAGGTCAAGAATCAGGTCCGACCCCGCCAGGGACAGGTAGTCGGCGAACTGCTCGCGGGTCGTGGCATCGAGGACGCCGTCAACCTTGATCACGGTGATCTCGTCCACCGTCGACGACGTCAGGGTCAGGGCCGCCACGGGCCCCTCACCGTTATCCGGCATTGTCACGGAGCAACCCTACTGTCACCACAGGAGGGAGGAATACTTCCCGCGATACGGGGGACACTTGATGCGGAGTCCAGCAGCGGGCTTTCGTCTCGAGAGTTGAGCGAGGCGTGCCTCTGCCTGGGCTTTTTTGCTGGGAGAGGGCGCCTGCGACCCATAGAGGAGCAGCGATGGCTGTGCAGGAATACGTCCTCGAGGAGATGACAGCGGAAGAGCTCCTGGCCGAAATGGTCAGGGAAGAGACCCCCGACAGTCACAGAGAGCGACTGCGAGAGCGCATCGTCGAGATGCACCGGCCGCTCGCCATGGAGATCGCCCGACGCTACCGCTACCGCGGCGAGCCCTTGGAGGACCTTCTCCAGGCCGCGTACGTCGGCCTGATGAAAGCCGTCAACGGCTTCGACCCGACCCTCGGCCACGCGTTCCGGGGCTACGCGGTCGTCACGATGACCGGCGAGGTCAAGCGCCACTTCCGCGACCGCACCTGGGCCATCCGGGTGCCGCGGCTCTACCAGGAGCGCCGCTCGGAGCTCAACCGCCTGGTCGCCGACCTCAGCCAGGATCTCGGCAGGTCGCCCACGGTGGCCGAGCTGGCCGCCAAGATGAACATCACCGAGGAGGACGTCCTGCTGACCCTCGACGCCTCCGCCGCCTACAGCACCCTGTCGCTCGACGCGCCGCTCGGCACCGACGACGACGCCGCCTCCCTCGGCGACGTCATCCCCGAGGACGACGACACGCTGAGCACCATGGTCGACCGGGAGGCCGTCAAGCCGCTCATCGACGCGCTGCCCTCCCGCGAGAAGCACATCCTGCTGCTGCGGTTCTTCGGCAACATGACGCAGGCCGAGATCGCCGCCGAGTTCGGGATCTCCCAGATGCACGTCTCACGTATCCTCCGCAAGGTTCTCGACCAGCTGCGCTCCGAGCTGGTCGGCTGAGAAGAAGGTCGCCGGGTGAACGAGGACGGAGAGCCTCAGTCGGGCTACACGAGCCCGCCGCCCGGCGCGCCCGTGAAAGAGCTCCGCTTCCGACTGCCGGACCTGCCGCAGGTCCGGCAGTTCGCTGAGGACGAGGCCCGCGACGCCGGCATGCACGAGGACGTCATCGAGGACTTCGTCATCGCGGTCAACGAGGTCGCCACCAACGCCGTCACCCACGGGGCCGACCGGGCCTCCATGCGTACCTGGACGGTGAACGGCGACCTGATCGTGGAGGTGCACGACGGGGGCGCCTGGAAACCCGGGCCCAGACCGGGCGCGGTGGGCGGGATGGGGCTGTGGGTGGCCCGCCTGGTGTCGGCGGACCTGACCCTGCGGGTCGGGAACGGCGGCAGCACCGTCATCATGCGCTTCCCCGGCAAGGAGTGACGGGAGGCCGCCGTCCTCGGCGACCTCCCGTTTTCGGGGCCTCACCGGCTGGGGCCTTTTACCGGTGGGCCCTTGGCCGGCTCCTACCTGCGCGCCCGGCCACGCCAGTTGCTGTAACCGGTACGGATTCCGGCCGTGCCGACGCCCGCCTGATGCAGGGCCAGCAGCGTCAGGCCGAGCAGGACGAACGTCATGCCGGAGAATCCGCCGGGGATCCGGGCGCCGACCAGGTCGAGCAGGAACCCCAGTCCGAAGATGATCGCTGCGACTACCGCGAGCATGTCAGGTCACCTCTTTCCCCAGGTCTGGAGATGGGTCCGGGTCGTCTGGGTCCGGGGCTGGTTCTGTTGGCCGGAGAGGGCGAGCAGGCGTTCCAGGACGCTCCTGTAGTCGCGCAGCGCCAGGCGCATCTGCTCGGTGTCGGCGGCCTCGGTGTCCTTCCAGCGGTCGCGCAGGCCGTTCGTACGGGTGGCGAGGCTGCTGGTGAGGGCGTCGACGACCTCGCCGACCAGCCCGTCGGCGCGCCGCACGGCCTCGCCGGGGTCGTCGACGAACGACGCCTGCAGGTCGCGCCAGCGGGCCTGCACCTGGTCCGGGTCCTGGTCGAACAGGACGACGTCCTCGGGGGCGGCGTGCGCCGGGATCTCGCCCGGCTCGGTGTCTGGTCCGGCCGTTGTGTCCCCGCCGGTCCTGGCGTAGGGGTCGCGGTACGTGCCGTCGTCGTACTCGGCGTCGTACTCGGCCGTGGGCGGCGTCACGGCGCCGGGCACGGCGGCGGCGTACTCGTCGCCGGCACGCGGACTGTGCCTCTCCGGCTCGCCGTCGCCCGCGACACGGACGTCGCCCGGGACGTCGCCCGGGACGTCGCCCGGGACGTCGCCCGGGACACGGTCATCGCCCGCGACACGGACGTCGTCCGAGCCGTCGTCGGCGAGCTTGCGATCGTCCGCGTACTCACCGGCGCGGGCGTCCTCATCGGCGCGCTCGCCGGGGTGCTCGTCGGCTCGGAGGTGCTCATCGCGCTGAGCGCGCTCCTCCCCGCTGCCGCTCCTGGGGGTGCTGGGGGTGCTCATGTCCTCGTTCACCGTCCTCGTGTGGTCTCCTGCAGCAGTTCCTCGAACAGCGCGCGATAGTGCACCATGGCCTGCCGCAGGTCCTCCGTGGAGGCCTCCTTCCTGGCCGCGCGCCCGCTGATCTCGTGGGCCGTCCGGTAGTGGTCGAGAGTCTTCGCGTGCCCCACCGAGAGGGTGGACAGCCGCTCCTCGTAGTTCTCCGTCGGGTAACCCCGTTCCGCCATGACCGCGGTGACCAGCTGGTCGGCCTCGGTCACCGCGAACCCGGGTGCGTCGACGAAGCGCTCCTGCACCTCGGTCCACTGGTTCGCGTAGGTGTCGCGCGACTCTTCCGTCAGGGGATGGATGCCGAGCTCCGCATGCCGGCGCTCCCGGTCGAGCAGCTCCTGCTCGGCCTCGTGGCGGGTGTCGTGCTCGGAGACTATGCGTTCGTACTCCGGGCCGAAACGTTCGCGGAGATGGTCGCGGCGCCTCTGCTGCAGCACGGCGTAACCCACTGCGACGAGCGCCACCACCACGACCGCGACGACGGCCACCCAGATTAAGGTGGTCATGTTGTTCGCCTCCGGTCTCTGTCTTGAGACCAGCGACTGCCCTCGAACAGGTGGGTCGAAACTCCCCGCCTCAGCGGGCTTCCAGCGCCTCCCTGGCCGCGGCCAGCACGGCTGCGACATGTGAGCCCGTTGGTGCGGCGGGGATCTCGCTGAACCCCTCAGCCGCGTCGTACCGCACGTCGAGCCCCGCGTCGACGAGCCGCTGAGCCCACCGCAGAGCCGTGTTCAGCCTCTCGGCCGCGGGCGGCTTCCCCTGCGCGGCCGCCGACAGATTGCGCAGATTGGTGGCGGGCCCGGACTGGGAGTGCTCGCGGGCCAGCTTCCACGGCACGGCCCGGCTGTGGTCGAGCATCGGCTTGGCCAGCCCGGCGGCCCGCTTGGCCTGCAGCACCCCGGACTCGCTGACCCCGAAGTGCGCGGCCAGCTCCTGCACGTTCATCCCCTCGGCCGCCAACCTGGCCAGCTCCCGCCGATCGATGGTCGGTTTCCGCCCCACTCGGCCCCCTCCGCCCCAGCTCTCCATGTACGCGTGCACCTCCGATGTGCGCTAAGGTTATGACGTCCCGCTCCGCAGGGAGCGGCCGACACAACCGGGACGTAGCGCAGCTTGGTAGCGCACTTGACTGGGGGTCAAGGGGTCGCAGGTTCAAATCCTGTCGTCCCGACCAGATATCGCTGGTCGATGAGGGTGTCACTCGTCAGGGTGACACCCTTTCTCATGCTTGAGCGGCGTCCGCCGCGGCTGTCCGCCGGCGCTCGGCCAGGCGGCCCCATACCGATACGACCGCGATGGAGACGATCAGCAGCACGACGCTCCCGGCGATGTCGAGCACGTAGTGGTTGCCCGTGGTGAGCACGACCGCGACCATACCCAGCGGAAAGATCCACGCCAGCAACGCCGGCCGTGGGTGGGAGGCCCGCAGCGCGGACCACACGGCGTACGCGCACCACAACGACCACCCCACGTGCATGCTCGGCATCGCCGTCAGGTTCTGGCCGTTCCCGATCTCGCGTGAGGCATGGCCGCCCAGGAGGTCGTGCTCGGCGATGATGTCGACGACGCCCGGCAGGGCGAACCGTGGGGGCGACATGGGCACCGCCCAGTAAACGGGCAGCACGAGGACGAGCATCGCGACGAGGGTCCAGCGGACCTTGGCGTAGACGGCGGCGTGCCGGACGAAGACCCACACCAGCACCCCGATGACCACGAGGTAGTACAGGCGGTAGTAGTACACCGCCGGCTGGATGAGGGCCGGATGCTCGGTCAGCCACCGGTTCGCGCTCAGCGCGATGTCCAGGTGGAGGGCCCGTTCCATGGACTGCAGGGCCAGAGCGTTGGCGGTGGCGGCCGCGGTGTCGTTCCCGGCGGCGGCGTGAAGTCGTGCGAAGAGCAGGATCACGAGCAGCAGACCGGCCACTTCGACCAGCGGGGCGGGGCGCCCGCCCATCCTCCCGGCGAGTGCGGCCGAGCGGGCGCGCGCCACCAGGCGCGATGATCGGCCGGCGGCCACCTCACGCGGGCTCACGCGAGTCACCCTAACTCACCGCTCCGGCATGGAACGTGTTACAGAACGACCACCTCAGCCACTTCCTCCACCTCAACAACTTCCGGCGGCCTCACCGCCCCGGTAATCTTGCGGGATTCTCTGACTCCGGTGGAGGGTCGTCGTGGGCTCCGGTGCTCGCCATGCCGATCAGCGCGCTCGGGCTGGGCTTCGACTTCTTCCTGGCCGGACCCGTGGAGTGACCGCCCCAGGGCCGCTGCAGGTCCTGCACCCCTCAACCCCCAGGAGGTAGAGCCGTGGGCTCTGGCAAGAAGACGTGGACGGCAGCGTTGCTGGCCACTGCTGTGCTGGCGATCACTGCGGCCTGCGGCAGCGAAGGCGCCGACGGTGCGATCACGTTACGTTTCTCCTACTGGGGCAGTGACGCACGGCAGAAGATGACGCAAGAGGCGATCAAGAGGTTCGAGGCGAAGAACCCGGACATCGACATCGAGGAAGAGTTCTCCGGCTTCGGCACCTACTACGACACGCTGGCCACGAAGGTCGCGAGCGACGAAACACCTGACGTCATCACCCTTGAGATCCGCGGCCTGCGGGAGTACGCCGAACGCGGCACGCTCGCCGACCTGTCCAGCGCGGTCGACACCGCCGACATCGACGCCAAGGTGCTGGCCACCGGCGCCATCGACGAGAAGCAGTTCGCCATCCCCACCGGCGTCAACGCCTGGTCCCTGGTCGTGGACCCGAAGGCGGTCAAGGACGCGGGGCAGAACCTGCCCGACGACACCACATGGACCTGGGACGACTACGTCGACCTGGCGGCGAAGATCACCGCGAGCACCGGCGGCAAGGTCTACGGCACGCAGCAGGCTTTCAACCCGGCGTTCCTGCAGATCTTCGCCGCTCAGCGGGGCGAGTCCCTCTACAAGGGCAACAAGATCGGTGTCTCGCCCGGGACGCTCAAGGCGTGGTGGGCGGTCCACCAGAAGCTGATCAGGAGCAAGGGCTCTCCCGATGCCGCCAAGAGCATCGAGCTCGCGACCCAGAGCGAGGACCGGTCGCTGTTCGCCACCCGCAACGGCGCGATGGGGATGTGGTGGAGCAACCAGCTCGGCTCGATCAACAAGGCGTCCGGCGGCAAGGAGGTGGACCTGCTGCGGATGCCCAAGGCGCAGGGCGCCACCGCGGGCGGCATGTTCCTGCAGCCCGCGATGTTCTACACCGCCTCGGCGAAGTCCGAGCATCAGGCCGCGGCGGCCAAGTTCATCGACTTCATGATCAACGACCCGGAGGCGGGCGCGATCATCCTCAGCGACCGCGGCCTGCCGGCCAGTTCCAAGGTGCTGGCGGTGGTCAGGGACAAGCTTCCGGAGACCGACAAGAAGACGCTGGCCTTCCTCGACAAGGTCAAGGGCGAGCTCACGGACTCGCCCGCCGCCCCGCCGAAGCGCGCCAGCGCCATCGAGGCCATCCTCACGCGGTACACGAATGAGGTCCTGTTCGGTCGGATGACGCCTGACGAGGCCGCTCAGAAGCTCATCACGGAGGCCAACGCCCTCATCGCGGGCTAGTGGGCCCGGTTCGCGGGGATACGCAGGGCTGAGCGGTGGGCCCAGGTGACCCAGCGCCAGAGCCACTCGACGGGACCCTGGCGGTGGCGGCGCAGCCAGAGGGTGGCGAACAGCCACTGGGCGGCGAGGATGACTCCCGCGGCCGCGTACGCCGCCGTCAGGGATCGGCCGATCGGTAGGCCGAGGAGGCGACCGGCCGCCAGCACGAGGAGCGTGGCGGTCAGGTAATTGGTCAGCGCCATCCGGCCCAGTGGTGCGAAGAGGGCCGCCAGCGCCGGTCGCAGCGGCGTTCTGAGCAGGACCAGCAGGGTGCACACGTACACGCCGGCGAGCAGCAGATCGGCCAGGCTGGACGTGAAGGACGGCGCACCGGTCCCGGTCCGTGCCCACAGGGCTGAGGCCGCCCCCGCCGCGAAGGCCAGGCCCAGCAGGAGTGGCCCTCGAGTGGACCGCTCGATCTTCTCGATCTTCCCGTACCGGACCAGCGCCGAGCCCAGCAGGAACAGCCCGGCGATCATCAGGGGCCCGCCACCCCCGCCGCCGATCAGCGCCGCCGCCACGAGCGCCGGGGCGAGGCCGGCCACGGCCCACCGCGGCAGCCAGGTGGAGGGCAGCAGCACCAGCAGGCCGACGACGGCGTACGAGGTCAGGATTTCGCCCCGCCACAGCAGCGAATGCGCGAGGCCGATCGCGAGCAGCGCCAGAAGCCGGCGCAGCAGGACGAGCCGCGGGCGGGGGACGCGGTTCGCGGCGGAGTCCAGCAGCAGCGAGAACCCGATGCCGAACAGCAGGGAGAAGATCGGGAGCCCGAGCCACGGGTCCCAGTCGCCCATGGGCTGCGTCGTGACGGCTCTGTCGCCGTCGGCTATCAGCTGGATGTTGGCGAGCAGGATCTCGCACAGCGTGAACCCGCGCAGGACGTCGAGCGCGGCGATACGCGGCCGGCCGGCGGATGCCGTCGTCCCGGCGCGGGTGGAAGGGGCTCCGGGACCTCGGACCGGTCCCGGAGCGTGATCTCGATAGGGCATGCACCTCATCCTGGGGACGGGGCCCGGTGCGGACATCGACCACCGGTGGGGGCTCGCGGTCCGCCGACGGTACTTTCGGCCGATCCTCGTTCTCGACGGTGCCCCACCGGGCCGTCGGTCAGTCCGGCTGGTCCGGGATGAGAGGACGCGTCAGGCGTAGGAACCCTCGACGAGATCGGCCACGATGCCGGGGCGGGAGGGCTGCCAGCCGAGCGTTTCGCGGGTACGGGTCGCGCTGACGCGCTGGCTGATCGCCAGAGCCTGGGCGAAGCCCTCCCCGAGCTCCCGCGCGGCCTCCTCGAGCGGCCAGGGCTCGGCCGTCTCCTTGACGCCCGCCGACCTGGCCGCCGCCTCGGCCACGGCGGTGACGGGCACCGCCTCCTCGCTGATGGCGTGGTAAACGGCCGCCTCCCCCTTCTCCACGGCGGCCACGATCAGCTCGGCCACATCGTCCACATGCACGAAGGTCCACGTGGGCGTGGTGCCGCCCGCGGTGACGTACACACCGGTCCCGCGCCGCGCGGCCTGGGCCTTCAGCAGCGCCGCGATGCCCGTGCCGCGCCCGTGGACGACGCCGGGACGCACCACGGAGCCGCCGCCGTCGATCACCAGCCGCTCCACCTGGTCCCGGTACGCCACCAGGGGGATCGGGTCGGCCGGGCTGTCCTCGTCGGCCCCGTCGGTCTCGCCGAGCACCCACACACCGCTGACGTAGACGACCTTCTGTGACGCTCCGGCGAGCACGCCGATCGTGGCCAGATCGGTCTCCTGGTCGCCGGTCAACTGGCCGGCGTGCACGATCGCGTCGAGGTCCGCGGTGATCGCCCTCTCCAGCGCGGCGGCGTCCGCCAGATCCCCGTACCGGACGTCGGCCACACCCGGCACCCGCCGCTCTCCCTCCGCCGCGGGCCGCACGTAGGCCGCCACCTCATGCCTCTGCGCGACCAGCCGCTCCACCAGGGCACCACCGATGTACCCCGTCGCGCCAAGCACCAGCACCTTCATTGTCCCACCTCAAAAATTTCGACATTGAACATTTCCACGTAGGACGATAACCCACGACATCGAACATTTCAATGTCGTACGATTGCCGCCATGGGAGATGCAGTCGACGCGATCCTCGGGCAGTGGGCCCGCACCCGGCCCGACGTGGACGTGTCCCCGATGGGCGTGATCGGCCGGGTGTCGCGGGCCTCGCGGCTCCTGGAGCGGGGGGTCAAGGAGTTCCTGGGCGAGCACGGGCTGGAGGCGTGGGAGTTCGACATGCTGGCCACGCTGCTCAGGAACGAAGCCGACTCCATGTGCATGAAGGACCTGTCGGCGGCGGCCATGGTCAGTCCCGGCGCGCTCACCAACCGCATGGACCACCTGGTGGAGCGCGGGCTGGTCGACCGCTGGCCGGCGCCGGACAACCGGCGGATGACGCTCGTGGCGCTGACGGACGAAGGGCGGCGGGTGGCCAACGACGTCCTGGAACGTCACGCGGCCAACGAGGCCCGCCTCCTGTCCGGCCTCTCCCCCACCGACCGCGACGCCCTGGCCGGCCTCCTCCGCAAACTCCTCGTCTCTCTAGGCGACACCGTGTAGATGGCTGCTCCCGGGGCTCGACACCTGCCTTGGGGCGGTCCGTCGAGGCTTCCCTTTTCTGCGCCTGTACGGCCCCGCATCCGGTGGCCCTCTCTGGGGCTACTCCGGAAGGTCGAGCTCGTCGTAGGTCGCCACCTGATCGGCCGGAGGCGCTTGGATGTCGATCGGCCGGCCCCACCGGGACAGACGGACGTCGTCGACGTAATGGACGGGTTCGTCGCTCAGCTTCGGGATGCCGGGTTGCCTGGAGTCGCTGTGGCATCGGCGGACGAGCTGGTCCCGTCCGATCCAGAGCTTCCAGTCGACCCGGACACGGGCGTACTTGCCCGTGGGCCTGTGGCGTCCGGCGATACGGAAGTCGGGGTCCGCCTTGGCGAGCTCGCCCAGCGTGATGGACCCCTCGTAGAGGGTGGTGCGGGTGCCGTCGTACACGCTGGAGGGGCGTTTGACCTTGGTGGCGGCGAGCAGGGCCTTGAGCGTGCCGGGATCGCTCAGCCGCATCTGGCCGCAGTGCAGGGCGAGGGACTGCTTCTCCTCGGCGACCACCCAGCTCTTGCCTTCCGGAAGATGCTTGCGCAGGGTGGCCGACTGCTCGTAGTACCGGTCCGGGAACTCGTTCCGGCCTCACCGACTCCACCAGCAGCGCAACCGCCCGGGCCGCGCGGCCTCGCACCACGGCCCGCAAGCGCGGTCGAAGGCCGACCCCGCGCAGCGAACGGGCGCGGCCTCGACCGGCTCGGGTCGCGCCCGCGCCCAGTCGCCGCTGCCGGGGCGATGCGTTGCGCCGCGACCGGGTGGATTCGATTCGCGCTGCGCTTGTTGATCTTGTCCGGGCCTGTCCGTCGTATCAGAGTCGCATCAGAATGGCGGCCATGAGTCGCGGGGTCCTGGAGCAGTGGATGGCAGCCGTGGCGCGCGGCGACCTGGCGGACCCACCGGCCGCGCCGACGGTCGAGGACTGTACGGCCGCGGGCCTGGCGCCGTACGGGAGGTCCTACCGGCGCTCTCGCGGAGGCGTGACGTTCCGCGCTTACTTCACCCCCGACCGGCGGCATCACGCCATGCTGCTGGCCGGGCCCGAGCTCCTGCTGTGGATGAACGGCCGGAGCGCGCCCGTCCCGACCGGCGTCGGGGGCGAGCCGCAGGGCGCTGCATTGGAGCGCTGGCTGGAGCATCGGTTCTCGATGGGCGGGATGGACGATCCGGTGCGGGTCCTGGCGATGTGGGCCTGGACGGGTGCGGCCGGGCGCGTCGCCGCGCGTGACGGTGACAGGTGCGGGCGGACCTACCCGGCTCCACCGGCCGGGGTGACGCCCGCCGAGTACGGGGAGATCGGCTGGGAGTTCACGGACGAGCGGTGCGCGTACAACTTCCTCGACACCGCGGGCAAGGGCGTGGTCCGCGTCGCCTTCGCGCCCGGCCTGCGGCGCCAGGCCCTGACGATCCGCGCTCCCGACTGGATCGGCGCGCAGTTGTGGGTCGACGGCGAGCCGGTGCCCGTGCCGTGTGAGCGGGACTGGGGCCCGTTGTGCGACGAGCACGTCACGTGGCTGGACGACCGCTTCGTGCACGCCGAGGTGGGCGGTCTGTGGAGCCATCCTCTGTACGACCCCGTCAAGATGGATCTCCTCGGCGACATTCGCGGGCTGCTGATCTGGGACGCGGCGGAACGCGTCCGGCACCTCCACCTCCCGGCGCCGGCCGAGGCGTGGACGAGCCCGATCCTGCTGCGGCGGGGCGATGCGTGGTGCATCTATCCGGACGGCGAGGCATACCGGGCGGATCGTCCCGATCGCACCCTTCCGATCCCCCGCTGAGAGCCCGGTGCCCGCGCCGCTCGGGGCCGCGCCGCTCGGTGGGATGGTGGCCCACCGGCTCGGGTTGTGGGCAGGCGCGCGGAGTCGCCCGTGCTGATCCGCGCGACGCGTCCTGACAAAAGGCCGGGTCTACTCATTCCTTATTGGCGCGGGCCTCGGCCTCGGCGGCGTCCATGGCCTCCGCCTCCTCCGGCGTCGGGGCCGTGCCGCCCAGGTGGGCGGGCTGCCACCACACCCCCTGCGGCACCTCCGGGTACGTGCGCTGCGCCTGGTCCACCAGGCCCGACAACCGCTTGTGCAGGTCGGCGGTGTGGTCGTTGACGTTCTCGCCGCGCTTGGGGTGCATCGGCTCCCCCACCACGATGGTCAGCGGGATGTGCCGTTGCGTGAGCTTGCGGGGCCGGCCCTTGGTCCAGAAGCGCTGGCTGCCCCACAGCCCGACGGGGATGATGGGCGTGTTGGTGGCCTGGGCCATGCGGATGGCCCCGTTCTTGATCTCCTTGACGGTGAACGACCGGCTGATCGTCGCCTCCGCGAAGACCCCGACGACCTCGCCGGCCTTCAGCATGCGCAGGGCCGTGGCGTACGAGCCCGCGCCCGCCCCCCGGTCCACCGGGATGTGTTTCATACCGCGCATCAGCGGCCCGGAGATCCGGTGCTCGAAGACGTCCTGCTTGGCCATGAAGCGCACCAGCCGCCGCGCGGGCAGCGCGGCGAATCCCGCGAAGATGAAGTCGAGGTAGCTGATGTGGTTGCTCACCAGCACCGCTCCCCCGGTCTGCGGCACGTGCTCCGTACCCTCCATGTGGAACCGGACGTCGAGCACGCGAAACAGGGTCCGCGCGGCGGCGATCACCGGCGGGTACACGATCTCAGCCATGAGCAGAAGGTAGCCTACTCAGGCGGGTGCCACGGTAGTCGGGAGCCGGACCATCCCGCGCACGTTCCCGTGCGAGATGCGCCGGATGCCGTCCGGGTCGATCTCGTACGAAGGCGAGACGGCCTTCGTCAGCTCCTCCAGCGCCACCCGGGCCTCCAGCCGGGCGAGCGGACCGCCGAGGCAGTAGTGGCGGCCGACGCCGAAGCTGATGGACCTGGAGGTGTCGCGGCCCAGGTCGTAGACGTCGGGGTGGGGGAAGACCGACTCGTCCCTGTTGGCGGAGCCGATCAGGATCCACACCTTGGCGTCGGCGGGGACCTGGACGCCGTGCCACTCGGCGGGCTCGGTGAGGCGGCGGGCGATGCCGTGCGCGGGGGTGTCGTACCGCAGCGACTCCTCCACCCACTGCGTGATCGCCCCGCCGAAGGCGGCGGCGCACTGGCCGGGGTGGCGCCATGCCCAGTACCAGGCGGCGCTCAGCAGGTGGGTGGTGGTCTCCGAGCCCGCCCCGATCAGCAGGAACAGGAACGCCACGATCTCCTCGGGGCTCAGCCCGCCGTCGGCGACGAGCGCCGAGACGAGGTCGTCACGCGGTGCGGCCCGGCGGTCGGCGACGATCGAGGCGTAGTAGTCGCCGAGGGACAGGATGCTCCTGAGCCCCGTGTCCGCCATCTTGCCCTGAGGGTCATATTTCACGAGGATGTCGGACTTGCGGCGGACGTCCGCCCGATCGGACGGCGGCACCCCCACCAGCTCGGAGATCACGTCGAGCGGCAGCTTGGCCGCGAAGTCGCGGACGAAGTCGAACGTCCCCCGCTCGATGCCCTCCTCGATGTAGCCCCGCGCGATCTCCCTGATCATGGGTTCGAGCGCGGCCACCCGGCGCGGGGTGAAGGCCCGCGAGACGACGGCCCGCATGCGGGTGTGGTCCGGCGGGTCCATGGCCACGAACGACAGGTACGTACGCGCCTGCGGCCCCCACGCGGCCGGGTCGAGCACGGGGCCGTGGTCGCTGGACAGCAGGGCGCTGTCGCCGAGCGCGGCGGACACGTCGGCGTGCCGCGACAGTGCCCAGAAGCCGTGCTCGGCGTTGTGATAGACCGGCGCTTCCCGGCGTAACCGCGCGTAGACGGGGTACGGATCGTTGTTGACCGCCGGGTCGTAGGGGTTGTAGACGACCTCCATCCCGCCCACGCTACGACGCTTGCGCCCTCGTGAAAATGGGCAGATCTTCTCACCATGAAGAAGCTCATCAACACGGCCGACTCCGTCGTCGATGACGCGCTGAACGGCATGGCCGCGGCCCACCCCTCGCTGCGAATGCGCGACCGCGTGGTCTACCGGGCAGAGGGACCGCGGCCGGGCAAGGTCGGCCTGGTCTCGGGCGGCGGCTCGGGGCATGAGCCGCTGCACGCCGGTTTCGTCGGGTACGGCATGCTCGACGCGGCCTGCCCCGGCGAGGTCTTCACCTCACCGGTCCCCGACCAGATCATCGACGCGACCAGGGCGGTCGACGGCGGCGCCGGGGTCCTGCACATCGTCAAGAACTACACCGGCGACGTGCTGAACTTCGAGATGGCCGCCGAGCTGATCGAGGACGTCGAGGTGGCCAGCGTGCTGGTCGACGACGACGTGGCCGTACAGGACTCCCTCTACACGGCGGGCCGGCGCGGCACCGGGGCCACGCTGTTCGTGGAGAAGCTCGCGGGCGCGCTGGCCGAGCAGGGTGCACCGCTGGCCCAGATCGCCGCGGTGGCAGGCGAGGTGGACGAGCGCAGCAGGTCGTTCGGCATCGCCCTGACGTCCTGTACGACGCCGCACGCGGGCAAGCCGACGTTCGACCTGCCGGAGACGGACGTGGAGCTGGGCATCGGCATCCACGGCGAGCCGGGGCGGGCCCGGGTGCCGATGGTGTCGGCGCGCGAGCTGGCCGCGATCGCCATGGAGGCCATCCACGGCGACCTGCCGCTCCGCGGCGACCTGCTGGTCATGGTCAACGGCATGGGCGGCACCCCGCTCATGGAGCTGTACGTGGTGTTCGCGGAGGTCGCGGCCTTCGTCAGGGGCAAGGGTGCGCGGGTGTCGCGCTCGCTCGTCGGCAACTACGTGACCAGCCTCGACATGCAGGGCTTCTCCGTGTCGATCTGCCTGCTCGACGACGTGCTCACCCGCCTGTGGGACGCTCCGGTCGAGACGCCGGGGCTGCGCTGGGGGCGCTGATGGACACCGACGTGTTCGTGGCCTGGTTCGAGGAGGCGGCCAGGCTGGTGCACAGGGACCGCGACCGGCTGACCCGGCTGGACGCGGCGATCGGCGACGCCGACCACGGCACGAACCTCGACCGCGGCCTCACCGAGGTCCGCAAGACGCTGGCCGAGTCGCCGCCGGGGACTCCCGGCGAGGTGCTGGCCGCGGCGGGCGCGACGCTGATCCGCCGCGTCGGGGGCGCCTCCGGGCCGCTGTACGGGTCCGTGTTCCGGCAGATGGGCAAGTCGCTGGAGTCACCGGTGACGCTGGCCGGGTTCTCGGGGGCGTTCGAGGCCGGGGTGGTGGCGCTCGAACGGCTGGGTAAGGCCGCGCTGGGCGACAAGACCATGGTGGACGCGCTGGTCCCGGCCTCCCGGGCGCTCGCCCTGGCCGTACGTGACGGGATCGGGGTGAAGGAGGCGCTCGAACGGGCGGCCGAAGCGGCCGAGGAGGGGGCGAAGGCCACGATCCCGATGCAGGCGCGCAAGGGCCGGGCCAGCTACCTGGGCGAACGCAGCATCGGACACGAGGACCCGGGGGCGGCGTCGGCGGCCCTGTTCATGGCGGCGCTGGCGTCGGTGGTGGCGTGATGGGCGGGCCCGGTGATCGTGTGATCCCACGCGGAGCCGGGTGATGGTGGGGCTGGTGCTCGTCGCGCACAGCGCGGGGCTGGCGGCGGAGGCTGCGGCGCTGGCTCGCGGGATCGCCGGAGCCGACGTACCCGTGGCGGCCGCCGGGGGCACCGAGGACGGCGGGCTGGGCACGAGCCTGGACCTCATCGAGGCGGCGCTGCGCAGCGTCGACCAGGGTGACGGGGTGGTGCTCATCCCCGACCTGGGCAGCTCGGTGCTGACCGCCCGCCTGCTGGAGGAGGACGGGCGGGTGGTGGTGGCGGACGTGCCGTTCGTGGAGGGCGCGATCGCCGCGGCGGTGGCGGCGGGCGCGGGCGTGCCGCTGGCCGACGTGCTGGAGGCGGCCGAGGAGGCCCGCACCTACCGCAAGCTGTGAGCTCAGTGGGCGCTCGCGCCTGACACAAGCTGTGAGCTCAGTGGCCCTTGAAGGCCTCCTCCAGCCACCAGGACCCGTGCTCCGCCGTGACCTTGGCGTGCACCAGGAGCGGCCGGTCGCGAGGCCCGTCCACCCATTCGGCCACGCCCGCCAGGTCGCCGGGCCCGCCGACCGTCACGGCGGCGCAGCCGTGACCCCGGGCGATGGCGGCGAGGTCGGCCGGTGGGAACGTGACCGTCCCGAGCGGGTGACCTTGCGGCCCGAAGTGGTGGACCTCGGCCCCGTACGCCTCGTCGTCGTACACCACGATCACCATGGGCAGGCCGAGCCGGACGACGGTCTCCAGCTCCGCGATGCCCATGAGGGCGCCGCCGTCGCCGAGCGCGGCCACCGGCAGCCGGTCCGGCCGGGCGATCGCCGCGCCGATCGCCGTCGCCAGGCCCAGCCCGATCGACTGGAACGCCTGCGTGAAGCAGAACCCACCCTCATCCGGGACATCCACGAACATCGACGGATATCCCATGAAATTTCCGGAATCGATGGCGACGATCCGCTGCCGCGGCAGGAGGTCGTCCAGCCCGATGCTGAGCGTCCGGGGGTCGATCCGGCCGCCGCCGCTCTCGTCCTCGTACGGCACGTCCCGCCAGCGCCCCTCGGCCCGCACGCGGGCGGCGAGCTCCGCCGACCGGTAGCCCGGGCGGGGCGCGACCTGAGCGGCCAGCGCCGCCGCGACCCGCGCCACGTCACCCGCCACACCCAGGTCGGCGGGCACATGGGTCTTGAACGCCGCCGGGTCGAGATCGACCTTCACGACCTTCGCGCCCGGCGAGACGAGCGTGCCGTGGCGGGTGGTCCACATGTTCAGCGCGCATCCCCACGCGACGACCAGGTCGGCGCCGCGGATCAGCTCGGCGGCCAGCGGCGTCGCGAAGCCGCCGCTCACGTCGAGGTCCCACGGGCTGCCGCGGAACAGCCCCTTCGCGACGGCCGAGGTGGCCAGCAGGGCGCCCGCGAGGTCGGCCAGCTCCTCCAGCTCCCGCCGCGCGTGCCGGGCACCGCGCCCCGCGATGAACACCGGCCGCTCGGCCGCGCCGAGCAACCGCGCCAGCTCCCCCATCTCCGCCACCGAAGGACCTGCCGAAGGAACCGCCGAAGCGATCGCGGGCGGCATCACGTCAGCAGGCCCCTCGAAGGGGGCGGCCTGGACGTCGAGCGGCAGGTTCAGCAGGACCGTGCGCCGCTCCTCCACCGCCACCCGGTACGCCTCGGCCGCCCGCGACACCGCCTCCTCCGCCGAGGTGACGCGCATCGCCACCGCCCCCACCGCCGTCGCGAGCGCGGCCTGGTCGATGTGGAAGTTGGACTGGACCTCCGTGGCCTCCCCCGCCAGCACGATGAGCGGCGTACGGCTCTTGGCCGCCTCGGTCAGACCGGTCAGGGCGTTGGTGAGCCCCGGCCCCTGGTGCACCGACACGACGCCGACCCGCCCGCTCATCCGCGCGTACGCGTCGGCCATGGTGGCGGCCCCGCCCTCGTGGCGGGCGGCGACGAAGCGCACGCCGCCCGCCACCAGGGCGTTGGTCACGTGGAAGTTGCCGCTGCCGACCACCCCGAAGGCGGTCCCGACGCCGCAGGCGGCCAGGGCCCTCCCCACGGCCTCCGCGACGATCAACGTTCCACCAGGGCCAGCACGCGCACGGGGCTGCCGGAGCCGCCCACGATGGGCAGCGGCGGCGCGACCACGACGGCGCCGGTCACGGGCAACCGGTCGAGGTTGCGCAGCTGGGTCAGGCCGTACTTGCCCGCCCCCAGCAGGAAGGAGTGGCAAGGGAAGGCCGGGTCGAAGGAGTGGGCGGCGCCCGCGTCGGTGCCGACGGTCTCGACGCCGATCCCGGCGATCGGGGTCTCGGAGGCCAGCCACTTGGCGCACTCCACCGAGATGCCGGGCGTGTGGGGGCCGGAGGCGTCGGCGTTCAGGAAGGCCGCCTGGTCGGCGGAGCGGGTGTCCCAGCCGGTGCGGTAGAGCAGCCAGCCGCCGTCGGGCAGCGGGCCGTTGGCGCGTTCCCACTCCTTGACGTGGTCGATCTGGAGGAGGAAGTCGGCGTCCTTGGACGCCTCGGCGGCGAAGTCGAGCACGACGGCGGGCGCGATGAGGCTGCGCACGGGCACCTGGGAGACGTCCTGACCGTCGCGGGCGGTGACCCAGTGGACGGGAGCGTCGAAGTGGGTGCCGGTGTGCTCGCCGGTGTGGATGTCGTTCCAGTACCAGGCGGGGCCGCGGTCGTCGTAGCGGCTGATCTCCTCCAGGCGGAACGGAATCGTGTTGCCGAACGGCTCGGGCAACTGGAGGATCGGCGTCTCGGACGAGAGGGGCGCCGTGAGGTCGATCACCTCGATCGCCCCGCTGC
The DNA here is from genome assembly GCF_053587055.1 of Nonomuraea sp. NPDC003707. Lineage (NCBI taxonomy): Bacteria > Bacillati > Actinomycetota > Actinomycetes > Streptosporangiales > Streptosporangiaceae > Nonomuraea > Nonomuraea sp. NPDC003707. The sequence goes on along the minus strand of NZ_JBSFNK010000002.1, from coordinate 376,356 downwards.
GCACGCTGTCAACGAAGCTCTGCAAGACCGACATGTCATCCTCCCGGTGGGCTGTGGGGTGGGCTGTGCGCATCCTCCTACGCACACCCCACCACTGCCAACAACCTCAGCCCTTGAGTCCGCTGAAGCTCATCGTGGCCACGAAGTGCCGCTGCGCCAGGATGAACGCGAGCACGAGCGGCAGCACCGCGATCACGTTGCCGGCCATCAGCGCCGACCACTCGGTGTGCCGGGCGCCGGCGAAGGTGGCCAGCCCGAGCTGCAGCGTGTAGCCCGACTCCGACGAGATCGCGATGAGCGGCCAGATCAGGTCGTTCCAGGCGCCGAGCAGCGTGAACACCACCAGCGTGGCCAGCGCGGGCCGGGCCAGCGGCAGCACCACGCGGAAGAACACGCCCAGGGGGGAGCAGCCGTCGATGATGGCGGCCTCCTCCAGTTCCTTGGGCAGCGACAGGAAGAACTGCCGCATGAGGAACACCCCGAACGCCGACGCCAGCCACGGCACGATGGCCGCCCCCAGCGTGTCGATCAGGCCCATGTTCTTGAACAGCAGGAACGTCGGGATCATCAGCACCTGGGTCGGCACCATGATGGTGGCCATGACCGCCGCGAAGGCGACCCCGCGGCCGCGGAACTTGATCCGGGCGAAGCCGTACCCGGCCAGGGAGCAGAGCACCACGTGCCCGAGCACCGCCGACCCGGCCACGATCACCGTGTTGGCCAGCCAGAGCGGGTACTCGTCCTCGGTGAAGATGCGCCTGAACCCGTCCAGCGTGAAGTGCTCGGGCCAGAGCTTGGGCGGGTAGGTGTTGATGTCGGCGTCCGGCATGAACGCGGTCAGCGCCATCCACACCAGCGGCGCCACGAACAGCAGCGCGAGCGGCATCAGGAAGAGATGGGCGAGGCTGCGGCGCGTCACTTCGCACCCCTCCACAGGACCGCGCCCGACACGGCGAGCGTCACGATGAACAGGACGTAGGCGATGGCCGTGCCGTAGCCGGAGTGGAAGAGCTGGAACGCCTGCCGGTAGAGGTAGAACACGATGGTCGTCGTGGAGTCGAGCGGCTGGCCCTTGGTGGTGGTGTAGACGAGGTCGAACAGCTGCAGCGCGGTGATCGTCTGCCAGATCAGCAGGAAGACCGTGGCCGGCCGCAGCTGCGGCAGCACGACGTGGCGCAGGACGTGCCGACCGGCGCCACCGTCCGCCCGGGCCGCCTCGATCAGCTCGCGCGGGATGTCCTGCAGAGCGGCCAGGTAGACCACGGCGGGCATGCCCACGCCGCCCCAGAGCGAGATCGCGACCAGGGTGAGCATCGCCTGGTCGGGGTCCTGCAGGAACCCCATCGCGGGCAGGCCGAGCGCCTTCAGCCCGGCGTTGACGATGCCGAAGTCGGGGTCGAAGACGAAGTTCGACAGGATGCCCGTGGCTGCGGCGGAGACCACGTACGGGACGAAGAAGCACGTACGGTAGAACCCGATGAGCCGGATCTTGAGGTTGAGCGCCAGCGCCAGCGCCAGCCCGAGCACCACCGAGCCGGGCACGAAGAGCACGGTGTAGAGCAGCGTGTGCCCGGCCGACGCGGCCAGCTCGGCGTCGCCGAGCATGTCGCCGTAGTTCGCCAGCCCGACGAAGTCGCCGCCGGTGAGCAGGTCGCCGTCCCGCAGCGAGAGCAGCAGCGCCCACACCGCGGGGAACAGGCTGAGCCCGACGATCACGAGCGTCGCGGGGAACACGAAGCCCCACCCGGTCAGCTGGGGGACCAACCGGCTCCGCCGCGCGGACGGCGCGCTCACCCGCGCCGCCCTGCTCATCGTCGGGGCTGTCATCGCGAGCGCCCCAGCACCGCGTCGGCCTCGGTCGCGGCCTTGGTGAGGGCCTGCTGCGCGGGCGTGCCGCCGACCAGCGACTGGGCGATCGCGTTGCCGACCTTCTCGGAGAACTCCGGGTACGCCGGCAGGGGCGGCCTGGCCTGCTTGGCGTTCTCGAGGTTCGCGGTGAAGACGTCGATGCCGGGGAAGTCCTTGACGAACTTCTGGTACGCCGGCAGCGCGGTCGTGGCCTTGCGCAGCGGCAGGTTGCCCAGGCCGAGCGACCACCGGGCGTCCTGCTCCGGCCGGGTCAGCCAGGTCAGGAACTCGGCGGCGGCCTTGGCCCGGCGCGAGCCGTTGTCGAACACGACCCAGTTGTCCGGGCCGGCGACCGTCTCGTGGTTGCCGTTGTAGCCGGGCAGCACCTGCACGCCGTAGGAGATCTTGTGGTCGATGATGTCCAGCAGCGCGTACGGCGCCGCCGCGATCATCCCGATCTTGCCGCTCTGGAACAGCGGCACGAACTTCTCACCATTTTGATCGAGATATACGGACTTATCCTGCTGGGCCATGGCACTCCACAGGTCGAGCGCCTGCGTCGCCTGCGGCGTGTTGAACGCCGACTTCTTCCCGTCCGGCGTCAGGATCGACCCGCCCTGCTGCCAGATCATCGGCCAGAACCGCCACACGGTGTCCTCGAGACCGGTCACGGGGTACGCGGTGCCGTACACGCCGCCGCCGGTCAGCTTCTTCGCCGTGGCCCGGAAGTCGTCCCAGGTCCAGTCCTTGGACGGGTACGGCAGCCCCGCCGCGTCGAACAGCTTCTTGTTGTAGATGACGGCCAGGTTGTCGACCAGCGCGGGGACGCCGACGACCTTGCCGTTCACCTCCGACACGGCCCGCTCCGACGGCCAGAAGTCGTCCCACCCGAACCCGGGGGCCTTCACGGTGGCGGCCAGGTCGTACACCTTGGGGTTACGCGCCAGGTTCGGCATCCACGTGCCGTACATGTACGCGATGTCGGGCGCCTTGCCGCCGGCCAGCACCGCCTGGACCTTCTGCAGCATGTCGTCCACGTTCGTGGACCCGACGGCGGGCGTGATCTTCACGTCCGGGTGGGCCTTGGAGTACTCGGCGGCCAGCTCCTCGATGACCTTGGCCTGCAGCTCCGTCTGGCCGTGCCACCAGGTGATCTCGACCGGGCCCGAGGCGTCGTCGGAGGAGGAGCCGCAGGCCGTCACCAGCGCGGCGACCAGGACAAGCACCGCCATACTCTTCATGACCGGCTCCTGAGGGACTCGGGCATCAGCTCGCCGTGGGCCTCGATCAGCGCGCCGCACAACTCGTCGATCTGCTCGACGGTGAGGGTGGCGGCGGTGTTCGGGTCGGCCATCATGGCGTGCCGGACGTGCTCGGGCCGCCCCTCGGTGACGGCGCGCACGGTCAGCTCGTTGACGTTGACGTAGGCGCGGTTGAGCGCCACGCACTGCGCGGGCAGGTCGCCGACGGCCATCGGGCGGACGCCGAGCGCGTCGGCCACGCACGGCACCTCCACCACGCAGCCGTCCGGCAGGTTTGCGACCAGGCCCCTGTTCTGGACGTTCCCGTAGACGACCCGGCTGGTGCCGGTGGTGACGCTGTGGATGATCTGCGGGGCGTATTCCATGGTCCCCTCCACGGTGATCGGCCGGCCCGCGCGCAGCGCGTCGCGGGTGGCCTCGTACTGGCGCACGTTCTCCTCGCTGATGCCGATGTACGCGCCCACGGGGATCCGCAGGCGCTCGATCTCGCTCTCGTCGTGCAGGTACCAGGGCACATACTCGGCCGAGTGCTCGCTCGTCTCGGTCGGGTAGTAGCCGAGCCTGCGGTACATGTCCACGCGCACCCGGCGCAGCAGGCCGGGGTCGCGCTCGATGGCCTCGTCCAGGCGCGGGTAGAGGTCCTGTCCGCCGGACTCGAAGCGCAGCATCCACGACTGGTGGTTGACGCCCGCCGCCAGGTACGACACCTCCTCCAGCGGCACCCCGACCAGTTCGGCCAGGTCGTGGGCGGTCCAGTAGATGGAGTGGCAGAGCCCGACGACGTTGCGCACGGGGGTGGCGGCGGCCAGGTACCAGACGTTCATGGCCATCGGGTTGGTGTAGTTGAGCAGCCACGCGTCCGGGCACACCTCGGCCATGGCCCGCCCGATCCGGTCGAGCGCTGGGAAGGTGCGCAGGGCGCGGAAGATGCCGCCCACGCCGATGGTGTCGGCGATCGTCTGGCGCAGCCCGAACCGGGCGGGCACCTCGAAGTCGACGCGGGTCGCGTCGATCATGCCGACCTGGATCATGTTGATCGCGAAGTCGGCGCCTTCGAGAGCCTGGCGCAGGTCGAGGTGAGCGGAGATCTTGACGGGCCGCCCGGCCGCGATGACGCGGGCGGCGGCCTCGGCGGTGTCCAACCGCTCGGGGTGGATGTCGTGCAACGCCACCTCGAACTCCCCCAGATCGGGGAAGGCGACCAGGTCCGCCAGCAGCCCTTGAGTGAACTCGACGCTCCCGGCGCCGAGAAAGACGATCTTCATATTTCCTTCCAGGTGGGCTGGGCGGCGGTGCCGCCGGCGGCCTGGGTCGAAAGGGATCCGCAGGTCACGGCCACGCGCAGGCATTCGCGCAGGCTCATCCCGCGCAGCCGCGCGGCGAGGAGGCCGGCGTTGAAGCTGTCGCCGGCGCCGACGGTGTCCACCGGCTCGACGGGGACGGCGGGGGCCCGGGTCAGCTCGCCCGCCTGCCACGCCAGCGCGCCGTCGCCGCCGTCCTTGACGACCACGGTGGGGCCGAGCCCGCCGATCCGGGCCGCCGCGGCCTCGAGGCATTCGGGGCCGGTGTCGAAGAGCCGGGCGGCTATGGCCCGGGCCTCGGCGGCGTTCGGGAGGAACACGTCCACCTCGGCCAGCACCTCCCCGAGCCCTTCCCACTCCCCGGCGGGGTCGTCGTTGGTGTCCAGCGAGGTGGTCGCGCCCGCGCGCCGCTCCTCCGCCAGGAAGCCCGGCAGTCCGGGCGCAAGCCCCGGTTGCAGGAAATATGACGACACGTGGACGTGGCGGGCCACGCCGCGCGGCAGGTCCTCCACGGTCAGGTACGGCAGGCAGCCCGGCGAGGTGAGGATGGCCCGGTCCGAACCGTCGGCCAGCACCACGGTCATGGCCGTGGGCCGGGAGTCGATCACGCAGCGGGAGACGTCCACGCCCCGGTCGGCCAGGGCGTCCAGCACGAAGCGCCCGGCCGCGTCGTCGCCCACGCGTCCCGCGAAAGCGGTCCGCAGGCCCAGCCGGGCCGCCCCGCACGCGGTGATCGCGCCGGACCCGCCGAGCACCAGGTCGCCGCCGGAGACGAGCTGTTCACGCTGGCCGTACGCCAACCCGCGCGGCGCTCCGGAGAGCACCACGTCGGGGTTGGCGTCACCGACGACCAGCAGGTCGAAGTCACGCGCCACGGCAGGGCACGCGGTAGGCGTCGAGCTCGTACTTCTTCTTCAGCGAGTTGAAGTTCTGAGCGTTGGACTTGGCGCAGAAGGCCGAGGTGGCGAGGTTGTACTCGACGTTGAACACGGCCTTGCCCGCCTTGACGAACTGGTCGTATCCGTAGTCGTCGTTCTGCGCGGTGGTGCACTCGGTGTGCTCCCAGCACTCCTCGTTCACCGCGAAGTCGAAGTACGGCAGCAGCGCCGGGATCTGCTCGATGTCGTTCTTGAGCGCGACCGACAGGCCCCTCTTGTGGGCCTCGTTGGCGAACCAGGTGTTGTAGGCGAGCTGGTCGGCGGCCTTGAGCGGGAAGCCGCTGGCGTTGCTGTAGCCGTCGACGTTGTCGGGCTCCACGGCGTCGAACCCGGCGGCCTTGCACATGTCGAGCCGGGCCTTCATGATCTGGCCGAGCTTGCCGGTGTATGTGCGGATGTCGAGCCAGCGCTCACCCGGCCAGTCCTCCAGCGGCTTGCCGAGCACCTCGGCAGGGAACTGGCTCGCGTCCGGGCGCCAGTCCTCGAACGTGCCCGCGCTGATGTAGCAGACGACGCCGCGACTCGGCTTGTCCGCCTTGAGCGACTTGACGATCGCGCCGTCCTTGGCGGCGAAGCCGTCGATGTCGAACATCTGCACGTTCGGGTACGGCTTGGCCGGCAGGGACGAGAGCTGCCACTGCCAGGACGTGTTCAGCGCGGGCTTCCAGCAGCCGTTGCAGGCGACAGGAGCGGGCAGCGCCCTGGCCTCGGTGGTCGCGGCGGCGGCGGGGGCGGTGACGAGAGCGGTGGCGGCCAGGGCGGCCGCAGAGATCAGAGCAGGGAGACGGCGCAACAGGCACTCCTCGCGAACGGAACAGGTGCGGATCAATGGCGCTGCGCGCTGTTCCGCACTCTCCGAGTCGCGTCCTGGCCAGGGACACCGGAGTGGCGTGGCCCATAACCGTAGGACGTCACGCCAGCACGCTCCAGGCGTGCCTCCCTTCTTACTTGCCGCACAGAATTGCGCATTCCTGCTCTTTTGTCCAGAGTTTGACGCACAAAAGCATCATGCTCTGATCCACTCCGCGCATCCGGCGGTCCTGAACGCCTTGTCCGTGGCCAGGATGGTGACGCTGACCGAACCTGTCGGCATGCCGCTCGCGATCTCGCCCCCCGTGGCGCTCCGCAGCCTGGCCCAGTAGCACATGGGGATCCCCGCGGTCGGGCCCGCCGTGCGGTAGGTGCCCGGCTGGATGTCCGTGCCCACGACGAGCGTCCGCATGGACACGTTGTTGAACGCGGGACTGCCGGTCCCTCCGCTCGGCGGGCCGGTCTGACCCGGCGGGTTCTGGCTGGGCGCCGTCTGACCGGGCCCGGGCGGGGTGGCGCCCGGCTGGGTGGCGCCCGGCTGGGTGGCCGGTGGCTGCGTTCCCTGCGGCGGCGTGGGCTGCGTGGGCTGCGTGGGCTGGACCGGCGACGACGGGCCGGGGCCGGTGGCCTCGGGCTCCGGCGGCTGCGTGCCCTCGACCGTGACCGTGACCCGGGGGGCGGGCTCCTCGGACGACTCGGACGCGCCGAACCCCACGAAGACCCCCAGCAGGAACCCGAGCAGAGCGGCGAGTCCGGCCACGAGCACGATGATCGTCGGACTGCTTGTCGCCCGCGGATACTCAGGCGGATATTCAGGAGGCCCGTACATCACGGACCAAGGGTGCCATCCCTATCAACGGTGGAGATAGTCGACGAGCGACGCCTTCTCCGTCTCCAGCTCCTCGATCGCGCTCTTGACCACGTCGCCGATGCTCACGATGCCCACGAGCCGGCCGTTCTCGACCACCGGCATGTGCCGGAACCGCTGCGTGGTCATGATCTGCCGCAGCGAGTCCACGTTCTCGCCGGGCCCCACCGTGCGCACCTGAGTGGTCATGATCGCGGATACCGGGCCGTCGAGGATCGCCGGGCCGCGGTCGTGCAGGCGGCGCACGACGTCGCGTTCGGACGCGATGCCCTCGATGGTCAGGCCGTCGGTGGAGACCACCGCGGCACCGATGTTGCGCTCGGCGAGCGTGGCCAGCAGCTCGCGCACTGTCGCCCCGGGCGACACGGTCGCCACATCACTTCCCTTGGCGCGAAGAATCGTCCCGATGAGCATGTTGCACCACCTCTTGCACCTCAGTCTTCCAGGCCTTGCGTACAGGCAAACAACCCCAGGGGGATGACGTCAAGGGGAGCCGGGTTGTAACGGGGCGGTCACTTTTCGTGCCTGGCTGACAACATGTGACCTGCGTCTCATACCTTTCGCGCAAATTCCCACGAAAGCATCGACTACTAGACAACCCGTCAGTAGGGTTGCCACTCATCTCATCCGTAGGCGGCGGAGGTGGTCATGGCGGTAACCCGAGGTCGCCGATGACCCTGTCCGGGTACATCGGACGCCGGGCCGGCTCGACGCTCGGCCAGATCGGTGAGCTGTTCGTCATCGTCCTGGAAGGGCTGCGCAGGACCTGGGACATCAGGCGCTGGTGGTGGGAGTTCGTCGAGCAGTGCTGGTTCCTGGCCCGGGTCACCAGCGTCCCGGTCCTGCTGGTCGCCCTGCCGCTGGGCGCCACCGTGGCGCTCCAGGTGGGCGAGCTGGCCAGGCAGCTCGGCGCCAGCTCCGCGACCGGCAGCGCGGTCTTCGTCGGGCTCATCCGCGAGGTGGCGCCGCTGGCCAGCGCGCTGCTGATCGCCGGGGCCGGCGGCAGCGCGATGACCTCCGACATCGGCGCGCGCCACATCCGCGACGAGCTGAGCGCGATGGAGGTCATGTCGGTCAACCCGATCCACCGCCTGGTCACGCCGCGCATGTGGGCGGCCAGCACGGTCGCGGTCTGCCTGTGCCCGCTGGTCATCCTGGCCGGCGCGAGCGGCGGCTACTTCTTCAACGTCGTCGTGCAGGGCGTCACCCCGGGCGCGTACTTCGACGGCGCGTTCTCCCTGGTCGTCGCCTCCGACCTGTACGTGACGCTGTTCAAGGCGTGGATCTTCGGGTTCATCGCGGCGGCGGTCGCCTGCTACAAGGGCATGACGTGCGCCTCCAGCCCCGTCGGCGTGGGGCGGGCGGTCAACCAGGCGACCGTGGTGACGTTCATGCTGGTGTTCGCGTTCAACTACGTGATCTCGGCCGTCTACTTCCTGGCCTACCCGCCGAGGTCGCTGTGATGATGGTGACGCGCACGGCCGGCCTGCGGCTCGCGCTGCGGGGGCGGGACGTCGCCGAGCGGTTCGCGACGCTGGCCGACTGGCCGCTGTTCGTGTGGAAGGTGCTGTTCTACTCCGTACGCGACGTCGTCCTGCGGCTCAAGTTCTTCAAGGTCGTCATCAGGCAGGTCAGCGACGTCGTGGTGGGCGTCGGCGCGACCGTCATCGGCGGCGGCATGATCTTCGTGGTGTTCACGATGGCGTTCGTCGTGGGCGCGACCGTGGGCCTGCAGGGCTACCAGGGGCTGCAGGCGATCGGCGCGGAGTCGTTCATGGGCCTGGTGGGCAGCTTCGCGAACGTCCGCGAGATCACCCCGATCATCGCCGCGACGGCGCTGGCGGCGCAGGTGGGCTCGTCGTTCACGGCGGAGCTGGGCGCGATGCGGATCTCGGAGGAGATCGACGCGCTGGAGGTCATGGGCATCAACGCCTTCACGTACCTGATCTGCACCAGGGTCGTGGCGGCGCTGCTGGCGCTGGTGCCGATCTACCTGATCGCGCTCTTCGCCAGCTTCTTCGCCACCCGGCTGATGTGCACGGTGCTGTTCGGCCTGGCGCCGGGGGTCTACGACTACTACTTCTATCTGTATCTGCCGGTCCGGGACATCGCGTTCAGCGTCACCAAGGTCGGCGTGTTCGCCTTCGCGGTCATCGTGATCCACTGCTACCACGGCTTCCACGCCACCGGCGGCCCGGTGGGCGTGGGCGTGGCGGCGGGCCGCGCCATCCGCCAGTCGATCGTCACGATCGTGCTGCTCAATCTGCTGCTGTCGTACCTGTTCTGGGGCAGCGGCGGCAACATACCGCTGACGGGGTGAGCCGGTGGGCCGATTCCAACTCTCCCTCGCCGCCCGGGTGGGCATCGCGTTCGCCGTGCTCGTCGTGCTCGCCGCGGCCACCCTGTACGTCGTCCGCACCGCCACCGAGCTGAGCGGGACCAGGATCGACGCCGTGTTCGCCAGGGCCGGGCAGGGCATGGACGCCGGCTCCCCCGTCAAGATCCGCGGCATCACGGTCGGCAAGGTGACGAGCGTGTCGCTGGACGCCAAGGGCCGGGCCGTGGTGACCATGCACCTCGACCCCGGCGTCAAGGTGCCGGGCTCCACGGTCGCCTCCGTCGAGCCGGCCTCGGTGTTCGGCCCCAAGTTCCTCGACCTCAAGCCCGGCTCCGGCGAGACCACCGGCCCCTACCTGGCCAGTGGCGCCGTCATCACCGACACCGAGGGCCCCCTCGACCTGTCCGACACGCTCGGCGCCGCCTACCGCGGCCTGGACGCCGTCGACCCGCGCGAGGTCACCGTCATCGTGCACACCCTGGCCCAGGGCCTGGACGGCGAGGGCGAGAACCTGCGCGAGCTGATCGGCGACGCCGGCACGCTCGTCGGCGTCGCGCACCGGCAGCGCGGCCGGGCCCGGCAGTTCCTGCACGACGCCGCCCTGCTGGGCACGGCCCTGCAGGACAAGGGCGACGACCTGGTCTCGATCTCCTCCGACGTCAACGTCATCACCCCCGACCTGCTCGCGCGGGCCGACAAGGTGCGCGCGCTGCTGGACGAGGTCACCTCGGTCTCCGGCCTGGCGGCGCACGGGCTGGCCAAGCACCGTCAGGACCTGCGGGCCGGCGTGCACTCCACCGAGCGGGTGGCCGCGCTCATCTACGCCCAGCTCGGCCTGGCCGGCGACGGCGTACGCGGCCTGAACAGGCTGGTCGACCTGCTCAACGAGCTGATCGAGGCGCCCGGGCCGGGCAACACCCGTCAACTCCAGGTCGAGGCGTTCGTGGCGACCGACGTCTGCGAGCTGATCGTCGGCATTTGCGGCCCGACCGACGGGAGGCGCTGACATGCGCCGGGCCTGGACGTTCGCGCGGTTCGCGGTCTTCGTCGGCGTGTGTGTGGCGCTGATCGCAGTGATCGGCGTGCAGATCGCCCGGGTGAGCACGGGCGCCGGCTACCCGCTGGTCGCCGTGTTCGACGACGTGTCGGGGCTGAACGAGGGCGACCAGGTGAAGATCGCCGGAGCGCCCGTGGGCCAGGTGGACACGATCAAGGTGGTGGACGGGCGGGCCGAGGTGACCATGGAGGTGCAGCAGGGGATCACCGTGCCCGCCGACACCGAGGCCGCCATCCGCTGGCGCAACGCGGTCGGCCAGCGCGTGGTCTACCTGCTGCCCGGCACCGCGCCCGGAAAGCTGACCCCCGGGGCGCGCATCACCCGTACGTCCTCCGTCGTGGACATCGGCCAGCTGGTCAGCGACCTCGGCCCGCTCACCCGCAGCCTGGACCCCGACCAGATCAACCAGCTCCTCACCGCCGCCGCCAGGTCGCTCAAGGGCAACGAGCGGAACATCCCGAGGCTGCTCGACAACGTCAACGCCATCACCACCACGGTCACCGAGCGCAAGAAGACCATCGAGCAGTTGCTGAAGGACTACGCCACCGTCACCGGCGTGGTCGCCCGGCGCGACAAGCAGATCGAGCAGCTCGTCGACAACCTCGTCACGCTGTCGGAGGCGTTCGCCGACAACCGCGAGCTGATCGACGAGTCGCTGGTGGAGCTGTCGACGACCGTGCACACCTCCAACGAGGTGCTCGGCAAGAACGCCGACGAGCTCGGCCGGCTGGTCGACAACCTGTCGGGGCTGACCGGCGGCATCAGGCGGCACGTGAACGAGATCGACAGGACGGTCAGCACGTTCCAGCCGCTGTTCGCCCGCGCCTACCAGACCGTGGACCGCGGCCGCTACTTCATCACCGCGGTCCCGTGCGTGGCGCTGAGCGCCGCGCCCTGCCCGTACGGGATGCAGGCGCCGCCGCCGCTGCGCAACACCCGGGTCCAGAGCACGAAGGACCTGCAGAAGCTGCTGGTGGGCGAGTGATGGCGCTCAAGTCCTTCCGCGACCGCAACCGGATCGTCGTCGGCCTCGTGTCGCTGGCCACGCTCGCCGCGATCCTCGTCGGCACGTTCCTGGTCGGCAACCTGGGGCTGCTGGAGGGCGGCTACTCCATGTCGGGCGTGTTCGTGGACTCCGGCGGGCTGCGCACCGGCAACGACGTCAGGGTCGCCGGGGTGCGCGTCGGCAAGGTCACCGAGGTCCGCGCCGACTACGCGCAGGGCGACGTGGTGGTCACCTGGAAGGTGGACGACGGCGTACGGCTCGGCCGCGGCACCCGGGCCGACATCGCCCTGTCGAACCTGCTCGGCGGCCGGTACGTCAAGCTCACCGGCCCCGTCACGGCCCCGTTCATGGACCAGCTCCCCGAGGGGCAGCGGCGCATCCCCGTGACGCGGACCGGCGTGCCCACCCTGATCAACGACGCCATCAAGGACGCCACCCGGCTGGTCCAGCGCCTGGACACCGACGCCGTGGACGACCTGCTCACCGAGCTGGACAAGGTCGACCTCGGCAAGCGCGGCCGCATCACCCGGCTGCTGCGCAACATCGGCGACCTGTCGGACACGATCAGCAAGAGCGAGCCGCAGCTCCAGCGGCTCATCGACAACGGCACCCGGATCATGAACGTCCTGGAGAAGAAGGACAGGCAGCTCGCGCGGCTCATCGACGCCATCGGCGTCATGCTGGCCGAGCTGCGCCGGCGGCGCGAGGAGCTGCGCACGCTGCTGGGCGACGGCAGCGACCTGGTGCGCAGCACGACCAAGCTGATCAACGAGCACGAGAAGACCCTCGTCCAGGTGCTGGACGACAACGCGGCCATCACGACACGGCTCAGCGGCAGCAACAAGCAGTTCAATTCGCTCCTGGCATGGGCGGGCCCGACGTTCTCCGGCCTGTCCACGATGGGCGGTCAAGGCCCGTGGCTCGAGGCCATAGCCACGGGCCTCGGCCCCATCAACCCGGAGGTGCTCGCCGCCATCTCCAAGGACAGGAAGAGCGCCAAATGAGACGACTCGTGGCGGTCCTGCTGGCCGTGGCCGGGGTGTTCCTGACGTCGGGGTGCACCGTGCTGGGGCCGGAGCCGTACCGGCTGGTGGCGATCTTCCGCAAGGCGCCCTCCCTGTACGAGCAGGCGCGGGTCAAGGTGATGGGGCTGGACGCCGGATACGTCGAGAAGATCCGGATCGATGGGGACAAGGTGAGAGTCGACCTGCTGGTGGACCGGCAGGTGCCGCTCCCGGCCAAGGTGAAGGCCGTGGTCGCGCCGCAGAACACGCTCGGCGAGCGGAACGTCGTCCTCTATCCCCCGTGGAAGCCCGGCGACCAGAAGGTCGCGCCGGGGACGGTCATCCCCCTGGAGCGCACCGACCTGCCGGTGGAGATCGACGACGCGCTCGACGCGTTCACCAAGCTCACCGACGCGCTCGACGACAAGAAGCTGGGCTCCGTGGCGAGCGACCTGGCCGACGGGGTCAGGGGGCGCGGCAAGACCATCAACAACGCCATCGACGACACCTCTCGGCTCACCGGCACCCTGGCCAAGCAGGACCAGCAGCTCGTCGACCTGGCCAAGGGGCTGAACCGGCTGGCCACCGGCCTCAACCGGCGCGAGAGCCAGGTGACGGGCGCGATCGACGCGTTCGCCGAGGCCAGTTCGATCCTGGCGGAGGAGCGGCGGCGGCTGCGCGACTTCATCACCGGCATTTCGGACTTCGTACGGCGCGGCGACGTGATCATCGAGCAGTACTCCGAGCGGCTCCCCCAGGCCGCCGGGACGCTGGCCGAGCTGGTGCTGACCATGCGGGCCAACAGCGCGTCCGTGGCACAGGCGATCAAGGGCGCGGCCGACTTCGCCGACGTGGTGATCGACTCGTGGGACAGGAAGCAGCACGTGCTGAAGATCCGCGTCGTGCTCAACGCGATGACCAAGGCGTGGCTGACGCCGCTGTTCCAATCGCTGAACCTGGGGCGGGTGCCGTGCCTGCCCGCCGGGCTGAGCAACTGCCCCTACGAGCAGCAGGGGAGGCGGCGATGAGGGCCCGCCTGCTCGCCGCGATCCTCGCGCTCGCCGTGACGGCGTCGTGCTCGCTCCAGACGCTCGGCGCGACCACCGGCGACCTGACCCTGCACGCGGTCTTCGACGACGTGCAGAGCCTGGTGGCCGGACACAGCGTGCAGATCTCCGACGTACGGGTGGGCACGGTCACCGACATCCGGCTGGAGGGCTACCGGGCCAAGGTGACGATGTCGATCGTGTCCAAGTACCGGGTGCCCGAGGGCAGCACGGCCACCGTGGCCAAGACGTCGGTGCTGGGCGAGAACTACGTCCTGCTCACGCCGCCCGCGGGCAAGGACCTGGCCACGGGGCCGTACCTGAGCAACGGCGCCACCATCGCCGACACGTCGGTCGAGCCGGACATCGAGCAGGTCACCGCGAAGGCCGGGCCGCTCATCGAGGCACTCGGAGCGCAGGACGTGAACGCCATCCTCGACGCGGCCTCCACCGCCTTCGCCGGGAAAGGCGACGACGTCAACAAGCTGATCAAGCAGACGGCCGAGGTCACCGACGCCTACGCCGCGGCCCGCCAGGACCTGGGCACCAGCATCGACGCCCTGGCCAAGCTGGGCGACGACCTCGCCAAGGGCAGCGGCGAGCTGGACCGGCTGCCGGGCACGCTGGCCGCGGCCACCGCGCGGATCGCGCACGGGCGCAAGCACGTCAAGAAGACGATCATCGCGCTCACCCGGCTGGCCAAGGAGGCCAACCTCACCGTCTACCCGCGCCACGCCGCCCGGCTACGGACGCTGCTGCTGGAGCTGGAGGCCATCTCGTCGGCGATGCAGCGGGGCAAGGAGGACCTGAAGACGCTGGTGGCGCGGCTGCAGAAGTTCATCGACGCGCCGCCGATCACGGCCAACGGGCAGGTGCTGATCTACCTGTGGCTGAAGGGCGTCCTGCTGCCCAGGAAATCGTCGCAGGGCCTGCTGCCGAACCGGATCGAGGACTTCCGCCTGCTCCTGGAGCCGCCGCGATGAAAAACCGGATCTATCTGAACCTGGGCGTCTTCGCCGTCCTGGGCGTGGTCATGACCGTCTGGGCGTTCAGCACGATCATCCGGCTCGACGCCATCGAGCGGCCCTACCGGGTCTCGGCCGAGTTCGTGTCGTCGCCGGGGCTCATCCGGGGGTTCGACGTGGCGTACCTGGGGGTGCGGGTCGGCAAGATCGGCGACGTGCGGCTGGCGCCGGGCAAGATCGTGGTCGGTCTCGACATCGACAGGGGGATCCGGCTGCCCCAGGGCGCCACGGCCGAGGTGCGGCGCAAGTCGGCCATCGGGGAGCCGTACGTGGAGCTCTCGCCGCCCGCCACCGGCGTGAAGGGCCCCACGCTCGCGGCCGGGGATACGATCCCGCTGGCCAAGACGTCGGTGCCGCTCGACTACAAGAAGCTGTTCGAGGGCGTCGGCAAGCTGCTGAACGCGGTGCCGCCCCGGGACGCGAAGACGATCACCCATGAGCTGGCCGTCGCGCTGGACGGGCGGGCCCCGGCGATCAGGAACATCATCGACGACGCCCACTCCCTGACCGGCACGCTGGCCGACAACGCCGCCGTCCTCGACGACCTGTCGGTGCAGCTCACCCGGCTCACCCACACGCTGGCCGGCAAGCGGGGCGAGCTGGCCTCCGGGATCACCGACCTGAGCACGGTGACGAGCACGCTGCGCGCCTCCCGCGCCGACCTGAACACCTTCCTCGACCGGGGACCGGGGGTGTTCGCCCGGCTGGACGCGGCCGTCAAGAAGTCCAGGCCGGGGTTCTCGTGCCTGCTGACGGCGCTGGGGCAGCCGCATCGACCGGCGTTCTCGGCGCAGACCGAGCGGAACGTGCACCACCTGCTCAGCATCGTCCCGACCGCGCTCAGCCTGGCGGACGACATCAGCGACCGGCACGGCGACACCGTCTACGGGAGGGCGGCGTTCATCTTCAGCGTGCCGGGCGGGCCGACCCCGGCCGAGGAGTACGCCGGCGCGGTCGGGCCTCCGACGGTGCCCACCCTGCGCTCCTGCCCCTCCCCCGCCGCTTCCCCGGACTCCGACGACTCCCGCGCAGATCGCCGTACAGATCCGCATCAGGACGCCGCCGGACCGGCGGACACCGCCTCACCCGCCTCGCCCGCCGAGTCCGCGCGTCCGGTGGCGAGGAACACCGAGAAACCGAAACAGCGGCCCGAGGCCACCCCGTCGCCCAGCGGCGCGGCGGCCGCCGGGCCCGCGTCCCGCACCCCGCCGAACGCCACCCCGCTGATTGCCGGGATATTCCTCGCCGTGGTGGCCGGCGGTGGCATCGTGGGCTGGATCGCGACGGGCCGGGCCGCCCGCCGCCGTGAGGAGTCGAAATGACCACCAAGCAGGACCTCGCCGAGGACGCCCGCACCGATGAGGCCCCCTCCGAGGAAGAGCAGCCTACGGTGGCGGAGGCGGCGTCCACCCAAACCGAAGAGGCTCCGGACGAAGAGGCGGCGGGCGGCAAGGGCGGTGGGCGCGTCACGCGGGCCCGGGTGCTCGGGACGCTGGCGGCGATGCTGGTGGCCGCGCTGGCCGCCACCGCCGTGCTGCAGTGGATCTCCGCCTCGCAGGCCGAGGACGCGCGGGCCAGGCTCGAGTCCGAGCGCGCGCTGCGCCTGGAGGTGTCGGGGGCGGCGAGCGCGTTCAGCAAGGCGCTGCTCAGCTACGACTACCAGAACCTCCAGAACACCCGCTCCACCCTCGCCGCCCAGGCCACGGGCGACTTCCTGGCCACCTACGACGCGGCGTTCGGCGGGGCGATGGCGCAGGTCATCGTCAAGCTCAAGGCCACCTCGCAGGCCACGGTGCGCGAGGTCTACCTGGCCGACGTGGACGAGGCCACCGCGCACGCCATCGTCGTGGTGGACCAGCAGGTGAACACCTCCGAAGCGATCCGCTCCGTCAAGGACTCGCACCTTAAGATCAGCCTTGTGAAGGAGAAGGGGACCTGGAAGATCCATGACGTGACCGTTCTCGGCGCGGCCTCGGAGGACCAGTACAACCTCACCGGCGACAAGAAGAAGGACTGACCATCGGTTCTTTAGCGATGGGTGGCCGCCCCGACGAGGTGCGCGCCCCGGAAGACTGGCTCACCGAGGTGGAGACCGAGCGGGCCGGGCGCTTCAGGTTCGAGGCGGATCGGGCCAGTTTCGTCGCTGCCCACCTGCTCGTACGGCTGTGCGCCGCCGCCGTGCTCGACGTCGAGCCGCAGGGGCTGACCCTGCTGCAGCGCTGCGAGCTGCACGGCCTCGGGCACGGGAAGCCGTACATCGAGGAGGCGCCTGAGCTGGGCGTCAGCTTCAGCCACACGCGCGGCTACGTGTGCGCGGCGGCCGGCCCCGGCAAGGTCGGCGTGGACGCGGAGCACGTGCCGCCGGGGCCGCTGGACCCGCTGCTCGCCGACCGGGTGCTCACCCCGCGCGAGCGGGCGATGGTCACCGGCAACGACGAGCTGATCCGGCACTGGACGCGCAAGGAGGCGCTGATCAAGCGCGGCGAGCTGACGCTCGACAGGCTCCGCGCGGGCGGTGACGACCTCGAGGGCCGCCACCTGCTCGAGTGGAGCGTGGGGCCGGACATCAGAGTGGCCGTTGTCACGGACACCCCCGCGAGGAGGGTGCCCCTCCCCGGATAGACTTGTCCACATGTTCTACCGGAAATCCCTGGAGGAGCGGATCGCCGACCGCATGGCCCAGCGGCGGCCCCTCGAAGAGGGGAAGACGTTCGAGCACGGGCCGGCCAAGTTCGTGTTCATCTCCTTCATCGTCATCGTCGTGCTGATGCACGTGATCGGCGTCGCGATCGCCATGCACTACTTCAGCTGACCCGTCCCCTTCCCCCGTCAGCGGCGGCGGGTCGGGGTGGGGTCGAGGAAGACCTGGCTGATCCCCGAGAAGCGCTCCCGCAGCCGCCGGTCCACCTCGTCGCAGGCGATCTCCACACCCGCCGCGCTCGCCACGTCCACGAAGTCGATCTTGGCGGCCACCAGGATGGAGCCGGGCCCGATCATCATGGTGAGCAGCTCGACCACCTCCTCCACCTCCGGCTGGGCCGTCAACTCGGCCCGGATGCCCTCCTCCACGTGCGCGGGCGCGGCCTGGCCGATGAGCAGCGAGATGTTCGACCGGATCAGGATGAGCGCCACCACCAGCAGGAGCAGGCCGATCCCGGCCGACGCCAGGCCGTCCCACAGCGCCGAGCCCGTCAGCTGCGACCCGGCCAGCCCGGCGGCCGCGATGACCAGGCCCACGAGGGCGGCCGCGTCCTCGAACAGCACGGCCTTCAACGGGGTGTCGGAGGTGATCCGCACCAGCCGGACCGGGTCGAGCTCGTGCCTGGCGGCCTGCCTGCGCAGCTGGGAGAGGGCCTTGGTGAACGAGACGGCCTCGACGGCGAACGCGACGGCCAGCACGATGTACGACGGGGTGAGGTTCCTCAGCTCCTCGCCCTTCTCGATCACGTGCAGTCCGTGCGTGATCGAGAACCCGGCCCCGCCCACCAGCGTCGCGACCGCCGCCATCATGGCCCAGAAGAACCCGCTCTTGCCGTGGCCGAACGGATGCCGCCGGTCCGGCGGCCGGCCCGCGCGGCGCACCGCCACCAGCAACAACAGCTCGGTCACGGTGTCGGCGGCCGAGTGGGCCGCCTCCGACAACATCGCCGCCGAGCCGCTGAGGAGACCCGCGAAGAGTTTGGCCACGGCGATCGTCAGATTGGCCGCACCCGCCACCAGGACGGTGCTCAGGCTCTCTCCCGAATCCCGCTGCTCCATAGCGCTTCACTCTACGTGCGCTAGATTGGAGATCATGAGCGCGCCTCGTTGGCTTTCACCCGCCGAACAGCGTGCCTGGCGCACGCATCTGGCGCTGCACAAGCTTCTCATGCACCGGCTCGACCGGGAGCTGCAGGAGCACCAGCTCTCGTTGAACGACTACGAGATCCTGGTCAACCTCTCGGAGAACGAGGGGCGGCGCATGCGGATGAGCGACCTGGCCGACGCGACGATCCAGTCGCGCAGCCGGCTGTCGCACCAGATCTCCCGCATGGAGGCCAAGGGTCTGGTGACCAGGGAGGACTGCCGCGACGACCGGCGGGGCACGTTCGCGGTGCTGACCGACGAGGGCTGGGAGACGATCCAGCGGGTGGCGCCGGACCACGTGGCGAGCGTGCGCGAGCACTTCGTCGACCGGCTCACCGACGAGCAGCTCGAAGCGATCGACGCGGCCTACGGGCCGATCGTCGAGCGCCTGAAAAAACTGCGCTGAAAAACTGCGCTGAAGAAGTTGCGCTGACACCCAACCGATATCCGCGACGCCGCACGGCGTTCCCAGGCGGTGGATACGATCCGCACATGCTCAGAAAGCTTCTGATCGTCGCCGTTCTCGCGCTGGTGTCGGCGTGCTCGTCGGGCGGCGGCGGCGAGCTGCCCGCCGGTCCCGACCTGATGAAGAAGGCCTCCGAGGCCATGAAGGGCGTCAAGTCGGCCAGCTTCTCGATCGCGACCGAGGGCAAGCCCAAGGTGCCGGTCAAGAAGGCGGACGGCAGGCTCACCGCCGCCGGTGACGCCGACGGCACGATCACGATCGACATCCTGGGCAGCCTGCAGGAGGTCAGCTTCGCCCTGGTCGGGGACACCGTGCACTTCAAGGGGCCGACGGGCGGCTTCCAGAAGATGACGCGGCAGCAGCTCGCGCAGTTCTACGACCCCTCGGTGATCCTCGAGCCGACCAAGGGCATCGCGCAGCTGCTCGCCTCCGCGACCGAGCCCCAGGTGGAGGCGCTGGAGGGCGACGCGTACCGGGTGGCCACCGCGTTCCCCGGGCAGGCCATCGGCCAGATCATCCCCGGCGTCACGCAGGGCGTGAACGGCAAGGTCTGGCTCGACAAGGCCACCAGCCGCCTGACCAAGGCCAGCCTGCCGCTGCAGGGCGGCACGGTGACGGTGTCGTTCAGCGACTACGACGCGCCGGTCACGATCACGCCGCCCGCCGCCGGATGAGACGCGCCCGCCGGGTCGTCCTCGGCGCCGGGGGTGCGGTGGTGCTGCTGGCCGCGCTCGACGCGTACGTGGTGGTCACGGTCCTCATCGACATCGCCGAGGACGTGGGCATCCCGCTGAACCACCTGGAGCGGGCCACCCCGATCGTGACGGGGTTCCTGCTCGGGTACGTCGCCGCGATGCCGCTGCTCGGCCAGCTCTCCGACCGCTACGGGCGGCGGCCGCTGATCCACGCCTGCCTGGCGGCGTTCGCGCTCGGCTCGGTGCTGACGGCGCTGGCCGCCGGCGAGGTGATGGTGGTGGCCGGGCGCACCGTGCAGGGGGTGGCGGGCGGGGCGCTGCTGCCGATCACGATGGCGCTCATCGGCGACCTGTGGGACGAGCGCGAGCGGCCGGTGGCGCTGGGGGCCGTGGGGGCGGCGCAGGAGCTCGGGAGCGCCCTCGGGCCCCTGTACGGCGGGGTGCTGGCGCTGATCCCGAGCACCGTGGTGGCGGGGGTGGAGCTGGGCGGCTGGCACGCCATCTTCTGGATCAACCTCCCGCTCGCCGCCCTGGCCGCCGTCGCGGTCCACTTCACCGTCCCCTCCGGCACCCCTGACGCCGCACCCTCCACGACCTCCACCGGCGGCACGGCCGACCAGGTCGAGCCCGGCGGAGCCGCAGGCAAGGCGGCCACCGGTGCCGACACGGCGGCACATCGCGCGGGCGACTCCGGCGCCGGGCGGGTGCAGGTCGCCGGTGCCGACGCGGCGGCCCATCGCGTGGGCGACTCCGGCGCGGTCACGGGGACGGCCGCCGGTGCCGGGCGGGTGGAGGTCGCCGGTGGGAAACGGCGTGTGGACGTCGTCGGCGGGGCGCTGCTGGCCCTGGCGCTCGCGCTGCTGGTCGTGGGCCTGTACAACCCCGACCCGGCCAAGACCGTGCTCCCCCCGTGGGGCCTGCCCGTGATCGCCGCCGGAGCGCTGGCGGCCGGGATCTTCGTGTGGTGGGAGATCCGCTCCCCCGTACGCCTGCTCGACCTCTCAGCCACCCGCAAGGGCCCCCTGCTCGCCACCCTGGCCGTGAGCTTCCTGGCCGGGGCGGCGCTCCTGGTGACCATGGTGTTCGTCCAGTTCACCGCCCAGACCCTGCTCGGCGAGGACGCGCTGGGAGCGTCGCTGGTCCTGGCCAGGTTCCTGGCCGCGCTCACCGTGGGCGCCCTGCTGGGCGGCCTCCTGGCCCGCAGGCTCGGCGACGGCGTCGTCGCGGTGGCGGGCATGGTGCTGGCGGCGGCCGGCTACTGGCTGATGAGCCGGTGGCCGCTCGAGCTGGAGAGCGCCGGGTTCCTCGTGGACGTAGACCTGGTGGTCGCCGGTCTGGGGCTGGGCCTGGTCATCGCCCCGGTCTCGTCGGCGGTGCTGCGCGTGACCTCGGCGACCCAGCACGGCGTGGCGTCGGCGGCGGTCGTGGTGGCCAGGATGATGGGCATGCTGATCGGCATCGCGGCGGTGTCGGCGTGGGGCTTCTACCGGTTCCAGTCGCTGACCGCGCATCTGGACACGCCCCTGCCGTTCGGCGTGGACACGGTGACGTACCAGCGGCAGCTGGCCGAGTACACCGCGAAGGTGCAGGCGGCGCTGCACACGGAGTACACGGAGATGTTCCTGGTCACGGCGTTCATCTGCCTGCTGGGCGCGGCCGTCGCGCTGCTGATGCCCCGCTCCCGGCGGGACGCGCCCTCCGCGCCCGCCTGAGAGGCGGGCGCGGAGAGCCGTCGGTCACGGGGACAGGCGGTGCAGGTCGCGGGGGAAGGCGGTGGTCTGGCGGATGTTGGCTGCCCCGGTCAGCCGCGCCGTCCACCGTTCCAGCCCGAGCGCGAACCCGCCGTGCGGCGGCATCCCGTACCGGAACGCCTGCAAGTACCCCTCGTACGCCTCCAGGCCCTCGCCCCGGGCGGCCAGCGCGGCCACGTAGTCCGGGTACCGGTGCAGCCGCTGCCCGCCGGTGACCAGCTCCAGACCCCTGAACAGCAGGTCGAACCCGTTGGAGTAGCCGGGCCGCGCGGGGTCCGGGTGGGTGTAGAAAGGCCGCTTGGACATCGGGTAGCCGGTGACGAACAGGAACTCCGACCCGTGCTCCTTCGCCGCCCACTCGCACAGCCACCGCTCCTGCGCGGGCGACAGGTCCGGCTCGGCCGAGCCGGTCAGCTCCTGCGCCTCGGTGAAGTGGATGGCCGGGATCTCGGCGGGCACCTCGGGCAGGACCGCCCCGGCGCGTTCGACGGCGGACGGGGCTCGGCGCCGTACCGACTCCAGCATGCCCGCCACCACCTCCCGCAGCACCGCCATCACGTCGCGGTGGTCCCGGACGAAGCCCAGCTCGGCGTCGAGGCTGGTGTACTGGGCCAGATGGCGTACGGTGTCGTGCGGCTCGGCGCGGAAGACGGGACCGACCTCGAAGACCCGCTCGAACACCCCCACCATCGCCTGCTTGTAGAACTGCGGCGACTGGGCCAGGTAGGCGCGGCTGCCGAAGTAGTCGATGCCGAAGACGTTCGCGCCCGACTCGGTGGCCGAGGCGACGATCTTCGGCGTGTGGATCTCGGTGAACCCGAGCCCGTCGAGCGTCTCGCGGAAGCCCGCCACGCTCGCGGCCGAGATCTCCAGCGGCGCGCTGAGCAGCGGATGCCGCAGCGCGACCGGCGCGTGGTCGAGGATCGTCGGCAGCCCGGCCGACACGACGGGCCGGTAGAGGTCGAACGGCGGCGCCGCGCACGGCTCCGTCACCACCTCGATCTCCGGCTCGACCAGCTCGACGCCTCCCGGCGCCTGCGGGCTGGCGGTCACGGTGCCGGTGACCTCGACGACGCTCTCCTCGCCGGGCAGGTCGCTCGCGGCGACCACCTGGGCCAGGCCGGTACGGTCCCTGACGACGAGGAAGGACACGGATTTCAGCTGCCGGCGGCGATGGACCCAGCCGGCGATCGTCACTCGTTGGCCGGCGTGCTCAGCGAGCTCCGCCGACATGACACGAGAGATCATCACAGCTCCTCACGAGGAATTGCATGACCCCTTGGGAGTGCGGGGGAGAAGGGTTGCTCCCGGTGCCACCGCACTTTCGCCGCCTCAGTGGAGGCGGCCTCGACGACCCGATGACGGGGGTCAGGCCGGCGGGGCATTTCCTCCCCGCACTCGGGAGTGTCTTCACCAGCGGAGCACGGGACCGCCTTCGCAGCTACCGGCGGCTCTCTCGACCCCTGCGGACCTCTGGCTACTCGTCTCCGTCGACGCGTTGCCGTAGATTTTACGGCCGCGCCCAGAGGAACGGCAAAGCCATTCCCCCGGGCGCAGCGCGTTACTTGTCCTTCTTGGCCCGCTTCTCCCGGATCTTCATCGTGACCTCGATCGGCGAGCCGGCGAACCCGAACTCCTCCCGGATGCGCCGCTCGATGAAGCGCCGGTAGGTGTCCTCCAGCCATCCCGACGTGAACAGCACGAACTTCGGCGGCTCCACGGAGGCCTGCGTGGCGAAGAGGATCTTGGGCTGCTTGCCGCCCCGCACCGGCGGCGGCGTCTGCTGCACCAGCTCCGTCAGGAACGCGTTGAGGCGGGCGGTGGGCACCCGGGTGGACCAGGAGTCGAGCGCCTTCTCCAGGGCGGGCACCAGCCGGTCGATGTGCCGGCCCGTCAGGGCGGAGATGTTGACCCGCAGCGCCCACGGGGTGCGGACGAGCTGCCGGTCGATCTCCTTCTCCAGGTAGTAGCGGCGGTCCTCGTCGACCAGGTCCCACTTGTTGAAGGCGACGACCATCGCCCGGCCCGACTCGATGACCAGGCCGATGATGCGCAGGTCCTGCTCGGTGAGGATCTGGCTGGCGTCGATGAGCACGACGGCCACCTCGGTGCGCTCCAGCGCGGCGCGGGTGCGCATGGCCGCGTAGAAGTCGGCCCCCTGCAGCTCGCGGTCGCGCCGCCGGATGCCGGCCGTGTCGACGAACCGCCAGGTGCGCCCGCCCAGCTCGATCAGCTCGTCGACCGGGTCGCGGGTGGTGCCGGCCATGGGGTCGACCAGCACGCGCTCCTCGCCCGCGAGCTTGTTGAGCAGCGAGGACTTACCGACGTTGGGCTTGCCGAGCAGCGCGACGCGGGCGGGGCCGCGCTCGGTCTCGAAGCCGAGCGCGGGCGTCTCGGGCAGCGCGTCGAGCACCACGTCGAGCAGGTCGCCGCTGGAGCGCCCGTGCAGGGCCGAGACGGGGTACGGCTCGCCGAGGCCGAGCGACCACAGCGCGGCGGCCTCCAGCTCGAGCTGCTGGTTGTCGACCTTGTTGGCGGCCAGGACGACCGGCTTGCCGGACTGCCGCAGGATCGAGCCCACGATCTCGTCGGCGTCGGTCGCGCCCACGGTGGCGTCGACGACGAACACGATCACGTCGGCCAGCTCGACGGCGACCTGGGCCTGCTCGGCGATGCGCAGGTTCATCCCGGTGGCGTCGGGGTCCCAGCCGCCGGTGTCGACCACCGTGAAGCGGCGGCCACGCCAGTTGGCGTCGTACGTGACCCGGTCGCGCGTGACGCCCGGCACGTCCTCCACGACCGCCTCGCGGCGGCCGATGATGCGGTTGACCAGCGTGGACTTGCCTACATTAGGCCGCCCCACGATGGCGACGACCGGCAACGGCGTAGTGTCGCCGTGCTCGGTGATCTCAAGGTCGTCGAGGCCGGCCTCGACCCAATCCCCCGTTGGCACGAAATTTCATCCTTTGTGAGTACCGCACCCTCAGGTGCGCTCGTGTACATGGTCGCGGCCGCTTCGGAACCCGTTGGCTCCGCTCTCTCCTTCCGAGCTCCTCCGCTCTGCGACCAGTCTCAACACCTCAGCGATGACCTCTTCCAAGGTCAACGGCGTGGTGTCGAGCTCGACGGCGCCATCCGCCATCGAGAGTGGGTCCGTCTTGCGGGTCGAATCGAGGGTGTCACGCTTGGCCATGGCCTCCTGCTGCGCCGCCACCGTCGAGCCGGCCAGCTCGGCGTTGCGCCGCCGGGCACGGGCCTCCGGACTGGCCGTCAGGTAGACCTTGACGGCAGCCTCGGGCCAGACGGCCGTGCCGATGTCGCGGCCCTCGACCACGATGTCACCGGCCCCGATGAGCTCGCGCTGGAGCGCGACCAGGCGGGCCCGGACCTCGGGGACGGCTGCCACGGCGGAGACCGCGCCGGTGACCTCGGACTCCCTGATCGGACCCGCCACGTCGACGCCGTCGACGTGGATCGTGGGACCGTCGGGGTCCATGCCGGACTCGATGCGCGGCTCGCCGCAGCGGGCGGCCACGGCGGCGGGGTCGGTCAGGTCGACGGACTGCCGGAGCATCCACCAGGTCATCGCCCGGTACATCGCCCCGGTGTCGAGGTAGCGCAGGCCCAGCGCCCGGGCGACCCCGCGCGACGCGCTCGACTTACCCGACCCCGAAGGACCGTCCATGGCGACGACCAGACCGGTCACGGCCTCTCCCTCTTCACGAGCTTCTCAAGAACCCCAACCTGAAGAGGCTACCGTGTCCGGCTCAGTCGGCGATCCAGCTTCCGTGGAAGCCGAGCGGGACGCGGGCCGGCAGGTGGACGGTGGCGACGGGCTCGCCGGTGAAGTCCTGCGCGGACAGGATCATCAGGTCGGCCGCTCCCCTGGCCTCGTTGTTGACGAGGGCGAGCACGTACCCGTCGTCCTCGGCCGCGCCGGAGGCCACGAACGCGGGCTCGCCGACGTACGCGCCCCGCCCGAACTGCCGCCACTCCTGCGTCCCCCGCACCAGGTCGTGCTTGATGAGCGTGTTGTCGAAGGCCTGGTCGGGCAGGTCCTCCAGCTCGCTGTCGGCCCGGTAGAGCACCTCGTGAAGGTCGCGGGCGGCCGAGGTGTAGCCGTAGCGGTACGGCCGGCCGGTGCGGCGCTCGTCCATGCGCGGGAACTCCTGCGGCCGGTCGTCCAGCCGCGTCCGCCGGACCTTGCCGGCGGCCGGGTCGATCGTCCACCGGTCGAGCGTCGGCAGTCCGCCCAGGTCGAGCCGGGCGTCCACGAACCGCTTGGGGTAGCGGACCACGTCCACGACCACCTCGTCGCCGTCGTCGTAGGCGTTGAGCGTGTGGAACACCCAGCACGGGTCCACCTCCACCCACCGCACGTCGCCGCTCTCGCGCGACATGAGCCCGATCCGGGCGCCGTGGGCGTCGTTCCACGCGTACGGCAGCGGAACGCCCTTCTCCGCATGGGCCTGGCTGAACGTGACCGGCAGGTCGTAGATCACCACGTACCGCTCGGTGAGCGCGAAGTCGTGCAGCATCGGCGCGTCGGCGATCGGGATGTCCCTGATCCGCGTCACCGAGCCCTTGGGGTCGATCACGATGTGCTGGTGGTGGTCCCAGCCGAAGAAGTAGGCCAGCGCGTGCAGCTCGCCGCTGACCGGGTCGAGGTGGGTGTGCGCGGCGAACCCGCCGGGCAGGCCGCCGTCGAAGTCGCACGTGCCGACGGTGTCGAGCTCGTAGTCCAGCTCGTACGGCAGGGGCCCCGCCTCGACGGTCGCGAACGTGCGCCCGGCCAGCCCGATGACGTGCGTGTTGGCGGCGAAGTCCCAGTTCTTGTGCAGCGGCCCCGGCCGGGGCGGCTCGCCGAGCCGTTCGGCGACGCGGGCGCTGCGTACCCAGCGGTTGCGGTACCACTCGGCGCGGCCGTCGCGCAGCCGCACGCCGTGCACCATGCCCTCGCCGAGGAACAGATGGCTTGCCGTGGGGTCGTCGAGGCTGAGCGGATTGGGGCCGTTGCGCAGGTAGCGGCCGTTCAGCTCGGCCGGGATGCGGCCGGTGACCTCCAGGTCGAAGGCCGTGATCTCATCGGTCACGGGCGCGAACCCGCCGGTGAAGGGCGTCATGTCACGTTCCTCTCGTGGGTCAGGCGCCTTGGGCCAGGAAAGGCGCGAGGACCGAGGCGCAGAGCAGCTGGTAGCGCTGTGCCACCTCGCCGGGCTCGAAATAGCCAGAAATTTCCAGACTTACGGCGCCGTGCATGGCCATCCACAGCACATCGGCGATCTCCCGGGCCGCTCCCCCACGCAGCACCCCCGCCTCCAGGCACTCCTCCACGCGCCGCAGCAGCAGGTCGAACGTCCGCCTGGCGGCCTGCACCGACTCCTGGTCCGGCTTGAACCCCGGCATCGCCCCCTGGAACATGACCCGGTAGTAGTCGGGCTCGGCCAGCGCGTAGGCGCGGTAGGCCGCCATGCCCTTGCGCAGCCCGGTCAGGGGATCGTCCGGGCCCATCCCTTCGAGCAGCCACCGCTCGAACCGCGCGAACCCCTCCAGCCACACCGCCTGGCTGAGCCCGTCCTTGCCGCCGAACAGCGTGTAGATCACCTTGGTCGAGCAACCGACCTCGCCGGAGATCCGCCGCACGGTCAGCGCCGCCGGCCCCTCGGTGGCGAGCAGGTGCGTGGCGACGTCGAGGATCGCGGCCCGGACGACGCTCTGCCCCTCCTGCTGGGCCTGCTGGTACGCAGTGCTCACGGTAACGCCGTTTCCTCTCGGTAACGCTGTTACCGCCCTTGATACCCCTTTCCGGGGAGCACGTCAAACGAGAGGAGTAAGAGAGCGCGGCGCGGTAAGTGGCCCTCTGTGAACGATCCGCGCGTCACCGTGGTCGTGGCCTGCAAGGACAGGCTGCGGGCGCTGGCCCGCACGCTTCCCCTGCACCCGCCCCCGGTGATCCTCGTCGACAACGGCTCGACCGACGGGACGGCGGGGTTCGTGCGGCGCCACTTCCCGGACGTTCACGTGGTGGAGGCGGGCAGGGACCTGGGCGCGCCGGCCCGCAACCTCGGCGTCCGCCTGGCCGAGACCCCGTACGTGGCCTTCGCCGACGACGACTCCTGGTGGGCGCCGGGGGCGCTGGAGCGGGCCGCGGACGTGCTGGACGCGTATCCGAGGCTGGCCATCCTGGGGGCACGCGTGCTGGTGGGGCCGGAGGAGCGCCCGGACGCGGTGTCGGAGGCGATGCGCGACTCACCGCTCGGCGTGGAGCCGGACCTGCCGGGGCCGAGCGTGCTGGGGTTCCTGGCGTTCGGGGCGGTGGTGCGCAAAGAGGCGTTCCTGGAGGCGGGCGGGTTCGACGACGTGACCTTCTCCTTCGGCGAGGAGGAGCGGTTGGCCGTGGACCTGGCCGCGAAGGGGTGGGGGCTGGCGTACGTGGACGAGGTCGTGGCCCACCACCACCCGCCCCGGCCCGGGGACCCGCGCGACAGGCAGGTGCTGGCCACGTGCGACGCCGTGCTGACCGCGGTGCTGCGCCGCCCGTGGCGGGTGGTGGCGCGGCGGTCGCTCGACGCGCTCCGCGCCGGCCCGGCGGGCTGGGAGGGGCTGCGTACGGCCGCGCCGAGGCTGTCGCGGGCACTGGCCGAGCGGCGGGAACTGCCGGCCGAGGTGGAACGGGCACGGCAGCGACTGGAACGGCACGATTACTGACCGAATGTTACATATCGTGACAGTCGGGCAGCACAGAGTTATGACAACGATACCGAACCCGATCGACCTGCTCAAGAACCTGAGCGGCGTGGAATTTCCGGCCAACAAGCAGGACCTGATCAGGGCCGCTCGCGAGCGCAAGGCGAGCAAGGAGATCATCAAGGCCCTGGAGACCCTGCCCGACCACGAGATGTTCGACGACCCGAGTGACGTGACCGAGGCCCTGACGACCAGGCGCTGATCACGGAAGAACGCGACGGGCGGGGCCCCGGGCCCCGCCCGTCGTGCTGTTCACCCGAGCCCTCCGGTCAGCGCGAACGCCCACACGGGCACCAGACCCCGCTTCAGCAGCCTGAACGTGGGGATCGGGCTGCTGCTGACGGTCTCCTTGTACGTGATCGCCGCCCGGCCCTTCAGGTACCACCTGCGCGGGCTGTCGTCCCGCCGGGTGAACTGGATGACCGCGTCCTTCCGCCCCAGGGAGAGGGGCTGATGCACGTACCCGAACCGGAACGCCTTCGGGGTCCTGCCGTGCAGGGTCGCGGCGAGCGAGTCGGCGGCGTGCAGGCCGGTGGGGATGCCGCCCTGGCAGGTGCCGTGCAGCACGCCGTACGGCTGGCTGACCGCGGCGGCGTCGCCGACGGCGTACACGTCGGGGTGGGACACCGAGCGCAGCGCGGAGTCCACCACGATCCGGCCGCGGGCGTCGACGGTCAGCCCGGACTCGGCTGCCAGTGGCAGGCCCCTGGTGCCGGTGGTCCACAGTGTCGCGTCGGAGTGGACGAGCTCGCCCCCGGCCAGCTCGACGCCCTCCGGCAGCACCTTGGTGATGTCCGCGCCGGTGCGCACCTCGACGCCCAGCCGCTCCAGCACGGCGTCCAGGTGGGCGCGGGCCCGTTCGCCCATCATGGAGCCGGGCCGCCCCCTGGTCAGCAGGACCACGTGCAGGTGCGGGTGCGCCTCCGCGATCTCCGCCGCCGACTCGACGCCGGTCAACCCGCCGCCGGCCACGACCACCGTGCCCGCGATGGGGTCCGAGGTGAGGGCGGTGAGGCGTTCGGCGAGCCGTACGGTGCCCGCGTAGTCGTCGTAGACGAAGGCGTGCTCGGCGACGCCGGGCACCGAGGCGTCGGTGACGGTGCCGAGCGCGTAGATCAGCTTGTCGTAGCCGAGCACGCGCCCGTCCGCCAGCCGGGCCTGCCGCCGCTCAACGTCCAGCCCGGCCACCCGGCCCTGGACGAACTCGATGCCGGTGCCCGCGACCACGTCCTCCAGCGGGAAGTCCGTCAGCCGCTGCCCGGCCGCCGTCTGGTGCAGCCTGAGCCGCTCGGTGAACCTCGGCGAGGCGTTCACCAGCCGCACCCGGCCGCCCGTGCGGCGGGTCCTGACGGCGGTCCTGATGGCCGCGACGACTCCGGTGTAACCGGCTCCGAGTACCAGAATGTCGGTCATTGTCCTTACCTCCTCGATCCGGCCTGAAGACGGATCGAGGAGGCTCGGATGTGACATCGGGACCGGGGCTAGCCGGCGGCGGGCACGGCGGGCTTGTCGTCGGTCCAGCCGACCTTGTACGTCTCGACCGCGGTCTTGCCGGCCAGTTGCTTGCCGCCGTCCTGGAGGTCGGTGTAGTGGGCCAGCAGCGTCATCGTCCGGGTGTCCACGATGAACTGCTCCTTGAGCACCGAGCTCTTCCGCTCGTAGACCGGCAGGGCGACCTTCTGACCGGGCCGGTTCAGCGGGTCCTTCACCTGGCCGAGGTCACCGACGCCCTTGGTGGTCCTCAACGCCTGGTACGCGGCGGACCTGACCTTGAACGGCACCGGGTTCTCGTAGAGCAGCCGGGTCATGTACTCGGCCACGTACCGGTCGAAGTGGACCAGCCAGTCCTCCTTCTTCGCCTTCGGGTCGGAGGTCTTGGCGTCCTCCACGGCCCAGTCGATCCAGGCGCGCACGTCCGCGACGGCGCGCGCCCTGAGGGCTTCGGACTCGGTCGGCAGGGCCTGGAGCTGGGCATACGGCACGTACGTCTATGACGTCGGCGACCCGTTGGCCCGCCAGCGCATCGCGCCGTCGAAGACGTTCCGTCTGGTGACATGACGTGTCTTCCGCGTCGATATTCAGCTGGGGATCATAGACCAGGCGATAGAGTGTTCGATAACCAGTGGAAGGGAGGCGGGCGGGGTGCTGGCAGGGCGCCGGTACCGGCTGGAGTTCTCGCCCGACCAGGCGGCCTTTGCCGAACGCGTCGGCGGGATCTGCCGCAGCGTGTGGAACACCGGCCTGCAACAGCGGCGCGCATATCGGCAGCGGGGGGCGTTCATCGGGTATGCCGAGCAGTGTCGCCAGCTCGCCGAGGCCAAGACCGAGTTCGGCTGGCTGGCTGAGGCTCCCTCCCAGGTGTTGCAGCAGACGTTGAAAGATCTGGACTCCGCCTGTTCCCGCCATGGCGCGTGGAAGATCAGGTGGCGTTTGGCCCGCCGCTGGAAGCCAGCGTTCCGGTTCCCCTCACCCGAGCAGATCAGCATCCAGCGGCTCTCGCGACGCTGGGGCCGGGTAAAGCTGCCGAAATTCGGTTGGGTGCGGTTTCGCTGGTCACGCCCGCCGGGCGGGACTGTCCGCTCGGCAACGGTGTCCCATGATGGCGGGCGCTGGTTCGTGGCGTTCCTGATCGAGGACGGACAGGCTTCCCCTGCGGCGCATCCAGGCCCGTGGGCCGGGATCGACCGCGGCGTGATCGTGGCCGCCACCACCTCTGATGGCGACTTCCATAACCGCGCCTACATCGCGACCGGCGAGGCTGAACGCTACCGCCGTTTGCAGCAGCAACTTGCCCGGACCCGGCGCGGCAGCAACCGGCGCAGGCGCGTGATCGCGAAGATCGGGGCGGTGATGCGGCGGGTCCGGCACCGTCGGGCTGATTTCAACGCGCGCACCGCAGCGAGCCTGTGCGAGCAGTACGGCACGGTAGTGCTGGAGGACCTCAAGACGGCGAACATGACCAAGTCAGCGTCCGGCACCATCGAGTGTCCGGGCAGGAGCGTGGCCGCCAAGTCCGGCCTGAATCGGGCCATCTTGGACAAGGGCTGGTACGGGCTGGAGCTTGCGCTCACCAGCGCGGCGCGCCGTACAGGCACTCAGATCGTCAAGGTCAACCCGGCGTACACGAGTATCACGTGCTCGACCTGTGGGGCGGTGGACGCGAAATCGCGCGAGAGCCAAGCGCGGTTCTCCTGCACCTCCTGCGCAATGGTCGCACACGCTGACGTGAACGCCGCCATCAATATCAAAAACGCGGCCGGGCAGGTCGTGTCAGGACGTGGAGACTTGGCTGTTGGGCGGTCTGTGAAGCGTCAACCACCCCGGACGCGAGCGCGGCCCCACGCGCCGGCTGCACGGGGAATCCCGGTCGTTCAAGGCCAGGAGGAAGTCAATCAACCGATGGGGCGTTTTCTTCTCCCCACACCGGTTGCGCCAGGGCTCTGCCAGGACGATCCGCCTCTTTAGGGAACTTCCCAGCCGCGCTCGCGCAGGGCCTCGACCAGCATGGACACGGCGTCGGGCTCGACCGACAGCTCGGCGATGCCCAGGGGCAGCCCGGGGGCGTGCTCCAGGCGCACGTCCTCGACGTTGACCCCGACCTCGTCGCACACGTGGAAGAGGCGGGCGAGCTGGCCGAGGCGGTCGCCGATGACGACCTGGACGACGGCGTAGGAGGAGGCCGGGCCGCCGTGCTTGCCGGGGATGCGGTCGTGGCCGACGACGCCGCGCTTGAGCAGCTGGGTGATGTCGTTGGTGGCGGTGCCGTCGCCCTCGGCCAGGGCGCGCAGGGCGCTGGCGGCGTCGGCCAGGTCGGCGGCGACGGCTTCGAGCACCTCGGCGACCG
Organism: Nonomuraea sp. NPDC003707; assembly: GCF_053587055.1. NCBI lineage: Bacteria > Bacillati > Actinomycetota > Actinomycetes > Streptosporangiales > Streptosporangiaceae > Nonomuraea > Nonomuraea sp. NPDC003707. The sequence continues at coordinate 344,504 of NZ_JBSFNK010000002.1, read as the reverse complement.
GGGAGGCGTTGCCGGACAGGATGCCGAGCCAGAGGCTCGGGTCGCTGCCCGCGATCCTGGTGACGTCACGCACGCCCTGACCGGCCAGGCCGAGCGCGACGTCGGTGGCGTCGGCCAGGCGGGCCGCCACGGCGGAGGCGGCGACGTGGGGCGCGTGGGAGACGACGGCGACCGCGCGGTCGTGCTCGGACGCGCTCACCTCGACCGCGTTGGCCCCGCACAGCTCGATCAGCCGCAGCACGGTCGCCTTGGCCTCGGGGTCGGCCTCGTCGGTGGGGCACAGCGCCCACGGCCGGCCCAGGAACAGATCGGCCCTGGCCGCCCCCGGGCCGGACTTCTCGCGGCCCGCGAGCGGGTGGGAGGCGACGTAGGAGGTCAGGTCGCAGCCGAGCTGCGCGGCCCGGTGCAAGGGCTCGGCCTTCACGCTGGCGACGTCGGTGTAGAACCTGGCGGCGTTGATCCGCTGCAGCTCCAGCAGCTCGGTCGCCACATGGGCCGGGGGGACCGCGATGATCGCCAGGTCCACCTCGCCGGTGTGCTGCTCGTCCGGGTCCCAGTCTTCGCCCGCGCCCAGCTCCCGTGCCAGCCGTACGGCGGCTTGATCGCGGTCGGCGAGCAGCACGCGTACGCCGCGCTTGCGCAGCGCCAGGGCAGCGGAAGTGCCGATGAGGCCGGTGCCGACGACGAGCGCGGTGCGAAGTTCCATCTCGGTGTCCTGATTTATCGGGCCATAGTGGGCGTGAGTATGCCCTGACGTAATCGCCGGGCGTTACTGGGCGATATCCTGCCGCAACTTCACCGCGCCACGCAGGTAGACATGCTGGATCGCGGAGCGCGGGCGGTCGAGGTCGACGTGGGCCATGAGGCGTACCACCCGGGGCAGCGCGCCCGGCACGTCGATCTCGGTGCAGCAGATCAGCGGCACCTCGTGGAAGCCCAGCTTGCGCGCCGCGAGCGCCGGGAACTCGGCCGTCAGGTCGGGCGTGGCCGTGAACAGCACGCTGATCACGTCGTCGGTGGTCAGCTCGTTACGCTCCATGATCGCGGTGACCAGCTCGGTCGTGCCTGCGATGATCGAGTCGCGGTCGTTGGCTTCCACCTGGATCGCCCCGCGGATCGCCCGCACCATGTGGTTTGTCCCCTTCCATAGCGGGAGAGCCCGTGCGGAGATTCGCACGGGCTCCTGCGTCCGGCCAGATTACAGCTTCACGGCCGCGTAAAGCTCACCGACCTCTTTCAAGGTCAGCGCCCTGACCGTCCCGGCTTTGGTACGGCCCAGCTTCACCGGGCCGAACTCGATCCTGGCCAGGTCGATCACCCGGTGGCCCGCCACTTCCAGCATGCGCCGGACGACGTGCTTGCGGCCCTCGTGCAGGACGACCTCGACCAGCGCCTGCTGGCCGTGCTCCTGCACGATCGCGAAGCTGTCGGCCTTGACGATGCCGTCCTCCAGCTCGATGCCCTGCTTGAGCCTGCGGCCCAGGTCGCGCGGGATCGGGCCCGGCACCTTGGCCCAGTACTTCTTCTGCACGCCGTAGCTGGGGTGCGTCAGCCGGTTGGCCAGCTCGCCGTCGTTGGTGAGCAGCAGCAGGCCCTCGGTCTCGGTGTCCAGCCTGCCCACGTGGAACAGCCTCGGGGCCAGCTCCTCCACGTAGTCGGCCAGGCACGGGCGGCCCTGCGGGTCGCTCATGGTGGAGACGACGCCGATGGGCTTGTTCATGGCGTAGTAGACGAGGTCGGGGGCGGTGGGGACACGCTTGCCGTCCACGTGGATGACCTGCGTCGCCGGGTCCACCTTGGCGCCGAACCGCCGCACGACCTGGCCGTTCACGGTGACCCTGCCGTCGCCGATCATCTCCTCGCAGGCCCGGCGGCTGGCCACGCCAGCCTGGGCGAGCACCTTCTGCAGCCGCACCCCGTTGGGGACCTCGGTGGTGTCGCGCTCGTCGGTGTAGTCGTCGGGGTAGAAGTCGCGGTCGCGTAGGGGCTGGCGAGCGGCCTTCACGCGGTCGCGCTGGGGGCTGCCGCTGCCGATCGTCTGCACGTCGTCGCGGCGGGGGGTACGGGGGGCGCGGTCGGCGGTGCGGGGGGCGGTGCGGGGGGCATCGCCGTCCCGCCTGCCGAACCGGGCACGCGAGGAAGCCGGAGCTCCCCCGTCCCTGCGCCCACTCCGATCAACCCGGAACCCGCCACCGCCACTGCGCTCATCACGCCGCCCGGCACCGTAACCGCCGCGCTCGTCACGCTGCCCGGTACCGGAACCACTGCGCTCATCACGCCGGCCGGCACCGAAGCCGCCGCGCTCATCGCGCCGTCCAGCGCTGTAACCGCCACGGTCATCGCGTCGGCCGGCCGAGTACCCGCCGCGCTCGTCACGCCGCCCGGCACCGTAACCGCCACGCTCGTCACGCTGCCCGGTACCGGAACCACTGCGCTCATCACGCCGGCCGGCACCGTACCCGCCACGGTCCTCACGTCGGCCGGCACCGTAACCGCCGCGCTCGTCACGCCGGTTGGCCGTGTAACCGCCACGGTCGTCACGCCGGCCGGCGCCGTACCCGCCGCGCTCGTCGCGTCGGTCGGGGCCGGAGCCGCCGCGCTCGTCGCGGGAACCGCGGGCGCGCTCGCCGCCGGAGTCGTCACGACGCCCGGCGCCGTAACCACGGCGGTCGTCACGGAACCCGCCGCCACGCTGGCCGCCGCGCTCGTCGTCGCGGCGCTCGGAACGGTATCCGCCCCGGTCGCCGTAGGGCCGCTCCTGGCGCTCACCGCGCCCGTTGCGGTCGTCGTACCGGTTTCCCCGGTCTTCGTACCGGCTCCCACGGTCGTCGTTCCGGCCGGTGCGGTCTTCGGCCCGGTTGCCGCGGTCTTCGTAACGGCTGCCGCGGTCGTCACGCGCCGGGTAGCGCTCGCCGCGGGGTTGCCTCTGCTCGCCGCCGCCGGACCCGGCACGCGAGCCGCTCCGGTCGGCGCGGAGGGAGTCCCCGGACCCGCCGCGGAAGCCGCCGCCGGAACGGGACCCTGAACTGGAATCGGAGCGGAAGGCGGGACGTCCCGCTCGGCCCTGACCCGAGCCGCCGGTACGTCCACGACCGCGTCCATCACCGGACGGGGTGCTACGCCTGTTGATCACTTTGTTGTCTCCTCGAGGTTTTCCACGTCGTCGGGGAGGAGGGGCGCGAGCTCGGGGAGCTCGCTGAGGTCCCGCAGTCCCAGACGTTCAAGGAAGTATGAGCTTGTCCGGTAGAGCACTGCCTGGCTCTCCGGGTCGGTGCCGGCCTCTTCGACCAGCCCCCTCGCGACGAGCGTCCGCATGACGCCGTCACTGTTCACGCCGCGTACCGCGGCGACGCGGGCCCGGCTCACCGGTTGCCGGTAAGCCACGACCGCAAGTGTTTCCAGCGCGGCCTGGGTGAGCCGCGTCTGCTGGCCGTCGCGTACGAACCGCTCGACCAGGGGCGCGCAGTCGGCACGCGTGTAAAAACGCCAGCCGCCCGCGACATCTCTCAAGTCAAAACCTCGGCCGGCGGCGGTATATTCCGCCGCCAGGCCCCGCAATGCGGCGGCGACCTCGTGGGTGGGCCGCTCCAGCACCTGGGCCAGGGTGATCTCGGCCACGGGCTCATCGACGACGAGCAGGATGGCCTCCAACGCCGCCGCCAACGTCGGCCCTTCCCCCGCGCGCTCCTGCCCCTCCTCCGCGTCCCCGGGCTCCTCCTCGAGGCCTTCCGCGCCCCGCCCCGGACCCGCGCCCGAGGGAACCGCGGCCGGGGTGGCGGAGGGAGCGTCCGGCGCCGGTGCGCTGTCCGATGGCGCCTCCCGCGAAGGCGGTCCGTCAGCCGAAAGCGCCTGATCCGCGAGCGCCGCCCTGTCCGTCGATCCCGCCACATCCGTCAGCAGCGTCCCGTCGGTCGATCCCGCCTCATCCGCCGATCCCACCTCGTCCATCGGCGGCGTCCCGTCAGCCGGTCGGGCGTCGTCCGTTGGCGGGGCGTCGTCCGGTTGCACGGCATCGTCCGTAAACGCGGCGTCGTCCGGTTGCGGGGCGTCGGCCGGGGGCGGTGGTGGGGGCGGGGATGGGGGTTCGGCTGTGTCCTCCGCCTCAGGGGGTGAGGGTTGGGCGAGGGAGCCGGGGAGGCTCATCCAGGCGGGGAGCGGGGGCTCGGAGTCCGGGGATCGGCGAGGGGTGGGCAGTGGGTTGTCAGTCATTGCGTGGTTTCTCCGCGGATTCCTCGTAATCGTCCCCCACCGCGACGTCCCCGTCGTCAGCGCCCGTCCAGGTTACGTGCAAGTCCCCCAGCGCTTCGACCTGTTCGAAGGTAACCGCCGACTCCCGGAAGAGCTCCAGCACCGCCAGGAACCGGGCGATGACCTCGAAAGTGCCCGAGCAGTCGGCCACCAGCGTGCGGAAGGTGGCGCGCCGGAGGCGGCGCAGGTGCATGACGAGGATGGCCGCCTGCTCCTTGACGCTCGCCAGGGGCTGGTAGATGTGCCCGACACTGACGGTGGGGGGCAGCTTGGGGGTGAAGGCCTTGGCGGCGATCCTGGCGAGCTGCTCGGGCCCGATGCCCAGGATGAGCTCGGGCAGGAGGTTGGCGAACTGCGGCTCCAGCGGCACCGTACGGGGAAAGCGCAGCGCCTCCTCCGCCATCCGCCCCGCGAAGAGCTTCGCCACCTCCTTGTACGCCTTGTACTGCAGCAACCGCGCGAACAGCAGGTCCCTGGCCTCCAGCAGCGCCAGGTCCTCCTCGTCCTCGACCTCGCCCGAGGGCAGCAGCCGGGCCGCCTTCAGGTCGAGCAGGGTCGCCGCGACCAGCAGGAAGTGGCTGGTCTGGTCGAGGTCCCACTCAGGCCCCCGGGAGCGGATGTACGCGATGAACTCGTCGGTGACCTTGGAGAGCGAGACCTCGGTGATGTCCAGCTTGTGCTTGGCGATGAGGCCGAGGAGCAAGTCGAAGGGTCCCTCGAAGACATCCAGGTGGACCTGGAACCCTTGGGGCTGCTCGGCGTCGGTCACCTGGCCATTGTGGCAGGCGCCGACCAGCGCGAGAGCACCTCGCGGGCCAGCTCACGGTAAGCGTTCGCACCGAGCGAGGACGGGTCGAAGGTGGTGATGGGCTCACCGGCGACCGTCGCGTCGGGGAAGCGGACCGTACGGTTGATCACCGTGTGGAACACCTTGTCGCCGAACGCCTCCACCGTGCGCGCCAGCACCTCGCGGCCGTGCAGCGTACGGGCGTCGTACATGGTGGCCAGCAGGCCCTCGATCTCGAGGTCCTCGTTGAGCCGCTCCTGGACCTTGGAGATCGTGTCCATGAGCAGTGCCACGCCGCGCAGCGCGAAGAACTCGCACTCCAGCGGCACCATGACGCCGTGGGCGCAGGTGAGTGCGTTGATCGTGAGCAGGCCCAGCGACGGCTGGCAGTCGATGAGGCACACGTCGTAGTGCGGCAGCAGCGGCTTGATCACCCGGCCGAGCACCTGCTCGCGGGCGACCTCGGTGACGAGCTGCACTTCGGCGGCCGACAGGTCGATGTTGCTGGGCAGCAGGTCGAGGCCCTCGACGCCGGTCTCCAGGAGCACGTCCTCGGCGGTGACGCCCCGCTCCATGAGCAGGTTGTAGACCGTCAGGTCGAGCTGGAGCGGGTTGATGCCCAGGCCGACGGAGAGCGCGCCCTGCGGGTCGAAGTCGACCAGCAGCACCTTGAGCCCGTATTCGACGAGCGCGGCGCCCAGGTTGATGGTGGTCGTCGTCTTGCCGACGCCACCCTTCTGGTTGACCATCGCGACCACGCGCGCCGGGCCGTGCACCGCGGGGGGCACCGGTTCGGGGAACACGGGCCTGGGCCGCTGCGTGGGCCCGAGATTGACGCCGTTGGAAGGCGTGTTGGTCTTCGTGTCGCCCCAGGGGTTGTCGGGGGTCCCCGGGGTCGAACCCTTGGTCGTCACAGTCACCAGCTCGAACCTCCCTGACGATCCCGAACCGGACCGTCCGGACGGACACTATGGGCTCGCCACTTTAGGCGGCAAGGCGGCACGCCGAGGGCTGCCGCACGTCGCAAAAGACTATAGATCACTGCCGGGCACGTGGATGCGCGGCGGCGTAGACCTCGCGAAGTTTGTCGACCGTCACCAGTGTGTAGACCTGTGTGGTCGTCACGGAGGCGTGGCCGAGCAATTCCTGGACCACCCTAACGTCAGCGCCGCCGTCTATCAGATGGGTTGCGAAGGAATGGCGAAGAACGTGGGGACTTATCCCGTCGAGCTCGGCGCGTTCGGCGGCGGCCTGGAGCACTTCCCACGCTCCCTGCCTGGTCAGCCGGCCTCCCCGGGCGTTCAGGAAGACGGCCGGGGTGCCGCGCCCGTGGGCGAGCAGGCCGGGGCGGGCCCGTACGAGGTAGGCGTCGAGCGCGGAGCGGGCGTAGCGGCCCAGGGGGACGACGCGCATGCGCTCGCCCTTGCCGCGCAGGCGCACCTGGTCGTCCTCGAGGTCGTCCACGGCCAGCCCGACGGCCTCGGAGATGCGGGCGCCGGTGCCGTACAGGACCTCGAGCAGGGCCCTGTTGCGCAAGGTCAGGGGCGCGCCGTCGGGGCCGGAGGCGGCGATGAGCCGCTCGACCTCGTCCACGCTGATGGCCTTGGGGAGCCTGCGCGGCTGGCGCGGCGGGCGTACCTCGTGGGCGGGGTCGTGGGCCGTGACGCCTTCGCGCAGAGCGAAACGGTGCAGCCCGCGCACGGCGGAGACGGCGCGGGCGGCCGAGCTGGCGACGAGCGCGGGGTGCTCGCCGTCGCCCTCGCGCAACGCGGCGAGGAAGGCCAGCACGTCGGCCTCCCCCACCTCGTCGAGCTCCGCCCGGCCGCGCGCGTGCAGGTGTTCGACGTATCGCCGCAGGTCACGACGGTAGGACGCGAGCGTGTTGGCAGCCAGGCTCCGCTCTACCGCCAGATGGGCGAGGTAGCTGGAGAGCACCGCCTCCACGAAAGGTCCTTCCGGTCACGCCTCTGGGGCGTCGGCGGGGCGCAACAGGGCGAATCCCTCAACCGAAGCCGCGTACGCGGCGAGGATACCGGCCACGGCCGGGGAATTGTGGATCATTCCCATGAGCGCCTTCTCGACCGCGTCGGGCAGCGGCACCCACTCGACCGGCATGTCGATCTCCTCGTGCCGGTGGACGAAGTCGGTCTCGATCTTGGTCAGGTCGCGGGCGAGGAAGACCCGGATCCGCTCGTCGGTCATGCCCGGGGAGGAGCGCAGGTCGACGAGGGTGTGCCAGGTGTCGGCCCGGTAGCCGGCCTCCTCGGCGAGCTCGCGGGCCGCCCCTTCGACGAGCGATTCGCCTTCGACGTCGCGGATCCCGGCGGGCAGCTCCCACATCAGCATGCGCGTGGGGTGGCGGTACTGCCTGATCATCAGGACCCGCTCCCGGTCGTCGAGCGCGAGCACGGCGACCGAGCCCGGATGCACCACGACGTCGCGCTCGGCCACCTCGTCGCGGGGCATCTTCACCGAGTCCGTGACCACCGTGATGACGTGGCCGCGGAAGCGTTCCTTGGAATCGACGACGTCCCACGCCTCGGGCGTGTCTTCCACTCTCACTGGGTCACCTTCGTGGAAACTCGCGCGTCGGCGTACGTCAGGGCCGCGGAGATGAGGCCCTTGAACATGGGGTTGGCCCGCGTGGGGCGCGAGCGGAACTCGGGGTGGGCCTGGGTGCCGACGAAGAACGGGTGGACGTCGGTGGGCAGCTCGGTGTACTCGACCAGGCGGCCGTCGGGCGACAGGCCGGAGAAGACCAGGCCGACCTTCTCGAGCTGCTCGCGGTAGGCGTTGTTGACCTCGTAGCGGTGGCGGTGGCGCTCGTCGGCCTTGGCCTTGCCGCTGTAGAGCTGCCTGGCCAGGGTGCCCTCGCCGAGCTTGGCGGTGTAGCTGCCGAGCCGCATGGTGCCGCCCATGTCGCGCTCGCCGGCGACGACGTCCTCCTGGTCGGCCATGGTGGAGATGACCGGGTGCTTGGTGTCGGGGTCGAACTCGGCGGAGTTGGCGTCCTCGATGCCGGCCATGTTGCGGGCGGCCTCGATGACCATGCCCTGCATGCCGAGGCAGATGCCGAGCAGCGGGATCTTGCCCTCGCGGGCGTGGCGGATCGCGCCGATCTTGCCCTCGATGCCGCGCACGCCGAACCCGCCGGGGATCAGCACGCCGTCGACGCCGTCGAGCTCGCGCTCGGCGCCCTCGGGGGTCTCGCAGTCGTCGCTCTTGACCCACCGGATGTTGACGCGGGCGTCGTTGGCGAACCCGCCGGCCCGCAGCGCCTCGGTGACCGACAGGTACGCGTCCGGCAGGTCGATGTACTTGCCGACCAGGGCGATCGTGACCTCCTTGGCCGGCCGGTGCACCCGGCGCAGGAGCTCCTCCCACTCCTTCCAGTCGACGTCGCGGAACGGCAGGCCGAGCCGGCGCACCACGTACGCGTCGAGCCCTTCGGAGTGGAGCACCTTGGGGATGTCGTAGATCGAGGCCGCGTCCACGGCGGAGACGACGGCGTCCTCGTCCACGTCGCACATCAGGCTGATCTTGCGCTTGATCGCCGTCTGCACGGGCCGGTCGGAGCGCAGCACGATCGCGTCCGGCTGGATGCCGATGCTGCGCAGCGCCGCCACGCTGTGCTGGGTCGGCTTGGTCTTGAGCTCGCCGGAGGGGCCGATGTACGGCAGCAGCGACACGTGCAGGAAGAACACGTTGTCGCGGCCGACCTCGTGCCTGATCTGGCGGACGGCCTCCAGGAACGGCAGCGACTCGATGTCGCCGACCGTGCCCCCCACCTCGGTGATGACCACGTCCACCTCAGGAGCGGCCATGCCCCTGATCCGGTCCTTGATCTCGTTGGTGATGTGCGGGATCACCTGGACGGTGTCGCCCAGGTATTCGCCCCGCCGCTCCTTGGCGATGACGTTGGAGTAGACCTGGCCGGTCGTCACGTTGGCCGAGCCGTGCAGGTCGGTGTCGAGGAAACGCTCGTAGTGGCCGACGTCGAGGTCGGTCTCGGCGCCGTCGTCGGTGACGAACACCTCGCCGTGCTGGAACGGGTTCATGGTCCCGGGGTCGACATTCAGGTACGGGTCGAGCTTCTGCATGGTGACCCGGAGACCGCGCGCCTTGAGCAGGCGACCGAGGCTGGATGCCGTGAGCCCCTTGCCGAGACTGGAGGCGACACCGCCGGTGACGAACAGATGCTTGGTTTGCGATGCGCTGCGCAAAGGGGCTCCCGTGGCTCGAGGTGTGGTCGAAGTGTCCACGGGCTCTCAGGATATCAAACAACGCCCCCGACATGCCCGAACGGCTTGACCTAGCGGTAACTTTGGTCCCTATGTCATTGGTACGGCGGGCAGTCGGCGCGCTGATTCACCGATCCTACGGGGCGATCCGGCGCGCGGGCGCGATCACTCCTGCCGCTCCGGCCGGCTACCGATTCGGCCGGATCGGCGACGGGGTCAGCATCGCCTTCCCCCCGGGCGCGATCTTCGGCGAGCGGTGGATCGAGATCGGCGACCACACGCTGGTCGGCGAGCGCGTGTCCCTGTCCTGCGGCATGGGCCCCGGGCTGGACCTGGGGCCGGAGTCCATCCTGCGCATCGGCGGCGGCTGCTCGATCGGCCGCGGCTCGCACATCGTGGCCCACCAGTCGATCGACATCGGCGACGACGTCTTCACCGGCCCGTACGTGTACATCACCGACCAGAACCACGTCTACGACGACCCCGACGTGCCGATCGGCCGGCAGTGGCCGCGTAACAGCCCGGTATCGATCGGCTCCGGCTCGTGGATCGGGGCGGGCGCGATCATCCTCCCGGGCACGAGGCTGGGCCGCCAGTGCGTGGTGGCGGGCGGGGCGGTGGTCCGCGGCGAGTTCCCTGACCACAGCGTGGTCGCCGGCGTACCGGCCAAGGTGGTCCGCGGCTACACCTCGGAGCTCGGCTGGCACGCTCCCGGCGGCCTCCTGAAGCACCCGGCCCGCCCCGGGGGATGGACCGAACAAGCTTCTGCCGGTTAGCGTCGAATCATGCGGACCCCCATCTGTGAGCGCCTGGGCATCGAGTTCCCGTTGTTCGCCTTCAGCCACTGCCGCGACGTCGTGGCCGCCGTCACGAACGCGGGCGGTTTCGGGGTCCTGGGTGCGATCGCGTACTCGCCGGAGCAGCTCGACACCGAGCTGACCTGGATCGACGGGCAGGTGGGCGGCCGGCCGTACGGCGTGGACGTGCTCGTGCCCGGCAAGGTCGACGCCTCCGCGCTCGACCGGCAGGCGCACCTCATGGACTTCGTCCCCGACCGGCACCGCGACTTCGTCACCCACCTGCTGTCCAAGTACGGCGTGAGCGCCCCCATGCAGCCGCTGACGGCGGCGGCGGACGAGTTCGGCAGGCGGGTCACGGCGGCCGGGGCGACGGGGCTGATCGACGTGGCGCTCAAGCACCCGATCGGGCTCATCGCCAGCGCCCTGGGGCCGCCTCCGCCCGAGATGGTCGCCAGGGCCAGGGAGGCGGGGGTGCCGGTGGCCGCGCTGGTCGGCACGGTCGAGCACGCCCGCAGGCAGGTGGCGGCGGGCGCGGACCTCATCGTGGCGCAGGGCACCGAGGCGGGCGGGCACACCGGCGACATCTCCACGATGGTGCTGGTCCCGCAGGTCGTGGACGCGGTCGCCCCGGTCCCCGTGCTGGCGGCGGGCGGGATCGCGTCCGGGCGGCAGATGGCGGCGGCCATGGCGCTCGGGGCCGAGGGGGTCTGGTGCGGCTCGGTCTGGCTGACCACGGAGGAGGCGGAGACGTCGCCCGCGGTCAAGCGCAAGTTCCTGGCCGCCTCGTCGCTGGACACGGTCAGGTCCAGGTCCCGTACGGGCAAGCCGGCCCGCCAGCTCAAGTCCGCCTGGACGGAGGAGTGGGACTCCGGCCAGGAGAGCCCCGGGCCGCTCGGCATGCCGCTGCAGCTGCTGGTGGCCGAGGGCGCGATGGCCCGCATCGGGGCGGCGGCGGAGAAGGGCGAGCCGGGGGCGGTGGAGCTGGTCAACTACTTCGTCGGCCAGGTCGTGGGCCAGCTCGACCAGGTGAGACCGGCCCGCGAGGTGGTCTACGACATGATCAGCGAGTTCGGGGAGGCGGTGGAGCGGCTGCGGCTCCTGACCGGCTCCGACTAGCCGCGTAGACGTACAGGTACGGGTGCCGCGGCCGGACCTCGCCGCCCGCCGCGGCCCTGGCCAGCGCGAGCGCGCCGTCGGCGGAGGTGCCGACGGGCGGCGTGAACCGGGCTTGCGGCAGCAGGTCGCGCACGGTGGCCTGGAACGGCTCCATCAGCAGGTCCGCGGCGTCGAAGATCCGGCCGCCCCAGGAGAAGACCGGGTCGAGCCCCGACGCGGCGGCGACGGCGGTCTGGCCGAGCTGCCGCCCCGCCTCGGTCCAGATCCCGCGCGCCACCGGGTCTCCCGCGCGGGCCGCGTCGGCCACGGACGGCGCGAACGACGCCAGGTGGTGCGCCGGCGAGCCCGACTCGTAGACGAGCGCCACCAGGTCCAGGGGGTGGCCGAAGCGGGCCGTCAGGTGTTCGAGCAGGGCGGGCGAGCCGCCGGCCCGGCCGTCGTGGGCGCGCAGGGCGGCCTGGAGGCCCTGCGCGCCGATCCAGGCGCCCCCGCCGTGGTCGCCGAGCAGGTGGCCCCATCCGTCGGACTGGTTCCAGACGCGGTCGAGGTCGGTGCCGAGCGTGATGACGCCGGTCCCGGCGGCGACCACGACTCCGGGCCGGAACCCGAGCGCGCCGACGTGCGTGGTCACCATGTCCCCCGCGACCGCGAGCGTGCCGAGCCCGAACCGCTCCCCCAGCGCCCGCCACAACGCCTCCGGCTCCCTGACCAGCCCCGGCAGCCCGGTCACGCCGACGGCCATCCCGTCCAGCCGCCCGGGGACGCGCGCCGCGTCCCCGACGACCGACGCGATCCGGAGGGCGAGCCGGTCGAGGTCCACCCGCCCCTCGGTACGGGGCACGGGCGCCGAGTCCTCGCCGTACGCGATCTCCCCGCCGCTCTCGATCCGTGTCCTGATGCCTCCGCCGCCGACGTCCACGCCCGCGAAGCCGCTCATCCGGCGTGCCCGCCCAGCGCGGCCACGGCCGCGCGGACGCCCGGATGGGCCGCGAGCGATTCCCGCGCCTGGCCGGGCGTGCAGCCCGTGAGCAGCCGTACGAGCGCCTCCGGGATCCGCCCGTCCGCCTCCGCCAGCGCGGCGGCGCAGGCCGCGGCGTCCTCCCCGGTCGCCTCCACGAGCAGGTTCACCGCCCGCTGCTCCAGCTTGGCGTTGGTGGCGACCAGCCCGACCATGAGGTTCGAGTACGTACGCCCCGACTTGATCATGAGCGCCGTCGAGAACGCGTTGAGCAGCACCTTGGTCGCCGTGCCCGCCTTGAGCCGGGTGGACCCGGTGAGCGCCTCGGGCCCGGTGTCCGCGACAACGAGGATCTCGGCCAGGTCGCGCAGCGGTGCGGCCGGGTTGCAGGTGATCAGCACGGTGCGCGCGCCCGCCGCCCGGGCCGCGCGCAGCGCCCCGGCCACGTACGGGGTGGCCCCGGACGCCGTGATCCCGATCGCCAGGTCGTTCTCGGCGAGCGCCCCGGCGTCGGCGGCTCCGAGCTCCTCGGCGTCCTCCCGGTCCACGGACGAGTCGGTGAGCGCGCCAGGACCTCCGGCGAAGTGCGCCGTGAACAGGCCCCGCGCCACCCCGAACGTCGGCGTGATCTCGGTGGCGTCCAGCACCGCCAGCCGCCCCGACGCGCCGGCGCCGAAGTAGTGCACGCGTCCACCCCGGCCCAGCCGGAGATACGCCTCGTCCACCGCCAGGGAGAGCGCCGTGGCGGCGGCGCGGGCGGCCGCGACCGCCGTGGCGTCCTCGTCCAGCAGCAACCGCAGGACGTCTGCTGACGCCAGCGTGTCGATGTCGGCGGTGCGCGGGTTGCGGCTTTCGGTCGGTGGTGCCACCGGGGGCATCGTGCTCCTCATCGATCGTGTTCGAACGGGCCGGTCCGGCCCGCGTAGGCGGTGAACAGCCGGCGTGACTCCGTGGCGAGGTCGCCCTGGTCCGGCGACACCGGCCCCGGGCCTTCCCGCAGGAAGAGCTCGACGCGTTCGCGGAGCCGTTCCCGCAGCTCCGTCTCGGCGCCGGGGTCGCCGGCGAGCGCGCGTCCGAGACCCCGCGCCCACAGCTCCCAGCGGTCGCGGTAGTAGCCGCCGACCAGTCCCGCCCAGTGCCGGGCCGCGTAGTCGTCCAGCAGCGGGCTGTCCGAGGTGCCCCACACCGTGAGGATGCGGCGGGCGTTGTCCCGCAGGACCGCGCGGTCGTCCGGATCGGCGGCCCACGACACGGCCTTGGCCTCCCAGTGCCGGAAGGTGTATTCGGGGCGGCAGGCCAGCATCCGGTCGAGGTCCTCGAAGACCCGGAGGAACCGGTCGACCTGCGCCGGGCCGCCCGCCGAGTCCAGGACGTCGAGGCAGAGGCGGTCGGCGACCCTGGCCATGTACGCGATGCCGGTCTCCACGAGGTCGTGCCCGAGCGGTCCCGCGGCCAGGCCGGGGTCGCGCTCGGCCACCTCGATCATCCGCTCCCAGGCCCCGGCGAGGACTTCCGGCCGGTACCACAGGAAAGCGGCGACGTCGGCGCGGAGCTCGGCCGGGTCGCGCTCGTACGAGGGCGCCGCGGTGATGACGCCTTCGAACGCCTGGGGGAGGATCGGCAGGCCCCGGGTGTCGTAGACGGTCTCCAGGAGCCCGTGCCAGGCCGCCCGCAGCTCTGCCGTCCACCGGGTGCCGTAGCGCCCGGTCACGAAGGCGTCGAGCCAGGCGTCGAGGTCGGGGACCTCGTTCCAGATCTGGTCGGCGACGAGCTCGAAGAAGACCGGGTTGTTGCGGGTGGCCTCCATGGACAGGCCGAGGCCGGCGGGCGGGCTCGGCGCCGCCAGGGCCGCGTCGATCCCGGCGGGCACGCCGCGCAGGCCGGCGCCCGGGTCGGTGCGGCCGCCGAAGTTCAGCAGCGCGCACCAGAGCCAGGGCTTCCCGGAGAACCCCTGGAAGCGGCCCCACAGCGGGTCGTGCTCCGCCCAGAGGTCCGCGACGAGCATCCGGCCGTCCGGGATCGCGTCGAGGAAGGCGTTGACGCGGTCCTCGGTCCAGAACTCCCGCTGGTAGGAGAACGGCCAGGCCTGCATGAGCCAGACCGCGTCCGGGTCGGCGGCCTGGAGGCCGGCCAGCGTCGCCGCCGCCACGGCCCCGGGGAAGGCCGGGTCGGCGTCGATGGGGATCATCTCGATGAACGGGTCGGCGGCGTACAGGTGATCGGTGCCGAAGAGCTTGATCTGCGCGCGGGCGATCTCGGCGCCGATCCGCTCGTACAGCGGGTCGGCCGGGTCGAGGACCCAGGTCTCGAACCCCTGCCAGAGGCGGCGACCGGCCCGCGCCGTCGACGCGAGCTCGGGCGGGACGTGTCCCGTGAAGGCCGGCAGGACGGGGGTCATGCCGAAGGCGCGCTCGCGGTCGAGGATGCGCGCGCCGAGCTCGCGGTGGCTCTCGATCCAGGACGACGAGAGCGGGCCGGCGAAGGTGTCCAGGCAACCCATGAACTGGAACGGCAGGTAGCCCGGCCCGCCCAGGAAGCCGCGGATCTGCCGGTCGTCGAGACCGAGCGCGGAGTAGGCGGCGTGCAGCGCAGCCTCGTGACCGGTGACGGCCAGCGGCATGGTGATGCCGTGCAGGGCCATCCAGTCGATCTCGCGTTCCCAGTCGGCCCAGTTCCAGTAGGGCATCGTGTAGCTGAAGGTGCAGAAGTTGAAGTAGTAGCCCTCCCGCACCCGCGCCGCGCCCTGGCGCGGCGGGGCGTCGGGCAGGGACGTCAGCCCCAGGGGCAGCACCGTGTCCCAGCCCACGGACGTGCCGCAGCGCTCCCGGAGATAGTGGTGGAGCGCGACCGAGGCGCTCACCCCGTCCGTCGCGGCGATGGCGAGCACGCCGCCCGCCGCCTCGTAGGCGTATTCGCGCCCGCCGCCGTCGCGGGCGGCGAACCGTACCGACTCGGCCACGGGCCCCAGCACGCGGCGGGCCAGACCGCGGACGGTTTCCGCCCAGGGCGGGCCCTCACCGGACAACACTGCAGCTCACACCCCTCGACGAATTAGTTCCGTACGGTCCATAATTAATTGCTAGCGTACCGGCAACCGATCGCAGGGAGAGAGCATGGAGCAGGTCGTCGCCGCCGGCACGCAGTTCATGCGCGAGGTCAACGCCGCCGCCGTCCTGCGCAAGCTGCGGGCCGCGCCGCCGAAGGAGGCCAGCATGAGCGTGTCCGTGCTGGCCAAGTCGGTGGGGCTCTCCCGCCAGGCGGTCACCCGCTCGCTCAACGCGCTGGTCGCCGAAGGGCTCGTCGAGTTCGGTCCCCTTGACCGCGACTCCACCCGGGCGGGCCGGCCGGCGCAGCTCGTACGGTTCCGCGCGGAGGCCGGCCACGTGCTGGGCCTGTCGATCAGCCCGCAGGACGTGCGCGTGGCGCTGGCGGACCTGGCCGGCACGGTCGTGGCCTCCGACGCGCAGCAGCTCGGCACCGGACCCGGCGGTGAGCAGGTGGTGGAGACGCTCCTGGCCACGGTGGAGCGGACGCTGCGCGCGACGGGCGTCACGACCGGCGACCTCTGGTTCGCCTCGGTGGGCACCCCCGGCATCGTCGACCCGGCGGCCGGGGTCATCAAGCTCATCCCGAGCATGCCCGGCCTGGCCGGCGACCTCCTCGTACGCCGGCTGACGGAGGCGCTCGGCTGCCCCGTCTACCTGGACAACGACGTCAAGCTGGCCACGCAGGGCGAGCGGTGGCGGGACGCGGAGCGGCGCGAGGACTCCCTGGTGATGATCCACTGGGGCGAGCGGGTCGGCGCCGGTATCGTGCTGAACGGCGAGCTCTACCGCGGCGCCTCCAATGACGCCGGCGACGTGGGCTTCCTCGACCTGTTCACCGAGGGCCCCTCGACACCCCGCCATCCGCAGGGCCATCCGCAGGGGCTGGGCCCGTTCGAGGACCGGGTCGGCGGCGCGGAGATCGTGCGCCAGGCCACGGCCGCGGCCGGACGCGCCGCCGACGGCGCTCTCGTGGCCCGGATCGAGGCCGCGGGAGAGCACGCGCTCGAGGCCGTGCTGGACGCCGTCGCCGGCGGCGAGCCGGCGGCGCTGGAGGCGATCGACGTGGTGGCCCGCCGCTTCGCCAAGGGGATCACCGTGATCCGGGCGATCCTCAACCCGCGGCTCGTCGTCATCGGCGGGCCGCTGGCCAGATGCGGCGAGCCGCTGCTCGCGGCGCTCCGGCGGCACCTTTCCGGCGAGCCGCTGGACCAGCCGGCGCTGGAGGTCTCGGCGCTCCAGGAGGACGCCGTCGTCCACGGGGCGCTGCTGCACTCGCTGGACGAGATCGAACGGACCAGATTCGGCCTGGTGCGACCAGGCTCCGCCGGATGAGAGCCGGCCGCCATGAGGGCCGTTGAAGACACGACGGACGCCACCCACCCGATTGAGGAGAGAGGTCACACGCATGACGAGACCAGCCCGGCGCGCGGCGGTCGCGGCGCTCAGCGTCACGACGGCGTTCGCGCTGACGGCCTGTGCGGGCACCAGCAGTTCGGGGGGTAATACGGCGACGAAGGTCAACGTATCGACCACCGTTCCGAACGACCCGGTGACCCTGACCCTGGCCTACACCAACGACCCGCCCACCAAGGCGCTCATCGACGGCTTCACCAAGAAGCACCCCAACGTCACCGTCAAGCCCCAGATGACGCCGTTCAACGACTACATCAAGTCCATCAAACTGGCGATGTCGTCCGACTCGGCGCCGGACATCGCCCAGTACAACCCGGGCGCGATGAACTCCCTGGTCCCGGCCGGTCTCATCCTCGACCTGAGCCCGTGGTCCAAGGCGTACGGCTGGACCACCAAGTTCCCGCCGGCCAGCCTCGAGGTCCTCAGCTCCGACAAGTCGGCCAAGCAGTTCGGGACCGGCAACCTGTACGCCGTGCCCGGCGGGCTCTCGGTGCTCGGCGTCTTCTACAACAAGAAGATCGTGAAGGAGGCGCCGAAGACGCTGGCCGACTTCGAGGCCGCGATGCAGAAGGCCAAGGACGCCGGCCAGACCCCGCTGAGCAACGGCGCACTCCAGGTCGGCGGGTTCCACCTGTGGAACGCGCTGCTCAACGTGACCGGCGACGTCAACGACTACCGGTCGTGGGTGTACGGCAAGCCGGGCGCGACGATCGAGAACCCGGCCGCGACGAAGGCCACCCAGACGCTGACCGACTGGGCGAAGAAGGGATACATCTCCGCCGGGGCCAGCGCCACGGGCGACGCCGACGCGCTGGCGAGCTTCGCCAAGGGCGGCAGCGCGTTCCTGATCACCGGCAACTGGGCGGCCTCCACCCTGGAGACCGAGATGAAGGACGACGTGGGCTTCTTCCTCATGCCCACGGCCTCGGGCGAGCCCGCGAAGGTCGCCTCGGGAGCCAGCGTCGCGTACGCCATCTCGTCGAAGTCGAAGAACCCGAACGTCGCCGCGGCCTTCCTCGACTACCTCGGCTCGCCGGAGGCGGCGAAGATCGAGTTCGACGGCGGGTTCATGCCGGTCGACACCAAGGCCGAGCTGGGCGCGACAGGGCTGCGCGGCGACATCGCGGGCGTCTTCGCGCCCGTGGCGCAGGGCAACGGGATCGTCCCGTTCCCCGACTTCGCCTCCCCCGGCATGATCGACAAGCTCACTCCCGGCATCCAGGGCCTGATCAGCGACAAGATGGCCCCCGACGCCTTCCTGAAGTCGCTGCAGGAGTCGTGGGACGCCCATCATGGCTCGTGAGCTGAGCCCGGCCGTCTCCCCGCCGCGGGCCGCTCCGGCCCGCGGCGGGGGGCGGGCGGCCGCCGGCGACACCCCGCCCCGGCGGCGGCTGGGGCGACGGGCGCGCGGCTGGCTGTACGTGCTGCCCGCGCTCGCCGTGTACCTGGGCTTCGCCATCTGGCCGGCGCTGAACACGCTTCGCCTGTCGCTCCTGACCTGGGACGGCATCCTGCCGCCGGTCTGGGCTGGTTTCTCCAACTACGTCAAGATTTTTCGTGATTCAGCGCTGTACGAGGCCATCCTGCACAGCCTCGCGCTGATCGTCTTCTTCTCGGTCATCCCCATCGGCGTCGGGCTGCTCATGACGGCGCTCCTGATGGGCAAGGTGCGCCGGGGCATGACGTTCTTCCGGATCGTCTTCTTCCTCCCCCAGGTGCTGCCGCTCGTCGCCGTCGGCATCACCTGGCGCTGGCTCTACGGCGAGTCCGGCGTGGTCAACCAGTTCCTCGACCTGGTGGGGCTGGGGTCGATCACCCGCGCCTGGCTGGGCGACTACGGCCTGGCGCTGATCGCGCTCGGCCTCATCGGCACGTGGGTGATGAGCGGGTTGTGCATGATGCTCTTCCTGGCCGGCGCCCAGAAGATCGACCCGTCCCTGTACGAGGCGGCCAAGCTCGACGGCGCTGGGGCGCTCCGGCAGTTCCGGCACGTCACCGTGCCCGGGGTGCGCAGGGAGATCACGGTCGCCGGCGTCATCACCACGATCGCCGCGCTGGCCAGCTTCGACCTCGTCTTCGTCACCACGAACGGCGGCCCGGCGGGGCAGACCAACGTGCCCGGCCTGCTCGTCTACCGGCTGGCCTTCAACGAGGGCGACATCGGCGGCGCCAGCGCGCTCGCGGTCGTGCTGACCGTGATCGTGGTCGCCGTCGTCAGCGCCGTCCGATACTTCACCAGGGATGATCAGAGTTGAGAACGCTCGGCGGAGTCAGTGTCCGGTACGGAGTGCTCGTCCTGCTGGCGGTGATGGTGCTGGTGCCCTTCGCCGGCATCGTCCTGGCCGCCCTGCACCCCTCGGGCGCGCAGCTCGACGGGCTGAGCATCCCGGACAGGTGGTCGTGGGAGACCTTCGCGCTCGCCTGGGAGCGCGGCAACTTCACCAACCTCATGCGTTCGAGCGTGCTGATCGCGGTCGTCGTGGTGCCGCTCGCGGTGGCGATGGCCACGCTCGCCGGGTACGGGCTGGCGATCCTCAAGGTGTGGGGGCACCGGACGTTGTCGTTCGGGTTCGTGATGGGGCTCACGCTGCCGATCGAGGTCATCGTGGTGGCGCTCTACTTCAACCTGCGCGAGGTCGGCCTCACCAACTCCTACGTCGGCGTCATCCTGGCCGAGGCGGCGCTGTTCATGCCGTTCGGGGTGTACTGGATGCAGACCCACTTCTCGAACGTGCCCGAGGAGCTCGTCGAGGCGGCGCGCATCGACGGCGCCCGGGACCTCGTGGTGCTGGCTCGGGTGCTGCTGCCCATCTCGTGGCCCGCGGTCACCACGCTGTCGGTCCTCTACTTCATGTGGTCGTGGAACCAGTTCATGCTGGTGCTGGTCATGATGCAGGATCCGGACCGGCGCACCGCGCCGAGCGGGCTGGGGCTCTTCGTCGGCCAGTACACGACGGACATCCCGTTGCTGGCGGCGGCCTGCCTGATCGTCATCGCCCCGATCGTCGTCGTGTACCTCGTCTTCCAGCGCAGCTTCGTCAACGGCATCACCCAGGGCGCCATCAAGGGCTGACCCCCTTCGGCCGCCGGCCGCATCCCACCCCACCGACCGCGCCCAAGGGACCCCGGCCCCGGATGGTGGGCAAGTGGCCCACATTTGGCATTCACGCCGAAACCCATGTCAAGATGCGCGTGTGGTCGGGACACCGCCGGAGCTGGAGCGTGGCACGGGAGTCCCCGCGCACGTGCAGATCGAGCGGTGGCTGCTCGAGTCGATCTCCAGCGGCGAGATGGAGCCGGGCGACCGGCTGCCCGGCGAGCGGGAGCTGGCCGGGCGGCTGGGCGTGAGCAGGATGACGCTCAGGCAGGCGCTGGCCACCCTGGAGCGCGACGGCGTGCTGATCAGGGTGCCCGGCAGGTCGGGCGGCGCGTTCGTGGCCGAGCCGCGCATCGAGTGCGACCTGACGGGGCTGGCCGGGTTCACCGAGCAGATGCGGCGGGCCCATCTGCGGGCCGAGGCGCGGGTCCTGGCGGCGGTGACCGTGCCCGCCCCACGGTCGGTGGCCGCGGCGCTGGAGGTGGAGGAGGGCTCGCCGGTGCACGAGGTGGCCAGGGTGCGCTCGGCCGGGCTGTCGCCGGTGGCGCTGGAGCGCTCCTGGTTCCCGCCCCTGCCCGGCTTCCTCGACCAGGACCTCACCGGCTCCCTCTACGTTCTGCTGGCCGCCCGCTACGACCTGGAGCCGCGTACGGCGGTCGAGCACCTGGCCCCGGTGATCGCCCGATCTGCCGAGGCCGCCGAGCTGGGCATCGCCCCCGGCGCGCCGCTCATGCTCATCGAGCGCACCGCCTACGCGGGCGACGGCACGCCGGTGGAGTTCGCCCGGGACCTGTTCCGCCCCGACCGGGTCCGGATCTCGGTACGCAGCGGCGTCACGGAACCAAGGGGGTCCTGACCACGACGCCCGGCACCCAGGCGCCCTCGACCTCGATCTCGACCTTGGCGCCTGGGCCGACCGGCAGGTAGGCGTAGGCGATCGACTCCTTCGCGGTGTAGCCGTACCCGCCCGAGGTGACCCGGGCCACGACCTGCCCGTCCAGCCGTACGGGCTCGTTGCCGAGCGCGACGGCTCTCGGGTCGCGCAGCGTCACGCACCGCAGCCGCCGCTCGGGCGCCGGGTCCAGGGCGTCCTTGCCGAGGAAGTCCTTGTCCGTCTTGACGCAGAACCCCAGCCCCGCCTCGTATGGCGTCGTCTCGGGCCCGATGTCCGCGCCCCACACCCGGTAGCCCTTCTCCAGCCGCAGGCTGTCGATGGCCCGGTAGCCGCCGGCCACCAGCCCGTACGGTTCCCCCGCCCGCCACAGCTCCTGCCACAGCCCCAGTCCGTACTCGGTGGAGCAGTACAGCTCCCAGCCCATCTCCCCCACGAACGTGACCCGCAGCGCCAGCACCGGCACGTCCCCCACGGTGATCTCCCGCGACGACATGAACGGGAAGTCCATCGGGTCCGGCGTGAGCCCGGCGATGATCTCGGGGGCGCGTGGGCCCCACAGGGCGAAGCACGCGTACTGGCCGGTGACGTCGGCGATCCTGGCCGTCGCGCCGGTGCGCGCGGCCTGCTTGCGCAGCCAGCCCAGGTCGTGCGAGCCGAACGCGGTGCCGGTGACGATCAGGAACTCCTGCTCGCCCCGCCTGGTCACGGTGAAGTCGCACTCGATGCCGCCGCGCCGGTTGAGCGCCTGGGTGTAGGTGACGGCGCCGACCTCGCGGGCGACCCGGTTGTCGCACACCCATTCCAGCAGGTCCGCCGCGTCCGGGCCGGAGACCTCGATCTTCGCGAACGAGCTCTCGTCGAACAGGCCCGCCGTGGTGCGCGTGGCACGGTGCTCGACGCCGATCGCGGGCGACCAGAGCCGCCCGGCCCACCCGCCGGGCCGCTCCCCCTCGTCCGTCGCGTTCGCGTCGTAGTAGTTGACCCGTTCCCAGCCGGACTTCTCGCCGAAGGCGGCGCCGTGGGCGGCGTGCCAGCCGTACGCGGGCGAGAGCCGCAGGGGCCGCCCCGCCGAGCGCTCGTGGCCCGGGTAGCGGATGTCGTAGTACGTCTCGTAGTTCTCGACGGCCCGCTTGATCGTGTACGACGGCGAGCGGTACTGGCGGCCGAAGCGGCGGATGTCCATGTGCCAGAGGTCCATGCTGGGCTCGCCCTCGACGATCCACTCGGCCATCACCTTGCCGATGCCGCCCGCGCCCGCGATGCCGTGCGCGCAGAACCCGGCCGCCACGAAGAACCCGCCGACCTCCGTCTCCCCCAGGCAGAACTCGTTGTCGGGGGTGAACGCCTCGGGGCCGTTGATCAGCTTGCGGATGCCGACGTCGGCCATCGCAGGCACCCGAATCCGGGAATTATCCGAAATTTCCTCAAATCTCGGCCAATCTTCGGACAGGAGGCGGCCGTTGAAGTCCGCGGGGACGGCGTCGAAGGAGTTCGGGCCGGCCGTCCAGGGCGCGCAGGTGCGCTCGTACCCGCCCATGACCAGCCCCTGCACCTCCTGCCGGTAGTAGACGAGCAGGTCGGGGTCGCGCAACGTGGGCAGCCCCGTGTGGTCGTGGCAGGCGTCGGTCACCACGTACTGGTGCGACATCGGCACGATCGGGATCCGCGCCCCGGCCATGCGGCCGATCTCGGCCGCGAACATGCCGCCGCAGTTGACCACGATCTCGCAGTCGATGTCCCCCTGGTCGGTGCGCACGCCGGTGACGCGGCCGTTCGCCGTCGTGACACCGAGCACCCTGGTGTGGGTACGGATGACCGCCCCGCCCTCGCGGGCCCGCTGGGCCAGGGCGTAACAGAGCTGCGAGGGGTCGATCTGCCCGTCCGTGGGCAGGTACGCGGCGCCCACGACGCCCTCGGGGTCCATGAGGGGGAACAGCTCGACGGCCTCGGCCACCGAGATCTCCTCCAGCGGCAGCCCGAACGTCCGCGCCCAGCCGATCTGCCGGCGGATCTCCGCCATCCGCTCGGGCGTGGAGGCCAGCTTGATGCCGCCGCACTCCGTCCATCCGGCGTCGAGGGTGCGGTAGAGCTCGACGGAGTACTGGTTCATGCGGGTCAGGGTGGGATCGGCGCGCAGCTGGCCGACCAGGCCCGCCGAGTGGAAGGTGGAGCCGCTGGTGAGCTCGTCCCGCTCCAGCAGGACGACGTCGCGTTCGCCGAGTTGGGTGAGGTGGTAGGCGACGGACGCGCCGCCCACCCCGCCACCGATGATCACGATGCGGGCCGAGTCGCTCATGCTGGCGAGGCTAACCTTCGGACCGGTAAAAGGTCTAGACCGTTTAGCGCCGTCCGTCCTAGCATCGAGCATGGCCGTGCCCGAGGTGCTCGATCGCATTCCTCTGCTGTCCGGCGTGCCGCGCTCCGTCGAGGAGTTGCCCGGAGGGCTGACCAACCACAACTACAAGGTCACGACCCCGGGCGGGTCGTACGTGGCGCGCGTGTGGGCCAGCGACTCCTCGCTGCTGGGGATCGACAGGGACGCCGAGCACGCGTGCTCGCTGGCCGCCGCCGCGGCCGGGGTGGGGGCGCCGGTGCACGCGTACCTGCCCGAGCTGGGGGTGCTGGTGGTGGGGTTCCTGCCGGGGCGGACGTTCACCGAGGCCGACCTCCGCGACCCGGCGAACCTGCCCCGGGTGGCGCAGGCGTGCCGTCGCCTGCACGCGGGGCCGCGGTTCGTACGGGACTTCGACATGTTCGAGATCCAGCGGCACTATCTGGGGATCGTGCGGGAGCGGGGCTACCGGCTTCCCGCGGACTACCTCGGCTTCATGCCCGCCGTCGAAGACATCCGGAAATGTCTGCGAATAAGGGCGGAAGGCACCGTCCCCTGCAACAACGACCTCCTGCCCGGCAACATCCTCGACGACGGGCAACGCCTCTGGCTGATCGACTACGAGTACGCCGGCAACAACGACGCCTGCTTCGAGCTCGGCAACATCTGGAGCGAGTCCGACCTGCCGCTCGGCCACCTGGAGGAGCTCGTCACCGCGTACTACGGCCGCCGCCTGCGCCACAAGATCGCCCGCGCCCGGCTGCTCGGCCTCATGTCCAAGTACGGCTGGACGCTCTGGGCCTCCATCCAGGACGGCGCGAACGAGAGCATCGACTTCGACTTCTGGTCGTGGGGCATGGAGAAGTACGAGCGGGCGGTGGCCGAATTCGCCGGATCTGACCTTGCGCACCTCATGGACGAGGCCGCGCGGGCAGACTAGGGGCATGTTCGCCGCACTGACCGGTCTCGGCCTGTCCACGGCCGCCGGGCTGAACGCCTACATCCCGCTCCTCGTCGTGGGCGTCCTGGCCAACTTCACGGACGCCGTGAAGCTCCCCGACGGCTACTCCTGGCTGTCCAACTGGGGCGTGCTCGCGGTGATCGCCGTCCTGCTGGTGGCCGAGTTCGTCCTGGACAAGGTGCCCGCCGTCGACAGCGTCAACGACACCATCCAGACCGTGGTGCGCCCGGCGTCGGGCGGCGTGGTCTTCTCGGCCACGCAGGCGGCGGCCGAGGTGGACCACTCCACCTGGATGGCCGAGCACCCGTGGGCCGGCTGGCTGCTGGGCATCGTGATGGCGCTGGCCGTGCACGCGGTAAAGGCCACCGCCCGGCCCGTGATCAACGCCGGGACGGCCGGGGTGGGCGCCCCGGTGGTGAGCACGGCGGAGGACGCGGGCTCGCTCGGCATGAGCCTGGTCGCCGTCTTCGCCCCCGTGCTGGTGATCGTCGCGCTGCTGGTGATGGCCGTGCTCGCGTGGTGGCTGATCAGGAAGGTACGGCGCATGCGCGCGCGCAGGAGAGCGGCCCGCGGCCTGCCCTGACCCGAGGTTATTCCTGGGCTTGCAGCCACTCCTCCACGAGATCCACGAACTCGGCCGGGCGCTCCTCGTGCAGCCGGTGACTGGCGCCCTCCCAGCACACGACCCTGGACGCCGGGTCCTTGAGCAGCCCCGACTCCCAGCTCGCCCGTTCCGGATCCGCCCAGATCGACAGCACCGGGCAGCGCCGGCGGGCCAGGTAGTCGTCGCTGGCCGGGCGCACCCCGATGGCGTCCGGGGCCGTGAACATGGCCTCGAACGCCTGGACCAGCACGTGCGGCGGCATGCCGTACAGCCTGCGCTTGTGCCAGCGCCTGATGACGGCGGGCGTGCCGGCGTTCGTGCACCACTCGTCGATCTTCTCGGCGGCGGCGTGCGGGTGTTCGCCGCGCAGGCCTTCGATCATCTTGGGGAAGCGCCGGGCGACCCGGTCGGTCATGCCGTAGCCGGGGTCGACGGCGACGAGCCCGCGTACCAGCTCGGGGTGTTCGACGGCGAGGATGGAGACCACCTGGCCGCCCATCGAGTGCCCGACGGCGACCACCTGCGGGATGCCCCGGCTTTCGAGGAGGGCACGCAGGTCGCCGGCCATCTCGCGCGGCGTGTTGCCGCTCTCGGGGACGGACGAGTAGCCGTGGCCGCGCA
The DNA here is from genome assembly GCF_053587055.1 of Nonomuraea sp. NPDC003707. Taxonomy (NCBI): domain Bacteria; kingdom Bacillati; phylum Actinomycetota; class Actinomycetes; order Streptosporangiales; family Streptosporangiaceae; genus Nonomuraea; species Nonomuraea sp. NPDC003707. Next base: position 319,384 of record NZ_JBSFNK010000002.1, on the reverse strand, counting down.
GGTCCACGGCGATCACCCGGTGGTTGGCCGCCAGCGCGTCGATGTGCCAGGACCACTGGTGGGAGTCGGTGCCCCACCCGTGGACGAGCAGCAGCGGAGGCCCGTCGCCGTCCTCCGTGTAGAAGAGCCTGATATTTCCGCCGACATCCGCGTATGGCATCTATTGACCCCCACCCTCCAGTCGGGACAGCAGCGCGCTCTCCCCTGCCGTCCACCCGCCGTCCACGGCCAGCTCCGCGCCCGTCACGTACGAGGCGGCGTCGGACAGCAGGAACGCGATGGCCTCCGCCACCTCCTCCGGCTCGCCCCAGCGCCCGGCGGCGGCCAGCGGGAAGGTCCCGTCCCCCGACACGGCCCCGAGCGGCTGCGTCATCGGGGTGACGATCATTCCGGGATGTACGGAGTTGACCCGGATGCGGTCCTTGCCGAACTCCAAGGCGGCGATCTTGGTCAGCCCGCGCACGCCCCATTTGGACGCGCCGTAGCCGCCCGTGCCGGGCAGGGCGGTGAGGCCCGCGACGGACGAGAGGTTCACGACGGCGCCGCCGCCGGACTCGCGCATGGCCTTGACCACCGATTTGAGGCCCAGGAAGACGCCGACCAGGTTCACCTGGAGCACGCGTTCGAAGGCCTCCAGCGACTGCTGCTCGATCGACTGCGTGAGGGCGATGCCCGCGTTGTTCACCAGCCCGTCGAGCCTGCCGTACGCCTCCAGGGTGGCGGCGACCACGTCGGTCCACTGGTCCTGACTTGTCACATCGTGGGGGAGAAATCGGGCACCCAGCTCCTTGGCGGTGGCCGTACCCTCCTCCACCAGCACATCGGTGATCACGACCTGAGCCCCGGCCGCGACGCAGCGCCGCGCGGTGGCCGCCCCCATCCCCCGGGCGCCACCGGTGATGATCACAACCTTGCCGTCGAGCACGTCACCCCGCCCTTCCAGCCGCTCTCCGAGAACTGAAGCACAGCCCCACCGTTCTGATCAAGTGCTTGCTTGGTTTCTCGGCCGCGCCGATCCCGCCCCGGCCGACTATCCTTCAATGCAGAGACCCACAGGAGGTGGCGGAGATCGGCGAGCTGCTTGTCGTCCTACTGGTGATCCTGGCGTTCTTCCTGCTGCTGGGCGGCGTGGGCGTCTTCCTCCTGGTCAAGCTGGGCAAGAAGGCCGCGGTCAAGGCCAAACAGGCCACGACCCGGCTCAGCACCCACGTCAACGCCATGGGCACGGGCGACGCCGCCGAGGTCGAACGCCTCCGCCTCGACCTGCGCCGCGAGGTCTCCCTCACCCGCCAGGCCGTCGACCACGCCCAGCGCCTGGGCTGGGGCCTCGGCGACCTCCCCCGGCTCATGGCCGACCTCACCGCGCAGGCGGACGTCCACGACGGCCAGCTCGGCATGTACGCCCAGCAGCGCCGCATGTCCCCGTACGTCGACCACGCCACCCTCGACCGGCTCAGGGAGCACCAGGCCAAGCTGACGGCGATGTGCGCCCGCATCCGCGCCGACCTCCTGGGCGACCAGGTGCACCACACGGCCGCCGGCATCGCCGACCTCGGCTCCCGCACCGACCTCGAGATCGAGGCCCGCCGCCACGCCCCCGACCCGCTGGACCAGATCGACGATCTCTACCGCCGCTCGATGGAGGAACGCAAAGACCGCCCCTGACGACTACTCCACGTGGCAAGATGAGCGCGCCGCGTGAAGTGTCCAGGAGGGCGACTGGTGACTGCGGATCTTCCTGAGTGGTTCTATCCCGGCCCTCCCGGCGGCTGGACCGCCGACATGCTCGATCACCTTCCCCCTGATGCGCCCCGGCACGTCGAATCGATCGATGGGTCGCTCATCTTCAGGCCGCCGCAGACCGGCTTCCATATGCTCACGCTCCGACTGTTCGAGCGATTGCTTCATCCGCCGCAGGAACTCATGGTCGTGCGCGAAATGACGGTGACCCTAGGACTTCGCCAGCGGCCAGAGCCGGATATCCTCCTGGTCAAAAGGTCAGCTTTCAGCACGAAAGGCACTTCGTTCAAGCCCGAACGGCGATCAAGGCCTACGTCCCCACCGGCATTCACCGCAAACGACTGCAGACCCACATCGGATTCGACGTCGACATCGATCTCACCTTGGAATCGCCACCGGTTTAGCGGTCAGTCCGCTCACGGCAACCGAAGGCGGCGAACAACCCGTCCGCACGACCAAGGGGTGGCGGCTCAGGCGTCGCCCCACTCCCGGTATATGAACGCCGCGAGCTCCGCCTCCGTGGCGCCGCCGTTGGCCAGGGCCTTGGTGGCCTGGGCCTGGGCTCGGGTGGGGAGCCGGCCCTCGATGAGGATGGGCAGCGACAGCCGCCGCAGCAGCACCTCGGACTCCGAGACCCCGGACGTCCGGCGCGTGACGGCCACGTTCACCCGCAGCCCGTGCTCGTTGCCGGGCGGGACGGCGGGGCGGTCTATCTCGATGGCGGAGTAGCGGAAACCGTTGGCCAGGTCGCAGGGGGCGCATCCGGCCGGGCCCCTGCTGAGCCGATCGCCGCACTCGGGGCAGGTCAGGCGGTCGTAGGCGGCGTCCACCACGCGCCACGGGTGCTTGTCGGGCTCGTCGGTGACCATCTCGGCGATGAGGCGCTCGTCCGGCGGCCGGGCGGTGCCGAACTCCTGTTCCAGGAACGCGCGCCAGCCCTCTTCCACGATCTCGTCGACCAGCCCGGCGCACCGGGCGCAGCCGGGGGCTCCGGCGGGCTCCCAGTGGTCGCATTCCGGGCAGCGTCGCATGCCCGCACCGTACAAGCCCGGCCGGATCCATCGCACCGCGCTTTTTGGCGAGATGACCCACGAGTTCGGTACCGCAGTACCTCGGCTTTCCTCCCGCCTCGAACCGCGCGCAGCACGTCGGATCCGTGCACGACCGGACGGGCCCGGTGCCGCGCCAGGCCTCCGGCCGCTCACCGCGGCCCGGCAGCTCACCACGGCCCGACAGCTCACCGCGGCCCAGCAGCTCATCGGCCCGGCAGCTCAGCCGGTCGTGGCGTAGCGCAGCAGGACGTTGCCGGAGCCGTCGAGGCGGCGGACCTCCGCGACGGTGAACCCGTCGACCGGTTGGGGGAAGATCGGCGTCCCCTCGCCGAGCGCCTTCGCTCCGACGACCAGGTGCAGCTCGTCGACGAGCCCGGCGCGGAGCAGGGCGTTCCACGTGATCCGGCTGCCGAAGGTGCTCTCATGGACCGGCACGGCGCACGTAGCCGCTTCCAGCTCGCACTGGAGCTGTCCCGAAGGCACTGATGTCCGCAGGTGGACGGCGGTGACGGGCTTGGCCGCGTCCGGCCCGGACGCAACGGCGCCCACCGGGTGAGCTCACCCGGCAGATCGTCCGCTGGGACGATCACGACAGGAGGTCGCGCCAGCGCCGGCCCGACTCCAGCGTGTCCAGGCCGATCCGCTCCAGGTATGCACCGCCCTTGGCCAGCCGGCGTCCCACGGGCGTGTCGAGGCCGAACGTCTCCCCCGCCGCCTTCGCCAGCTCCGCCGCCTCCAGCGTCTGCCGCGAGCTGGTCACGATCGACTGGTACCAGGAATTGTCGTCGACCGTGTAGATGTCGCGACGCCGCCGCGGATCGCGCTCGCGCCCGATCAGCCCCTGCTGGATCAGGTAGCCCACCGCCATGGAGACCGAGGCGGGGCTGACCTTCAGCCTGCGCGTCAGCTCGGCCGCGGTGAGTCGGCCGTCCTCGCTCAGCCACAGGCCGACGAGCACGCGCGCCATCATCTTCGGCAGCCCCATCCGGACCGCCATCTCGATGACCTCGTCCCCCAGCTCGCCGTCCGGCGGCCCGGCCGCGAACCGGAGAGCCGGCGTGCCGCGCCGCGCCCGCCGCTCCGTCGCCCGGTGCGCCTGCTCGGGCCGGTAACCGCCGGGGCCGCCGTTGCGGCCGACCTCCCGGCTGATCGTCGAGGTCGGCCGGTCCAGCCGCCTGGCGATCTCGGCGTAGGAACGCCCTTCGGCGAGGCCGGCCGCGATGCGCTGGCGGTCCCGCTGGGTCAACCTGCCTTGTGACATGACGCCATTGTTGCGTTCGCCGCCACTCAGTGCAACGAATCATTGCGTTCGAGCCCAGCGTCATTGCATCAATTTGCCCGCCCTCACCTGCAAATACGGATTCCATTGATTACAGCCCTTTTGAATGCAACGTAGCTTTCAGAGCATGTCGAACACGTACTATCGCGATGAGACGGCCAGTCCTTCCCTCGACCGCGCACCCGCCTGCCCCTTCGATCCCGCCCCCGAGGTCACCGCGCTGCGTGCCGAGCAGCCGATCGCCCGGCTGGCCGCGCCCGAGGGCGCCCCCGGCGTCTGGCTGGTCACCGGTTACGGGCTGGTCCGCCAGATCCTCGCCGACCCGCGTTTCAGCTCCCGCTACGAGACCCACTACTACCCGCAGATGGGCGGGTACCTGCCGCCCGCCCCCGCCGGCGACCTGACCGGCATGGACGCGCCCCAGCACACCCGCTTCCGCAAGCTGCTGGCGGGCAAGTTCACCGTCCGCAGGATGAACCTGCTCACCGAGCGGGTCACCGAGATCACCCGTGAGCGACTCGACGCGATGGAGCGGCAGGGGCCGCCCGCCGACCTCGTCGAGGTCTTCGCCCAGCCCGTCCCCGCGCTGATGATCTGCGAGCTGCTCGGCGTGCCGTACGACGACCGCGAGCAGTTCCAGACCGCCACGCGGACCCTCTCGGACGACGTAGAGCCCGAGGCGCAGTACAACGCCTTCATCGAGCTCGGCGACTACCTGCGGACGCTCGCGCTCGCCAAGCGCGCGAACCCGACCGACGACCTGCTCAGCGACCTGGCCACGGCCGGCGACCTGACCGACGAGGAGCTCGGCGGCGTGGCCGCCTTCCTGCTCGGCGCCGGCCTCGACACCACCGCCAACATGCTCGCGCTCGGCACCTTCGCCCTGCTGCGCGACCCGGCCCAGCTCGCCGCCCTGCGCAGCGACCCCGGCCTGGCCGCCGGTGCCGTGGAGGAGCTGCTGCGTCACCTGTCCATCGCCGCCATGGGCATGCGCGGCGTGCTGGAGGACCTCGAGCTCGGCGGCAGGCAGCTCAAGGCCGGCGACACGGTCATCATCGCGTTCAACGCCGCCAACAGGGACCCGGCCAAGTTCTCCGACCCCGACGTGCTCGACCTGCGCCGTTCGGCCACCGGGCACCTGGCCTTCGGCCACGGCGTCCACCAGTGCCTCGGCCAGCAGCTCGCCCGCGTCGAGATGCGCGTCGCCTTCCCCGCGCTGCTCACCCGGTTCCCGACGCTGCGGCTCGCCGTACCGGCGGAAGAGGTGCCGCTGCGCACCGACCCCTCGCAGATCTACGGCGTGCGCAGCCTGCCCGTCACCTGGGACCGAGGGTGACGACTGTGCGGACCATCGAACCTGCCATCTCGGTGGCGGGACTGCGCAAGTCGTACGGCTCGCACCGCGTACTGGACGGCATCGACCTCACCATCCCGCAGGGCACGATCTTCTCCCTGCTCGGCCCCAACGGCGCGGGCAAGACCACCATGGTGCAGATCCTGTCCACCCTGATCAGGGCCGACGCCGGCGAGATCCGGGTGGCCGGGCATGACCTGGCCGGAGAGCCCGACAAGGTGCGCGCCGCGATCGGCGTCACCGGCCAGTTCTCCGCCGTCGACAGCTTCCTCACCGGGGAGGAGAACCTGCGGCTCATGGCCGACCTGCTCCACCTCGGCCGCTCCAGGGGCCGCGAACGGGCCCGCGAACTGCTGGAGCGCTTCGACCTCACCGAGGCCGCGCGCAAGCCGGCGGTCTCCTACTCGGGCGGCATGCGGCGCCGGCTCGACCTCGCCATGACCATGGTCGGCACACCCAGGCTGATCTTCCTCGACGAGCCGACCACCGGCCTGGACCCGCGCAGCCGCCGCACCATGTGGCAGATCGTCAGGGACCTGGTCGAGCAGGACGGCGTGACCGTCTTCCTGACCACGCAGTACCTGGAGGAGGCCGACGAGCTCGCCGACCGCATCGCGCTGCTGAGCCAGGGCGAGCTGGTGGCCGAGGGCACCCCGGAGGAGCTCAAGCGGCTGGTCCCCGGCGGCCACATCGTCGTGCGCTTCGCCGACGCCGACGGCTACCGCAGGGCCGCCCCGCACGTCGGCGCCACCTCGCGCAACGACGCGGCGCTCACCGTCCAGATCCCCGACTCCGGCGGTGTCAGGACGCTGAAGAAGCTCCTGGAGTGGCTGGACACCCAGGCCATCGACGTCGCCGAGCTGTCGGTGCGCACGCCCGACCTGGACGACGTCTTCCTCTCCCTGACCAAGGAGCCCTCCCGATGAGAGCGATCACCGACTCGGCGACGATGCTGCGCCGCCAGGTCACGCACATCTGGCGCTACCCCTCGCTGATCTTCACGTTCGCCGCCGTCCCCGTGGTGTTCCTGCTGCTGTTCGTGTTCGTCTTGGGCGGCACCATGGGCGCGGGCATCGGCGGAGGCCGCGCCGCCTATGTCGGCTACCTCGCCCCCGGCATCATGATCACGACGATCGCCGGTGCCGCGCAGGGGACCGCGATCTCGGTGGCCACCGACATGACCGAGGGCATCATCGCCAGGTTCAAGACCATGGCCATCGCCCGCGTCTCGGTGCTCACCGGGCACGTGCTCGGGGCGATGGTGCAGACGTTCATCGCGATCGCGGCGGTGACCCTGGTGGCCGTGCTGATCGGCTTCCGCCCGTCGGCCTCCGCGCTGGACTGGCTCGGCGTGGTCGGCGTGCTGGCCATGTTCACCTTCGCCATCACCTGGCTGTCGGTCGCGCTCGCGCTGGTCTCCAAGAGCGTCACCACGGCCAGCAACCTGCCGATGCCGCTGATGCTGCTGCCGTTCCTCGGCAGCGGTTTCGTACCGACCGAGTCGATGCCGGCCGGGTTGCGCTGGTTCGCGGAGCACCAGCCGTTCACCCCCGTCATCGAGACGCTGCGGGCGCTGCTGGCCGGTCGCCCGGCCGCCGCCAGCTTCGCGGAGGCGGCTGCCTGGAGCGCGGTCATCGCCCTGGCCGGATATCTGTGGGCACGCAGGCTCTACAACCGCTGAGGTCCGCCCACAGGCATGCACGCCGACCTCGCTGTCACTCCGGCTGATCGATGGGGGCGGCTCCCAGCTCCAGGTGGCGGTCCGCATCGGGGTGCGGGTGGCGGTTCGCATCTGGGTGCGTCCGATGGTGCCGCCGACCCGGGTGGCGGGACTTGTCGGCCGTCCACGACGGCCCGCGCGCCGTCCCGTCGGTGACAAGGGTGGCGGCGGGGGCGTCATTTAATCGGTTGCGAGGGCGGTACGTGGACCGGGATACTCGGGACCGAGTTGATCGCTTGGCAGCGGCTTGACGATGATCGCCGCGCTGTGCCGCGAAGGGAGGGTGAGACCGTGATGATGACTGTTCGCGTGCCGTTTTCCGCGTCCTCAGACCTTCCCACCGCGCACTCGCTGACCTGATCGACGAGCCGGTGGGCCTCACACCTGGAGCAATCCCACCGTGCCCAAGCACTCGCAGCACCGCACCCGTGGCAAGTACGCCCTCGACGCCGACGACCTCGAATGGCTGGAGAGCAGTCCCGAGACCGACGACGGGCCGCCCGAGGGTGACCGCTGGTCCACCTGGGACCAGAGCACTCCCACGGAGAAGGGGCCCAAGCCGTACCCCGGCTGGCTCGTCACCGAGCTGGCCGCCGTCGACACCGAGCACGGCGTGCTCAAGACCGGCAAGGAAGCCGACGTCCATCTGATCTCGCGGGGGGTGCCCGGCACGGACCGGGTCTGCCTGCTGGCCGCCAAGCGCTACCGCTCCTCCGAGCACCGGCTGTTCCACCGCGACTCCGGCTACATGGAGGGCCGCAGGACCCGCGAGAGCCGCATGAACCGCGCCATGGCCAACCGCACCGCGTTCGGCAAGCAGGTGATCGCCGCCCAGTGGGCGGTCGCCGAGTTCGGGGCGTTGTGCCGGCTGTGGGAGCTCGGGGTTCCCGTGCCGTACCCGGTGCAGATCGTGGAGACGGAGATCCTGCAGGAGTTCATCGGGACCCGGGACGGGTACGCGGCGCCGCGGCTGGCGCAGGTGTCCGACGACCTGGACGGGCTGTGGGAGCAGCTCGTGGCGGCCATGGTCACGCTGGCCAGGGAGGGGCTGGCCCATGGGGACCTGTCGCCGTACAACCTGCTGGTCCATGACGGCAGGCTGGTGATCATCGACCTGCCGCAGATCGTGGACGTGATCGCCCACCCGACCGGCCCCTCGTTCCTGGACCGGGACGCCCACAACGTCGCCACCTGGTTCGCCGCCAAGGGCGTCCCGGCCGCCGACCCGGACTCCCTCGCCGCACTCCTCCGCAAAGAGGCCGGTCTGTCCCTGTGATCGCTCCGGCTCTCGTCCCGCAGCCCGACCTCCTGCACCGCGCCGCCGCGCGGATGGCACCGCAGGACGGCCGGATGGCGCCGCCGGATGGCCGCGAGGTGACGCAGGACGGCTGGACGGCGACGCATGAACTGCCGGATGGGGGGCGGGGCGGGGCGGCTGGAGGGTGCCGTGGACGCGGGGTCGCGGTCCCTCGGGTGCCAGGGTGGAGGTGGCAGCTCCCGGGGGATGGGTTACGGCGCCATACGCGGGTGCGGAGTGGCGCGCCGCCGCCAGCCGATGGGGCGCGGGATACCGCGGGCCTGTCGCTGGACCGCAGGGCTGCACACCACCGCAAGCCGCCGGATCGCGGAATGCCGCGTGGCAGGCGCCGGGGCGTGTGGGTTGTGTGTGTTGTCGGTGGCGGGGGTGACGTGCGGGGGCATCGGGTGCCGATCGTTTACGCAGGTCGTAGGTATATTGGCCCCGATATACGACGAGGAGGGCCGTCATGCACGATGCCGTCGTCCACCCCAGCGGCGCTCGCATCCGCTGGGTAGAGCTGCCGGGTGCGGAGCCGTCGCGGGTCTACGTCCACGGTCTCGGTGCGACCTCGGCCCCCTACTACGCCGAGGTCGCCGCACACCCCCTCCTGCCGCAACACCGTTCCCTGCTGATCGACCTGCTCGGGTTCGGGATCAGCGACCGTCCCCGGGACTTCGCCTACACGCTCGAGACCCATGCCGACGCCCTGGCCGAGGCGTTGCGCAAGGCGGGGGTCGCCGGGGCGTCGGTGATCGCCCACAGCATGGGCGGCGCGGTGGCGATCGTCCTCGCCTCGCGTCATCCGGAGCTGATCGCCAATCTGGTGCTCGTGGACGCCGACCTCGACCCCTATCCCCCGGCTTCCGTGCGGCCGGGTGGCAGCGGCATCGCGAGCTACACGGAGGAGGCGTTCGTGTCGCACGGGTGGAAGGAGGTGCGCGAGCGCGTGGGGCCGCACCGGTGGTCCGCCATGCGGCTGGCGGACCTGCGCGGGCTCCACCGTACGGCCGTCAGCCTGAGCGCGGGCACCACGCCCACCATGCGCCGGCTCCTGCAGGACCTCCCGATCCCCCGCGCCTTCCTGCACCCGGAGGGTGAGCCGCCGGAGGACGCCGACAGCCTGCGGGCCAGCGGCGTCCGGGTGGTCGGCATTCCCGAGTCGGGGGACAGCATCATGCTCGACAACCCCGAGGTCTTCGCCCGCACCCTGGCGGATTTCCTCCCCTAGCCCGACGCCCAACGCCCGACGGCCCTAGCCCGACGCCCAGCGCCCGGCGGGCGGCCGAAGTCGCGCGCCCGGCAGGCGGCCGATGGCATGCGTACGAAAGGCGCCTCTTCCTCCGTACGAGGAGGAGGCGCCTTACGGGCGTTACTTGATGCCAGCCTCGCGCATGTCGCGGAGCTCGCGCTTGAGCTCCTTGATCTCGTCGCGCAACCGAGCCGCCACCTCGAACTGCAGGTCGGCCGCCGACTGGTGCATCTGCTCGGTCAGCGACTCGATCAGCGACTCCATCTGCGCCCGCGGCATCTCGCCGGCGATGGCCTTGGCGTGCTGACCGGCCTGCCGCGCGCCGAAGCCGGGCACCGGGGCCTTGCCGCGCGACTGCTGCCGACCGCCGCCCAGGAGCCGGTCGGTGTCGGCGTCCTCGCGCTGCAGGGAGTCGAGGATGTCGGCGATCTTCTTGCGCAGCGGCTGCGGGTCGATGCCGTTGGCCTCGTTGTAGGCCATCTGCTTGGCCCGCCGCCGATTCGTCTCGTCGATCGCCCGCTCCATGGACGGCGTGATCTTGTCGGCGTACATGTGGACCTGGCCGGACACGTTACGGGCGGCGCGGCCGATGGTCTGGATCAGCGACGTCTCCGAGCGCAGGAAGCCCTCCTTGTCGGCGTCGAGGATGGCCACCAGCGACACCTCGGGCAGGTCGAGGCCCTCACGCAGCAGGTTGATGCCGACGAGCACGTCGAACTCGCCCGTGCGCAGCTCCCGCAGCAGCTCGATGCGCCGCAGCGTGTCGACCTCGCTGTGCAGGTAGCGCACGCGGATGCCGAGCTCCAGGAGGTAGTCGGTGAGGTCTTCGGACATCTTCTTCGTCAGCGTGGTGACCAGCACGCGCTCGTCGCGCTCGGCCCGCTGGCGGATCTCGTGGACCAGGTCGTCGATCTGGCCCTTGGTCGGCTTGACCACGATCTCGGGGTCGACCAGGCCGGTCGGGCGGATGACCTGCTCGACGACCTCGCCCTTGGCCCGCCCCAGCTCGTAGGGCCCCGGCGTGGCCGACAGGTAGACGGTCTGGCCGATGCGCTCCAGGAACTCCTCCCACTTCAGCGGCCGGTTGTCGAGCGCCGACGGCAGCCGGAACCCGTGCTCGACCAGCGTGCGCTTGCGGGAGGCGTCGCCTTCGTACATGGCGCCGATCTGCGGCACGGTCTGGTGGGACTCGTCGAGGACCAGCAGGAAGTCCTCGGGGAAGTAGTCGAGCAGCGTGTTGGGCGCGCTGCCGGCCTCGCGCCCGTCCATGTGACGCGAGTAGTTTTCGATGCCGGAGCAGGTGCCGATCTGCCGCATCATCTCGATGTCGTACGTCGTGCGCATCCGCAGCCGCTGCGCCTCCAGCAGCTTGCCCTGGCGCTCCAGCTCCTCCAGCCGCGCGGCCAGCTCCGCCTCGATGCCCCCCACGGCGGCGGCCATGCGCTGCTCGCCCGCGACGTAGTGGGAGGCGGGGAAGATGTAGAGCTCCTCGTCCTCCGTGATGACCTCGCCGGTCAGCGGGTGCATGGTCGAGAGCTTCTCGATCTCGTCGCCGAACATCTCGATGCGCACGGCCAGCTCTTCGTACTTCGGGATGATCTCGATCGTGTCGCCCCGGACCCGGAACGTGCCCCGGGTGAAGGCCAGGTCGTTGCGCGTGTACTGCATGTCGACCAGGCGGCGCAGGAGCTGGTCGCGGTCGACGTCCATGCCGACGCGGAGCCTGGCCATGCGGTCGACGTATTCCTGCGGCGTGCCCAGGCCGTAGATGCACGACACGGAGGCGACCACGATGGTGTCGCGGCGGGTGAGCAGCGAGTTGGTCGCCGAGTGGCGCAGCCGCTCGACCTCGTCGTTGATCGAGGAGTCCTTCTCGATGTACGTGTCGCTCTGCGGGACGTACGCCTCAGGCTGGTAATAATCGTAATAAGAAACGAAATATTCGACCGCGTTGTTGGGCAGCATCTCCCGCAGCTCGTTGGCGAACTGCGCGGCGAGGGTCTTGTTGGGCTGCATGACCAGCGCGGGCCGCTGCAGCCGCTCGATCAGCCAGGCGATGGTGGCGGTCTTGCCGGTGCCGGTGGCACCCAGCAGCACGTTGTCCTTCTCTCCGGCCTTGACGCGGCGCTCCAGCTCGGCGATGGCCGTGGGCTGGTCGCCGGAGGGAGTCATCTCGGTGACGACCTCGAAAGGCGCCACCTTCCGCTGCAAATCTGTGACCGGTCGCATGTTGCCACTGTAGGCGTCCCGACCGACAGAAACGGTTACACCCCCTCCGGCCGCCGCCGGGGTCCCCGGCGGCGGCCGCGTACCCGATCAGAACCAGCCGCGGTGGCGGGCCATCTGCTCCAGACCGCGCTGCAGCGCCCCGTCCGCCGAGTGCGCCGGGTCGTCGTAACGCACGGTGAAGCGGTTGTACGCGTCGTGGCTCGAGGTCAGGAAGCCGCCCCGCTTGTCGGCCTCCAGGATGACGTCCATCTGCCGCGCCCCGGCGATGAACGTCAGTTCGAGCTCGTTGAAGTGGCGCCGCCACTGCCCGCCCGCGTAGTACTCGATCTCCTGGAAGAACGGCATCGTCGAGCCGTACAGCGTGCCGCGCTCCAGGTCGGCCTTCTTGAACTGGAAGCCCAGCCGGTCGAGCGCGGCGATGACGTGGTCCTGCGCGGGCAGCGGGCTCACGTACAGCGGGTCGAGGTCGCCCTTGTCGAGCGCGCCCGCCAGCGCCAGCTCCGTCTGGACGCCCAGCTTCATGCCGTGCAGCGGATGCCCGGCGATGGCGCTGATCGGCGTCTCCCAGGGGACCTGGATCTCGAAGGGCTGCTGGTGCTGCGCGCCCGCGGCGAGCTGGAACGTCCCGGCGACCTGCTGGCGCAGGAAGCTGTAGGTCGTCTTGTACTCGTTGTCGCCCGACTCGACCTCGACCACCGCGGTCAGGTCGATGTGGATGCCCTCGACCTTGTAGTCGGAGTTGCCGCCACGGAAGTGGACGACGCCGCGCAGGATCTCGCCGGGACGCACGCCCGTGTTGGTCAACACCGTGTCTACCTCGACGCCCGCACCGAACGCGGCCATCAATTTGCGGAACACCATGGGGTTCTCCTAAGCGGAAGGTGTCTGGCCGTTCACTTGACCCGTGCCCGAGATGCGGGGGAGCAACTGGGCAAGGAGGAGGGTGGAGAGCGCGGAGTCCGACTGGCCCTGCTGGGTGCGTACGACCAGCGGCTGGGGGGCGTTCTCCGCGAGTTTGGCGCCCACGTCGAGGCGCCTGCGGGCCAGCTCGTACTGCAGCACGGCCCGGTTGTCCCGGTACGACTCGGCCAGCCGGCGCAACGCCTTGGCCTCGTTCTCGGCGGCGGTCAGCTCGGCCCGGCCGCGCGCCTCGATCTCCCATGTCACGCGCTGCGCCTCGGTCTCCTGCTCCTCCAGCATGCGCGCCACGTCCTTGCGCGCCGTGTTGTGGGCGGCCTTGACCTCGACGACGCGGGCGTCACGGGTCTTCTTGGAGCGCTCGATCTCCATCAGCAGGGTGTCGATGCGGCGCTTGCGGGTCAGCTCCCACTCGCGCTCGTAGGCCGAGAGCTCCTTGGCCACCTTCTCGCGGGTGGCCAGGTGCTGCTGGTACTGGTCGGGCAGCTGGACGTCGGGGATGTTGGCGCCCGTGATGCGCACGCCGTACCGGCCGAGCTGGCGGTTGAGCGCGTCCTGCATGTCGCCGACGTCGGAGCCGCGCAGGTCGTACGCGCGCTCGGTGTTGACGCGGCGGCTGCGCTGCCTGATCGCGTCCTGCACCGCGCTGGAGAGCACCAGGTCGAAGTTGCCCGCGCCGATCGTGCGGACGAACGCGACGGGGTCCACGATGCGGAACTTGAGGAAGAACTCGATCGACTTCAGCGGCACGTTCTCGGCCGTGGGGCAGGCCACGATCGGCGCCGAGTACGGGATCTCCGTGGAGGTGTCGACGACCGCGTCCACCCGGTCCCACGGCAGCCACAGGTAGTGGCGGCCCGGCGGGAGGGTGCCGGTGATGGCGCCCCAGCGGCTGCGTACGCCGGTGGTGCCCTCCTCGATCTCGATGATCGCCTTGCGCCACATCGTGACCATGGCCACGACCAGGAAGAACAGCGCCAGCAGCGCGGCGATCAGGGTGAGGTCGGTCAGGACCGCCATCCCGGCGAAGTACAGCCCCAGGAACACCAGCGCCATCCAGGCGAAGCCGCGCCGGTCCTTGGGGATCACGACGGGGACGAGCTGGCCCTGCTCGCCGCCGCGCAGGAGCTGGCGGATGTCGCCCCAGGAGGCCAGCGACTCCTTGATCTTCGAGAATTCGCGGCTCATCTCAGATCTCCCCCTTCCCGGGCAGCAGGCGTTCGACGGTGCGCTCCAGTTCCGCGTCGGGCTCCGGCGCCGCCTGGGGCTCGGTCACGTCGGCGGTGGCCTTCTTGAGCAGGGCGGCGATCTCGGCCTCGCGGCTCTGCACGCGGGAACCGATCTCGTCGAGCCTGGACCGGATGGCGGCCATGTCCTCGGCCGAGAACAGCGCCGCGTCCTTGCCGCCCACCAACTGCTGGGCCAGGGCCAGGAAGTCGATGTCGGTCTGCTCGCCCACCTGCACGACCTGCGGCAGCCTGGTGGCGACGGACTCCAGCTTGTTCAGCAGGTCCTGCTGGAAGCGGTAGTCGAGGATCTCGGGCGCCTCCGCGGCCGACAGCGCCCTGATGTCCAGCGCCTGCGCCTCCAGGAGCGCGGCGTTGGCGTTGGCCGTGGACTCGGCCTCGACCAGGCGCTGCCTGGCCTGCGCGGTGGCCTGGTGGCTGGCGCGTTCGAGGGCGGTGTCCATGCGGGCCTGGTAACCGGCGATCTCCGCCTGGATGGCGCTCAGCGTCTCCTGCAGCCCGGCCAGCTCCTTGACCAGGTCGCCCTCGTTCTGCTCCTTGCGCAACTGCAGCTCGTACTCGTAGGTGTAGGCCTCCTTGGCGACCCGGACCATCTCGGGGGCGGCCAGGTCCATCCGGTATTCCTGGCTGGACGGCTCGGCGTGCGTGATGTTCACGTCGGTGAGCCGTACGGCGGGCAGGAACTGCTGGTTGAGGCTCTCCAGCATGCCCAGCGTGCTCTCGCCCACCAGGTCGTAGATCTCCTCGGCCCGCTGGGCGTAGATGAGGGAGCGGGTGACCTCGCTGATGGCGTTCTGGAGCTTGGACTGGAAGCCGCTGACCGAGCCGAGCACGAAGATGAACTCCGCCGGGTTCTCGATCCTGAACTGCAGGAACAGGTCCACGCTGGCCTTGACGCCCTGCTGCGTCGGCGCCTCGCTGATCGGCGCGTTGAACGGGTACTCGCGGGTGGTGTTGACGATGTAGCTGACCCGCTTCCACGGGTTGAACAGCGTCACCCGGCCCGGGTCCGCGATGTGCACCAGCTTGCCGAACTGGGTGATCAGGGCCTTGCAGCCCTCGGGCACCATCACCACGCTGCGCCGCCACCACAGGAACGCGGCCGCCAGGACCAGCACCACCCAGTAGTGCGGGCCGAAGAACAGATCGGTGTTCGGGATGACGTTGCCGAGCGCGCCGATCAGGCCGAGCACCACCAGGATGCCCAGCGGCACGATCACCTTCGCGGTGCTCCCCTTGGGGATCACCACCGGGGAGATGACGTGCATGCCGTTCTCGGTGAAGCTGCGGTTGACGATCTCGCCGGCCTCGTTCAGCGAGGCCGACCTGGCCTCGATGGCCGTGCCGATCGACGCGCCGCCGTCGCGGGCCGCGGCGAAGTCGTGGGGGTTCAGCGCGAAACCCCGGGCCTGGCCCGCGAACTGCCCCGCCTGGTCGACGACCTGGCCCATGGCCTGCCCCATCGCCTGCCGCATGTCACCCCCTTGGGCAACCGCTTGGGCTATGCCCTGACCTGCCTGGATCAGTGCCTCTCTGGGTCGTGACATCGAACCTTCCTTTTCCGCTACAGGCGAATCCGACCGTATCGGGTGCGACTTACTGTTCGCTTGCAATGGATGTCATATGTCTATTGCGTCCCGTAGCAGGTGTGCTATCTATGTAGTAGCCCTACTACCTGGAGAATTGATGGATGCGGCAAGAGAGCTCGCAGGCGGTCTCGACCTGGGCCAGACCGCCGCCGTCATCGAGGTCCACGGCCTGCACATGGCGTACGGGCACAAGGAGGTCCTCCGGGGCGTCGACCCGCTCGGTGCGATCATCGGTTCCCTGGTCGGCAGCCCGCAGGGCGCGGGGGCGCTGTCCATGATCGCCATCGGCGGTCTCACCGCCATTTCGGGGATCTTCTACCCGATCACGGCGCTCGCCGGGTGGCTGCAGGGCCTCGCCCACGTCTTCCCGCTCTACTGGCTCGGCCTGGGCATGCGCTCGGCGCTGCTGCCCGACTCGGCCGCCGCCGCGGAGATCGGCAGCTCGTGGCGGCCGGTGGAGACCACGCTCGTGCTGCTCGCCTGGGCCGTGGCGGGGCTGGTGCTGGCTCCCCCGATCCTGCGCCGGGTGGCCAGGCGCGAGTCGGGCTCGCTGATGGAGGCCCGCCGTCACCAGGCGATGCAGCGGCTGACCTGAGAAGATATGCGCTGATGAGCGAGACCGTCTACAACCGCATCGCGCTGCTGCGCGCAGAGCGGAACGTGACCCGCAGGCAGCTGGCCGACGCCCTGGGGGTCCACTACCAGACCGTCGGCTACCTGGAACGGGGGGAATACAGCCCGAGCCTCTTCCTGGCGCTGCGGATCGCCGAATACTTCGAGGTGCCGGTGGAGGTGGTCTTCTCGACCAGCCCGTTCCCCCGGATCGGGGAGCGGACCGCCTGACCGCGGCCGGGGCGCGCGGTCAGGCGGTCGCCACGGCCAGGAGATGGCCGCTGACCCCCAGGAGCGACGGCTCCGACTCCAGCCTGCGGGCGGCGTCGAGCAGCAGCTCGCGCCGCTCGTCGTCGTCCAGCCAGTCGTCCACGTCGCCGTACAGCCAGAAGGCGCCCTCCAGGCCGTACCGGTCCGGCCGCGGCAGCCCGGCGTCGGCGAACTCGTCCAGGATCTCCTCGAGCCCGTGGAGGTAACCGCGGAACCCGCGCGGCCTGGGCGAGATCATCACCCCCGTCTCCAGGCCCCGGTAGTCGGCCGTCCGGTACTCCTCGTTTACGAAGCCGCCGCGGTATACGCCGTCGTGCACGCTCGCGTACCGGCTGATGAAGGCCGCCACCACGGAGCCGCCCGGGCGCACCGCGCGCTTGGCCTCGGCCAGGGCGCGGACGCGGTCGGCCCGTTCGGGCAGGTGGTAGAGCGGGCCGAGCAGCAGCGCCGCGTCGGCCCGGCCGGAGGGGACGGGCAGGTCGCGGGCGTCGCCCAGGCGGGCGCTCACCCCGGGCAGCGCGGACGCCTCCTGTACGTGCAGCGGCACCGGGTCGATCAGCTCGACCTCGTAACCGTCGGCGGCCAGCCACTCGGCGTGCGCGCCGGTGCCCCCGCCCACGTCGAGCACCCGCGCGGGCGCCGGCGGCAGGACGCGGCGCAGCACGTCACGCGTGCGCCAGTACTCCAGCCGGTTGCGCCCCCGCCGCAGCCTGGTCAGCTCGCCGCCCTGCTCGTAGTAGCCCATCACCTCGGGATCCATGATCATGCGAGCCGATGCTACCCACGGGAGCCGTTCGGGTTCGAGGCAATAAAGCTCCCTGGCTCTGGGTGTACTGGTGGTCGCTTGGCGCGGTCGTTACCATGACCTCGGGACTGAATGATCGTCGAACGGCGGGGCGAGCGATGACACGGTTCGTGGCGGCGGTGAAGCAGGTCGCCCCATGGGCTGCGCAGAACGCCGACGGGGCCATCGCGCTGGTGCTCGCGATCGTGATCGGCGTCGTGGGCGTCCTGCCCAACGAGATCGTGCCCGACGAGGTGCAGTCCCAGCTGGTCAACGCCGCGACCCTGGTCATCATGGCGCTGGTGGCCACCGCGCTGCTGCGCGACCGCGCGCGCCAGGCCCCGGTCGAGGAGACGATCACCTCGGGCGCGCTGGCCGAGCTGCCCGCGCGCCTGGCCCGCCTGCAGGAGATCGAGTCGCTGGTCGGCAGCACCCGCAAGGCCCTCGACGCGCTCCAGCTCGTACGGGTGCTGGGCAGCAGCCAGGAGATCGCCCAGTCCCACGCGGAGGCACGCAAGGACACCCACCGGTGGAGCTTCAAGGGCGGCACCGGCACCTACCTGCGCGCGGTCACCCTGCCCGAGTGCGTCGCGGCGGCCCGCAGGGACAAGCGCCACCTCACGGTCAGGGTCGAGGTGATCGACCCGTCCAACCTGGAGGTGTGCGAGACGTACGCCCACTACCGCCGCTCGCTGTCGGACGCCCCCGACGGCACCGGCGAGACGTGGACGACCGACCGGGCCAGGAAGGAGTCGTACGCGACGATCCTGGCCGCCTTCTGGCACCGCCAGCGCTACGGCCTGCTCGACATCGCGGTGGGCCTGTCCTCGACGATGACCACGTTCCGCTGGGACGTGTCGGCCACCCGCCTGATCATGACGGTCGAGGACCCCAACAAGGCGATGACCGCGCTGGCCGGCACGTTCTACTACGAGAACTGCGACACCGAGCTGCGGCTCAGCTTCGAGCAGGCGCGGCGGGTGCCGCTGGAGATGTACAAGAAGGTGCCGTTGAGCGACGAGCCCACCATCGAGGAGGTTCAGGAGCTGTTCGAACGCGTCGGGATCCCGCTGCCCAAGGCGTACAACGGCCGTGACGTCGTCGACATCGCCCGCAAGGCGTTGCGGGCGATGGACCCCTACGGTGAGCCGCATGATCGAGCTGGTGCGTGATGAGCCATCACGGCGTCCACCAGCGGGTCATCGGGGGCGAGGCCAGGGCCTGGGCGCTGGAGACGCTCTCGTCCGGCGGCCTGACGGCGGTGCGCCACCCGCTCGGGTTCGTGTGCCTGCCGCTGGAGCGCGACGGCGGCGAAGGGGTGTGCGTCCACCTGTGGTCCGACTCGTTCGCGCACGCCGAGAGCACCACCTCGCAGATCCACTGCCACAGCTGGGACCTGGTCAGCCACGTCCTCTACGGCCAGGTGCGCAACGTGCACGCGGTGGTCACCGACGCCGGCCGGGACGCCACGCACCGGGTCTTCGAGGTGGTCAGCGGGGCCGACGGCGACCGCATCTCGCCCACCGGGCGCACCGTGCGGCACGCGACGGGCCTGGTGGAGGTGTTCGGCCCCGGCGACACGTACACGCTGGCCGCCGATCGCTTCCACAGCAGCGTCGTGCCGGAGGGCGGCGAGGCGGCCACGATCGCGCTGGGGCGGGGCCGGCCCGGCAGCCGCGACCTGTCGCTCGGCCCGCTGGGCGGCGGGCCGCACCACGTGGCCAGGCAGCCGCTGGACGCCCGCGAGACCGAGCTGGCCGTACGTCTGATCACCGCTCACCTGACCTGAGAGGCATCCGATGGACCTGGATCACGCCCGCACGGTCGCCGTCGAAGCCGCCGAGGCCGCGGGGGCGCTGCTCCGGGAAGGCATGAGCGGCGTGGTCGGCGTCCGGGCCAAGGGCGAGGCGGGCGACGTGGTGACCGACCTCGACCTGGCCTCGGAGAAGCTGCTGCTGGAGCGCATCCTGACGGCGTACCCGTCGCACACGGTGATCGCCGAGGAGTCGGGGCTGGTGGGGGCCGCGGGCGGCGAGTGGACGTGGCTGGTCGACCCGCTCGACGGCACCAACAACGTGGCGATCGGCCTGCCCGCCTACGTGGTGGGCGTGGCGCTGTGCCGGGGCGGGCGTCCCGTGCTGGGCGTGGTGCACGATCCCGTCTCCGACCAGACGTGGTCGGCCGTCCGCGGGCGGGGGGCGCTGTCCGCTCCGGCGGGATCGTCCTCGGGGGTACGCCTCGCGCCCCCGTACGCGCCGAGCCCGCACGGGCCGCTGCTGGCCTGGACCCAGGGATACGGCGTGACCAGGGACGACGCGACCGCACGCGCGCTGCGCACGGCGCTGGAGCTCAACGCGCGGCGGGTGCTGCAGCTGTGGGCGCCGCTGCTGGCGTGGGCGATGCTGGCGCGCGGCGACATCGACGGCATCGTGGGCTACCGGGCCGAGGCGGTCGACCTGCCCGCGGGGGCGCTGCTCGCCCGGGAGGCCGGCATCGAGATCAGGGCGCTGGACGGCGGCCCGTTCGAGGAGTGCATCGACGGCACGGCCGACGACCGCAGCTTCGTCGCCGCCCATCCCCGGGCCGTCCCCGGGCTGCTCGCCCTCCTCGGGCCCGAATGAGGAAAAGTCCGCAGAACATGTGTGTCCTTCGCCGATGAGTTCCGCTCCCGTTCGAGGTCTATTGAGAGAGAACGGAACAAGGGAGAGGGGCTCGACATGATGACCACGACCGAGCTGGCGCAGGTGCTCTTCGCGACCGCTCTGCAGCCGTCCGACCGGCTGTCCCCGTTCCAGATCCGCGAGGCCGTGGACGAGCGGCTGTGCCGGTGCGGCGGCGACGCAGCCCGGTGCGCGGCGTACGTGGCGCAGGAGGCGGGCGACCACCCCGAGACGTACGTCGTGCGGATGCGCTGGGCGCTGGACGCGGTCGCCGGCGCCTACGCGCTGGCCGCCGCCTGATCAGCTGAACCGCACCAGGGTCCACACGGTGGCGAGCAGCCCGGCCACGGCCAGGCCCGTGCCGGTCAGCAGGAAGCGGCGCATCGGGACCTTGACCTCGTGGCGGCGGCACGACTCGAACCACAGCAGCGTGGCCAGCGACGCCCATGGCGTGATGACCGGGGCCACGTTGGTGCCGGCCAGCAGGGCCAGCAGCTGGTCCTGGTCGGCGGCCGGGATGACGGTCTCGACGGCCTTGTAGGCGGGCAGGTTGTTGATGGTGTTGGAGAGCCCGGCCCCGACGGCGGCCGTGCGGTAGGGGTCGCCCTCCGTGCCGACCATCCAGGTCATCAGGTCGGACAGGCCGTGCCTGCTGAGCGTGGGAACCACCAGGAACAGCCCCGTCACGAAGATCACGAGCTGAAACGGGACGAGGCTCCAGGTCAGGCGGTCGCGGGCGCGTACCAGGAAGGCCGCCACGACGATCGCGGCCGCCGCGGTGGCGGCGATGGCCACGTGCGTCTTGAGCAGCAGCATCGCGATGAACAGCAGGCAGCCGGCCGCCGCGGCGCCGAACAGCACGCGGTCGGCCACCGGCTCCAGCAGCGGCGGGGTGTAGCGCAGGTCGCGCCGCTCGCCGCGGCGCCAGTAGAACACCCACAGGAACACCATCGTCACCGCGATCGAGGCGAGCTGCGGGGCCCACATGCGCGCGGCGAACTCCTGGGCGTCCAGGCCGATCTTCTCCATGCCCAGGAGGTTGGTCAGGTTGGAGACGGGGAGCAGCAGGCTCGCGGTGTTGGCCAGCCAGATCGTGGTCATGGCCAGGGGGAGGGCGGCGATGCGGGCCCTGGGGGCGAGGGCGAGCATGACGGGGGTGAGCAGGACCGCCGTCGTGTCCAGATTCAGAAATATCGTGATAAATGACGCGAAGGCGGTGCAAAGAAAGAAAAGGGCGGCGTAGTTGCCGCGTCCGAGCACCGCCATCCTCGCCGCGATGGCGTCGAAGACCTGGGCTTCCTTGGTGAGCTCGGCCAGCACGATGATCGCGACCAGGAAGATCAGCAGGGGCCCGATCTCATCCAGGCTGGCGAGCGCGTCCTCCCAGGGCAGCAACCCGGTCGGCACGAACGCTATGCCGAGACCGAGCAGCCCGATCCTGACCCGGTCGAGCACTCCAAGACGCCGCCACACCCGTAGATGATCCCACAAGCTGAAAACCCGCGGCCGCACAGGGGATACTGAGCTCATGGCGCGTGACGGCAGGCCGACCGAGATCTTCGTCAGCTACTCCCCGGCCGACACGGCGTGGGCCACCTGGATAGCCTGGGAGCTCGAGGCGGCCGGCTACAAGACCATGATCCAGGAGTGGGACTTCGTACCGGGCACCAACTTCATCGACTTCATGGACCGCGGGGTCAGCGAAGCGCAGGTGGTCGTGGCCGTGCTCTCGCGCAACTACCTGACCTCCCGCTACGGCCGGATGGAGTGGCAGGCCGCGCTGCGGGCCGACCCCGACAACCCCTCCAACAAGCTCGTCACGATCAGGCTGGAGGACGTCCGGCTCGAGGGCCTGCTGTCCACGATCACCTGGGTCGACCTGCTGGGCGTCACCGACCCCGGGCAGGCCAGGGCGCTGCTGCTGGGCCGGGTGCGGGAGGCGATGGCGGGCCGGGCCAAGCCGGCGGCGGCGCCTGCGTTCCCCGACGGCTCCAGGGTGCCGGTGCCCGTCCCGACGCTGCCGCCGCCGGGCGACCGGGCCAGGGCCCGGCGCACGCCGGTGGCGGCGCCGAAGTTCCCCCCGACGGTGAGCGCCGACCGGGCGCGCGAGTCGATCAGCGTGCTGCACATCGGCGGCCCCAGGTTCGGCCGGGCGCTGCCCGATCCGGGCGAGCCGTTCACGCCCGAGGACATGCAGGCGCGCATCTGGGCGGACCTGACCGCCATGTACGACCGGGGCATGCCGCGTCCCGACCTCATGCTGGTCACCGGCGATCTGACCGAGTCGGGCAGTCTGGGGCAGTTCGGGCAGGCGACGCGGTTCGTGACCGATTTGCGGCTGCTGATCGGGCTGGAGCAGCACCGGCTGATCCTGCTGCCCGGGCCGCGTGACGTGACCAAGGCCGCCGCCAGCGCGTACTTCATGACCTGCGAGGCCGACGACGTGAGCCCGCAGCCGCCCTACTGGCCCAAGTGGCGGCACTTCGCCGGGCTGTTCGGCGAGGTGTACCAGGGGCTGGACGACCGGGTGTTCGACGGCGGGCAGCCGTGGACGCTGTTCGAGGTGCCCGATCTGAAGGTGGTCGTGGCGGGGCTCAACTCGACGATGGCGATGAGCCACCTCGAACGCGACGCGTACGCGCAGCTCGGGGAGGCGCAGGCGGCCTGGTTCGCCGAGCGGCTGCGGCCGTACGAGGAGGGCGCGTGGCTGCGGCTGGGCGCGATCGGGCATCCGCCGGGCGAGCTGCGGGACGCGCCCACGTTCGAGCGCCTGCTGACCCACCGGCTCAACCTGCTCTTCCACGGCGGGTCCGCCCACCGGGCCGAGGGCGTGATCGCCGCGCCGCGCTCCGGGCGGCACCAGGTGGTCGAGATCACCCCTGACGGCCTGCGGATCTGGCTGCCCGACGCGGGCGAGCCCGAGCCGGTCCCGTACCGGTGGAAGGCCGTGCGGGCCACCTTCACCGGCGAGAGCCCGGCCCCCGAGCCGCCCGCGCCCAAGCCGGACGAGCGCGCGCCGAGCCCGGTCGAGCTGCTGCTCGACCGGATCGCCGAGGTCTGCGAGGCCAGGCACGAGCGGGCCAGGATCCGCCGGTTCGACGCGCACCTCGTGGTCACCCACCCGGAGGACGGTTTCGTCCGCCAGGCGATGATCGGCGCGCACGTCGGCGAGCTGACCGAGAGCACCGCCGACGGCTTCGTCCGCCAGGCGCACGCCACCGGCCTGGCCGCCGAACTGGTCTACCAGGGCCCGCCCGCCTCCCGGGCGGTCCGCGACGACCTGATGCGCAAGGGGGTGCGGCTGCGCACCTTCACCGAGTTCCAGGGGCTGCTCGACCTGACCGGCTACGTCGCCGAGCAGACGGCCAGGCTGATGGCCGACCGCCGCTACCCGCCCGACCTGTACGTGCCGCAGCGCTACCGCGAGCTCGACCGCCAGGGCGGCCAGATCAAGCACGGCCTGACCGACGAGCTGATGCGGTTGCTGGCCACCGACCACGGCAGGTTCCTGCTGCTGCTCGGCGACTTCGGCCACGGCAAGACGTTCGCGCTGCGCGAGCTGGCCCGGCGCATCCCGGTCGAGCTGCCGCACCTGACGCCGATCCTGATCGAACTGCGCGCCCTGGACAAGGCGCACTCCGTGGACGCGCTGGTGGCGGCCCATCTGGCCGGGCACGGCGAGGAGTTCATCGATCTCAAGGCGTTCCGCTACCTGCTCAGGCAGGGGCGCATCGTGCTGCTGTTCGACGGGTTCGACGAGCTGGTGACCCGGCTGACGTTCGACCGGGCGGCCGATCACCTGGCCACGCTGCTGGCGGCGGCCGAGGACAAGGCCAAGATCGTGGTCGCCAGCCGTACGCAGCACTTCAAGTCGCACAGCCAGGTGCTGACCTCGCTCGGCGAGATGGTGGGGGTGCTGCCGCAGCGGCGGGTGCTCAGCGTGGAGGACTTCACGCACGACCAGATCCGCTCCTACCTGGCCAACCGGTTCGACGACGGCGACGAGGCCGGCGCGCGCATGTCGCTGATGGGCGAGATCAAGGACCTGCTGGCGCTGGCCCAGAACCCGCGCATGCTGACCTTCATCGCCGACCTCGACGCCGACCGGCTGCGTACGGTGGCGGGCGCCCGCCACACGATCAGCCCCGCGCTGCTGTACGACGAGATCCTCAGCTCCTGGCTGGCCTTCGAGGAGCGGCGGGCCAGGATCCCCGGCTCGGCCACGGCGTTGACCGTCGACGAGCTGTGGCAGGCGGTGACGGCGCTGGCGATGCGGCTGTGGGACACCGGCGAGTCGCTGCTGGGCGTGGACGAGCTGACCGAGATCGGCGAGACGCTCACGGATCTGTCCGACGGGCAGCTGTCGGCGGCGCACGCGGCCTACCGGATGGGGTCGGGCAGCCTGCTGGTGCGGACCGAGGACGGGATGTTCGGGTTCATCCACGCGTCCGTGATGGAGTGGCTGATCGCCCGCCACATCGCCCTCGACAACTTCGCGCTGCTGTCGCGCCGGCCGCTGTCGGCGCTGACCGTGGAGTTCCTGTGCGACCTGGCCGACGTACGGGCCCTGCACGCGTGGGCGGCCGACCCGCCGGGCGACGACGTGTCCAGGGCGAACGCGGTCAAGATCTCGGCCAGGCTGCGCACCCCGGCCCGGGCCGACCTGCGCGGCGCGAACCTCAAGGGCGAGGACCTGTCGGCCAGGGACCTGAGCGACGTCGACCTCACCGGCGCCGACCTGTCCGAGGCCACCCTGGCGGGCACCAACCTGTCCAGGGCCACCCTGCGCGAGGCCAGGCTGACCGGGGCGCGGCTCGACGGCGCCGCGCTGACCGGGGCCGACCTGACCGGCGCCGACCTGTCGGGGGCGCGGCTGGCGCGGGTGGACCTGAGCGACGCGGCGGTCGAGGGCGCCCGCTGGCACCGGGCCTCGCTGATCAACGTGACCGGCACGCTGCCCCACCTGCCCGGCGCGGCGGTGGTGCCGGGCCGGCCGGTGGAGGTCGAGTTCGCCCCGGCCGGCATCGGCGTCCCGTACGGCTACCACTTCCAGACCAGCCGCCTGCCCGAGCCCATCGCCTACAGCCCCGACGGCTCCACGATCGCGATCGGCAACGAGGACGGCGGCGTGCTGCTCTGCGTCGGCGGTGCCCCCGTGCGCACGCTGCAGGGGCACCGGGGCCGCGTCTACGCGGTCACGTTCGCCCGCACCCGCGACCTGCTGGCCACGGGCGCGAGCGACGGAGCCGTCCTGCTCTGGGACTCCCTCACCGGCGAGTGCCTGCACGCGCTCAAGGGCCACGCCGACGGCGTCTGGCCGGTACGCCTCAGCCCGGCCGGCGATCTGGTGGCGGCCGGGGGCGGCGACGGCATCGTACGCGTGTGGGAGACGGCCACCGGGCGGCTCGCGCACGCGCTCGAAGGGCACCAGGCGCCGATCTACACGGCGTCGTTCGGCCACTCGGTGCTGGTGACGGGCGACGCGGCCGGTGTCGTACGCGTCTGGGACCTGACGTCCGGGCAGGTGAAGGAGACGCTCGACGGCCATCGCGGCAGCGTCTACCGCGCCGTGCACAGCTCGGACCGCCGCCTGCTGGCCACCGGCGACGAGGCGGGCACCGTCAGGCTGTGGGACACCGCCACGTGGCGGCCGCTGCACGTGCTGGGCGGGCACGCGGGCAGCATCTACTGTGTGGCGTTCTCGCCGGACGGCTCGCTGCTGGCCACCGGCGACACGGCGGGAGCCGTACGCCTGTGGGAGCCGTCGGGCGAGTCCCGTGGCGTGCACACCACGCACGCGGCGGCCGTCTACCAGGTGACCTTCAGCCCCGACGGGCAGGCGCTGGCCAGCGGCGACTCGGGCGGCGTGCTCCGGCTGCAGCCGGTCGGCGGCGGCCAGCGGGTCGAGCTGACGGGCCACCGGAGCTCGGTCTGGCCGTTCGCGTTCCGGCCCGACGGCCAGCAGATCGCCACCAGCAGCAACGACGGCACCGTGCGCCTGTGGGACCCGGGCTCGGGCAAGTGCCAGCGGGTGCTGCGCGGCCACGGGCGGCGCATCTCGTCCGTCAGGTTCAGCGCCGACGGCTCGATGCTGGCGACCAGCGGCAACGACGGCGTCGTACGCGTGTGGGAGCCGCGTACGGGACGGCGGCTGCGGGAGTTCACCGGCACGGCCGACCGGCTCATCTCGGCCCTGTTCTCCCCGGCCGGGCCCGTGCTGGCCACCTCCAGCAACGACGGCGGCGTGCACTTCTGGAACGCCGTCACCGGCGACTACGAGCGCGAGCTGAGCGCCGAGACCGACCACGTCTGGGCCGAGGCGTTCAGCCCTGACGGCCTCCTGCTGGCCACGGCCAACGACGACGACAGCGTCAAGATCTGGTACCGCCCGACCGGACGGCTGGCGGGCCACCTGTCCGACCACCGCGGGCGGGTGCGCTCGATCGCGTTCAGCCCCGACGGCGAGTACGTGGCCACGGGCTGCGACGACCGGCTCGTGCGCCTGTGGCACGTGGCCTCCGGCGGCCGGGTCGCCACGCTCAAGGGCCACACCGACCGGGTCTACTCGGTGGTCTTCTCCCCCGACGGCCGCCACCTGGCCAGCGCCGGCAACGACGGCCGGGCCATGGTGTGGGAGCTGCGCCCGGGACAGCCGTGGCAGCCGCGGCTGGTGCACGAGCTCTGGCACGAGGGGCGGCTGTGGAGCCTGGCGTTCGACGCGACGGGCGAGCGCCTGGCCACGGGCGGCGACGACCTGGTGGTGCGGGTCTGGGACACCGCGACCGGGCGGCCGCGGCACACGCTGGCCGGGCACGCCCGCCGGGTGTGGTCGGTGGCCTTCAGCCCGGTCACCGACCTGCTGGCCAGCGCGGGCGACGACGGCGTGGTGATCCTCTGGGAGGGCGGCGAGCGGCGGGCCACCCTGCTCGGGCTGGCCGAGGGGTGGGCGGCGCTGGCGCCCGACGGGCGCTACAAGGTCCACGGCGAGCCGGCCGGGCAGTTCTGGCACGTGATCGGGATGTCCCGGTTCGAGCTGGGTGAGCTCGACCCCTACCTGCCGGGCGTGCGGCAGGTGCCGCTCGACTCGCCCTTCTGAGCACGGGTCAGCCGCGGCCCGCGCGCCTCGTCAGCTCCTCCCAGACCTCGTCCACCCGGGTGTCCAGCTCGACCAGCGAGCCCTCGTTGGGGATCACGATGTCGGCCACCGCCAGCCGGTCCTCGCGGGAGGCCTGGGCGGCGATGCGGGACTTGGCGTCGGCCTCCGGCATGCCCCGGTGCTCTGCCAGGCGCCGGATGCGGGTCCCGTCGGCCGCGTCGACGACGATGACCACGTCGTACATGGGGGCCAGGTGGTTCTCCGCCAGCAGCGGCACGTCGTAGACGGTGATCGCGTCGTCGGCCGCCCGGCTCTGCAGCTCCGCCACCCGCTCCCCCACCAGCGGGTGGACGATCGCGTTGAGCGCGGCGAGCCGCTCGGGGTCGGCGAAGACGATGGAGCCGAGCTTCTCCCTGTCGAGCGAGCCGTCGGGGCGCAGCACGCCCTCCCCGAACGCGGCCACCACCCTGGCCAGCCCCGGCGTGTCCGGCTCGACCACCTCGCGGGCGATCCTGTCGGCGTCGATCACGACGGCGCCCTTGGCCGCCAGCCGCTTCGACACCTCGCTCTTGCCCGATCCGATACCGCCTGTGAGCCCAGTCTTCAACACGGGAAAAAGCCTACGGGGTCATCATCGTAGACATGAAGACGACGATCGTACGGGCCGCGCACGAGCAGGCCGCGGCCGTCGGGGACGACTGGGTGGGGCCGCAACACGTCGTGCTCGCCCTGCTGGCCGGCGAGTCCCTGGCCGCGCGGGTGCTGGCCGAGGCGGGGCTGGACCGCGCGCACGCGCTCGAATGCCTGCCGCACCACGCCAGGCCCGCGCACGGGGCGGGCGGCTTCGCCAACCCCGCCTTCTACAAGCTGTACGGCTTGAAGCGCTCCCCACGGATGAATCCGGGAGATTCCAGCCGTCCCAACCGTGCGGCTATGCGCATGGCCACGACGCTGTTGCTTGGCGGTTCACCTCCCGGCCCCGCTTTCGCGGGTTTCCACGCCCCAGCTCGCGATCCCGTTCTGGGTGACGCGAGCTCCGCCCTTCCGGCGGTGAGTAGGTACTGCCCTGGCCTCACTCGTGAGCTTGATTGTCACTCACATGCTCGACCGCGACTCACCATACCCGGGCTGAGTGCCCTGCCGCAGCTTGTTCCCGTCCATGCACGCTCCCGCCCTGGCGGGCTCGGAGTGGCGCTGGGGGTGGAACTGGGTGGACGACGACCTGGGCCGCGTCATGATCACGGCTGAGGAAGGGATCGATCTGGCCGCATACGCAGGTGGATCAGCGTCAGATGATCGTCCATCCGCTCCCGGCTCGTCTCCCGGTAGCCCAGACGGCGGTAGAGCTTGAGGTTGACCCCTGACAGGTGCCCCGTGAACAGGTCGAACGCCTCCGCCTCCGGCACCGCCTCGTGCAGGGCCGTCAGCAGCGCCGTGCCGATGCCCCGGCCCTGGCGGTCGGGCGCCACGACCAGGCGGCCGACCAGGCAGGTCGTGCCGGACACCTGCCCGCGCACCGCGCCGATCACGCGGCCGGCGTCGAGCGCCTTGAGCACGACGGCGCCCTCGATGACCTTGCGGATCTGCTCCAGCGACTCGATGAGCGGCGGGATGTACGGGTCGCCGTACAGCTGGGCCTCGCTCACGTAGGCCGCCCGCTGCAAGGTGAGGATCTCGCCCGCGTCCGCCGTGGTCGCCCGTTCGATCAGCACGCGCAGCACCCTACCGTCCGCTCCTCACGGATACATGCCCGCCGTGAGCTCGCCGGGGCACTCGGTGCCCTCCTGCGGCAGCGTCCCGTTGACGAGGTAGTCGTGCACGTGCGTGCGCAGGCAGGTGGCGCGGAGCCTGCTGACCCCTTGGAGCAGGTACGCGTCGGGCCCGTCGCCGTGCGACAGCACGACCGCCCCGGGGATGTGCCCCACGGGCCGGGCACCGGTGTCCAGCCGGCCGATCCCGACCAGGACCGTGGGGCCGTGACGGGGGTCCGGCACGTTCGGGGGCCAGCTCGGGGCGCCCTTGCGCGGCATGCCGAGGCATCGCGCGACCTCGTACCGGCCGCTCACCCATCCCACGCGCGGCGCCACCTCGCGCAGATGCGTCTCCATCGTGAGGAAGCGCCGGTAGGCGGGCACGGCGGGCATGAAGTCGTGGCACCACATGGCTCCCGACACGGTCGCGGGCGGCGCCGACGCGCTCACGGCGTCCGGCTTGGCTGCCTCGGAGGCCTGCTTGGCTGCCTCGGCGTCCGGCTTGATCGCCTCGGAGGCCTGCTTGGTCGCCTCGGACGCCCGCTTGGTCGCCTCGGAGGCCAACGCCGCCAGCCTGGTCGCGTCGCCCTCCCTGGCCTCGGACATGGCCCGGGCCAGCTCCGGCCAGCGCCCCGGCGCCAGCCCGGCGTGGACGGCCACCGCGAGGCGCCGGGAGTTCACCGTACGCCCGGGGCCCGCGTGCAGGGGCGTGCGGCGGGTCAGGGCGTCGTAGACCTCCACGGCGTCGGTGTCGGCGTCGCCGAGCGGGCACCCCAGGTGCCTGCGGCACCAGTCGCGGAAGGAGAACAGCTGCCGCTCGGCCGCCCGTGCCCGGTCGGCCAGCCGCTGCGCCAGGTCGGGCTCGGTGTGGTCGGGCCCGCCTTCGAGGTACATCCTCCCGGTCCGGTGCGGGAACAGCTCCATGTACGCCTGCCCGTACACGGCCCCGTAGGAGGAGCCGAAGTACCGCAGCCGGGGCTCCCCCAGCTCGGCGCGCAGGGCGTCGAGGTCGTGGGCGACCTGCCAGGACGTGAGCCCGTCGTAGGCGGGTCCGGCGGCGGCCCGGCAACTCCGGTCGTAGGCGGCGTTGTCGCGGGCGTAGGCGCGCCACCCGGCCCGTCCGGGGGCGAGGACGAGGCGCAGCGGGTCGGGCTGCGCCACCGCGCACTGAACGGCGGCCGCGCTCCCCCGGTCGCCGATCCCGCGCGGCTCGACCAGCACCACGTCGAACCACCTGGTCAGCTCGCTCACACCCTCCGGCCGGGCGCGCACGGCCTGGACGGTGGAGGCCGGGCCGGTGTTCACCACCAGGAAGCCGCGGCTGTGCTGCGGGTCCTGCGCGGGCATCCTCGCCAGGTCGATCTCGGTACGGGGGCCGTGCGGCCTGGCCCAGTCGACGGGCACGGACAGCTTGGCGCACTGCAACCCGTCGCCGCAGTCCTGCCACTGGGGAACGGCCGCGCCCTTCACCGCCGGCGAAGCGGCGGCCGCGGCCGCCAGCGCGGCTGCGGCAAGGATGATCACCCGCTGAACCATGCCCAACGCGTCGCCCCTGGGAATCGATCGTGGTGTCAACAGCGCAGGTCAGTCTGTCAGCGCCGATCGCCGCGGGCGGCGGGCTCGCCAACACCCAAGGTAAAATCTGCGACCCCCTCAACACCTCGCCCGAAACCCCCACGCCACACCCCCACGAGCCTCACCCATGACGCTGCCGGCCGACGGCACCGCATCGCACCACGCGCCCACCGTCGGCACCGCACACCAACAGCACGGCTGTGACGCCCCCGTGCGGGCCTCTGTGGCACGGTGCGAGCGGAGCGCCACGGTCCCGGTGTTCATCCACCGCCCTGGGTGCCGCGACGCGCACAGTGGCACTCACGGTGTCTCTCGCCCGGCGCCCAGATGCCCAGCGCCTCCCGCCCCGGCCCCGGAGGCCGGGCGCACGGACAGGCAGGCGCACGGACAAGCGGGCCCACCGGACAGCCGGGCGCGCGGAAGGCGGAATCCCCAACAGCGGGAGGTCGTGGTGCCGGGGGTGCGCGATGGCGAGGAGCGGGCACTGGGGCGGCGGCCGTCCCAAACCCCCCGGCGGTGGGGGCAGGCGTGCGGAAGGCCCCGCACCGCGAACGGTACGGGGCCTTCCGGAGTTAAGGCTGTGCCTCAGCCGGACCCGAAGGTCAGCTCTGGCCGCCCGCGAGCTTCTCGCGCAGAGCCGCGAGCGCCTCGTCCGAGGCGAGCGCGCCGCTGGCCGGAGCCGACGACGAGGAGGAGGAGCCGCCGGCCGGAGCCTGCGTCTCGCCGCTGTAGGACGAGGGAGCGGCCTCGCCGGCCTCCGCCTCGGCCTTGCGGGCCTCCTCGATCTGCTTCCGGTGAGCCTCGAAACGCGTCTGGGCCTCGGCGTACTGCCGCTCCCACTCCTCACGCTGCTTGTCGAAGCCCTCGAGCCACTCCCCGGTCTCCGGGTCGAAGCCCTCGGGGTAGATGTAGTTGCCCTGGTCGTCGTACGTGGCCGCCATGCCGTACAGGGTCGGGTCGAACTCGACCTCGGTCCCGACGCCCTCGTTGGCCTGCTTCAGCGAGAGGCTGATGCGGCGACGGTCGAGGTCGATGTCGATGATCTTGACAAAGATCTCGTCGCCGACCTGGACGACCTGCTCCGGGATCTCCACGTGGCGCTCGGCCAGCTCGGAGATGTGGACCAGGCCCTCGATGCCCTCCTCGACCCGGACGAACGCGCCGAACGGCACCAGCTTGGTGACGCGGCCCGGCACGACCTGGCCGATCTGGTGGGTGCGGGCGAACTGCTGCCACGGGTCTTCCTGGGTCGCCTTGAGCGACAGGGAGACGCGCTCGCGCTCCATGTCGACGTCGAGGACCTCGACCGTGACCTCCTGGCCGACCTCGACAACCTCGGAGGGGTGGTCGATGTGCTTCCAGGACAGCTCGGACACGTGGACCAGACCGTCGACCCCACCGAGGTCGACGAAGGCGCCGAAGTTGACGATCGAGGAGACGACGCCCTTGCGGACCTGACCCTTCTGGAGGGTGTTGAGGAACGTCTGGCGAACCTCGGACTGCGTCTGCTCGAGCCAGGCGCGGCGCGACAGAACCACGTTGTTGCGGTTCTTGTCGAGCTCGATGATCTTGGCTTCGAGCTCGCGGCCGACGTACGGCTGCAGGTCGCGGACGCGGCGCATCTCCACGAGGGACGCCGGCAGGAAGCCACGCAGGCCGATGTCGAGGATGAGACCACCCTTGACGACCTCGATGACGGTGCCGGTGACGATGCCGTCCTCGTCCTTGATCTTCTCGATCGTGCCCCAGGCGCGCTCGTACTGCGCGCGCTTCTTGGACAGGATCAGGCGGCCCTCTTTGTCCTCCTTCTGAAGGACCAGGGCTTCGACGTGCTCTCCAACTTCCACGACGTCAGCTGGGTCGACATCGTGCTTGATGGAAAGCTCGCGCGAGGGGATGACACCCTCGGTCTTGTAGCCGATATCGAGAAGAACCTCGTCTCGATCGACCTTGACGACGGTGCCCTCGACGATGTCGCCGTCGTTGAAGTACTTGATGGTCTCGTCGATCGCCGCGAGGAAGGCTTCCTCGGACCCGATGTCGTTGACCGCTACCTGCGGGGTGCTCGAGGTGGCCTCAGTGCTGGACGTCATGTGTGGAATTGCTCCGAACGCGGACAGGATGTCGATGTGGCGGATGCGCGGCAGGCCCTCTTCCGCATCAAGCCGAGGAATTACGACATCGACGTGACCGAGCGCGAGCCCGCTCCGTCTGAGGCGCGCGCGAGCCCACAGCGCAGCGATCAGCATATGAGACCATCGCCACGGGGTCAATCCGGGGAGCAATCAATACGCGTTGACCTGCAGTCCGCGCTTGGCGTCGATTTTACCTCGCAGTTTCTCCGGTATGGAGATGCGGGCCGGGTCGCCGTCGGAGACATAGCGCTCGCCGGGGTGCTTGTTCAGCCATTCCAGCCAGTACTGCGAGCACCACTTGCGGCACTCGCCCTTCTTGCCGTTGCTCTGGATGCGCTGGATGGCTCCCCGGTCGAATTTTTTCGCGTAGGGCGAAAGCGACGGCTCCGCGCCGGCGAGGAACACGCCGGCGAAATCATACCGGGTGCCGTCCCAAGACCCGGTACGGGCGAGCTTCTTCGGCCGGGGCATCGACCCGAACGGCAGGGCCATCGTCCGCGACTCCGGCACGCCGAGCTTCTTGAGCAGGCGTTCGAGCCGGACGATCTGCTCGCGGACCTTCTTCTTGCGCATCACGCGCAGGTTGGGGTGGTTCCAGGTGTGGTTGGCCACCTCGTACCCGTGGTCGACCAGCCACTTGACGGCGACCGCCTGGGACTCCCGGTCGGTCAGCCCGAACGGCTCCCTGTTGATCCAGAAGGTGGCGACCGGCCGGAACCCCGGGTATTTCCCGGCCACCTCCTGGAGGACGGCCACGGCCGTGCCGGCCTTGGGGTTGCCGTTCGCGTCGAGCGCGAAGTGGCTCGGGTGCCCGTCGTCGAACGTCAGCACGACCGGGAACTTCCCCGCCGGCACCTTGATGTCGCCGGTGACGAAGTCTCTGGCGGTGATCGGCACGTAGCCCTGCTTGGCCAGCTTCTCCAGCTCTTTCCTGAGCTGGTCGGGCGTCCTGTCGATCGAGGCCAGCCGCTTGGGGAGGATCCGGTGGTACATCAGGACCGGCACCAGCCCGGCCTCGTTGGCGTGCACCTGCCGGGCGAACTCGGGTGTGGCCACGACCCCGGGCGGCTCGCCCACCGGCGTCTGGCTCGGCGGTGCGACGCTGCCCTGGACCTTGGCCACGTCTTTCGGCTTGGCGTGCGGGCGCTGCTCGGACGGTAAGAGGCTCAGGCCGACGACGGCCACCGTTACCACCACCACGTTGGCGATGCCGATGGTCCGCGTGAGGGACGCTGAAATCCGCACAGAGCTCCTCGCCGCCTGGTGAAATTTCCTCCAGGTTAGTCGAAAAAGATGATCAGTCAGTGCCCGGCGTCCTCCCACGTACGCCCGACGCCGACGGAGACCTCCAGCGGGACGCGCAGGTGGTAGGCGGCGTTCATCTGGTCGCGCACGAGTTGCTTGAGCTGCTCCAGCTCCCCTGGCGCGACCTCGAAGACCAGCTCGTCGTGGACCTGCAGCAGCATCCTGGAGGCCAGCTTCTCCTCGCGGACGGCCTGGTGGACGTTGAGCATGGCGACCTTGATGATGTCGGCGGCCGAGCCCTGGATGGGGGCGTTGAGCGCCATCCGCTCGGCCATCTCGCGGCGCTGGCGGTTGTCGCTGGTGAGGTCGGGCAGGTAGCGGCGGCGACCCATGATCGTCTCGGTGTAGCCGTCGGTGCGCGCCTGCTGGACGATGGCCTGCAGGAAGTCGCGCACGCCGCCGAACTCGGTGAAGTATTCCTCCTTCAGCGCCCGCGCCTCCGCGACCGGGATGTTGAGCTGGCCGGACAGCCCGAAGTCGGACAGGCCGTAGGCCAGGCCGTAGTTCATGGCCTTGATGCGGGCCCGCAGCTCGCCGTCGATCTGCTCGGGCGGCAGGTTGAACACGCGCGCGGCGGTGGCCTGGTGGAAGTCGTGGCCCGACTCGAACGCCGCGATCAGCGACTCGTCGCCCGACAGGTGGGCCATGATGCGCAGCTCGATCTGGCTGTAGTCGGCCGTCAGCAGCGTCTCGTAGCCCTCGCCGACCACGAAGCCCTGCCGGATGCGGCGGCCCTCGGCGGTGCGGATCGGGATGTTCTGCAGGTTGGGCTTCTCGGAGGACAGGCGGCCGGTGGCGGCGATGATCTGGTTGAACGTGGTGTGGATGCGCCCGTCGTCGGAGATCTCCTTGATCAGGCCCTCGACGGTGGTGCGCAGCTTCTGCTGGTCGCGGTGGCGCAGCATGATCGTCGGCAGCTCGTGCTCGGTCTGCGTGGCCAGCCAGGCGAGCTGGTCGGCGTCGGTGCTGTAGCCGGTCTTGATCTTCTTCGTCTTGGGGAGGTTGAGCCGGACGAAGAGGATCTCCTGCAGCTGCTTGGGCGAGCCCAGGTTGAACTGCTCGCCGACGGAGCGGTGGGCCTCCTCCACGGCGTGCTTGACCGCGGCCCCGAACTCGGCCTCCAGGCCCGTGAAGTATTGGCCGTCGACGGCGATGCCCGCCCGCTCCAGCTCGGCCAGCACGGTCAGCAGGGGCAGCTCGACGTCGGCCAGGAGCTGGGTGCCGCCGCGCCCGGCCAGGAAGGTCTCCAGGGAGTCGGCCAGCTCTCGCACGGCGTGGGCGCGCAGCGCGAGGTCCTTGGCCGGGGCGTCCTCGTCGTCGCCGAACAGCGCGGCCTGCCCGTTGGACTCCTCCTCGGCCCGCAGGTCGCGGTGGAGGTAGCGCCTGGCGAGGTCCTCGAGCGCGAACGTGCGCTGCCCCGGCATCGCCAGGTAGGCCGCCAGCGCGGTGTCGCAGCTCAGGCCGCGCAGGTCCAGGCCCTGCGCCCAGAGCGCCAGGATGGGCCCCTTGGCGTCGTGGACGGCCTTGGGGCGGCTCTCGTCGCCCAGCCAGGCCCGCAGGGCCGCCTCGTCGGCCTCGGTGAGCTTGACGGGGTCGATGTGGGCGGCGGTGCCGTCGGGCGAGGCGACGGCGATGGCGTCGATGCGGCCGGTGCCGCTGCCGTAGGCGCCCTTGAAGGCCAGCCCGGCCCGGCCCGCGGGCATCGCCGACAGCCAGCCGGCCACCCGATCGGGGCCGAGCAGCACGGTCTCGACCTCGAAGCCCTGCTCGGGCTCCTGCTCGCCGCTGCCGAGCACCTTGAAGACGCGCTCGCGCAGCTCGCCGCGGATCTGCAGGGAGTCGAACAGCTTGTTGATCTCCTCGCGGTCCCACGCGCCCTGCGTGAGGTCGCCGAGGTCGACGTCGAGCGAGACGTCGCGCAGCAGCTCGGTGAGGCGCCGGTTCATCAGCACCTGGGCGACGTGCTCGCGCAGCTTGTCGCCGACCTTGCCCTTGACCTCGTCGACCCGGTCGACCAGCGCGGTCAGCGAGCCGAACTCGCGCACCCACTTGGCGGCGGTCTTCTCGCCCACGCTCGGGATGCTCAGGAGGTTGTCGCTGGGGTCGCCGCGCAGGGCGGCGAAGTCGGGGTACTGCTCCGGCGTCAGGCCGTACTTCTCGACCACGGCATCCGGGGTGAACCTGGTCATGTCGCTGATGCCGCGCCGGGTCATCAGGACGGTGACGTGCTCGTCGACCAGCTGCAGCGCGTCGCGGTCGCCGGTGACGATCAGCACGTCCATGCCCTCCCCGGCCGCGCGGGTGGCGAGCGTGGCGATGAGGTCGTCGGCCTCGAAGCCCGCCTTGGACAGGTGCGGGATGCGCAGGATGTCGAGCAGCTCGTAGATGAGCTGCATCTGACCGCGGAAGTCCTCCGGCGTCTCGCTCCGGTTGGCCTTGTACTCGGAGTAGGCCTCGTGGCGGAACGTCGGCTCCGACCTGTCGAAGGCCACCGCCACGTGGGTCGGCTGCTCGTCGCGCAGGACGTTGGTCAGCATCGAGGTGAACCCGTAGACCGCCTCGGTGTGCTGACCATCGGTGGTCATCAGGTTGGCGTCCTTGAGCGCGTAAAAAGCGCGGTAGGCCAGGGAATGCCCGTCAAGCAGCAACAGGCGCGGGCGGCTGGGGGTCACTTCACTCTTCGGCACACACGCAGCCTAGTCTGCGTCTGCGACAGAAAACCTGAGCTCGGAAGAGTGGAGACGTCCCTTTGACGCAGACCAACCCCCTGGACTTCTCGGTGCTCGGCGCCGTGCACGAGGGCACGCTGGCCGACCGCATGGGCATCGAGTTCCTCGAGGCCGGCCCCGAGCGGGTCGTGGGCCGCATGCCGGTCGCGGGCAACACCCAGCCCTACGGTCTGCTGCACGGCGGGGCCTCGGCGGTGCTGGCCGAGACGCTGGGCTCGGTGGCCGCCGCCATCCACGCGGGCCCCGAACGCATCGCCGTGGGCATCGAGATCAACGCCACCCACCACCGCTCGGCGACCGCCGGGCACGTCACAGGCGTGGCGACCAGGCTGCACGGCGGCCGGACGCTGGCGACGTACGGCATCGAGATCACCGACGAGCAGGGAAAACTCGTGTGCACCTCTCGTCTCACGTGCATGTTGCGCGACAGGTGAAACTCCTGTCCCTTTGCGCGCCGCGCCCGTAGGTCGATACGGTGGTCCGAACGCGAGCCCGCGGGGTGGCCCAGTAGAAAACGTGTGCGGCCGGGGAAGCCCTACACGGTCCCAAAGGCCGCCCGCGCGGGCTCGTCCACGTTTACGGCGATCGTTACGGATTCGTTCGCCGACCCGCCAGGCGTCTACTGCGATTTAGCCCCTGACCTGGCTTGTTGTTTGCTCACATCAGCGACACACACATGTCACTAATTGGTGACGAACGATACTGAACCGGGCGTCACCAGAATAAGCTCCCGCCACAGCATCCCAGTTGTGCCTGCGATGCGCGCGTGTCGAGATGGAGGGGTTACAACCCCGCCTTGACCTACTTGAGGGAGCACCATTGCGCAGAGCCGTGATCGCGTTCACGGCCTTCCTGGGTGGACTCGTCTTCCTGCTGGCCAGCCCCGCTCACGCGGGGCCCGCCGATTGCCAGGGACTGAGGGGAACACTCAAACTCCAAGGCCAGCCAGTGAACGGCGCCAAAATCGCCGTGACCACCGAGAGCGGACAACCCGTTAAGGAGGTCACGAGCAACGCACAAGGCACTTGGGACGTTCCGGTCGACAAGCCCGGTAAGTACAAGGTCACCTTGGATGTCAGCAGTCTTCCGCAGAACGCGGAGGTGCGCGGCGGCAACAATGTCCGCACGCCGACCGTCTTCGAGGGCAACTGCTCGACCGTCCTGTTCGCCCTCCAGGCCAAGGGCGCTCCCGGGCAGCAGCAGGAGAGCGGCGGCGAGAGCTCGTTCTGGACGACGGCCGCGCAGCTGACCTTCGAGGGCCTGAACCTCGGCCTGATCATCGCCCTGGCGGCGCTCGGTCTGTCGCTCATCTACGGCACGACCGGCCTGACCAACTTCGCCCACGGCGAGCTGGTCACGCTCGGCGCGATCCTCGCCTACGCGTTCAACGTGGGCTTCGGGCTGCATATCATCCCGGCCGCCATCATCGCGGTCGTGGTCGGCGGCATGCTCGGTTACCTACAGGACCGCCTGTTCTGGGGCCAGCTGCGCAGGCGCGGCACCGGCACCATCGCCATGATGATCATCTCGATCGGCGTGGCGCTCTTCCTGCGGTACGTGTTCCTGATCTTCTTCGGCGGCCAGAACGAGGCCTTCGCCCAGTACACGGCCCAGCCCGGCATCCAGGTCGGCCCCATCACGGCCGCGCCCAAGAACTTCGTCGCCATGGGCATCGAGCTCGCGGTCCTGATCATCGTCGGCCTGGCCCTGATGCGCACCCGCACCGGCAAGGCGGCCCGCGCCGTGGCCGACAACCCCGCGCTCGCGGCCTCGTCCGGCATCAACGTCGACCAGGTCATCCGGATCATCTGGACCACGGGCGGCGCCATCGCCGCGCTGGCGGGCATCATGCTCGGCCTGTCGCAGAGCCTCAAATACACCATGGGCCAGGACATCCTGCTGCTCATCTTCGCCGGTGTGACGCTCGGCGGGCTCGGCACCGCGTTCGGCGCGCTGGTCGGCTCCTTGGTGGTGGGCCTGTTCATCCAGGTCTCCACCCTGTGGGTGCCGCCGGAGCTCAAGAGCGTCGGCGCGCTGGGCGTACTCATCATCGTGCTCCTCGTCCGGCCACAGGGCATCCTGGGCCGCCGCGAGCGGATCGGCTGATCGGGGGAGGATCAGAATGGACTGGATCACGATCATCAGCACCACCCTCAAGTCCGCCATCGGCGTGGACACGGTGCTGTACGCCCTCGCGGCCATCGGCATCAACATCCACTTCGGCTACACGGGCCTGCTCAACTTCGGTCAGGCCGCGTTCATGGGCGTGGCCGGCTACGGCCTGGCGGTCACCGTCACCGTCATGGGCCTGCCGTTCTGGATCGGCATCATCGTCGGCCTCGCCGCCGCCGTGCTGCTGGCGATCCTCATGGGCATCCCGACGCTGCAGCTGCGCGCCGACTATCTGGCCATCGTCACCATCGCGGCGGCCGAGATCATCAGGCTCGTCTTCCGCTCGGTGGCCTTCAAGTCGGTCTTCGGCGGCTCCGACGGCCAGCGCGGCTTCTCCGACGGCTTCTACGCCCTCAACCCGTTCTCCGAGGGGGACTACGGCTTCAACCTCGGCCCGGTGCCGATCTTCTTCAACAACCGGGTCCTGTGGGTGATGGTCGTCGGCTGGGCGCTGATCGCCATCTGCTGCGGCATCGTCTACCTGCTCATGAAGAGCCCGTGGGGCCGCGTGCTCAAGGCCATCCGCGAGGACGAGGACGCCGTGCGCAGCCTCGGCAAGAGCGTCTTCTCGTACAAGATGCAGTCGCTCATCCTGGGCGGCGTCATCGGCTCGCTCGGCGGCTTCATCTACGGCCTGGCCTTCGCCTCCGTGCAGCCGGACGTCTTCGGCACCGAGACGACCTTCTACGTCTACACCATGGTCATCCTCGGCGGCGCGGCCCGGGTGCTCGGCCCGGTCGTCGGCTCGATGATCTTCTGGGTGCTGCTGGTCTTCATCTACGGTGTGCTCACCGAGGCGGTCGGCGCCGGGTACATCACCTTCATGGACACCAACCAGGTGGGCGCTTTCCGCTACATCATCGTGGGTCTTGGCCTCATCCTGTTGCTCGTCTTCCGGCCACAGGGCGTCTTCGGTGACAAGAGGGAGATAGCAATCGATGCACGCTGAAACCACTACCACCGAGCGCAAGGCGGCCGCCCTGGCGGCGTTCAAGGACCTGGCGCGCGATCCCGGCGTGCCCAAGCCCGACCCCATCCTCGTGGTGGACAACGTCGTGCGCCGCTTCGGCGGCCTGACCGCGGTCGAGGTCGGCCACGTCGAGATCCAGCGCGGTTCCATCACCGCGCTGATCGGCCCCAACGGCGCCGGCAAGACCACGTTCTTCAACCAGCTCACCGGGTTCGACACGGCCGACTCCGGCTCGTGGACGTTCAACGGGAAGTCCATGAACGGCGTGCCCGCGCACAAGGTGGCCCGCGCCGGCATGGTGCGCACGTTCCAGCTCACCAAGGCGCTGTCCCGGCTGACGGTCATGGAGAACATGCGCCTGGGCGCCCAGCAGCAGAAGGGGGAGAGCTTCTTCCGCGCGCTCATCCCGAGCCTGTGGCGCGGCCAGGAGGACGAGATCACGGTACGGGCCGAGGACCTGCTGGAGCGGTTCAAGCTCGACGCCAAGCGCGAGGACTTCGCCGGATCCCTGTCGGGCGGCCAGCGCAAGCTGCTGGAGATGGCCCGCGCGCTCATGGTCCAGCCCGAGCTGGTCATGCTCGACGAGCCCATGGCCGGGGTCAACCCGGCGCTGACGCAGTCGCTGCTCGGCCACGTCAAGGACCTGCGCGAGCAGGGCATGACGGTGCTGTTCGTGGAGCACGACATGGACATGGTCCGCGACATCAGCGACTGGGTGATCGTCATGGCGCAGGGCGCGGTCATCGCCGAGGGCCCGCCCTCGACGATCATGTCCGACGAGCGCGTGATCGACGCCTACCTGGGCGCCCACCACGACGCGCCGCTCTCGGAGACCGAGCTGGAGGCCCAGCTTCACGAGGCCGAGGCGGCGCTGGAGGCCGAGATCGAAGAGGAGACGCAGAAGTGACCGTCCCTGAGCCGGCCCAGTCGAAGGCGGCCGTCACCGACCGCGGCGACCACCTGGCAGGCGCCGAGGACGCCGTGCTGAGGTGCGACGAGCTGATCGCCGGCTACCTGCCGGGCGTCAACATCCTCAACGGCTCCGACCTCTACGTCAAAGAGGGCGAGCTGATCGGCATCATCGGCCCCAACGGCGCCGGCAAGTCGACCCTGCTCAAGGCCATGTTCGGGCTGGTCACCATCCGCAGCGGCACCGTGCTGCTCAAGGGTGAGGACATCACGAACATGAAGGCGCACTCGCTGGTCGCCCGCGGCGTCGGCTACGTGCCGCAGACCAACAACGTCTTCCCCAGCCTCACCATCGAGGAGAACCTCGAGATGGGCGCCTTCCAGGTGCCGGGGAAGTTCAAGGAGCGCTTCGAGTTCGTGGCCGAGCTGTTCCCCGCGCTCAAGGAGCGGCGCAAGCAGCGCGCCGGCTCCCTGTCCGGCGGTGAGCGGCAGATGGTCGCGATGGCCAGGGCCCTCATGACGGAGCCGTCCGTGCTCCTGCTCGACGAGCCGTCGGCGGGCCTGTCTCCGAAGCTGCAGGACCTGGTGTTCATCCAGGCCCAGCAGATCAACAAGGCGGGCGTGACGGTGATCATGGTGGAGCAGAACGCGCGGCGCTGCCTGCAGATCTGCCACCGCGGCTACGTCCTCGACCAGGGCCGCAACGCCTACACCGGCACCGGGCGGCAGCTCGCCAACGACCCCAAGGTCATCGAGCTGTACCTCGGCACGCTGGCCAAGGCGTAAGACGATCGAGAACGGCGAAGGGGCTCCCATGGGCCCCTTCGCCGTTCTTTAATGTGCGTTGTGAAACGTTTAGCGACAGTCGCGCTCATGCTTCCCGTCCTGCTCGTCGGCTGCCAGGGCAACGCCTCGTCCGCGTCCAAATACAGCACCGGCGGCGATCCCACCGACAGCCCCTGCGCCCGCGTGGTCTCGGCCATCGGGTACGCCAACCTCATGCTGAAGCCGAAGGGTCAGGAGGACCGGCAATATTTCGAGGACGCCGTGATCGGCCGCCTGGCGGAGCTGCGCGGGATCACGCTGGAGTTCGGCGACCGGCTGCCCGACTCGCTGAAGGGCGCCGTACAGACGATCAAGACCACGACCGCCGGGCTGTCCAGGAACGACGTGCCCCGGGAGCGGCAGGTGGCGCTGCTCAAGCAGTACCGCGTGGCCGCCGACCAGATCGTGGCGGGCTGCAAGTAACGACGAGAAGGGCCCGGCCATGACGGCCGGGCCCTTCCGTGTGAGGCGGCGTTACTAGCCGGCGATGTTGCCGGTGCGGTACTCGAGTGCCTTGGTGGCGTACTTGTTGTTGGCGCCGTACTGGTAGATGCCGATGGTGGCCACGGACGGGTCACCGGCCTCGTTGAACTCGACCGGGCCGCTGACGCCCTCGTAGTCGATGTCCTTGCCGGCCTTCAGCAGGTCCACGCACTCCTTGAAGCTCTTGCACTTCTCGCCGCCCTTGCTCACCTCGGCGAGCTTGGCCGCGATGTCCGTGCCGGCGTCGCTCTTGGCGGCCTCGGCGGCCAGCGCGATCAGGTTGGCGGCGTCGTAGGACTCGGGGGCGTAGCTGAAGTCCTGGAGCTTGGGGTCGACGGCCAGGAGCTTCTTCTCGAACTCCTCGGGGGCCGCGGCACCCGGGATCGTGCCCTTGACGCCGTCGAGCGTGCCCTTGGGCATCTTCACGTAGTTCGTGTTGGACGTGTTGCCGTCCACCATGTACCACTTGTGTTTGCTGGCGGGCAGGCCCTGCTTGACCAGCTCGGCCACGACCTTCGCGGTCTCCTCGAACCCGATCAGCACGATGCCCTTGGGGTTCTTGGCCTTGATCTTGGCCACGTCGGCGGAGAAGTCGGCCGCCTTCGGGTCGTAGTCGACGCGCTCGACGACCTCGCCACCGCCGTCGGTGACGGTCTTCTGGACCTGGTCGGCCAGACCCGTGCCGTAGGAGTCCTGCATGGCCAGGATGCCCACCGTGTCGTTGCCGTCGGCCACCACGAGGTCACCCAGCACGCGCCCCTGCAGCTTGTCGGGCGGCGAGGTACGGAAGTACAGGCCCTTGTCGTTGATCGTGGTGAACTTGTCCGAGGTGTTGGCCGGCGAGAAGTGCACCACGCCCGCACCCGTGATCTTGTCGATCACCGACTCCGAAACCGACGACGACGCGGCGCCGATGATGGCGTCGGCCTTCTGCGCCAGCAGCTTGTCCACCGACTGCGAGGCGATGTTGGTGGTGGTGTCACCCGAGTCGGTGTCGTACTTGGTGATCGGCTTGCCGAGCACGCCACCGGCCTCGTTGATCTCCTTGACGGCGGCGTCGACTCCCGCGATCTCGGGC
Organism: Nonomuraea sp. NPDC003707; assembly: GCF_053587055.1. Taxonomy (NCBI): domain Bacteria; kingdom Bacillati; phylum Actinomycetota; class Actinomycetes; order Streptosporangiales; family Streptosporangiaceae; genus Nonomuraea; species Nonomuraea sp. NPDC003707. The sequence goes on along the minus strand of NZ_JBSFNK010000002.1, from coordinate 276,353 downwards.
GGGCCGAGGAAGGCCAGCGAACCGGTCTGGGGCAGCAGGGTGCCGATGGTGAGAGTGCCATCGCCCTTCGCCGCGGCGGGCGCCGACGACGACGGCGCGGCGGCAGACTCTGACGTCTGCGTGGCGGTGTTGCCGCCGCCACCGCCGCAGGCTGTCAGGGCGAGGCTGGTGGCAGCCACGACAGCCAGCGCCCGCCCCACGGGAGCAATGCGGATCATGAAGTGTCTCCTTCATTTCCAGGCCGGGATCGGTCAGCACCGCCGAGCGTTCCCGAACGAATGCAGGAAACGTATAAAACTGCTGCGTGCTCCAACCAGATGCACTGGGGAACTGTCGGCACTTGGATGCGGAGTCGTAATCAGTCCTCAACTTACGGACCTGGGCAAGCGCGCTTAATCTGCATCGAGTGAAGCGCTTTACGGTTCCCCTCGCCATGGTGCTCCTCCTCGCCGGTTGCGCCGCCTCCGAACGGCCTTCGCCGCCGCCCGCGACGCCCCCGGCGGGCGTGTCCGTCTCACTGGCGCAATGGCGTTCGGACGAGCCCGTGCACGCGCTGGAAGTGGCCGTCCGCAATACCACGGACACACCGGTCTATTTCGCCGACGTCCAGCTGGTCACGCCGTCATTCAGAACCCTGCCGGCGCAACGGACCGACGCCACCCTCAAGAAGACCGAGCGGACGGACCTGCGCATCACGTACGGGCCCGCCAACTGCCTCCCCCAGGGGCTGCCCGAGGTCCAGCCGGCCACGGTCGTGGCGCACGTCAGCACCGGCTCCGAGCAGCCGCGCAAGGTGGTCTTCAACGTCCCCCACCCCGACCCGCTGCTGGCCAGGCTGCTGCGCGACGAGTGCTCGGAGTTCCTGATCAAGGAGGCGGCGGACATCGAGTTCGGCCCCGAGTGGAAGGACGCCGACAAGGCCATGCGGGGCAACCTGGTGATCACCCGGCGCGGGAACGGCGCCGTCACCGTCAACGACATGGGCGGGACCACCCACTTCATCGTCACGCCCGAGCACCGGCCCCTGGGCGTGCTGGCCGCCGGTCGGCAGCGGCTGGAGGTGCCGATCGCGCTCACCCCCGGCCGCTGCGACCCCCACGCGTTCGCCGAGGCCAAGAAGGCCTTCCTGTTCCCCGTGCGGGCCAGCATCGACGGGGGTCAGGAGCGCGTGGTCATCGTGGTGCCGCCCAAGCCGCTGCAGGACCGCCTCATCCCCTGGGCGATGAAGACGTGCGGCCTGGGCGGCTGAGGGTCAGCCCTCGATCTTGCCGGTGCGGTACTCCAGCGCCTTGCCGGGGTACTTGTTGTCGTCCCCGTACTGGTAGACGCCGATCGTGGCCACCGCCGGGTCACCGGCGTCGTTGAACTCGACCGGGCCGCTGAGGCCGTCGTAGTCGATGTCCTTGCCGGCCTTGAGCAGGTCGACGCACTCCTTGAAGCTCTTGCACTTCTCGCCGCCCTTGCTCACCTCGGGCAGCTTGGCGGCGATGGACGCGCCGGAGTCGTCCTTGGCCGCCTCGGCGGCGAGGGCGATCAGGTTCGCCGCGTCGTACGACTCGGCCGCGTACGTGAAGTCGCTCAGCTTGGGGCTGAGCTCGACGAGCTTCTTCCTGAACTCCTCGGGCGCCTCGGCGCCCGGGATGGTGCCCTTGACGCCCTTGAGCGTGCCCTTGGGCATCTTCTGGTAGTTGGTGTTCGACATGTTGCCGTCCACCATGTACCACTTGTACTTGTCCGTCGTCAGGCCCTGCTTGACCAGCTCGGCCACGACCTTGGCGCCCTCCTCGAAGCCGATCAGCACGATCGCCTTCGGGTTCTTCGCCTTGATCTTGGCCACGTCGGCGGAGAAGTCGGCCGCCTTCGGGTCGTAGTCGACCCGCTCCACGACGCTGGCGCCGGCCTCCTCGGCGGTCTTGGTGACCTGGTCGGCCAGGCCGGAGCCGTAGGAGTCCTGCATGGCCAGGATGCCGATGGTGTCGTTGCCGTCGGCGGCGATCAGGTCGCCGAGCACGCGACCCTGGAGCTTGTCCGGCGGCGCCGTACGGAAGTACAGGCCCTTGTCGCTGATCGTGGTGAACTTGTCGGAGGTGTTGGCCGGCGAGAACTGCACCACGCCCGCACCCGTGATCTTGTCGATGATCGACTCCGACACCGACGACGACGCGGCGCCGATGATGGCGTCGGCCTTCTGGGCCAGCAGCTTGTCCACCGACTGCGAGGCGATGTTCGTGCTCGTGTCACCCGAGTCCGTGTGGACCTTGGTGATCGGCTTGCCGAGCACGCCGCCGGCCTCGTTGATCTCCTTGACGGCCTGGTCCACGCCGGCGAACTCGGGCGGGCCGAGGAACGCGAGCGAGCCCGTCTGCGGCAGCACGGTGCCGAGGGTCAGCGTGCCGTCGCCCTTCGCCGCGGGCGCCGAGGAGGCCGCCGTGGACGGGGCCGCCGACTCGGACTGCTTCGCGGCCGTGTCGCCGCCGCCACCGCCACAGGCCGTCAGAGCCAGGCTCGCCGCGGCCGCGACGGCCAGCACGCGCCCCGTTGGAGCAATGCGGATCATAAAAGAGACTCCCCCTATCTCAACGAAGGAACGATCACCTTCGCTGGGTTTTCCGAGCTCAGCATGCCTGTTCGAACAGGTGATGGGGAGTTCTTACGCGGCTTTTATGCGGATTCGTAATGTCACAAACACTGATGGTAATGATGTGTTTCGTGTGAGTTACGGTCCTGTCAGACACGACACACCCCAGATCCGGAAATTTCCGGATCTGGGGTGTCATGGGCGCTCTCAGCCCGCGATGTTGCCCTGGCGATATTCGACCGCCTTCGCCGCGTCGAACTTGTTGTCCGCCCCGTACTGGTAGACCCCGATCGTCGCCACCGACGGGTCGCCCACCTCGTTGAAGTCGACCGGCCCGCTGACACCCTCGTAGTCGATGTCCTTACCGGCCTTCAGCAGGTCCACGCACTCCTTGAAACCGGTGCACTTCTCGCCGGACTTGCTCACGGCCACCAGGTTCGCCGCGATGGCCGCCCCCGAGTCGTCCTTGGCCACCTCGGCCGCCAGCGCGATCAGCATCACCGCGTCGTACGACTCCGCCGCGTACGTGAACTCGGTCAGCTTGGGATTGACCGCCAGCAGCTTCTTCTGGAACGCCTCGGGCGCAGCCGCGCCGGGCAGCGTGCCCTTGACGTCCTTGAGCGTGCCCTTCGGAGCCCTGACGAAGTTGGTGTTCGACATGTTGCCGTCCACCATGTACCACTTGTGCCTGTCCGCCGTCAGGCCCTGCTTGACCAGCTCCGCCACGACCTTCGCGGTCTCCTCGAACCCGATCAGCACGATGCCCTTCGGATTCTTCGCCTTGATCCTCGCCACGTCCGCGGAGAAGTCGGCCGCCTTCGGGTCGTAGTCCACCCGCTCCACGACCTCGCCACCGCCATCGGTGATCGTCTTCTGCACCTGATCCGCCAGACCCGTGCCGTACGAGTCCTGCATGGCCAGGATGCCCACCGTGTCGTTGCCGTCGCCCACCACCAGGTCACCCAGCACCCGGCCCTGCAGCTTGTCCGGCGGCGCCGTACGGAAATAGAGCCCCCGGTCGTTGATCGTGGTGAACTTGTCCGACGTGTTCGCCGGCGAGAACTGCACGACCCCCGCCCGGGTGATCTTGTCGATGATCGACTCCGACACCGACGACGACGCCGCACCCACGATCGCGTCCACCTTCTGCGTCAGCAGCTTGTCGGCCGACTGCGAGGCGATGTTCGTGGTGGTGTCACCCGAGTCCGTGTCGTACTTGGTGACCGGCTTGCCGAGCACCCCGCCCGCCTCGTTCACCTCCTTGAGCGCCAGGTTCGCACCCGTGAACATGGGCGGGCCCAGATACGCGAGCGAACCCGTCTGCGGCAGCACCGTGCCGATCGTCAGCGTGCCGTCCCCCTTCTTCGCGGCCCCGGCCGAGGAGGACGAAGCCGAGGCGGACCCGGCGGGGGCGGCGGACGTGCCTCCGCCCGAACACGCGACCAGCACCAGACACGCCGCCGCGACGGCGACCGGCAAGCGGGCGGCGACGAGCACGGGTACGCGGATCGCTGTGGCGGCGACCGGCGCGCGGGAAATACGGATCATCGAAAGCGTCTCCGTTCGAGATGAGCGGACCTTCCGTCCGCCCATCAGTTACGCGCCGGGACACCTCCCACGAAAAGCACTCGAAGCCGGTTGGATGCCCACTCGTGACCACACCACAACCCACCGGCCCAAAAGACTTGATATAGGCCTTTTTCAGCCCCGCTCGGCCGCGTCATCTATAACGATCTGAGCAACCTCACGCATGCTCAACCGCCGATCCATCGACGCCTTCTGGATCCACCTGAACGCCTGCGGCTCACTCCAGCCGTGCTGCGTCATCAGCTGACCCTTGGCCCGCTCCACCAGCTTCCTGGTCTCCAGCCGCTCCGACAGGCTCGACACCTCGGACGCCAGCGCCACCATCTCCTCGTGCCTGCTGACCGCCATCTCGATCGCCGGCACCAGATCCGCCTTCGTGAACGGCTTGACCAGATAGGCCATCGCCCCCGCGTCCCTGGCCCGCTCGACCAGGTCACGCTGGGAGAACGCGGTCAGGATCAGGCACGGGGCGATCCGCTCGGCCGCGATCCGCTCGGCCGCCGAGATGCCGTCGAGCACGGGCATCTTCACGTCCAGGATCACGAGGTCCGGCCTCAGCTCGGCGGCCAGCCGGATCGCCTGCTCACCGTCCCCGGCCTCGCCCACGACGACGTAGCCGTCCTCCTGGAGCATCTCCTTGAGGTCGAGGCGGATCAGGGCCTCGTCTTCCGCGATCACTACTCGCCGCTGCGTACTCACGAGCAGAAGAGTACCGATGTCCGGTACATTAGAGCCACGCTGGCGGTCGGCAGGCGATCTAGCTCGGCGCTAGGATGCACCATAAATCCGGAAATGCCCCGGTATTCCAACGGCAGAGAAGATGGCCTCAAAATCCATTCAGTGTGGGTTCGAATCCCACCCGGGGCACTGACCAACCGCTCGGTTCTCTCCGCCGGGCGGTTTTGTCGTGCCTGGATGCAACACTCTCCGCATGTACGATCTCGCCATCCGTGACGAAGCGCTCCGTTTGCTCGCATCAGGGCTCAGCATTGGCGAGGCGAGCCGCCAGACTGGCCTCGCTCGGACCACCATCAGCCGGTGGCGCAATCGGCCTACCCTCGACTCCCCCATGACCGGCACGTGCCCCCGCTGCGCGTCGCAGCCCCATCCTCCCTCTCCTGCAGGCAGTTATGCCTACCTGCTGGGCCTCTATCTCGGCGACGGCTGCATCTGCTGGGTCGGCGACCGGGGCAAGCACGTGTGGGCCTTGCGGATCATGTGCGCGGACAGCTGGCCTGGCCTCGTCCAGGAATGTATCGAGGCGCTCCAAGCCGTCCGCCCGACCAACAAGGTGCGCGTGGTGCAGAGGCAAGGGTGCAGCGACGTGAACTCCTACTCCAAGCACTGGCCGCATCTGTTCCCGCAGCACGGCCCCGGCAAGAAGCACAACCGTGCGATCGTGCTCGACCCGTGGCAGCAGGAGATCGTCACGGCGCATCCCGGGCAGTTCGTGCGAGGCCTCATGCATTCAGACGGCTACCGAGGGATGAATCGCGTCCGCCGCGTCCTCCCCAGCGGCGTCCGCTGGTACGAGTATCCGCGTTACCTGTTCAAGAACGAGTCCCTCGACATTCTGGCACTCTGCGGTGACGCGCTGGATCTGCTCGGGGTCGCCTGGCGCTTCAACAAACGCAACGAGCTCTCGGTCGCCCGCAGGGAGGCGGTGGAGCTGCTTGACCTTCACGTCGGCCCGAAATACTGACCGGTCACCAGGGCATGACCCCGGCGTCGTCGTAGAAGCCGCCGGTCGGGCCGTCGGGGCCGAGGGTGGCCAGCCGGATGACGACGGCGGCCCCGTCCGCAGCCGTGCGGGTGGGTTTGTACGGCAGGTCCTTGGTGAGGTCGGTGGCGCAGGCGCCCGGGGCGGCGGCGTTGACGAGGATGCCTTCCTCGCGCAGTTCCTTGGCGTACTGGACGGTCAGGGAGTTGAGCGCGGTCTTGGACACGGGATAGGTGGCCGAGGGCGGCAGGGCGGACATGTAGTGGCCGGGGTCGGTGTGGTGGGCGAGGGAGCCGACGCCGCTGGAGACGTTCACGATGCGGGCCGCCGGTGAGCGTCTGAGCAGGGGGAGCATGGCGTTGGTGACCATGAGGACGCCGACGACGTTCGTCTCGAGCACCTCCTGGAGGGTTCGCGGGGACATCGCGCTGGGCGGGTCGCCCATGGGGCCCGCGATGCCGGCGTTGTTGACCAGCACGTCGAGGCGGGTCAGCGTGGCGGCGGCGGCGTCGATCGTGGCCGGGTCGGTGACGTCCAGCAGGACGGGGCGCACGTCGCCGCCCTCGGCGCGGAGCCGGGCGGCGGCCTCCTCCCCGCGCGCCCGGTCGCGGGAGCCGAGCAGCACCGTCATGCCCGTGCGCGCGAGTCCGGCGGCGACCTCGTATCCGATGCCCTTGTTCGCCCCGGTCACCAGGGCGGTGGTCTTGTCGGTCATGTCGGGAAGCACATCATCGCCAGCGGTTCGGGGGCCAACACCGGGTGGGTCATGGGCCATACCCTGAGGGTATGGAAACGCGCGAGCTGGCCTATTTCGCCGCCGTCGCGGAGGAGCTGCACTTCGGGCGGGCGGCCGAGCGGCTGGGCATGGCGCAGCCGCCGTTGTCGAGGGCGATCCAGAAGCTGGAGCGGCGGCTCGGGGTGACGTTGTTCGACCGGTCGGGACGGCGGATCTCGCTGACTCCGGCGGGCGAGGTGCTGGCCAGGGAAGCGGCCAAGGTCCTCGACGCGGTGGCCGCCGCGACCGTGCGCACGCAGCGGGCGGGGCGCGCCGTGCCCCGGCTGGTGGTGGCGATGAAGGCGGGCGGCGACGGCGGCCTGCTGCCGGAGATCCTCGCCGCCTATCGCGCCCATCCGGACGCCGTCGAGGTGGATCTGGTCCTGTGCGCGGTGACGGAGCGGGCGCGGATGCTGCGTGACGGCACGGCCGACGTGGCGTTCCTGCACAGCCCGTACGAGGATCTGACGGGTTTCGACAGCGAGCCGCTCCGGGAGGAGGGCAGCGTGGCGATCGTGCAGCCCGGGCACCGGCTGGCGGGGCGGCCTTTCGTGCGCCTGGCCGAGTTGGAGGAGGACCCGACTCCGTGCTGGCCGGGTCAGCGTCCGGAGCTGCACGATCCGTCCATGTTGATGCAACTGGTGGCGTTGGGGCGGTTGATCGCGGTGGTGCCGGAGTCGGTGCGGGATCATCTGCGGCGGGATCTGGTGTGTGTTCCGGTGCTCGGCGGCGCTCCGACGACGGTGGTGCTGGCCTGGCCGGAGGGGGTCCGGTCGCGGGCGCTGGCGGGGTTCGTGCACACGGCGACGACGGTCGCGGCCCGGAATCTGGCCGCCGCAGATGGGGATCACCTGGGCAAAACCGCGATCGAAGAGCTTTCGGGATCGCTCCCATCGGGAATATCGGTCTCAAGATCGATGAAGACGGGGGTGGGGCGGCATGCCGTTGAGCGTGGCGGCGAGGGAGGCGTTCCTGGCGGAGCCGCACATCGCGAGCCTGGCGGTGGAGACGGGTGACGGGCGCGCGCCGCTGATCGTGCCCGTCTGGTACGACTACGTCCCCGGCGGTGAGATCCGCTTCCTGACGGACGGCGGCTCGCGCAAGGCCAAGCTGATCGCGAAGGCGACCAGGTTCTCGATGCTGGTGCAGCGGGTCAGCCCGACCTACCGGTACGTGTCCGTCGAGGGGCCCGTCGTGCGCTCCGGGCCCACAACGCTGGAGGACCTGACACGCATCTCCTCCCGCTACCTGCCGCCCGACGCGGTGGAGGGATACGTGCAGGGCTCGGACCTGCACGTGCTCATGACGTTCCGGATGCGACCCGAGCATTGGCTCTCCGCCGACCTGGGCGCTCTCGGCTGACCCGGAAACGGTATTTTTGGGCCCGTGACTGCTATCGATCCCACCTCGACCGGCGCGTTCGGCGTCGGCCTCGCGACCATCGCCGCCGACGGCACCGTACTCGACACCTGGTTCCCCGCCCCCGAGCTGGGCGACGCGCCCGCGACGGGCACCGAGCGGCTCTCCGCCGGCGAGGCCGGTGAGCTGGCCGAGCTGACGGGTCCCGACGCGGCGCGGGGCGTGGAGGTGGTGGCGGTGCGCACCGGCATCGCCAAGCTCTCCGAGGCGCCCGTGGACGCCCACGACGTCTACCTGCGGCTGCACCTGCTGTCCGCGCGCCTGGTCAGGCCGCACGGGGTCAACCTCGACGGCGTCTTCGGCCTGCTCGCCAACGTCGCGTGGACCAATTTCGGTCCCTGCCCGGTGCCGGACTTCGAGCGGACGCGCCTGCGGCTGCGGGCGAGGGGCGCGGTGACGGTGTACGGGGTGGACAAGTTCCCGCGGATGGTGGACTACGTGCTGCCTTCCGGCGTGCGGATCGCCGACGCGGACCGGGTGCGCCTGGGCGCCCACCTGGCGAGCGGCACCACGGTCATGCACGAGGGCTTCGTCAACTTCAACGCCGGCACCCTGGGCGCCTCCATGGTCGAGGGCCGCATCTCGGCCGGCGTGGTCGTCGGCGACGGCTCCGACGTGGGCGGCGGCGCCTCGATCATGGGGACGCTGTCCGGCGGCGGCAAGCAGGTCATCTCGATCGGCGAGCGCTGCCTGCTCGGCGCCAACGCGGGCATCGGCATCTCGCTGGGGGACGACTGCGTGGTGGAGGCCGGGCTGTACGTGACGGCGGGCACGAAGGTCGCGCTCCCGGACGGCACGGTGGTGAAGGCCGCCGAGCTGTCGGGCTCGAACGGGGTCCTGCTGCGCCGCAACTCGCAGTCGGGCGCGGTGGAGGCGGTGCCGCGCACGGGCGGCGGCATCGAGCTGAACGCCGCCCTGCACGCCAACTGACCCCCTGACCGCCCCTACGGGCGGCGCCCGGCCACCGGCGCCGCCCGCGCTGGGGCCGCATGGTGGTGGGGCCGCATGGTGGTGGGGCCGTCCGTCAGGCGGGAGCAGGCGCCCCATGTCCTTGGCTCGCGGTCAAGCCGGAGCGCGCAGGCACCGTGAGCGCGCCGCACCTCGCCTGGCGCGCCGGTCAAGCGAAACCCATGGAGATGGCCCACGGCGCGCCGTTGCGGCGGCGCGCCGGTGAGGCGGGTAAGCGTCTCCCTGGAGGGCCCTCAGCCACGGTCGGCGGGTGGCGCCGACCGTGCGCAGCCGTGAAAACTGAAGGTTCAGTGCGTGTGGGAGACGGCCGAACCGACGGTGTGGACGCGCAGGGCGTTGGTGGAGCCCGGGGTGCCGGGAGGCGAGCCGGCCACGATGACCACCTTGTCCCCCTTCTCCAGCCGCCCGGACGACAGCAGCGAAGCCTCCACCTGCCGCACCATGTCATCGGTGTGGTGCACGAACGGCACGTGGAACGTCTCCACCCCCCACGTCAACGACAGCTGCCCCCGCACGTGCGGCGACGACGTGAAGGCCAGCAGCGGGATCGGCGAGCGGTAGCGGGCCAGGCGGCGCGCCGTCTCCCCCGACATCGTGAACGCCACCAGCGCCTTGGCCCCCACGATGGCCCCCACCTCGGCCGCCGCCCGCGCGATGGCGCCGCCGGTGGTCTCCGGCATGCGCTCCAGCGTGTGCGTGGCGTGCAGGGACGTCTCCTCGGCGGCGCAGGCGATGCGGTCCATCGTGGAGACGGACTCGATCGGGTAGTTGCCGACCGACGTCTCGCCCGACAGCATGACCGCGTCGGCGCCGTCCATGACCGCGTAGGCCACGTCGGAGGCCTCGGCCCGGGTGGGGCGCGGGGCGTTCATCATCGAGTCGAGCATCTGGGTGGCGACGATGACCGGGTGGGCCTTCTCGCGGCACAGCTCGATGATGCGCCGCTGCACGATCGGCACCTGCTCCAACGGCAGCTCGACGCCCAGGTCGCCGCGGGCGACCATGATGCCGTCGAAGGCCTCGACGATCTCGGGGAGGCGGTCGACGGCCTGCGGCTTCTCGATCTTGGCGAGCAGCGGCAGGCGTACGGCCTCCTGCTCCATGATGTTGCGCACCACGTCGGCGTCGGACGGGCGGCGGACGAAGGACAGGGCGATCATGTCGAAGCCGGTGCGCAGCGCCCAGCGCAGGTCGGCCTCGTCCTTGTCGGTCAGGGCGGGGGCGCTGACGTTGACGCCGGGCAGGTTGAGGCCCTTGTTGTCGGAGATCATGCCGCCGATGACGACACGGGTGGTGATGCGCTCACCGTCGACGCGGGTGGCCTCGAGCACGAGGCGGCCGTCGTCGACGAGGATCGTGTCACCGGGGCGCACGTCGTTCGGCAGCCCCTTGTAGGTGGTGGAGACCTGCTCGCGGTCGCCCGGGACGTCTTCGGTGGTGATGGTGAAGACGTCGCCGAAGCCCAGCCTGACGGGGCCCTCCTCGAACGTGCCAACGCGGATCTTGGGGCCCTGCAGGTCGGCGAGCATGCCTACGCCGCGGCCGAGGTCGGCCGCCACCTCCCTGACCCGGTCGTAGACCTCTCTGTGCATGTCATGAGTGCCATGGCTGAGGTTGAACCGTGCCACGTCCATGCCTGCGGCGATCAGCTCGCGGAGGCGTTCTTTGGAGGAGGTGGCGGGGCCTAGGGTGCAGACGATTTTCGCGCGACGAGTCACGAGTCCTACCTTAATTGGTACAGACCACTTGGCAGTCACTGACGACGGAGAACGTAGCCTACGTAAGAGAACAGAACGAGAACGGCGACCCCCAGACGTACCAAGTTCGTGTACTGCTCCGGGTAGATCACGCCCTCGATGTAGTTGTCGATGAATCCACCGCGGGGCAGCTCGGGCAGCCCCGCGTTCCGGCGTCCCCAGTCCTCGATCGCGGTGAGCGGGCACTCGACGCCGGTCACGAGCGAGAGCAGGCCCCAGCCGACCACGGCCAGGTGCGCCCAGATCGTACGCCGCCAGCGCCACGCGAGGAACCCGCCCACGGCCAGGTAGGCCAGGAACGCGAAGTGCACCATCATCGCGGCGTCCGCGATGATGCGATACATCATGGTTCGACGGTAGCCGCTTTCCATGCGTCCACGACACCGTGCCCGAAGAAGCCGTTGTCCGCCTGGTCTCCCTCGCAGACCTGCGTGACGTCCTGGCCGTAGGCTTTGTACACATATTGGCGGGGCGTGGGGCAGGCCTTGGGGATGGCGGTCTTGTACAGCAGGTCCTCGACGGTGGCCGGGGCCAGTTCGAGGCCGCCCTTGCCGGGTTTGCCGAAGCGGCTGATGAGGATGGCGGCGACTCCCGTGGCGTGCGGGGCGGCCATGGAGGTGCCGTCGAGGTACTGGTAGTAGGCGCAGGTGCCGCCCTTGCAGTCCTTGACGACGTCGACGCCCTTGGGCTCGCCCTTCGCGTCGATCCGCCCGGCGGCCCGCAGCACGTGCTCGGGCGCGGCGCCCAGGATCGAGCGGGTGGCCTTGGCGCCCGTGCCGTCCAGCGCGTCGCCGCCGGGCGCGGACACGTCGGCCTGCTCGACGCCGTAGTCGCTGTAGATCGCCTTGCGGCCGGAGGGGCCGAGCCCGGCGACGGAGATGACGCCGGAGGACTCGGCGGGCACGTTGACGCAGGAGTTGTCGACCTGGCGCTCCTTCTTCTCGCCCACCGGGTAGCCGGGGCTCTCCTTGTCGACCTTGGGGTGGCCGAGGTCGGTGGAGCCGTTGCCGAGGGCGGAGATGAGGGTGACGCCGCGCTGGCGGGCGTAGTCGAGTGCCCGCTGCATGCCGGTGATGATGGCCGCCTGTTCGAGCTGTTGCTTCCTGGAGTCGGCCTTGTTGTTCGTGCAGTTGAACAGCCAGGGGTCGACGTAGTAGCTCATGTTCACGACGTCCACGCCGATGTCGCCGGCGTAGGTGAGCGCGTCGAGGCTGGGCTTGAGGAAGAAGAAGCCGGAGTCCTGGCCGGCTCTGATGTTCACGATCTGCACGCCGGGGGCGACGCCGGCGATGCCGATGCCGTTGATCGGGGCGGCGATCGTGCTGGCGACGTGGGTGCCGTGGCCGTCGTCGTCCTCGTCCACGGGGTCCTTGCAGCTGCTGACCTCGCAGGGGCCGTCGAGCGTCTCGCCGTCCTCGTCCTTGGGCTTGTCGGTGACGAAGTTGCGGCTGAGCTCGCGGTTGAAGTTGGGGGCGATGTCGGGGTGCTTGCCGTCCACGCCGGTGTCGATGACGCCGACCAGCACCTGCCTGCTGCCGGGCACCTTGGCGTTGGCGCGGTCGGCGCCGATCATCCGCATGTCCCACTGGCGGCCGGCGAGCGGCTCTCCCGAGCCGCTCTTGGTGAACGACCGCGCGTCGGGGAAGGCCGCCGTCCGGCCCTTGGCTCCTCCGGTACGGCGGGTGGCGGCGCGGGCGGCGCCGGCTTCGGCGAAGCCGATGCTGCGGTCCGGGGAAACCCCGACGACGGATCCGTCGGCGCCCACGTTTTCGGCGAACCTGCCGCCGCCGCCCGTGGCCGTCAGGTAGCCGAGTTTGGCGTCGTTCGCGAGCGTGGTGCCGCCGGCGCTTTCGACGGCCTGCTGCGCCTGTTGTTGCCCGCCTTGGGTGTAGAAGACGAGGTATTCGGGGCCTCGGGGGGTGGCGGCGCGGGGCGGGACCTGCGATGCGCCGGGCGAGCAGGCGGCCATCGCGACCACGGTGGCCAACGCTGTCAAGCCAGACGCGACCCGCCGCATTGTTCCCCCATCCACCCAGTGCCCCAGATTCTGCATCTTCCCGACGCTTACCAGGTGATGCAACTAATTGACGAAATTTCAGCCTAAAGGTAGCTAAGCGGACCCCGGGTACGGGATCCGCTCAGCCCTGGGCTCAGGCCCGTACGCCGGGCTCCGGGGCGGGTTCCTGCGCGACCGGCTCGGACGGGGCCTGGTCGGCCAGGCGTACGTTCCTCAGGAACGCCAGCAGCAACGCGGCGGCCAGCAGGATCGGCCCCACCCACGCGAACACCCCGCTGATGGCGTCGGAGAAGGCGAGCTGCGTGGCGTGCCGCGCGGCCTCGGGCAGCGCCTGGATGGCCTCGGGCGTGAGCGAGGCCTGTCCCAGCGCGAGCCTGCCGCTGAAGACGCCGCCCAGCACCGCCACGCCCACCGCGCCGCCGACGCCCCGGGCGAACGTGACGGCCGAGGTCGCCGCGCCCCGGTCCGCCGCCGCGGTGGTGGTCTGCACGACCAGCAGCACGTTCTGCATGACCATGCCGAGCCCGGCCCCGAAGAGCGCCATGTACGCGCCGGAGACGAACCCGCTGGTCCCGAGGTCCATGGTGGAGAACAGGAGCCCGGCGACCCCGGCGAGCGCCGTCCCCGTGACCATGAACCACTTGAACCGGCCGAACCGGTGCACGAGCTGCCCCGTCAGCGTCGACGAGACGACCATCCCGGCCATCATCGGGAGCAGCAGCAGCCCCGAGTCCGCCGCGCTCGCCCCAGTGGCCAGCTGCAGGAACACGGGCAGGAACGTGGCCGCGCCGAGCATCGCGGTGGCCATGAGCACGACGGACGCCACCGGGATCGTGAACGTCCGGTCGCGGAACAGCCGCAGCGGCAGCACCGGCTCGGCCGCCGTCCGCTCCACCAGCACGAACAGCACGGCCAGCAGCACCGCGCCGCCGCCGAGCCCGATGACGACCGGCGAGGACCAGGCGTAGAGGGTGCCGCCCCAGGAGGCGAACAGCGTCAGGCAGGTCAGCAGCCCGGAGATGAGCACGGCGCCGAGCCAGTCGATGCGGTGCGGGGAGACGCGCTTGGGCAGCTTCAGCACGGCGAACGCCACGGCCAGCGCCACCACACCGAGCGGCAGGTTGATATAGAAGATCCAGCGCCAGGAGACGTGCTGGGTGAGGTAGCCGCCGAGGATCGGCCCCGCGATCGAGGCCAGCGTGAAGACCGCGCCGAAGATGCCCTGGTACCTGGCCCGTTCGCGGGGCGTGACCAGGTCGCCGACGATGGTCATGGTCAGCACCATGAGACCGCCCGCCCCGATGCCCTGGAAGGCCCGGAAGGCGATGAGCTGGCCCATCGACTGCGCGAGCCCGCACAGGGCCGAGCCGAGGACGAACAGGACGATGGCCGACAGGTAGAGGTTCTTGCGGCCGTACATGTCGCTGAGCTTGCCGTAGAGGGGCGTGGCGATGCCGGAGGTCAGCGCGAACGCGGTGACCAGCCACGACAGGCTCTCCAGGCCGTTCAGCTCGCCCACGATGGTCGGCATGGCGGTCGCCACGACGGTCTGGTCGACGGCGGCCAGGAACATGGTGAGCATGAGTGAGCCCATGCTCACCCAGAGTGAGCGCCGAGGTGCGGCCTCGGGCGTGGTTGTGGATAGCATTGGTCGTCTCCTTGCTTCTTTCGCGAGGGCAGGAGTGATCCGCGGCGATCGGGGGTGCCACCCCGGTCGCCGCTTTCCTATGGGGTCAGAGTCCGTTCTCCAGCAGCGTGAACGCCTCTTCGAGCAGGTCCTCCACCGAGCCGCCGTCGGCCGTCGCCTCCTGGATCGCCGAGATGGCGGCGCCGAACGACGCGACGATGAGCAGCCTGGCGTGGATGGGGCCGGTGACGCCCGGACGGCTCCTGACGGCGTCGAAGATCGTGTCCATGATCTTCGTCTCGTCCGCGACCCTGGACTTGGCGGCCAGTTCGGGGTGGCGCTTGCGCAGCTCCATGAACGGCTGCATGTCCGTCCAGATCCGCTGGCTCCGGACGGCGAAGGTCCGCATCACCGTTTTCAGCGACTGGAAGGCGGGCTCGTCGGCGGGCCTTTCCGCGAGCATGCCGACGAGCTCCTCGGGGTGCCAGAGCGGCTCCATGACGAGCGCCTCCTCCTTGGAGGCGAAGTAGTTGAAGAAGGTGCGCGGCGAGATGTCGGCCGCCGCGCTGATCGCCTCCACGGTCGCGGCCTCGATCCCCTCGTCGAGCGCGATCTTCACCGCGGCGACCCTGATGGCCTGCCGCTTCTCGGCCCGCCGACGGTCTCGACGCTGCTGCGGACTCTCCATGTCTTGCACTGTACGCAACTCTTGCACACTCTGCAAGACTTGCAGAGTATGCAATTCCCTGGACATGCCGAAGGCGCCCGCCGTACGGGCGGGCGCCTCGGGACACGGGGGTCAGCGGGTGAGGTCGAGCTTGACGCCGCCCAGCATGACCTGGCGCGGCATCGGCCGGGCCAGGAACTCGTGCGGGAACCCGAGATCCACCCGGCCGGCCTCCTCCAGCGCGGCCAGCTGGCCGTCGCCGAAGCGCACGTCCAGCGCTCCCAGGTTGTCCTCCAGCTGCGCCGTCGTGCGCGCTCCCACGATGGGCGCCGTGACGCCGGGGTTGAGCGTCGTCCAGGCCAGCGCGACCTGCGACGGCTTGACCCCGAGCTCGCCGGCAACCTGCTTGACCACGTCGGCGATGTCCAGGGCGCGCTCGGTCAGCGACCCGTTGGCCGCTGCCACGTTCTTGCGCGTGCCGGACGGGTCGGCGGAGACCTCCTGGGCGAGGTCGTCCCGGCCGTACTTGCCGGTCAGCACCCCGCCGGCCAGCGGCGACCACGGGACGACGCCGAGCCCCATCTCCCGCGCCATCGGGATGAGGTCCCGCTCGACGGTCCGCTCGACCAGGCTGTACTCGATCTGGAGGGCGATCAGCGGCGCCCACCCGCGCAGGTCGGCGATGGCCTGCATGCGCGACACCTGCCAGGCGGGCGCGTCGGAGATGCCCACGTAGAGCACCTTGCCCGCCCTGACCAGGTCGTCCATGGCCCGCAGGATCTCCTCCACCGGGGTGGTGAAGTCCCAGGCGTGCAGGTAGAGCAGGTCGATGAAGTCGGTGTTCAACCGGCGCAGGCTCGCCTCGACCGACTGCACCATGCTCTTGCGGTGGTTGCCGCCGGAGTTCGGGTCGCCGGGCCGCCTGGCCATGGTGTACTTCGTGGCCAGCACCAGCTCCTCGCGCCGCCCCGACGCGAACTCGCCGACCAGCGTCTCCGCGGTGCCCTCCGTGTACTGGCTGGCGGTGTCGATGAAGTTGCCGCCCCGGTCCACGTACGTGTCGAAGATCCGCCGCGACTCGTCCTTGTCCGAGCCCCAGCCCCAGTCCGTGCCGAACGTCATGGTCCCCAGCGCGAGCGGCGAGACGCGCAGTCCCGAGCGGCCGAGCAGGCGGTAGGTGTCAAGAGTCGTCATGCCATCCAGGCTGCTCGGGCCCGGATCCGGAGGGAAGGGAAGGCCCTTCCTGGGACGGGCCTTCCCAGGCAGGCGGGTCGTAGGATCCAAGGGATGAACACCGTGGACCAGACCCGCGAGCTCGCCGCCTTCCTGCGCACCCGCCGCGAGCGCCTGGATCCGGGCGACGTCGCCCTACCCGCCCGTCGCGCCCCGCGGCGCACGCCGGGCCTGCGCAGGGAGGAGGTCGCCGAGCTCGCGGGCGTCAGCGTCGACTACGTGATCCGCCTGGAGCAGGGCCGCGGGCTGCGTCCGTCGGCCGAGGTGCTGGAGGCGCTGGCAGACGCGCTGCGGCTGAGCGAGGACGAGCGGGCCTACCTGTTCGAGCTGGCCCGCCAGCGCCCCAACCGGCAGGCGCCCACGGCGGAGGAGGCGGGCCCGCTGGCGCGGCTGGTGCTCGACCTGTCGCCGCTGCCCGCCATGCTGCTCAACCACCGCTTCGACATCCTCGCGTGGAACCCGGAGATGGCGGGGCTGATGCTGGACTTCGGCACGCTGCCGCCGGCGCGGCGCAACAGCCTGTGGCTGTGCATGCTCCACCCGGGCCTGCGCGACTTCTTCCGCGACAGGGAGCGCACGCTGCGCGAGGGCATCGCCGACCTGCGGGCCTCGTGGGCGGCCCATCCCGATGACAAGGCGCTGACGGAGCTGGTCGACGAGCTCACCGCCGGCAGCGAGGAGGTCGCCCGCCTGTGGGCGCTGCGCGACGTCCGGGTCAACGGCCGGGGCCAGAAGCGGCTGCGGCACGCCGTCAAGGGCCCGCTGACCGTCGACTACGAGGTGCTGGCCCCGATCCAGGCCCCCGGCCAGCGGCTGGTCATCTACCGCGCCGCCGACGCCGGCTCGCAGCGCGTCCTCGACGCCATCGCCCGCGAATGCGCGTGAAAAAGCCGGGACCGCGCTGAGCGATCCCGGCCTCTTTGAGTTACACCAGCGGCCGCGCGGTCGGCAGGATCGGGTACGGCAGCGCCGTCTCCCCGGTCAGATACCGGTCCACGCCCGAGGCGGCGGCCCGCCCCTCGGCGATGGCCCACACGATGAGCGACTGCCCGCGGCCCATGTCGCCGGCCACGAAGACGCCGTCCACCTTGGACATGTACGTCTTGTCACGCGAGACGTTGCCCCGCGCGTCGTAGAAGCCGTCACCGCCGACCTCGGCCAGGTCCTGCAGCAGCGAGCCCTTCTCCGGGCCGAGGAAGCCCATCGACAGCGTCACCAGCTCGGCCGGGATCTCGCGCTCGGTGCCCGGGACCGGCTTGAACCCGCCCTGCGGCCCCTCGACCTCGACCAGCCGCAGCGCCCGCACGTTGCCGTCGGCGTCACCGACGAACTCGGTCGTGGAGACCGCGTAGACCCGCTCTCCCCCGCCGTCGGCCAGCTCCTCGTGGGCGCTCTCCATCTTGAACAGGATCGGGAACGTCGGCCACGGCTGGCTGCCGGGCCTGTTCGCCGGCGGCTGCGGCATGATCTCGAGCTGGGTGACGGACGCGGCGCCCTGCCGGATCGCCGTGCCGATGCAGTCGGCGCCGGTGTCACCGCCGCCGATCACCACGACGTGCTTGCCCTCGGCCGAGACGGGCGCGGTCTCGAAGTCGCCCTCCTGGACCTTGTTGGACAGCGGCAGGTACTCCATCGCCTGGTAGACGCCCTTGAGCTCGCGCCCGGTCACCGACAGGTCGCGCCACTGGGTGGCCCCGCCCGACAGCACCACGGCGTCGAACTGCTCGCGCAGCTCGGCGGCGGTGATGTCGACGCCGACGTTCACGCCGGTGCGGAACTCGGTGCCCTCGGCCCGCATCTGCTCCAGGCGGCGCTCGATGTGCCGCTTCTCCATCTTGAACTCGGGGATGCCGTACCGCAGCAGGCCGCCGATCCGGTCGGCCCGCTCGAACACGACCACGTCATGCCCGGCCCTGGTGAGCTGCTGCGCGGCGGCCAGGCCCGCAGGGCCCGAGCCGACGACCGCCACCCGCTTGCCGGTCTTGACGGCCGGGGGCTGCGGGGTCACCCAGCCCTCGGCGAACGCCCGGTCGATGATCTCGACCTCGACCCGCTTGATCGCCACGGGGTCGGAGTTGATGCCGAGCACGCACGCCGCCTCGCACGGGGCCGGGCAGAGCCGGCCCGTGAACTCGGGGAAGTTGTTCGTGGCGTGCAGCCGCTCGATCGCCTCGCGCCAGTCGGTGCGGTAGACGAGGTCGTTCCACTCGGGGATGAGGTTCCCGAGCGGGCAGCCGTTGTGGCAGAACGGGATGCCGCAGTCCATGCAGCGGGCCGCCTGCTTGGTCAGCTTCTCCTGCGAGAAGTCCTGGTAGACCTCGCGCCAGTCGCTGATGCGGACGTCCACGGGGCGGCGCGCCGGCAGCTCCCGGTCGTGCGTGAGAAAACCCTTCGGGTCAGCCATTCGGTTACGCCTCCCTTTAGCTTTGAACCGCGGCCGCCATGACGGCCTCGTCGATGTCCCTGCCTTCGATGCGGGCGGCCTCGGCGGCGGCCAGCACCCGCTTGTAGTCGGTCGGCATGATCTTGCCGAACCGGCCCAGCGCCGCGTTCCAGTCGGCCAGCAGCTCCTTGGCGACCGGCGAGCCGGTCTCCGCGAAGTGCTTCTCGACGGTCTCCTTGAGGAACTCGCCGTCCTCCTCGGTGAGCGTCTCGATGGCGACCATCTCGCGGTTGACCCGCTCCGACCTGAGGTCGAGCAGGTAGGCGATGCCCCCCGACATGCCGGCCGCGAAGTTGCGCCCGGTCGGGCCGAGGACGACGGCCCGGCCGCCGGTCATGTACTCGCAGCCGTGGTCGCCCACGCCCTCGACGACCGCCGTGGCGCCGGAGTTACGCACGCAGAACCGCTCGCCCACGACGCCGCGGATGAACACCTCGCCGGACGTGGCGCCGTACAGGGCGACGTTGCCGGAGATGATGTGGCCGTCGAGCGGGGCCTCCTCGTGCGGCCGGACGGTGATCCGCCCGCCGGACAGGCCCTTGCCGAGGTAGTCGTTGGCGTCGCCGGTCAGCCTCAGCGTGACCCCGCGCGGCACGAACGCGCCGAGCGAGTTGCCCGCCGAGCCGGTGAACGAGATGTCGATCGTGTTGTCGGGCAGGCCCTGGCCGCCGTACCGCTTGGTCACCTGGTAGCCGAGCATGGTGCCGACCGTGCGGTTGACGTTGCGGATGGGCAGCTCCAGCGTGACCGGGGTGCCCTCGTTGAGCGCGCCCTCGGCGAGCTGGATCAGCGTGTTGTCCAGCGCGTGCTGCAGACCGTGGTCCTGCTCGACGACCCTGCGCAACACGGTGCCCGTGGGCAGCTCGGGCCGGTGCAGGATCGGCGCCAGGTCGAGGCCGCTGGCCTTCCAGTGGTCCTCGGCCGCCGACATGTCGAGCATCTCGACGTGCCCGATCGCCTCGTCGAGCGTGCGGAAGCCCAGCTCGGCCAGGTATTCGCGGATCTCCTCGGCGATGAACTCGAAGAAGTTGACCACGAACTCCGGCTTGCCGCTGAAGCGCTTGCGCAGCTCCGGGTTCTGCGTGGCGACACCCACGGGGCAGGTGTCGAGGTGGCAGACCCGCATCATGACGCAGCCGCTGACGACGAGGGGCGCGGTGGCGAAGCCGTACTCCTCGGCGCCGAGGAGCGCGGCGATGACGACGTCGCGGCCGGTCTTGAGCTGGCCGTCGACCTGGACGACGATGCGGTCGCGCAGGTCGTTCAGCAGGAGCGTCTGCTGGGTCTCGGCCAGGCCGAGCTCCCACGGCGCGCCCGCGTGCTTGAGCGACGTGAGCGGCGAGGCGCCGGTGCCGCCGTCGTGCCCGGAGATGAGCACCACGTCGGCGTGCGCCTTCGACACACCCGCGGCGACCGTGCCGACGCCGACCTCGGCGACCAGCTTCACGTGGACCCTGGCCTCCGGGTTGGAGTTCTTCAGGTCGTGGATGAGCTGGGCCAGGTCCTCGATCGAGTAGATGTCGTGGTGCGGCGGCGGCGAGATGAGGCCGACGCCCGGCGTGGAGTGCCTGGTCTTGGCGATCCACGGGTAGACCTTGTGGCCGGGCAGCTGGCCGCCCTCGCCGGGCTTGGCGCCCTGGGCCATCTTGATCTGCAGGTCGGCCGCGTTCACCAGGTATTCGCTGGTGACGCCGAACCGGCCGGAGGCGACCTGCTTGATCGCGGACCTGCGGGTGGCGTCGTAGAGCCGCTCGGGGTCCTCGCCGCCCTCGCCGGTGTTGGACTTGCCGCCGAGCCGGTTCATCGCGATGGCGAGCGTCTCGTGCGCCTCCATGGAGATGGAGCCGTACGACATCGCGCCCGTCGAGAACCGCTTGACGATCTCCGAGGCCGGCTCGACCTCCTCGATCGGGATCGGGGCGCCCTTGCGCAGCTTGAACAGGCCGCGCAGGGTCATCAGCCGCTCCGCCTGGGAGTCCACGAGGTTCGTGTACTCCTTGAAGATCTCGTAGCGGCGGGTCCTGGTGGCGTGCTGCAGCTTGAAGACGGTCTCGGGGTTGAACAGGTGCGGCTCGCCCTCGCGCCGCCACTGGTACTCGCCGCCGACCTGGAGCCTGCGGTGGGCGTTCTCCGCGCGCGGGTAGGCGTGGCGGTGCCGCTGCGCGACCTCCTCGGCCAGCACGTCGAAGCCGACGCCGCCCAGGCGGGAGGTGGTGCCGGTGAAGCAGGAGTCGATGACCTGCTGGCTCAGGCCGAGCGCCTCGAAGATCTGCGCGCCGGTGTAGGAGGCCACCGTGGACACGCCCATCTTGGACATGACCTTGATGACGCCCTTGCCGTACGCCTTGATCAGGTTGCGCACGGCCTTGCGCTTGTCCATCTGGAGGGCGCCGGTGTCGACCAGGTCCTCGATGGTCTCGATCGCGAGGTACGGGTTGATCGCGCCGGCGCCGTACCCGATGAGCAGCGCCATGTGGTGGCACTCTCGGGCCTCGGCGGTCTCGACCACGAGCCCGATCTTGGTGCGGGTCTTCTCCTGGATCAGGTGGTGGTGCACCGCGCCGGTCAGCAGCAGCGCCGGGATCGGCGCCAGCGTCTCCGACGAGCCGCGGTCGGACAGCACGATGATCCGCGCGCCGCCCGCGATCGCCTGGGACGCCTCGGCCCTGATCTCCTCCAGGCGGCTCAGCAGCGCCTCGCCGCCGCCGGCGACCTCGTACAGGCCGCTGATGACATACGGGTGGAAGCCCGGCAGGTCGTGCTCGTCGTTGATGTGGATGATCTTGGCGAGCTCGTCGTTGTCGATCACCGGGTATGGCAGCACGAGCTGGCGGCACGACGACGGACCCGGGTCGAGCAGGTTGCCCTCGGGACCGATGGTGCTGGCCAGCGACGTGACCAGCTCTTCACGGATGGCGTCCAGCGGCGGGTTCGTGACCTGCGCGAACAGCTGCGTGAAGTAGTCGAACAGGAGCCGCGGCTTCTCGCTCAGCACGGCCACGGGCGTGTCGGTGCCCATGGAGCCGATCGGCTCCTGGCCCGCCTTGGCCATCGGCGACAGGATGATGCGCAGCTCTTCCTCGGTGTAGCCGAAGGTCTGCTGCCGCTTGACGAGCGCCTCGTGCGTGGGGATCTCCCGCTGCCGCGCGGGCAGCTCCTCGAAGCGGACGAGCCCCGCGTGCAGCCAGTCCTCGTACGGGAGCTCGGCGGCCAGCTCGGCCTTGATCTCGTCGTCCTCGATGATCTTGCCGCGGGCGGTGTCGATGAGGAACATGCGGCCCGGCTGCAGGCGGCCCTTCCTGACCACGTCCTCGGGCTTGAAGTCCAGCACGCCGGCCTCGGAGGCCAGCACGACCAGGCCGTCGGCGGTCACCCAGAAGCGTCCGGGGCGCAGGCCGTTGCGGTCGAGCACGGCGCCGGCCAGCGTGCCGTCGGTGAACGTGATCGACGCGGGGCCGTCCCAGGCCTCCATCATCGAGGAGTGGAACTCGTAGAAGGCCCGGCGCGCGGGATCCATCTCGGTGTGGTTCTCCCACGCCTCCGGGATCATCATCAGCACGGCGTGGGGCAGGCTCCGGCCGCCGATGTGCAGGAGCTCCAGGGCCTCGTCGAAGCTGGCGGTGTCGCTGCCATCTGGGTCGCAGATGGGGAAAAGTCGTGAAATATCGCCCGGGATGTGGGCGGACTCCAGCATCGCCTCGCGGGCCCGCATCCAGTTGCGGTTGCCCTTGACCGTGTTGATCTCGCCGTTGTGGGCGATGTAGCGGTACGGGTGGGCGAGCGGCCAGCTCGGGAACGTGTTGGTGGAGAAGCGCGAGTGCACCAGCGCGATCGCCGTCTCGTAACGCTCGTCGCTCAGGTCGGGGAAGAAGGGCTCGACCTGGTCGGGCGTGAGCATGCCCTTGTAGACGATCGTCCTGGCGGACAACGAGGGGAAGTAGACGTCCGCCTCGTGCTCGGCCCTCTTGCGCAGGCAGAACGCCAGCCGGTCGAGCTCCAGCCCCTCCCGGCCCTCAGGGTCGGTCACGAACAGCTGGGCGAAGTGCGGCATGACGGCCCTGGCGCTGGGCCCGGGCAGCTCGCGGTCGACCGGCAGCTCGCGCCAGCCGAGCACGGTGAGGCCCTCCTCGGCCGCGATCTCCTCGATCAGGCCGGTGGCGATGCCTCTGGCCTGCTCGGCGAACGGCAGGAAGGCGATGCCGGTCGCGTACGCGCCGGCCGGGGGAAGCGCGAACGGCACGCTCGCGCGGTAGAACCCATCGGGAATCTGCGTCAGGATCCCGGCTCCGTCGCCGGTGTCCGGCTCGCTACCCTTGGCCCCCCGATGATCAAGATTGCACAGAGCCGTCAACGCCTTGACCACGATCCCGTGCCCACGGCGTCCAGCGACGTCGGCAACCATGGCGACACCGCAGGCATCATGCTCGTTGGCGGGGTGGTACAGGCCCTGGGGCTCGGGGAACCCGAGGTGGGCAGCAGGCATTTAATCCCTCCCGTCGTCATCGTCTGTCTCTAACTGCGCTACAGGCGGGGACGACGTTGGCCCTGCTGCATATCGTGGGTAGAGGTTACCGCACGCTGCCGGAATGGTGCCCGGCACGTCCGCATTGCGAACATTGGGGCCTATCCCAGCATCCGAACTCCCTATCCCAAACCCCGGACGTAGGCAAAGAAATTCCCGCTACACGTCCACGATTTACGGCATGGGGAGCGATTCGTCCCCACTCCACCCCCCGCCCAAACCCCAACCCGACCAATCCGCCCGCACACCACCCCGCCCACCTCCAGATTTCACCCCCGCGCCGCCCCGATCACCCGCCCACCTCACCCACCCGCCACCACGACCACTCCACCACCCCACCCAAGCCCTGCCACACTCCCCCCACTGCTCACCCGACACACGGACGGGTGGCCGGGCCGGGGACACCGACGCCTCGCACGGACGCGCGCTCGGGCTGTCCACCCTCGCACCTCGATAGGGTTGCCCTCGTGACTCCTCCGCTCCTCGAAGGGAGCGGCTTCTCGCCAAGCCGCCTGCGCAGCGTCGCGAAGCTCGATCGACGCGCCGACATCGACATCGCCGTCGATATCGACGTGCGCACAGTGGGAGCGACGAGAACACACATGGGAGATACCGGCAGCCCCGTGCACAAGCACCGTCACCATCACCCCCCGACCCACGTCCAGGATCGATCCGCTCAATCTCGATCCAGACGTGCCGACGACGTCACACCCGGTCCGATCGATCACGCCGTACGCCTGCTCACCGGTGGGGCACAGCAGGAACGCGGACGATCCGTGCACCACCACCTCCCACCCTCAGTAACGAGACCATCACGCTATCGGCATGCGCCGACAAAATCTGGAGGGAGGGAGCGCGGACTCCTCCGCCGGCCGAGGCAGGCAGCGGAGTCCGCGCGGATCTGATGGAGCGTGACGGGGTGGAGCGCCTGCTCGCGGAGGCAGGGCCGGACAGCAGGCGGTTGCGGCACGCCCTGACCCTCCTGTGCGACGCCCAATGGTGGACGCTGGCCGACCTGGTCAGGGAGACCGCCACCTCCAGGCGTACCGTCGAGGCCCTCCTGCGCGAGCTCCCCCTGGAGCGGAAGGGCGACGCGTTCCGGATCCCGCTGACCCACACCAACGACTACCAGGACCTCCTCGCGCTGGCCCCGCCGCCGGAGGATCCGGTGGCCCACCTGCTCCCCCACTACGCTTCCGAGCTCGCCCGCCTCAAAGACCTCGTGGCCCGGGCTCCGCGCGCCCGCCACGTGCTCGACCATGTCTCGGCCACCCCCGAAACGATCCTGAGGCGGGCGCTGCTGCTCGGCGCCCGCTTCTGGCTCCCCGGCACGCGCCTGCTGTGCGTCGGCGACCACGACCTGACCTCGCTGGCTGTCAAGCTGATCCATCCGGAGACCGACGTCACGGTGGTCGACATCGACGAGCGCATCCTGGCGTACATCGACGCCCAGCGCCTGGGGGTCCGCACCCGCTGGGCCGACCTGCGCCTCGGCCTGCCCGCGTCCGCCCGGGACCACGACCTCGCGCTCACCGACCCGCCGTACACGCCGGAGGGCACGGGCCTGTTCGTGGCGCGCGCCGCTGAGGCGCTGACGGACAACGGCCGCATCCTGCTCGCGTACGGCGCCAGCGAACGTACCCCGATGCTGGCCTTCAAGGTCCAGCAGGCCCTGGCGGACCTCAACCTCGCCTACGAAGCCATCTATCCCGACTTCAACCGATATTTCGGGGCAGAAGCCATCGGCTCGGCCGCCGACATGTACATCCTCCGCCCCACCACCAAGACGCGCCCGGCCGTGACGTCCCGCCTGAGCCGCCAAACCACCACTATCTACACCCAAGGCCCACAATCGGTCGAAAGCGCCCATAACGCCCTCTCAGCCCCGCAGGAGGCCATCCAGGGCTTCGACCCCGACCTGCTGGTGGGCGAGTGGCCCAAGGATCTCACCGAGCCCCGGGTCCGGCTCTCGACCTGGCTCTCCAAGCCGTACGCCGCCACCCTGGACCGCGTGGCCGTGACCCTGCCCCCGGGCCTGGAGGCCGCCCTCCCCCGCATCCTCCTGGCGACCCGCGCCTCCCACGTACGCGTCGTGGGCGCCGACCTCCCGCCGCTGCCTGACGTGCTGTCCACCGTCTACAAGCTGAGCGCCGGCGGCGACGTCCTGGACGCCGTACGCCTGCCACAACCGCCCGGCGACGCGGCCTCGGTACTGCGCAGGATCCTGGACAACGGGCACGCCAAGCTGGCCAACACATGGCGCGAGGCCCTCATCGCGGTGGCCCGTACCCAAGGCTCGACCCTGACCAAAAACGAGGCCCGCACTCTCATCGCCGAAGCCGCCCCCTGGTCGGAAGCCCTAACCCCCCTGGACGCCCCCCTCCACCGCCTGTCCGCCCTCCCCGAAGCAGTCACCACAACCATCTCCGCCCTGACCACAACCACCTGAACCCACCCCGAAAACCCCGCCCTCCGAGGGGTCCGGACGTCCAGTCACTGCCAAAGCCAGGCCGATGCGCCACGGCCAAGTCCAGCCGAGGCCGGGTCCAGTTAGGCGGAGTCCAGCCAGGCGGAGTCCAGTGGAGGTCGAGGCCAGCAGCAGGCCGATGCCACAAGTCGCCCTGATCGCCGCCGCAGTCGCGGGTCCCGGTCACCATCGCGGGTGGCCGTCGCCGCTCCGGTCACCATCCCGGGACGCGGGTTGCGGTCGCTGTCCCAGTCACCGTGGCGGGTCACCGTCACGGTCGCCTGTAGCGATCGCCGTCCTGATCATCGTGGCGGTCCCCATCGCAGTCGCTGGTCCTGGCCACCGTCGCGGGCTGCCGCCGTGTCGCCGGCCCGGCCACCGTCGCGGTCCTGGTCATCGTCGCGGTCCTGGTCATCGTCGCGGTCCTGGTCATCGTCGCGGTCCTGGTCATCGTCGCGCTCGCGGATCGCCGACGCAGTCCCGGCCCCGGTCGCCGTTGCGAGTCATGGGCCCGGCCACGGTCGCGGTCTCGGGTCCCGGCCACCATCGCAGTCGCGAGACCTGGTCACCGTCGCACTCAGGGGTCGCCATCGCAGTCGCGGCCTCCGCCCCTCTCAGGGATTGCCATCGAGGGGCGGCCGCTGCCCCGAGTCGCCGATTCGCTGTCGAGGGGCGGGTGGGTGGCGGTGGCTTCAGGTTGCGGCGACGATGCGGCCCTGGACCACGCGCCCCAAACCGTCCAGTGCCACGAGGGCGGCCACCAGGTCCTGGGCGGGCGCCGATCCTCCGGCCCAGCTCACGGTCACGTAGTGGCCCATCGCCCGCGCCTGGGCACGGCTGCCGACCGGCTCGAACGCGATGTCCTGCCGTACGAACCCGTCCTTGCCCAGCGCTGACACCAGCGCGTCAGCCGCCCGCCCGTCGCTCAGGTTGAAGATGACGAACTGGCCCGCCACCGCACCCCCCTTGTACGTGGCCTGGAGCACCTGCGTGCAGCCCGTGGCCGAGACCCCCCAGAGAACCTCGTCACAGTCGCTGAACTGCTGCGTGGCGTCCAGACGCATGGCGCCCAGGGTCTGGGTGGCCGGGGTGAAGACCTCGTTCAGGGTGAGAGGCGCGGTGTCGTTCTGGCGTTTGTCGATGGCGGAATAGAAGGCGGAGGTGGGCTCGGCGTGGAAGCCGGCGGGCCTGGGATCCTCGCGCCGCAGCCACAGCCAACCGGCCACCGCGACGACCGCCACGACGGCGAGCCCCAAGGGGATGACAACACGACGCGACATCAGCAGGCCACCTCCGCAATCGCGACGACATCCCGAGGCCTCAGGCGGCCGCCCTCCACCATCACGGCAACTCCCCCAGGCCTCAGCCGACCGCCCTCAGCGATCGTGATGACGTCGCGGGAGTGGTGCCAGGGGCGGGTGTTGTTCGGGGGTAGGTGGTTCTGCATCAAGAGGACGGTCCGGTGATCGTGACGACGCGGCGGTAGACGGCCTTCTCCGCGCCGCGCAGCGCCAGAGTGAGTGAGACGAAGTCGTCCTTGGGGCCGGGATCCGCGCCGTCGGTCTTCCCCAGCCACACCAGGCCGACGTAGTGGCCGAGGGCGTAGCCGCCCGCCTCGGAGTAGCCGCCGGCGGGGAAGGCGGCCTTGGCAGATTCCAGGGGACGCGTCCAACCGCCCCGGTAGAGCGTCTTCAAGGACTCCACCAGGTCGGCGGCCGACTTGCCGTCCTTGAGGTTGATCAGCGTGTACTGGCCGATGTACCGGCCGTCGGAGCTCGCGTAGAGGCCGCGGGCGACTTGGGTGCATCCGGCGTCCGACACCAGTTCGAGGAGGTTCGCGCCCCACAGCGCCGCCGAGCAGTCGGCATCGAGTTTCTTGGTGACCAGCTTGAGCTTGAGTTTCTTGGACACGGCGAGCTCGCTCTGCCCGAACACCTCCTTCTCGGTCAGGGCCCGCTGGTCCTTGGCCCTGTCCGTGACGGGGTCGAACAGCTTGGGCGAACCCCACCCTCGGAAGACGTGCGGGAGTGCCGTGTCCGGCGCGATCATGGAGGAGCCGGCCTGCCGCTGCGGGGTGTAGCCGCCGATGGAGTTGATGGCGACCACCAGCCCGGCCCCGCCCGCCAGCACGCCGACGATCGTGGCGATGATGACGATCAGCCGCTGGTGCTTGGGCTGCAAGCCCATGTGGGTGAGCAGCGGGAGCTGCCAGTCAGAAGGCGGCGGACGCCGTCGCGTACGCGAGAACTTCCCCGGCCGCCCGTCACCATCGGCCTTCCCGTCGCGAGTCTCGGAAGTCGCAAATCCACCGTCGGCCCCGAAGTCCAATGGACCGTCGTCGGCCCCGAGCACTGACCAACCGCCATCGGCGCCGGCCACCAATCGGCCGCCTTCGGCACCTGCTGCCGAGCGGCCACCTTCCGCCCCAGCCACGGAGCGACCGCCGTCGGCCTCAGCCGCCGAGCGACCGCCTTGGGCCTCGACCGCCGAACGACGACCGCGCCCTCCGGATGCCGAACGACCTCCATCGGTCTCAGCCGCTGAACGTCGGCCGCCGGATCTGCGGGGTCGGGTCCCCTCGGTGACGGACCGCATACCGCTGACCGCCCAGTCACCGCCGACCGCATCGGCCGCGGGCTCGTCGCCGCCGGCCGCCCAGTTTCCAAGGTCGCCGTCGGCCGCCCAGTTTCCGCGGTCGCCGCCGCTCGCCGACTGGTCATCCGCGCCGTGGCTCGCCTTCGCCCGCCTGCGCCCGGAACGCCTTTCACCGCTCTTACCGGACGGCAACCGCCCGCCGCCGGTCGCCTCGGCCAACAGCTGGCCATCGTCGCCCTGGCCTCCGGCAGTCCAGCCACCGCCGCCGGCTCCAGCCCCGCCAGCACCCACCCCGCCAGCGGCACCAGGACCAGTGCCATGCCCGGCAGCGGCACCGGCGCTGGGCCTACCCTCGTCGCCAGCGTGCCGGCCACCTGCACCCGGCGTCGGCTGGCCGTCGCCGCTCGGCTGCCAGCCACCGTCCGCGCCTGCCGCCGGCCAGCCGCCAACTGCTTGGCCTCCACCGTCCGGGTCTACGGACGGCCGGGCGTGACCGGCCCGCCCCGAGTCGGCCGCGCCCGCCGACCGGCGCCCACCGGCACGGCGGCTGCCTCGCCCCTCCGACGCGGGCCGACCGCCACCGCCGGTACGGCCGGTGTCATCCGAGCCTGATGCCCGGCGACCCCCGGCACCGCCAGTGTCCTGCGCCTCTCGAGCGGGCCAGCTGCCACTGGCGTCCTGGACATCCCGAGCAGGCCAACTACCACTCGCGTCCCGCAGGTTCCGCGCAGGCCAACTGCCGCCCGCGTCCTGCACGTCACGGGCCGGCCAGGTACCACCAGCGTCTGGAACATCCCGTGCCGACCGACTACCGCCGGCGTCCTGCACATCACGCGCCGGCCAGCTACCGCCGGCATCTGGAACATCACGCGCCGGCCAACTGCCACCGGCGTCTTGAACGTCTCGCGCGGGCCAACTGCCACCAGCCTGGCCGGCGCCATCCGAACCCGACGCCCGACGACCACCAGCACGGCCGGCATCCCGCGCAGGCCAACTCCCGCTCGTGTCCTGCACATCACGGGCCGGCCAGCTACCACCCGCGTCCTGCACCTCTCGCGCGGGCCAACTGGCACCAGCCGGGCCGGCACCATCGGCACCCGACGCCCGGCGACCACCAGCATGACCGGCATCCTGCACATCCCGCGCGGGCCAGCTACCGCCGGCGTCCTGGACATCCCGAGCAGGCCAACTGCCACCAGCCTGGCCGGCGCCATCCGAACCCGACGCCCGACGACCACCAGCACGGCCGCCATCCCGCGCAGGCCAACTCCCGCTCGTGTCCTGCACATCACGGGCCGGCCAACTACCACCCGCGTCCTGCACATCACGCGCAGGCCAACTGCCGCCGGCCCGGCCGGCGGCGGCGTTCGGGTCTGGGGTCGGCTGGCCGGAGGCGGGGGTGGGATTGTCCTGGTCTCTGCCGGGCGAGCGGCCGCCGCGGGTGCGGCCCGTGCCGTCCTGGCCGGAGGAGGATCTGCCGTGACCGCCCGAACCGGCTCTCCTGCGGGCCATCACAGGCCCGCCGCCCCGATCAGGTTGCCGAGGCCGAACGTGACCGCCGCGGCGATCACGCCCACCACGAGCTGGCGCAGCCCTGAGAACCACCAGCTGCGCGCCGTCACCGCCGAGACCAGCGCGCCCGCCGCGAAGAGGGCGACGCAGGACACCGCGGCCGACAGCGCCAGGTCCCTGGCACCGAGCAGGTACGGCAGCAGGGGCAGCACCGCCCCCAAGCTGAACGACAGGAACGACGACACCGCGGCCACCACCGGTGAGGGAAGGTCGCCGGGGGCGACGCCCAGTTCGTTCTGGGCGTGGACCTCCAGCGCGCGGTCCGGGTTGCGGGAGATCTGCCTGGACACCTCGGCGGCCAGGCCGGGCTCCACGCCCTTGTCGACGAACGTCTGTGCCAGCTCCGCCTGCTCGTCGTCAGGGTGGCGGGCGAGCTCGCGCCGTTCCACGGCGATCTCGGCCTGGGCCAGCTCGCGCTGGCTGGCGACCGAGACGTACTCGCCGCCCGCCATGGACAGCGCGCCGGCGGCGAGCCCGGCGACGCCTCCGAGGGCGATGACCTTCGTGTTGGTCGTCCCGCCCGCGACACCCGCGATGAGCGCGAAGTTCGACACCAGGCCGTCCATCGCGCCGAACACCGAGGGCCGCAACCAGCCTCCGGTGACGTCGCGATGCTGGTGGTGGATCTCCGCGCGACCACTCATCGCGAGTTCTTCTCCTTCGTCACGACTTCGGCGTCAGATGCCTCTACCCCGTCGGCGGGGGTCACATCATCCGCCGGCGGCGGGGCATCCTTCGCTCCGTCGTCCTCGGCCTGCTCGGCCTGCTCAGGCTTCTCGGCCTTTTCGGCTGCCGGCGCCGGAGCGTCCGTGACTTCTGTGACTTCTGTGGCTTCCGCGTCCGTGGTCTTGTCGGTCTCCGGAGCCGGGTCGTCCGTGGCTTCGGGGTCCTTGGACGTATCGGCCGATGGTCGAGGGCTCGGAGCGTCCTCTCCGTCGTCGGCCGAGGTGGGCTCCTGCGTGTCCTCGGAGTCGGCGTCCGCCTGGTCGGCGGGGTGAGCCGGGTCGGCCGGGGCCACGATCTCCACGCTGTCCCGGTTCCTGGACAGCCAGAAGTACGCCAGCGCCGCCACGAACAGCACGATCGACGTCCACTGGTTGATCCGCAGCCCGAGGAACGTCACCGCGTGGTCCACGCCGCCGACCGGGTCGATGCGCAGCCCTTCGATCCAGAAGCGGCCCAGCGTGTAGCCGGCGACGTAGAGGGCGAACAGCCGCCCGTGGCGCAGGGCGAAGCGCCGGCCCGCGAAGAGGAGCACGAAACCGAGCGCCACGTCCCACAGCGACTCGTACAGGAAGGTCGGGTGGTAGAGCACCCCCGGCTCGCCCCCGTGGTCGGCGTCGATCTCCAGGCCCCACGGCAGCGTGGTCGGCGAGCCGTAGAGCTCCTGGTTGAACCAGTTGCCCCAGCGGCCGATGGCCTGGGCGAAGGCGATGCCGGGCGCGACCGTGTCGGCGACGGCGCTCATGGAGATGCCGCGTTTGCGCACGGCGAACCAGACGCCGAGCGCGCCGAGAGAGATCGCGCCCCAGATGCCGAGGCCGCCCTCCCAGATGAACAGCGCCTGGATGGGCTCCTTGATCGCGCGGCTGCCGAAGTAGGTCTGCCAGTCGGTGATGACGTGGTAGAGCCGGCCGCCGATCAGGCCGAAGATGACCGCGGGGACCGCGATGTCGACGATCGTCCCCTTCTGGCCACCGCGGGCCTGCCAGCGCCGCTCGCTCAGCCAGACGGCGACGATGACGCCGAGCACGATGCATAGCGCATAAGCCCGGATCGGGATGATTCCGAGATACCAGACCCCCTGGGAAGGGCTGGGAATCGAGGCAAGGGGCATGTCACGTGAGGGTAGCGGAAGAGAGGCTACTTGGCCGCCTTCGTAATCGCTTCGCGCAGATCTTGCGGGCTGAAGAGTACGGGATTGTCGATTTCCTTGCCGTTCAGTTTCACCGTCGGCGTATGGTCGATCTTCTGCGCATCGATGATCTTCTTGCTGTACGAGAGCTGCGCGTCGGCGTGCTTCTGCGTGGTGACGCACTGGTCGAAGTCCGGCGCGGTCACCCCGGCCTGCTTGCCCCAGTTCTTCAGCTGGTCGACCGTGAAGCCGGCCTCGGTCTCGGACGGCTGGTTCTGGTAGAGCAGGTCATGGAAGGCGACCCACTGCTTGCCGTCGGCGACACATCGGGCGGCACTGCCCGCGCGTACGGAGTTGGACTTGGTCGGCTCCTGGGAGAAGATCGTGATCGGGTGGTAGACGACCTTGGCCTTGCCCTCGGCGGCGAGGTTCTTGAAGGTCTGGCCGCTGACCCGCTCGAGCTCCTTGCAGGCGGGACACTGGAAGTCCTCGTAGATGTCGACCACGGGCGCGGCGACGCCCTGGTTGGCCATCACGACCGAGCCGTCGGGCTGCACCGTGACCGACGCGAGCGCTCCGGCGGCCTGCTCGGACTGCGAGTTGCTGGCCGCGTACCACCAGCCGAGCCCGACGGCGGCCACCGCGACCGCCCCGGCGGTCACGTACGTGGCGATGCGCCGGCGCCTTTCCCGTAGGCGTGCCTCGGCCTGCTGTTCCCTGATCTTCTCGCGCGCGCTCTTCGTCTTGGTGCGCTCAGCCTTGCTCATCGTCGTCATCCCCTTCAATACGATTGTCGCCCCCCAGTCCAAGGGCGCCGTCGAGCGCGAAACGGCCCGGCGGGAAACGCACCGCCCAGGCGCCGAGCAGCACGAGCCCGAAGTCGCGCAGGATGTCGAGCAAGTACGTCGGCTCCTCCCCTACCCCCAGCTGGCCGCCGCCACCGAAGCAGCCGCAGTCGATCCGCAGACCGTGCGCCCAGGCCCAGGCGATGCCGAACACGAAGGCGAACATGAGCAGCCCGGCGATCACCGCGGCCACCCTGGTCAGCAGACCGACGACCAGCAGCAGGCCGACGACGATCTCCAGGATCGGCAGGGCGTAGCCCACCGTGACGGCGATCGATTCGGGCAGCAGCTGGTAAGCCTTGACCGCCACGACGGAGTCGGCCGGGTTGCCGATCTTGAGCCCACCCGCCGCGATCAGCACCCCGCCCAGCACCAGCCGGGCGACGGTCGTCACCCAGGGTATCGCCGAGAACTCTCTGCGTGACGATAGTGACGCGTCCACACGCCATCTCCTCTTTCTCTGCGCCGGGATGGGCACAGTATCGGGAATCCATATGACCACGCGGCGGATAAGCACCGGCTAAGCCGTGTTTCTTGCGGGAATTACGCAGTCAAGTAAAAATTTACTCATGCAAGTAACGGTCACGGGCTCCGCAAGACGAGCGCAGATCGTGACGGCGACCATCGCGACGATCGCCGAGCTCGGCTACCATCAGGCGTCGTTCGCCCGGATCGCCCGATCTGCCGGGCTCAGCAGCACGCGCCTGATCTCGTACCACTTCGCGGGCAAGGACGAGCTGATCGCTCAGGTGATCGCGACGATCCAGGGGCGGCTTGCGGCGTTCATGGCCGAGCGGGTGAGCACACAGCGCACGGCCGGCGCGGCGCTGGAGACGTACATCCGCTCCCTGGCGGAGTACGTCAGCGAGCACCGCGCCGAGATGCGCGCGGCCACGGAGATCCTCCTCAACTTCCGCCCCGAGGCCACCGGCCTGTCGGCTCTGTCCCACCTCGAGCGGTTACTGGTCTGGGGGCAGGAGAGCGGCGAGTTCGGGGCGTTCAACGTGCGGGTGACCGCGATGGCGGTCCAGCGAGCGCTGGACGGGCTCCCGTTCCTGCTGGAGGCCGACCCCGACGCCGACCCGGACGAGTACGCCGACGGGCTGGCCGCGCTGTTCGCCAGGGCGGTCCGGGCATGAGGGGCCCGCTCAGCCGCACGCGAACCTGGCCTCGCCCCAGTCGGCGTGGTCGTTGCCGTTCCCGTCGCCGCCGTCCCCGGCCACCAGGTCCACGTAACGGGCTCCGGTCAGGTCGGCGCTCAGCTCGTACGCCGCGTCGGCGGCCCGCAGGACCGGGCTGCGCGCCTTCTCCACCCCGTCCGCCACCACGGCGAACTGCACGGACCCCCGCGTGGCCTGCACGTCGTCGACCCCCACGAACGCCGTGAACCCCGTGCACGCGCCGCCCAGGTGGAAGCGAACCCTGGCCGGCGCGTGCGTGCCGAGCCCCTTGGCGAACGTCCGCCCGCCGATGACGATCGGCCCGCCGTCGGCCTCGCCGGTGTCGCCGTTGGACCGGTCGCGCTCCACCGGCCCCCAGCCGTTGTCCGCGGTGACCCACTCCAGGTCGCTGGCGTAGGCGTCCTCCGCGGGCGGCCGGGGCGGCGTGCGCACGGTCGCGGACGCGGTGAGCCGCTTCGCCACGCCGCCCACGGAGTAGCCGGCCGCGGCCCCGAGCTCGTAGCTCCCGAAGGCGTCCGCGGGCGGGGTGACCTGCCAGGTCGTGGTCAACTTGGCGCCCGGCTCCACGACGCCGGTCCCGTCGCCGGTGACCGTCCATCCGTCCGGTACGTCCAGCGTCACCCGCACGTCCTGCGCCGGCGCGTCCTCGAGGTTCGTGAACGTGGTGACGACCTCGTTGGCCCTCCCCTGCTCGAAGACGCCGGCGGGCGCCACCTCCAGCGACCCGCACGCCTGCGCGTCCGGCGCCGCGCCGAGGTCGGTCACGGAGAAGTCGTCGAGGACGAAGTCGGCCCCGGCCTGCTCGGCCTTGAGCGAGCGCAGCCCGACCCACACATCCCCGCACCCCGCCACCACCCGCTCCCTGAACGTCCCCGTGGTCCGCCGCTCGGGGATGGGCGTGCGCCGCGTCTCGACGCCGGCGCCGCCCTTGTCGTAGCCGGTCACCCACTGGTACGCGTCCGCCTGCGCGCTCTGGTAGGCGAAGAACACCTCGTACGCGTGCCCCGGCTCGAACCGGGCGGTCCACGGCAACGTGCGGTAGATGAGCCCCTGGCGCTCCTCGTGCGCCTTCAGCGACCAGTCGCCGTTCAGCACGTCGTCGATCGTCTTGCCGTTCCACCCGGCCTGCGTGTACGGCTCGTGCCGCTCGGACAGGTGCGTGCGCGCGTCGAACGACCCGCCCGCGTCCCCCTTCACGAACGGCCCCCAGCCGGGCTCGTTCGACTCGAACGTCTCCACGTCACCGGCCGGCTCCCGCTCGAACAGCCGTACGTCGTCCACCCGCACGTCCCCGTCCGCGGCGGCGGCCGTGATGCGCAGCGTGGCCGACGTGCCGGGCGCGGTGAAGGTCACCTTGACCCGCTGGAAGAAGGTGTCGTGCTTCTCGTCGGAGGCTATGTAGTTCCTGGCCGTGGACCGGCTGACGGTCACCGCCTGCCCGGCGACCTCCAGGGTGGTCTCGCGGGTCCTGCCCGGCTCGACCTCGACGAAGGCGGAGGCGGTGTAGGTGCGGCCGGGCCGCAGGCCCGTCAGCCGCTGCTCCAGCCGCGCCCGCGCCCCGCCGCCGAGCAACGCCACCCGCTGGCCCAGGTCGCTCTCGCGGACGCTCACGGGGCCCGTGACGGTCCATCCGGCGAGCCGGTCGCCGTTGAAGCCGGGGTCGCGCACGCCGCCGCCCTGCCCCCAGTCCGGGTCCGGCTGCCGGGGCGCCTTGCCGGGGTAGAGCACGTACGGCACGCCCGCCTCCGCCCGCAACGTGATCTTCCCGTGCTCCGGGGTGACCGTGCCGACGGCCACGCGGCCCTGGCCGGTGAGCCGGTAGACGGTCATCGGCCGGTCGGCGTCCCAGGTCGTGACCCCTCCCGCCGGGTTGTAGTGGTAGTACCTGCCCTGCCACGGCAGCAGGTAGGTGCCCCCGTCGAGCACCTTGTGCCCGCCGGCGAACAGTTCGCGCCTCCCGTCCCGGTACGTGCCGCGCACGCCGCCGGAGAAGACGATCTCGTCCGCGTTCCAGTCCATGATCTTGTAGTGCTGCAGGAACTTGACCGGCAGGTTGTGCTCCCAGATGTTGCGGTAGAACGCGGTGAAGTCGTTCTTCGCCTGCCAGCCCTCGAACTCGACGATGCGGGCGTTGCCGAGGATCGGGTGGGCGTTCCAGACGTCCTTCTCGTCGTTGCGGATGAACCGGATGATCTGGGAGTTCAGCCCCTTGTTGGTGACCCCGCCGTAGTTGAGGTCGTTGGCCCAGTGGGACCACAGGGACGCGCGTTCGAGCTTGTCCGACCACTCCGTGGTCACCTGCCAGCCCTGCTCGCGCAGCTCGGCCAGCGTCCGGTCGGCGACCCAGCCGAACGGCCTGAACACGTCCACGTACAGCACCGCGAGGTTGCGGTCGGTCTCGGCGCGCAGCTGCGCGAAGCGCCCGGCCAGGGTGCCTCTGGTGAGGTCGCCGCGCTGGTCGATCAGGTACGCCTGGTCGAGCCAGTTCCAGCCCTTGGCGGCCTTGTCGACGAGCTGCTCGCTGAAATTCCTGGCCTCGGGGTAGGACTCGGTGGCGTTGACGTGCACGCCGAACGTGGCGTTCCAGCCCTTGCCGGCCTTGAGCAGCGTGTTCAGGTCCTTCAGCCCGCCCGCGCGCCGGTTGTAGTTGCCGCCGTAGTCGGGGTGCGCCGCGTCGTGGCCCTCCGACTGGTACCCCTTGAGCAGCGCGAGCTGCCCGAGGCCGTCGGTGGCCAGCGAGATGCGCTTGACGTCGTCCAGGGTGCGCAGGAACGGGTGCGTGGCCTGGCTGGAGAAGTTGAACGGGATGTGCGTGACCACGCGGTCCCTGGTCCGCTCGGCGCCGGCCGCCTTGACGGCGATGGCCCTGAACGCCACCGCGCCGTCCTGCCAGTCGAGCGTCCCGTCGCCGTTGGCGT
The DNA here is from genome assembly GCF_053587055.1 of Nonomuraea sp. NPDC003707. NCBI lineage: Bacteria > Bacillati > Actinomycetota > Actinomycetes > Streptosporangiales > Streptosporangiaceae > Nonomuraea > Nonomuraea sp. NPDC003707. The sequence goes on along the minus strand of NZ_JBSFNK010000002.1, from coordinate 239,606 downwards.
CGGGCGTGACCACGACCTTGGCCCAGGGCGGCTCCTCGGCGAACGGCGAGCCGGTCGCGCGGTGCGTCCACTGGCCGCTCCACACGCCCACGGTGACGGTGCCGCCGGCGTCCTTCCTGGCCTGGTGCCAGAGCCTGGCGGCGTCCCGGTCGGTGACGCCCGAGGGGCGGTCGTAGGTGGAGTTCGTCTCGATCCCGGCGGCCAGCCGGTCGGTGTTCACGATCGCGTACGTGGCCCCGACCGGGCCGTCGTCGGGCGCGGTGCCCGGCGTGATCTGGGCGAAGACGTCGGCGGTGCGGGTGGAGTTGGGGTCCAGCCGAGTGAACGCGGTCGCCGCGCCCGGCTGCGCGCTCGACACCGACACCAGGTCATGGCCGGGCAGGTCGATGGTGTTGACGCGGAACGCCTCGGTGTCGGCCACCGAGTCGATCCGGAACGTCGTCACCCGGCCCTTGACGCCGATGCTCGCCCCGAGTGCGACGCCGCCGAGATCGGGGAAGGTCAGCCGGTAGCGGGCGGTCGCGCCGTCGTTCCCGGTCAGTGCCACGGTGGCGGCTCGCGCCTGGCCGTTGAGGACGACGGCGGGCACGCCCGTGCTGCCGCCGAGCGTGGCGCCGCCGGCCCGGTCGGTATAGCTCAGGACGCGCGGGAAGTCCGGGTCGAGCTCAACGCGCAGCGCCGCGGACGAGATCGCGATCGGCCGGGCCACCCGCGCGGGCCTGGGCGGCTCGTTCTGCGCGGTGGGGCTGGGCGGGGGCGTCCCGGTGGGCGGCGTCTCCGGGGACGGCAACTCGTACGTCGGGGCGGGCTCGGGGCCTGCGGACGCCGGTTCGGGGCCTGCCGACACCGGGGCAGGACCGACGGACGCCGGGACGAGATCGGCGGACGCCGGGGCGGTCATGGCCGTGACCGCGAGTGCGAGTGCGAGTGCCGCTGCGAACGTGAGGGGGCTGGGACGCATCGGTGTCCTTTCGGGGTCGTGCGTCACACCGCTTCGGGGCCCCGATCATCACCCGCCCCGGACCGCACGCCAAGGACCTACGCGCCAAATCCTTGCAGCAATCCCGAAATTTCGTCACATAGGCGGTAAAGCGCCCTTACCGGCGGACCCCCTGGGCCATGTCCCTGGCCAGGGCTCCGATGGAGGCCCGGCCCTCGGCCTCGTCGGACGCGTCGAGGATGCGGCGGATGAACGCCGACCCCACGATCACCCCGTCGGCGTAGGTCGCCACCTCGGCCGCCTGCGCGCCCGTGCCCACGCCGAGGCCCACGCACACCGGCAGGTCCGTGTGCGCCCGGGTCCGCTCGACCAGGCCCTCGGCGGCGACGTTGACGCTCTCCCTGGCGCCGGTGACGCCCATCAGCGAGGCCGCGTACACGAAGCCCGTGCAGCAGTCGACGACGGCCTTGATGCGCTGCTCGGTCGAGCTCGGCGCCACCAGGAACACCGTGTCGATGCCCGCGGACGCGGACGCCGCCCGCCACGGCTCCGACTCCTCGGGCGTCAGGTCGGGCGTGATCGTGCCCACGCCGCCCGCGTTGGCGAGGTCGCGGGCGAACCGCTCGGCGCCGTACTTGTCGATGGGGTTCCAGTAGGTCATGACGAGCGTGGCGGCACCGGTGGCGGCGACGCCCTCGACCGTGCGCAGCACGTCGGCGATGCGCGTGCCGTTGACCAGCGAGCGGTGCACCGCGTCCTGGATCGTCGGCCCGTCCATGAGCGGGTCGGAGTAGGGCAGGCCGATCTCGATGACGTCGCAGCCGGCCTCGACCAGGGCCGCTGCCGCGGCGACGTCGCCGCCCTTGGAGGGGAAGCCCGCGGGCAGGTAGCCGACGAGCGCGGCCCGGTTGTCCGCCTTCGCCTTGGCGAAAACCGTCTGAAGAGTCGTCATGTCTGTCCGTTTCGAAGGTCGAGTCCCACCAGTTATCCCCCGGCGCGGGACCCCACGCCGGGGTGGCGGCTCGTCAGAGGTTGAAGTATTTCATCGCCGTGCCCATGTCTTTGTCGCCGCGGCCGGAGAGGTTGACCAGGATGGTCGCCTCGGGGCCGAGCTCGCGGCCCAGCTCCAGCGCGCCCGCCAGGGCGTGGGAGGACTCGATGGCCGGGATGATGCCCTCGGTCCTGGCCAGCAGCGAGAACGCGGCCATCGCCGCGTCGTCGGTGACGCCGTGGTAGGTGGCACGGCCCGAGTCCTTCAGCCAGGCGTGCTCGGGGCCGACGCCCGGGTAGTCGAGCCCGGCCGAGATCGAGTGGGACTCGATGGTCTGGCCCTCGTCGTCCTGCAGCACGTACGTGCGCGAGCCGTGCAGCACGCCGATCGAGCCGGCGGTGAGCGTGAGCGCGTGCTCGCCGGACTCCAGGCCGCGCCCGGCGGCCTCGTAGCCGTGCAGCTGGACGCCCTCGTCACCGAGGAAGGCGTGGAAGATGCCGATCGCGTTGCTGCCGCCGCCGACCGCCGCGCACACCGCGTCGGGCAGGCCGCCGGTCAGCTCCTGGATCTGGCGGCGGGCCTCGACGCCGATGATGCGCGCGAAGTCGCGGACGATCTCGGGGAACGGGTGCGGCCCCGCGATCGTGCCGAACAGGTAGTGGGTGGAGTCGACGTTGGTCACCCAGTCGCGGAACGCCTCGTTGATGGCGTCCTTCAGCGTCTGGGAGCCGTTGATCACCGGCACCACGGTGGCGCCGAGCAGCTTCATCCTGGCGACGTTGAGCGCCTGGCGCTCGCAGTCGACCGCGCCCATGTAGATCACGCACTCCAGGCCGAGCAGGGCGGCCGCGGTGGCGGTGGCCACGCCGTGCTGGCCCGCGCCGGTCTCGGCGATCACGCGCTTCTTGCCCAGCCGCTTGGTCAGCAGGGCCTGGCCGAGCACGTTGTTGATCTTGTGAGCGCCGGTGTGGGTGAGGTCCTCACGCTTGAGCACGATCCTGGCGCCGCCGGCGTGCTCGCTGAAGCGCGGCACGTCGGTCAGCGTGGTCGGCCGGCCCGCGTACGTGCGCAGCAGATGGTCGAACTCCCGCAGGAACTCCGGGTCGTTCTTGGCCTTCTCGTAGACCGCGGCCACCTCGTCGAGCGCCGGGATGAGCGCCTCGGGGACGAACCGGCCGCCGAAGATGCCGAACTTGCCGTGCACGTCTGGGTCGTCGCCGAGCGGGCCGTTGCCCGTCAGGTCGGCGGCGGTCAGGATGGAGCCTTCGTGTGCCACTGCTATCCCTCTGCTGAGTGGTCGGGGCGCGTCGCTGGATGGGCGCCGGCGGTCACCAGGGCCTCCACTGCCTTGCGCGGGTCCTTGCCGGTGACCAGGCTCTCCCCGACCAGGACGGCGTCGGCGCCGGCCCTGGCATAGGCGAGCAGGTCGTGCGGGCCGCGCACGCCCGACTCGGCAATCTTGATCACATTATCGGGGATCTTGGGCGCCAGCTTCGTGAAGACCTCGCGATCGACTTCGAGTGTCTTGAGGTTGCGCGCGTTGATCCCGATGACCCGGGCACCGGCGGCGACCGCCCGCTCGAGCTCCTCCTCGGTGTGCACCTCGACCAGCGGGGTGAGCCCGATCGACTCGGCCCGCTCGATCAGCGACACCAGCGCCTCCTGCTCCAGGCAGACGACCATCAGCAGCGCCAGGTCGGCACCGTGGGCCCGGGCCTCCCAGAGCTGGTAGGAGGTCAGGATGAAGTCTTTGCGCAGGATCGGGATGTCGACCCGGGCGCGAACCGCCGCCAGGTCTTCGAGGCTGCCGCCGAACTTGCGCCGCTCGGTCAGCACGCTGATGACGTGGGCGCCGCCCTCTTCGTAGTCGGCCGCCAGCGCGGCCGGGTCGGCGATGGCGGCCAGCGCGCCCTTGGACGGGCTCGACCGCTTGACCTCGGCGATCACCGAGATCCTGTCGCCCCCGAGCGCGGCCATGGCGTCTCTGGGCGCGTGGGCCCGCTCGGCCCGCCGCTTGAGCTCGTCAATGGACACGGCCTGCTGACGTGCGGCGAGGTCGGCGCGCACCCCGTCGAGGATGTCGTCGAGGACACTCGGCCCTTCCGTCCGCTCACTCACGCGCTTGAGGTCCCTCCGGTCGACTGTGGGGGCGGCGGAGAGTTCGCGTCGCGTCCGCTCTCTGCCTTGTCCTGCGATGGTATCGGCCCGCACGGGGTCACCTCACCACAGGCCCCCCGGCTGGGAGTCCCTACGGAGCGAGGAACGCCCCGAACGGCAGGTTACGGACGACCCAGTAGACCACGACGATGGCGAGGAACGCCCACAGCCACGCCGGATGGGCGAGCGTGGTGCGTCTCGGCCTGCCCTGCCAGGCGCGTACGACCCATCTCCCCCACCAGAACAGCAGGAACGGCATCATGGCCACGGCGAGAGGGTTCATCCCGAGCGCGGTGGCCGGGTCGAGATGGGCGAGCGCGTGGATGGTCCGCAGCGTGCCGCAGCCCGGGCAGTAGAGGTGGGTGAGCCACAGGAACGGGCAGGTCGGGTAGTGGCCCGGCTGATTGGGGTCCACCATCCCGACGAACGCGAACACGGCGCCCGTCGCGCCCGCAACACCGAGCGGCGCGAGCAGGCCCTTGAGGCGTGCCGCGCCGCGCCGCTCGGTTGTTGCGATGCTCATGCTCTCAGTATCCGCCTTCCGGCTCAGTAGCTCGAGCTCGGGACACTGGCGGCCAGGAGGACGAACACCACCACGTAGAAGAGGATGACCAGCACCCACCAGATGATGCCCGCGATCAACGACCGCTTCCACCAGGTCTTGGCCTCCTCGCTCGCCAGCGCGGCACCCTGGAAGTCGCCGATCTGCCACTTCGAGTTGACCTGCGAAGACTTGACGATCGACACGATGCCCAGGGGAAGGCAGCAGAACAGGGTGGTCAGGATGGCCGCGACCAGGTGGTTGTCCGGCGGGTTCCCACCGGCCGGGGGCTGCTGGCCGTAACCGCCGCCGTAGCCACCGCCGCTCGGGGGCTGCTGGCCGTAGCCGCCACCGCTGGGGGGCTGCTGGCCGTAGCCACCGCCGCCGCTCGGGGGCTGCTGGCCGTAACCACCGCCGTAGCCGCCGCCACTCGGGGGCTGCTGGCCGTAGCCACCGCCGCCGCTCGGAGGCTGCTGGCCGTAGCCGCCACCGCTCGGGGGCTGCTGGCCATAACCGCCGCCGGGCGGCTGCGAGCCGTAGCCGCCGTCGCCCTGATTGCCGTAACTCATGAAGGACCTCTCATGTTGTCATCCGTGGCAAGTTGCGCGCGGCAGCCTAGCGAGGATACGCCCCCTACGTGGAAGAACGTCCATTTTGCGGACAATTCGTAATCGGACCGCAAGCGGCTCGTCACGGTCCGGCCACACTCGCGGAGGGTTACCGACCGGTTCAGTAGTCGTACGAGGACGACGTGGCGGCGGCGCTGAGCCCGATCATCGACAGGATGAGCCCGCCGAAGATGAGCCAGCACAGCACCCAGATCACGACGGTGATGTAGGACGTGACCAGACCGCCGACGGCCATGCCCGAGCCCTCCTCGCCGGTCTTCTTGATCCGGTTGAGGGCGATGTGGCCGAGGATCACGCCCGGGATGCTGGTGATCCCGCAGAAGATCAGGCCGATGATGCCCAGGACGAGCGAGGCCACCGCCATGCCGTTGGTCGACCTGGGCTGCTGGGGCGGCGCGCCGTAGCCATAGCCCTGCTGGCCGTAACCCTGCTGGCCGTAGCTGGGGGGCTGCTGGCCGTAGCCGCCGGCGCTCGGGGGCTGCTGGCCGTAGCCGAGCGGCTCCTGCGGATAGCTGGGCGGCTGCTCCCCGTACCCGCCCTGGCCGTACCCGCCCGAGCTCGGGGGCTGCTGCCCGTAACCGCCACCCCCGGTCGGGGGCTGCTGACCGTAACCACCCCCGTAGCTGGGCGGCTGCTGGCCGTAACCGCCGCCCCCGCTGGGGGGCTGCTGACCGTACCCACCGCCGGGCTGCTGCGCGCCGTAGCCGCCGCCGCTGCCCTGATCCCCGTAGCTCATGCGCCTGGCTCCTAAGTGTTCGTGGCGAGTTGCAACGGCAGCTTATTGAGGAAACGTTTGCCAAGCAGACAGAGGTTCAGAACAGTAAAGAAATCGTCATAGCGCGGAGAGTCAGCGGGAGTCGGTGGGGTCGTCGCCGCGGTCGAGCGCGTCCCACAGCGCCCGGTCGTCCTTGACCTCGGCGCGGGCCTTGCCGGCGCCCCCATTGGCGCCCCCATTGGCGCCCGTCTCAGCGCCCCTGTCGTAGCGCGCCGACATGCCCGCCCACCTGCCGCCGCGCACGATCGCGACGATCCCGCCGGCGATCACCAGGACCGCTCCGGCGGCCGTGACCGCCGGCCAGAGCGGGGCGACCTCCCAGGGGAATTCGGCGGCGCCGCGCAGGACGTTCTGCTCGCGCAGCAAGCCGGTGACCGTGTCGCCGCCGAGCGCCGTCCACGTCCCGGCCGCCGCGCCCGCCCCGCACAGGGCGACCAGCGCCCCGACGACGCGGCGCCCCGCGCCCTTGGTGGCCAGCACGGCCACCACCCCGGCCAGCGCGGCCAGGGCGACGGGGGTCAGGACGGGGCTGAGCTCGGCTCCGGTGGGCGCGGCCACGCCCGGCTCCAGGATCCGCACCCAGGCCCGGCTCGCGCCGAACAGCACGAGCACGCATCCGAGGACGGTCGCCCCCAGCCAGCTCCACAGCTCTCTGTGCCCCATGCGGCCTGCTATCCGAGCGGGATCTCGAGCTGGTCGGCGTCGAAGCACGTGCGGTCTCCGGTGTGGCACGCGCCGTCGACCTGGTCGACCTTGACGAGGACGGCGTCGCCGTCGCAGTCGAGGGCCACCGCCTTGACGTGCTGGACGTGGCCGGAGGTGCCGCCCTTGACCCAGAGCTCGGCGCGGCTGCGGGACCAGTAGGTGGCCCGGCCGGTGGTGAGCGTCCGATGCAGCGCCTCGTCGTTCATCCAGGCCAGCATGAGCACCTCGCCGGTGTCGTACTGCTGGGCGATGGCGGCGACCAGGCCGTCGGCGTCGCGCTTCAACCGCGCGGCGATCTTGGGGTCAAGGGACATGCGTCCATTCAACCAGCCTGCCCGCGTGCCCGGTCTATCGGGCACGCGGGCAGGGACGTCACGTCCGGTCAGGAGCGGGCCGCGGAGATCCACGACGCGTGCAGGTCGGCGTACACGCCCGGCTCCCCCACCAGCTCGGCGTGCGGGCCGCGCTGCACCAGGCGGCCCGCGTCGAAGACCAGGACCTCGTCGGCGTTCTCCGCCGTCGACAGGCGGTGCGCGATCGAGACGGCCGTACGGCCCCGCGTCACGCCCTCCAGCGCCCGCGCCAGCCGTACCTCCGTGGCCGGGTCCACCGCCGAGGTGGCCTCGTCGAGCAGGAGCAGGTCGGGGTCGGCCAGGTACGCCCGCGCCAGGGCGACGAGCTGCCGCTCGCCCGCGGAGAGTGACTCGCCGCGCTGGCCCACGGGGGTGTCCAACCCGGCGGGCAGGCCCTCCAGCCAGTCGGCCAGGCCCAGCTCGGTCATCGCGAGCCGGATCTCCTCGGTGGTGGCCGAGGGCTTGCCGTAGCGGACGTTCTCCTCCAGCGTCCCGTCGAACAGGAAGCCGTCCTGCGGCACCATGACGATCCGCTCGCGCAGCGAGGAGAAGCGGACGTCGCGCAGGTCGTGGCCGTCCACCGTGACGCGGCCCGCGGCCGGGTCCATGAGGCGGGTCAGGAGCTTGGCGAACGTGGTCTTGCCCGACCCCGTCTCCCCCACCACCGCGACCCGCGAGCGCGGCGGGATGTCCACCGTGACCTCGCGCAGCACGGGCACGCCGCCGGGATAGGAGAAGTGCACGTTCTCGAAGGCGACCGAGATGGGGCCGCGGGGCAGCGTCACGCCCTGGTCGCCGGGGTCGGCCACGTCGGCCGGCGTGTCGAGCACGCCCAGGATGCGGCGCCAGCCGGCGATGGCGTTCTGGGCCTCGTTCAGCACCTCGGTGGCCGTCTGCAGCGGCGAGACGAACAGGGTCACCAGGAACAGGAACGCCACCAGCTGCCCCTGCGTGATGTCGCCCGACAGGCCGAGCCGCACGCCGAGCAGCACGATCGCGCCGATGGCGACGGCGGCCACGATCTCGGTCAGGGGGAAGACGAAGCCGACGATGGTCTGCGCCCTGATCTGGGCGCGGCGGTTGGCGTTCACGGCGGTGTCGATGCGCTCGGCGGTGCGGCGCTCGGAGGCGTACGCCCTGATGACGGTGGCCCCGACGACGGACTCGCTGACCGCCGCCAGCATGTCGCCGGTGCGCTCGCGCACGATCGTGTACGCCCGCGACAGCAGCCGCTGGAAGCGCGGCAGCGCGATCATCAGCGGGATGAAGCACGCCCAGACGAGCAGGGTGAGCTGCCAGGAGTAGACGAACATGAGCACGGTCGCCACGAACAGCTGCCCGAACGCCACGATGATCATCAGCCCGCCCCACTGCATGAACGCGCTGATCTGGTCGATGTCGTTGGTGACGCGCGAGACCAGGGAGCCGCGCCGCTCGGTGTTCTGGGTGAGCACCGACAGGTCGTGCACGTGGCGGAAGCCGCGCACGCGCAGGGTCGCCAGGGACGACTCGGTGGCCTTGTAGAGGCGGACGTTCATGATGTACGCGGCCAGGGCCGTGAGCAGCACCGCGGCCGCGCAGATAAGAACAGCCTTGGTGATGTACGGAAGGTCCGGCGAGCCGCCCTTGAGCCCCGTGTCGATCGTCTGCTGGACCGCGATCGGCACGATGATCTTGCCGATGGTCGCGATGACGGCCAGCGCCAGCGTGCCCGCCAGCCCCTTGCGGAACTCGGGCGTGAGCGAGAGCCCATGCCGGATCGTGGCCAGCGCGGAACGTTCAGAGTTGCCCTGGATGCTCTGCGCCGTCATGCGCTGACCCCTTCTTCCTCTTCTGCCTGCAGGTCGATGGCGGCGCGCTCGGCTTCCTCGCGCTCGTAGGCGGTCACCAGGTTGCGGTAGCCCTCGCAGCGCTCCAGCAGCTCCTCGTGCGAGCCCCGGTCCACGACCCGGCCGTGGTCGAGGAAGACCACCTCGTCTGCCAGGGCGATCGTGGCCATCCGGTAGGCGACGACCACGACGGTCGAGGACTCGGCCGCGTCCCGCAGCCCGTACAGGATCCTGGCCTCGACCTGCGGGTCCACGCTGGAGGTGGCGTCGTCGAGGATGAGCAGGCGGGGCCGGCGCACGACCGCGCGGGCCAGCGCGAGGCGCTGGCGCTGGCCGCCGGACAGCGTCGCGCCGCGCTCGCCGACCCGCGTGTCGAGCCCGTCGGCGAGCCTGGCCACGAACCCGTCGGCCTGGGCCAGCCGCAGGGCGGCCCACACGTCCTCGTCGCCCGCCTCCAGCCCGAGCGCGATGTTGCCGCGCACGCTGTCGTCGAACAGGAACGTCTGCTGCGGCACCAGCGCCACCGACTCGGCGATGCCGCCGTAGGCCAGCTCGCGCAGGTCCACGCCGTCGAGCAGCACCTGTCCCGTGCCGGGGTCCACGAGCCGGACGAGCAGCTGCACGAGCGTGGACTTGCCCGAGCCGGTGGGCCCGACCAGCGCGACGGTACGGCCGGCGGGCACGTCGAAGGTGACGTCGTGGAGCACCTGGGCCTCGCCGTAGGCGTACGAGACGCCGGAGATCTCCAGCGCGGCGGGGGTGGAGGCGGTCGTGGCGGCGGTCGTGGCGGCGACGCCGCCGTACTCCATGGAGCCGGTGGCCTCCAGCACGGCCTGCACCCGCTGCCAGCCGACGACGCTGCGCGGCAGCTCGGCCAGCACCCAGCCGAGCGCCCTGATCGGGAAGGACAGCAGCGTGAACAGGTACGCCACCTGCACCAGGTCGCCGGAGTCGATCGCACCGGCGGACAGCCGCGCCGCGCCGACGGCGAGCACCGCGAGCACGCCGATCGTGGGCAGCGCCTCCAGCAGCGGGTCGAACAGCCCGCGCACGCGCCCGACCGCGATGTTGGCGTCGCGCAGCTCGTGGGCGCGCCGCCGGAACCGGTCGGTCTCCAGCTCCTCCCGGCCGAGCGTCTTGACGACGAGCGCGCCGTCGAAGCTCTCGTGCGCGATCTCGCTGACCTCGGCGCGCAGCTGCTGCGCGCGGGTGGCCAGCGGGCTGAGCTTGCGCTGATAAATCAGGTTAAGTACGGCGATCGCCGGAAAAATCAAGAAACCCACCAGCGCGAGCACGAGATCCGTGAACAGCATCGCGATCGCCGCGGTGAACAGCATGACGATCACGCCCACGGCCATCGGCAGCGGCGCGAGCGGCGCCCAGGCGGCCTCGGCGTCGGCGCTGGCGTTCGACAGGAGCTGCCCGGTCGGGTGCCGGTGGTGCCAGGACAGCGGCAGCCTCAGGTACTGCTTGGTCACGTCCCTGCGCGACCTGGCCTGCATGCGGTACTGCATGACCCCCGCCAGGATGCGGCGCCCGGCCACGCCGACCGACTTGAGCAGCGCCGTCCCGACGATGAGGAGCGCTCCCGTCCAGAGCGCCCCCGAAGCGATGCGGCCCGACCCGAAGGCCGGCAGCACCACGTTCTGCGTCGCCCAGCCCAGCGCCCACGCGGACGCGACGGTCATGCCGCCGTAGAGCGCGCTGGCCACTACCGCCAGCGCGAACACCGCCTTCTCCGTCTGAATGGCCACCCCAAGGACACGCAGCCCTTGACGCATCACGGCCGAGGTGACCTTGGTCGCCACGCGGCACGTTCCCCTTCCAATCCGACATATCTGCTTAAGTCACTATCACTTCAGATATGCACGTTATTCCCACCGGTAGGGTTGACCACGTGACGTACGCTCGCGACGAACGCTCCGCGCTCTGCGACCTGTTCGACCGCCTCGGCCCCGACGCCCCCACGCTCTGCACGGGCTGGACGACCTATGACCTGGCCGCCCACCTCGCGCTGCGCGAGCGCAGGCCCGACGCGATGGGCGGCATCGCGCTCAAGCCCCTCGCCGGCTACACCGCCTCGGTGCAGAACGGCCTCAAGGCCAAGCACCCCTTCCCCGAGCTGGTCGGCCTGGTGCGCGAGCCGGGCGGCGTCTACGGGCTGCTGCCCTTCCTCGACGACGCCGTCAACACGCTGGAGTTCTTCGTCCACCACGAGGACGTCCGCCGCGCCCAGCCGTCATGGGAGCCCCGCGAGCTGTCCGACGACCTCGAACGGCTCATCTGGAAGCGGGTCGCCAGCGGGGCCCGGCTGATGCTGCGCAAGGCGCCGGTCGGCGTGGTGCTGCACCGGCTCGGCGGCGGCGTGGCGCTGGGCGGCCCCCGCGGAGGCGCGCGGGTCGAGGTCACCGGCCGGGCGGCCGAGCTGCTCATGTTCTGCTTCGGGCGGCAGCGGCACACCAGGGTGGAGCTGACCGGCGACCCGGAGGACGTCGAACGACTGCGCGACGCCTCCCTCGGCGTCTGAGCGATCCGGACGACCTATCACGGAAATCCCGGTGAACAAGGGGTTCACGCCAGACCTTCTGCGCTTACCATTGGCTCAGTAAGGAAGCCCCCCGGTTAGGATCATGTACATCTTCACAGAAGATGCCGATGATCGCCCAGATCCGGGTATATACGGCTGGGAATGGACTGCAGGAGGCCCCCATGCAGGTCAAGAAGGTGATCACCTACGTGGCTGTCGCGTTCGTGGTGTTCTACCTGTTCACCAAGCCGACCCAGGCTGCGGCGGCGGTCAACGGAGTGTTTGAAGGAATCCTTCACGGAGCAGACCAATTGGCTGTGTTCTTCACAAATGTTCTGACCTGACGCGAGGCTTCTGTCTGCGCCAGATGCTTCCCCGCGCTGCCGGATCGTGTTACGCAGGCAGGATGAGAGATCGCCCGAGCGGCACAAAGATCAATCAGCTCGATCCCAACGCGCGGCGGATCCTCGAGCGAACCGAGCTCGAGGGAATCGAGCTGATCCGTTTTCTGTACGCCGACCACGGTGGCGTGATCCGGGGCAAGGCCGCGTCCCGGTCGAGGTTGGCGGAACGGCTCAGCACGGGCATCGGGCACACGGTGGCCATGATGGCGATGAACATGCTCGACCAGCTCCAGGAGGTCGAGCACATGGGTCCGGTGGGCGAGGTACGCATTGTCCCCGACCCGGCCACCTACGTCCCGTTGCCCCATGCGCCGGGCGCGGCGGCGATGCTGTCCGACCTGCGCCTGCCGGACGGCTCGCCGTGGGGGGCCTGCGCGCGCACCTTCCTCAAGGAGGCCATCGCCGAGCTCGCCACCGAGGGCTACACGCTGGTCGCGGCGTTCGAGCCGGAGTTCACGCTCGGCCGCCGCCTGCCCGACCCGGCCGGCGGCCCCGACCGGCTGGTCCCGCTCGACGACTCGCTCTGCTACGCCAACGCCGGGTTCGACACGGCCCACGACTACACGATCAAGCTCATCCACGCCCTGGAGACGCAGGGGCTGCGGGTCGAGCACTACCATCCCGAGCTGGGGCCCGGCCAGCAGGAGCTGTCCGTGCGCCACGCGCCCGCGCTGCGCGCCGCCGACAACCACGTCCTCTACCGCGAGACCGTGCGCGGCACGGCGATGCGCATGCAGATGTGGGCCACGCTGGCCCCCAAGCCGCTGGCCGACCAGGCGGGCAACGGCGCGCACCTGCATCTGTCCCTGTGGAGCGACAACCGTAACGTCTTCGCCGAGGACGGCGAGGTGCGCGACGGGTTCATCGGCGGCCTGATGGCCCACCTGCCCGGCCTGACGGCGCTCACGTGCGGGAGCGTCAACAGCTTCCGGCGGCTGGCGCCCCGCACGTGGGCGAGCGCGTACGCCGTCCACGGGCCCGACAACCGTGAGGCCGCGGTCCGCGTGTGCTCCCCGCTCGGCGAGAGCGGCGAGCCCAACCTGGAGCTCAAACCCTCCGACTCCTCCGCCAACCCCTACCTGGCGCTCGGGGCCGTCATCCACGCCGGCCTGGACGGCATCCGGCGCAAGCTGGACCCGGGGCCCGCCGTGGACGTGGACCCGGACACCCGGCCCGGCCAGTACACCCGCCTGCCGGCGTCGCTGGACGAGGCGCTGGACGCGCTGGAGGCCGACGAGGTGCTCATGGAGGCGCTGGGGCCGCTGCGGCGCAGCGCGTACCTGGCGGTCAAGCGCTCGGAGGCGGCGGCGTTCGCCGCGAAGGACGTCGCGTACGAGCTGTTCCACCACCTGCGGGTCTTCTGACGGACGCGCGCAGGCGGGCCTCGCGACCCGCCCGCACGCGGTGACACCCGCCCCGGCGGGCTAGCGGACCGGGTGGCCCGCCATCCGGAGCGTGTCCTTGACCTCGGAGATCTTGAGCGTGCCGAAGTGGAACACCGACGCCGCGAGCACGGCGTCGGCGCCCGCCGCCACCGCCGGAGGGAAGTCCTCCAGCCGGCCGGCGCCGCCGCTGGCGATCACCGGCACCCGCACCGCGGCGCGGACCGCACGCAGCATCTCCAGGTCGTAGCCGTCGAGCGTGCCGTCACCGTCCATCGAGTTGAGCAGGATCTCCCCCACTCCGAGCTCCTCGCCGCGGGCCGCCCACTCCACCGCGTCGATCCCGGTGCCGCGGCGACCGCCGTGCGTGGTCACCTCGAACCCGCTGGGGGTGCCGGGCGCGCGGCGGGCGTCCACGGACAGCACGACGCACTGGGCGCCGAAGCGCCGGGACGCCTCCGTGAGCAGCTCGGGCCGGGCGATGGCCGCCGTGTTGAGCGACACCTTGTCGGCCCCGGCCCGCAGCAGGCGGTTGACGTCCTCGACCGAACGCACGCCGCCGCCGACGGTGAGCGGGATGAACACCTGCTCGGCGGTCCTGCGCACCACGTCGAGCATGGTCTCCCGCTCGCCGGACGACGCGGTGATGTCGAGGAAGGTCAGCTCGTCGGCGCCCTCCTCGTCATAGCGCCTGGCCAGCTCGACCGGGTCGCCCGCGTCGCGGAGGTTCTCGAAGTTGATGCCCTTGACCACGCGGCCGGCGTCCACGTCGAGACAGGGAATGACTCTTACGGCTACGGTCATGCTCGGTGTGCCTCGATTTCGATCTCGACCAGCATTCTCGGGTCGACCAGCCCGGCCACCCTCACTCCGGTGCAGGCGGGGCGCACCTTGCCGAAGACCTCGCCGATGGCCTGCCCGACGAGGTCGAAGTGGCGCTGCTCCACCACATAGTAACGGACCATGACCACGTCCTCGCTGGTCAGACCGCCCATCAGGACGGCCTCCAGCGCGATGTCGATCGCGGTCAGGCTCTGTCTGTAGGCGTCGCCGACATGGCGCACCTCTCCGTCGACCGTGGCGGTGCAGCCGGACACGATCACCCGGTCACCCGCCACGACGGCACGGGCATAGCCGTACCGCTCCTCCCAGATACCGCCGGAAAACACCCTGCGACCGGTGCTTTCCATACCAAAGATGCTGACGCTCATCTCGCCCCCTCCCGGCAAGAGCTACACACGTACTGCGGCTAGCGCGTTTTCCAGTGTGAACGCGTGAGCGTAGAGGGCCTTGCCCACGATGGCGCCCTCCAGCCCGTCGGGGACGAGGGACGCGAGCGCGACCAGGTCGTCGATGGAGGAGACGCCGCCGCTGGCCACGACCGGCCGGCCGGTGCGGGCCAGGATCCGGCGGTAGAGGTCGAGGTTGGGGCCCTTCAGCATGCCGTCCTTGGTCACGTCGGTGACGACGTAACGGGGGCAGCCGTCGGCCTCGAGGCGGTCGAGGACCTCCCACAGGTCACCGGCGTCCTCGGTCCAGCCGCGGGCGGCCAGCGTGGTGCCGCGCACGTCGAGCCCGACCGCGATCTTGTCGCCGTGCTCGGCGATGACCTTCCGGCACCACTCGGGATTCTCCAGGGCGGCGGTGCCGATGTTGACCCGGCGGCAGCCGGTGGCCAGCGCGGCGGCCAGGGAGTCGTCGTCGCGGATGCCGCCGGACAGCTCCACGTTCACGTCGAGCCGGCCGATGACGTCGGCGAGCAACTCCCGGTTGGTGCCCCGGCCGAACGCGGCGTCCAGGTCGACCAGATGGATCCACTCGGCGCCCGCCTCCTGCCAGGCCAGCGCGGCGGCCAGCGGCTCCCCGTAGCCGGTCTCGGTCCCGGCCTCGCCCTGCACCAGGCGTACGGCCTGGCCGTCGACGACGTCCACGGCGGGCAGCAATACGAGCGACATTCAGATCCTCCGGTCGAAAGCGAGGGTCACGACAACGGGTACCAGCAGCAGCGAGAAGACCAGGACGGCGAGGCTGAGCGGGAGCGAGCCCCACACCAGCCACACGATGGCCTGGACGAACAGGAAGCCCAGCGCGACCACGATGTTCTGGGCGCGGTGGCGGCGGGCGATCAGGCCGCCCTGGCGGTAGAACCGCACCGGGCGCGGGGTCAGCCGGGCCAGGAGGGCGCGGCGGCGGGCCCGGCGCGCCTGCCGCTCCTCGTTGGCCCGGATCGCGCGCGCCCGCTCCGCCTCCCGCTCGGCCCTGCGGCGCGCGCGTTCCTTGCTCATGAGAGCCTGGATCGGGTGATCGGCGCGCTCACAGCGTGCCGAGCCAGTTCTTCAGCAGTACGGCTCCGGCGTCGCCGGACTTCTCGGGGTGGAACTGGGTGGCCTTGAGCGGGCCGTTCTCGACGGCGGCCACGAACGGGACGCCGTGCTCGGCCCAGGTGACCAGCGGCTCGGCGAACCCCTCGCCGGCGTGCAGCTCCCACTCGCGCACCCCGTACGAGTGCACGAAGTAGAAGCGGGTCGCGGCGTCGAGCCCGGCGAACAGCACGCTGTCGGCGGGCGCCTTGACCGTGTTCCACCCCATGTGGGGCAGCACGGGCGCCTCCAGCCGCTCCACCGTGCCCGGCCACTCGGCGCAGCCCTCGGTCTCCACGCCGTGCTCGACGCCCCGGGCGAACAGGATCTGCATGCCCACGCAGATGCCCAGCACCGGACGCCCGCCGGACAGGCGCCGCCCGATGATCCGCTCGCCGCGCACGCTCTTGAGCCCGGTCATGCACGCCTCGAACGCGCCGACGCCCGGCACCACCAGCCCGTCGGCGTCCATGGCGGCGTCGAAGTCGGACGTGACGGTCACGTCGGCGCCGACCCTGGCCAGCGCCCGCTCGGCCGAGCGCAGGTTGCCCGACCCGTAGTCGAGCACCACGACCTTCTTGCCTACCACCACAGCACCCCCGCCGTGATCGCCATCGCCGCGCCCAGCGCGCAGACGGCCGCACCGATCTTCAGCCCCTGCTTGGCCAGCGAGAACACGCCGCCGATCAGGAACAGCCCGATGAACACCATCGCGATGGCGATGGTGTTCTCGGTCATAGGACGCCCTTGGTGCTCGGCACGCCCGTGGCGCGCGGGTCGAGCTCGGATGCCTCGCGCAGCGCCCTGGCCAGGGCCTTGAACTGGGCCTCCACGATGTGGTGGGCGTTGCGGCCGTAGGGCACGTGGACGTGCAGGCAGATCGCGGCCTGCGCGACGAGCGACTCCAGGATGTGGCGGGTCATCGTCGTGTCGTACTCGGGGCCGATCATCGGCGCCATGCCCTCGGGCTCGGAGTGCACGAGATAGGGGCGTCCGGACAGGTCGACGGTGACCTGGGCGAGCGACTCGTCCAGCGGGCACGACGCGCTGCCGAACCTCCTGATGCCCGACTTGTCGCCCAGCGCCTCGCGGAACGCCGCGCCCAGCGCGAGCGCGGTGTCCTCGATCGTGTGGTGGGAGTCGATGTGCAGGTCGCCCTCGGTCTTGACCGTCAGGTCGAACAGCCCGTGCTTGCCCAGCTGGGCCAGCATGTGGTCGAAGAAGCCGACCCCGGTGGCCACCTCGACCCGGCCGGTGCCGTCGAGGCCGACCTCCACCAGGACCGAGGTCTCCTTCGTAACGCGCTCGACGCGGCCTACGCGGCTCACAAGACTCCTTCCAGGGCGGCGCGGAAGGCCGCCATCTCCTCACCGGTGCCGATCGACACCCGCAGCCATTGTGGCGGGCCCACCTCGCGGATGAGCACCCCGCGCTCCAGCAGCCCCTCCCACACCTTGCGCCGGTCGGGGAAGCGCCCGAACAGCACGAAGTTGGCGTCGGAGTCGGCCACGGCCAGGCCCTTGGAGCGCAGCCACGCGACCGTGTCGTCGCGCTCGCGCCGCAGCGCGTCGACCGTGCCCAGCAGCTCGGCACGGTGCCGCAGCGCCACGCGCGCCGCCGTCTGGGTGAGCGTGGACAGGTGGTACGGCAGGCGCACCAGCAGCAGCGCCTCCACCACGGCCGGGTGGGCGGCGAGGTAGCCGAGCCGGGTGCCCGCCATGGCGAACGCCTTGGACATCGTCCTGGTGACGATCAGCCTGGGGTGCTCGGGCAGCAGGGTCAGCGCCGACGGCGTGCCCTCGCGGGCGAACTCCGCGTAGGCCTCGTCGACCACGACCATGCCCCGGGCGGCGGCCAGGACGGCCTTGATGGTCTCGAGCGGCTGGGCGGTGCCGGTCGGGTTGTTGGGCGAGGCCAGGAACACGATGTCGGGCTGGTGCTCCTCGATCGCCGCCGTCGCCTTGCCGGGGTCGATCGAGAAGTCGTCCTCGCGGCTGGCCGAGATCCACTCGGTGCTGGTGCCGCTGGTGATGATCGGGTGCATCGAGTACGAGGGCTCGAACCCGATGGCCGTGCGGCCGTGGCCGCCGAAGGCCTGCAGGATCTGCTGGAGCACCTCGTTGGAGCCGTTGGCGGCCCACACCTGCTCGGTGGTCAGGCCGTGGCCGAGGTAGCCGGCCAGGTCGGCGCGCAGGGCCGTGGCGTCCCTGTCGGGGTAGCGGTTGAGCTCTCCCGCGCTCTCCCGGACCGCCTCGGCCAGGTCGGCGACCAGCTCGGGCGAGGGCGGGTAGGGGTTTTCGTTGGTGTTGAGCCTGACGGGGACGTCGATCTGGGGCGCGCCGTACGGCGACTTACCCCGGAGGTCGTCTCGGATGGGCAGGTCGTCGAGGTTCACGCGGTCTCCGTGGGAATCTGCCAGTCGAATCGGGCGCGGATCGCGGCGCCGTGGGCCGGAAGGTCCTCGGCGTCCGCCAGGACCGACACGTGGGCCGCCGCGTCGGCGAGGGCGTCGCGGGTGTAGTCGACGACGTGGATGCCGCGCAGGAACGACTGCACCGACAGGCCGCTGGAGTGGCAGGCGCAGCCGCCCGTGGGCAGCACGTGGTTGGACCCGGCGAGGTAGTCGCCGAGCGACACGGGAGCGTACGGGCCCACGAAGATGGCCCCGGCGTTCCGGATTCTTCCGGCTATTTCCGCGGCGTTCGCGGTGTGGATCTCCAGGTGCTCGGCGGCGTACGCGTCCACGACCTTGATGCCGTCGTCGATCGAGCCGACCAGCACGATGCCCGACTGCCTGCCGCCCAGCGCCTCGGCGATGCGCTCGGAGTGCCTGGTCGCCGACACCTGGCCCGGCAGCTCCTTCTCGACCGCGTCGGCCAGCTCGACGCTGGTGGTGACCAGCACGGCGGCGGCGATCGGGTCGTGCTCGGCCTGGCTGATCAGGTCGGCGGCCACGTGGACCGGGTCGGCCGTCTCGTCGGCCAGGACGGCGATCTCGGTCGGGCCCGCCTCGGAGTCGATGCCGATGCGCCCCTTGAGCAGCCGCTTGGCCGCCGCCACCCAGATGTTGCCCGGACCGGTCACCATCGTGGCGGGCGGGCACTCCTCCGTGCCGTAGGCGAACATGGCCACCGCCTGCGCCCCGCCCACCGAGTAGACCTCGTCCACGCCGAGCAGCGCGCACGCGGCCAGGATGGTGGGGTGCGGCAGCCCGCCGTACTCCTTCTGCGGCGGGCTGGTCACGGCCAGCGAGCCGACGCCGGCCTCCTGCGCCGGGACGACGTTCATGACCACGCTGGAGGGGTAGACCGCGCGGCCGCCGGGGACGTAGAGGCCCACCCGGTCGACCGGCACCCACCGCTCGGTCACCGTGCCGCCGGGCACGACCTGGGTGGTGACGTCGGTGCGCCGCTGGTCGCGGTGGACCAGCCTGGCCCGCCTGATCGATTCCTCCAGCGCCGCCCTGACCTCGGGGGCGAGCTCGCGCAGGGCCTGGTCGATGGCCTCGGCGGAGACGCGGGCAGAGGCGATCTCGACGCCGTCGAACCTGGCGGTCAGCTCCCGTACGGCTGCCGCCCCGCGATGGCGCACGTCGTCGCAGATGGGCCGCACCTTCTCCAGGGCGGCCTCGACGTCGAGCTCGGCGCGGGGCAGCACGTCGCGCAGGTTCTCCGGAAGAGAACCACGCATGTCAATACGGGAAATCACCATCACAGTCTACGGAGTCCGGCCCCTTAATCAGGTTCTGTCCACCATCCGGGACGGCGTGCCGCCCCTCACCCGGCGGTGCGGAGGGCGGCCGCGGGCGACGCTCGCCGACGTCGCAGCCCGCGGCCGCCACAGCCCCGGACCGGGCCCGCCGGGGCATCGCCGTGGCCGTCGCGGGGGCATGGCCACGGCCGGGAAAGCCGAGAGCCGTCACCCCTGCCCGCCCCGAACCCCCCGATAACGCCGAACGCCCAAAAAGGCGCCAATTTCTCTTTACCCAAAGGTCGAGCGCCCATGTCCCGGAAAAGCCATCACCCCGCCCGACAAGGCCAGGTGCGTACTTTCCCATTACGTGTCCATTCTGTCCGCACCCCTACAGTTACCGGGGTGGGACAGTGGCGAGCCCCCGGCGGCATCCTGGTCGAGGCGATCATCTTGGACGATCGCCCGCTGCTGCGTGTCTCGCACCGGGTCAACGGCACGACGTACCTGCAGGGCTACTGCGCCACCGTCGCCGAGCTCACCGCCCACGGCGTGGACCTGGCCGAGCTCGTCGAGGACACCGCGCTTGACCATCTGTAGACCCCGGCCCACCACTGTCGATCAGCCCTCCGGGGTACGGCCTGCACCATGGTGCGGCTGCCGGCCTACGCGCCCATGCTGGCGCAGCTCGGCACCCTGACCTCCGTCCAGGGTGCGGACTGGGCCGTGGAGATGAAATGGGACGGCGTGCGCGCGCTCGCCTACCTCCAGGGCGGCGCCGTCCGCCTGATGTCGCGCAACGCCAAGGACATCACCCCCGCCTACCCCGAGCTCCAGCTCATGGCCGGCGCCACCGGCGGACACCCGGCCGTGATCGACGGGGAGATCGTGGCGTTCGACGAGACCGGGCGGCCCAGCTTCGAGGCGCTGCAGCCCCGGATGCACCAGCGCAACCCGGCGGCGGTGGCCGAACTGGCCAGGTCGGTGCCGGTGACGTTCATGGCGTTCGACATCCTGCACCTCGACGAGGACAGCACCGTCTCCCGCCCCTACAGCGCCCGCAGGGAACTGCTCGAGACCACGTTCACGCCCGGCTACCGCTGGGAGGTGCCCGTGTGGTTCGCCGACCACGCCGGGCTCGCGTTCGACTCCTCCCGGCAGCTCGGGCTCGAAGGGGTCGTGTGCAAGCGGATGGGCTCGCCGTACCGGCCCGGCCGGCGCAGCAGCGACTGGACGAAGGTCAAGAACGTCCGCACCGCCGAGGTCGTGATCGGCGGCTGGAAGCCGGGGGGCGGGCGGCGTTCGGGGATGATCGGGTCGCTGCTGCTGGGTGCCTTCGACCAGCGGGGGCGGCTGCGGTTCGTGGGGCACGTCGGGACCGGGTTCACCGAGGTCATGCTGCGCGACCTGGGCGAACGCCTGGCGTCCCTGGAACGCGCCGGCCCGCCGTTCGACGAGCCGGTGCCGCGCGAGCACGCCAGGGACGCGCGCTGGGTGGAGCCGCGCCTGGTCGGGGAGGTGCAGTACGCCGAGGTCACCGGTGACAGCCGCCTGCGCCACCCGTCGTGGCGCGGGCTGCGGCCCGATCGCGAGCCGTCGGAGACCAGTACCGCCGACTTCCTGCCCCCCGGCCGCACCGGCGACGCCGCGGCCGGCTGAAGCCCGGCTGAGCCCCGGGAAGCTATGGCGACACGGAGCGCCTAACTACGCTTCGTCTGTATTTCGTAACCTAGAGTGATCGAGACGTTGCCGATTTCACTCAAAGGGGACACCGTGCCGAAGGTCCTGGTCACCACGCTCACCACGCTGGCCGGCGTCGCGCTCGCGGTGCCCGCGACCGCCGGGCAGCAGCCCCCTTTGACGCCCGTCCAGGACCGCGCCTGGGGCGCCGCGTCGTCCCCGCTGATGCGCCCCGCCCGCGCCGTGCGTTACTGGACCGCGAGCAAGCAAGCCCAGGCCAACGCCACGGAGCTGCCCAAGAGCCTGAAAGCACGGGCCCAGGGCGTCATGGAGCTCCCGAAGAGCCTGGAGGCGCTGGGTCAGCTGCGCAGCGTGCCGGAGGGCAAACGGATCACCCCGGGCGGGGACGCCAACGGCTACGCCCCCATGCCCCGCCCCTACACCGCCGCCACCCAGAGCCGCGTCACCGGCCGGCTGTTCTACGTCAACTCCAGCGGGCTGGACGACTCCTGCAGCGCGTCCGTCGTGCGCTCGGCGGTCGGGCTGCTCATCGTCACCGCCGCCCACTGCGTGTACAGCGTGCCGCTGGGAGCGTCGGCCGGCCAGTGGCACACGAACTTCGCGTTCGTGCCCGCGTACGACGGGCAGGCCGCCGACGTGCGGGGCCGCGAGCCGTACGGGCGGTGGGGCGCCCGGCGGGCGTGGAAGCCCGACCCCTACACCGGCATGAGCGGCGGCGACTGGAACTCGCACTACGACATCGCCCTCATCGAGGTCGGCAGGAAGAGCCGCACGCTCCAGGACGCCGTCGGCGCCTTCACCCCGATCCGCAACCAGGGCGGCGCGTACACCGTCGCCACGACGGGCTACCCCGGCGTGGCCGGCAGGAAGCCGTACGACGGCCAGGAACAGCTCTGGTGCCTGGCCAAGACCGAGCCGGCCGGCGGCATCGCCGACACCGGCACCCTCTTCGCCTCCCGCATCACCGCCACGTCGGCCGGCGGACGCATGGAGACGCGCAACTGCCACCTGTTCAAGGGCCACAGCGGCGGCCCGTGGCTGCTCAGAGACACCGACGACCTGATGGGCGTGCTGTCGGCGGGCACGGAGGACGGCGGCGCGGACGGCTACTCCGTCGCGAACGCCCTCAACACCGAGAGCTACGGCGCGATCATCAAGCAGGCCGACCCGCAGGGGGTGTACGACGCGCTGTCCATCAGCACCTCCGGCCCGCGCCGCGCGGTCAGGCGCGGCGGCGGCACCGCGAACGTCAGGGCCACCGTGACCATGCGCGGGCTGATGGGCGCCGCCCAGGTGCCCGTCACGTTCAACCTCCCGGCCGGTACGAGCCTGTCCTCGGTGAACGGCGCCTCGTGCAAGCGCTCGGGCAGGCAGGCCACCTGCACGATCGCCGCCATCCACCCCGAGCGCCCGGTCCAGCTCACGGCCCGCGTCCGCGTGACCCGCCGGGCCGCCCGCTACCCGCGCGTCACCGCGCACGTGGACTCGAGCCGCCTCGACACGAACCAGGTCGACAACACCAGCACCGTCGCCCTGTCCACCTACCGCCGCTGACCGGCGCGTCCCGGGCCGCGGGAGGTCAGGCGGCGGGCTCCAGCACCGGCTCCTTCAGCGTCCTGGCCAGCAGCCAGGCCAGGGCCGGGAAGACGATCAGGCACGCCAGCGCCGTCCGCAACGTGGTGGCCTCGGCGAGCGCGCCCACCAGCGGGCTGGCCAGGCCGCCCACGCTCACCGCGAGCCCCAGGGTCACGCCGCCGGCCGTGCCCACCCGGGTGGGCAGGAAGTCCTGGCCCAGCGTGACATGCAGCGAGAACGGCGCATACAGGGCGATCGACGAGGCCGCGACGAAGACGTACGCGACAGGTCCCGGCGCCAGCACCACCCCCGCTACCGCCGGGACCGCCAGCGCGTAGGCCAGGCGCATCGTCCGCATCCGCCCCCACCGGGCGGCCAGCCTGCCACCCAGCACGGTCCCGACCGCCCCGCCCGCGAAGAGCACGAACAGCGCCACCGCGCCCGCCGCCCCGCCGCCCATGTAGAGGGCCACGAAGGCGCTCAGCCCGACGTACACGACCGAGCGGAAGACGATCACCAGCGTCAGCCTGACGAACGACGGCCAGTCGTCCCGGCCGGACACCGGGGCCGCGGCCCGCGCCGCCGGCCCTCCCCCGGCCAGCGCCCGGACCGCCGGGAGCGTCGCCACCGCCCCCAGCACCGCCGGCGCGGCCAGGAACGGCGAGGCGCCCAGCCCCCACCCCGCCAGCAACGGCGTCACCAGCACGGGAGCCGACGCGAACCCCAGCGTCCCGCCCAGCGAGAACCAGCTCATCCGCACGTGACTGCCCTCGCTCGCGATCCTGGCCAGCCGCGCGGACTCCGGATGGTAGGCCGCCACGCCGAGGCCGGACAGCGCCACGGCCAGCCAGGTCAGCACGTAAGAGTCCGTCACCCCGCCGAGCGCCACCCCGGCGCCCGCGACGAGTGTGCTCACCGGGATCAGCCACGGCATCCGCCACTTGTCCGTCAGCACCCCGAACACCGGCTGC
Source organism: Nonomuraea sp. NPDC003707 (assembly GCF_053587055.1). Lineage (NCBI taxonomy): Bacteria > Bacillati > Actinomycetota > Actinomycetes > Streptosporangiales > Streptosporangiaceae > Nonomuraea > Nonomuraea sp. NPDC003707. Next base: position 216,076 of record NZ_JBSFNK010000002.1, on the reverse strand, counting down.
ACGACCGACGACAGCAGCGTCGCGGCCAGCACGATGCCGGACACGGCGACGTACCCGTAGCCGCGGCCGGCCACCAGGAAGGGCACGAGCGCGGGGACGGCACCCTGGTAGAAGTCCACGGCCGCGTGGCCGGCGGCGAGCATGGGGGTCCTGTTCACCCCCCGATCCTTTCCCGATGGCGGCTGGCCCGCTTCCGATAAAATGCCAATTCATGACGGCAATCCGCCATCTGCCCGAAGCGCCGACGGGGCGACGGCCGTTGGCCCCCGGTGCGGGCATCGACGCGCACCGGCACGACACCCACCAGATCGTCTACGCCTGCCGCGGCGTGCTCTCGGTCACCACCGGCGCGGGCACCTGGGTCGCCCCGGCCAACCGCGCAATCTGGATCCCGGCCGGCACCGTCCACGAACACCGCGCCCACGGCGACACCGACCTGCGCCTGGTGGGCCTCGCCGACAACCCCCTCGGCCTCGGCCACCCCACCGTCCTCGTCGTCGGCCCCCTGCTCCGCGAGCTGATCATCACCTACACCTCCGACGAGCGCTCCCCACCGGACGGCGGGGAGCGCGAGAGGTTGTGGGCCGTGCTCGTCGACCAGCTCAAGCGCGCCCCCGAGCAGCGGCTGCACCTGCCCACCGCCCGCGACCCCAGGCTGACCGCCGTCTGCGCGATCCTGCGCCGCGACCCCGCCGACAGCAGGACGCTGGCGCAGCTGGCCGTCCAGGCCGGCACCAGCGACCGTACGCTGGCCAGGCTGTGCCGGCGCGAGCTGGGCATGAGCTTCCCGCAGTGGCGCACCCAGCTCCGCCTGCACCACGCGCTGCTCCTGCTGGCCGACGGCGTCGCCGTGACCGCCGTCGCCCACCGGTGCGGGTGGGCCTCCGCGAGCGCGTTCATCGACGTGTTCGGGCGGGCGTTCGGGTACACCCCGGGCAAGGCCTTTACATTGTAGATTCGCTACAATGTGATCCTGTGAGCAAATCGAAAGGCAAGGGCGGGACCCCGGCCACCATGGCGCTGACCAAGGCCAAGGCCGAGTTCACGCTCCACCCGTACGAGCACGACGCCTCGGCCCAGGCCTACGGCGAGGAGGCCGCGGACGCGCTCGGCGTCCCGTACGAGCGGATCTTCAAGACGCTGGTGGCCGAGGTGGAGAGCGGGCTGGCGGTGGCGGTCGTGCCCGTGTCGGGCAAGCTCGACCTCAAGGCCCTGGCCGGCGCTCTCAACAGCAAGCGGGCCGCCATGGCCGACGCCGCCAAGGTGGAGCGCGTCACCGGCTACGTCGTGGGCGGCATCAGCCCCCTGGGCCAGCGTAAGCAGCTTCCGACGGTGGTCGACTCCTCGGCGCTCGACTTCGAGACGATCTACTTCTCGGCCGGGAAGCGCGGCCTCCAGATCGAGACCGCGCCCGACAACCTCATCACGCTCACCAGGGCCGTCACCGCCCCCATCGGCAAGTCCTCCTGACCGCGCTCATCGCCGCCGCCCGGGCTCCGAGCTCTCCAGGGGCGACTGGCCGACGAGCCATTCGAAGAGCCGCCGGCGCCCCCAGAAGAAGGGGTGGTCGCGGCGTCCCCGGCCGCCCTCCGCCTCGCGCCTCTTCCGCTCCTCCTCGGCGAGCGCCTGCTCCAGCCCCGGCGTGTTGCCGCCGCCGAAGCGGGCCATGTCCGGCCCGGAGAAGCCCTTGGGCTCGACGTCCCGCAGCGCTGACTCCATCGACTCCACCCAGATCGGCCCGGGCAGCGACGCCCCCTGCACCGCTCCGTAGTAGTCGTCCCCGATCTGCACCCCCTGCAACGGGAAGCGGTACGACCCGCGGATGTCCCCCACGCTGACCGCCGCCGCCAGCGCCGGCGTGTAACCGGCGAACCAGGCCGAGGTGTAGCCGTTGTTGGTGCCCGTCTTGCCGGCGGCCGGCCGCCCGATGCTCTGGCCCTGCATGGTGCCCTTGGAGAAGACGCCCTCCAGCACGTAGTTGACCGCGTCCGCGACCTCCTCCTCGATGGCGCGCTCGCACGCGGGCGGCACGTGGGTGCGCCGCCCGTCCCTGCCGACGATCTCGACGATCGCCAGCGGCCGGCAGTAGATCCCCCTGGCCCCGAACGCCGCGAACGCCGCCGCCACCGTCACCGGGTCCATCTCGTTCACGCCCAGCGTGAACGTGGGCACCTCCTTCAGCGGCTCCCCGTCCGCCCTGGCGATCCCGAGCGCCTTGGCCGTCCGCACCACGTTGCAGAGCCCGACCTTGCGCTCCAGCATCATGTAGAAGATGTTCACCGACTTCCAGGTGCCGGTCTCGATGCTGTGCGGGCCGCCGGAGCCCTCGCCGGTGGCGTTGAGTATGCGGGTGTCCGGGTCGTTCACGGCGTGGCCCGCGCAGTCGCGGTAACCCTGCCCGGGCACGAGTTCGCCCGGGGTGTTGAAGCCGTCGCCGAACCGCCACCCCTGCTGGAGCGCCGTGGCCAGCGTGAACACCTTGAACGTCGACCCGGCCTGGAACCCCTGACCGCCTCCGTGCGCCACGTCCGCGGCCAGGTTGAAGGTGGTCTTGGGGCCGTTCTTCCGGTTGCCGGGGTTGCGGCCGAAGCGTTTGCTGGCCGCTATCGCCCTGATCCGCCCGGTTCGCGGCTCGACCATGGCCTCGGCGGCCACCTCGGTGTCCTCCGGCCAGACGTGGCGGCGGATGGCCTGCTCGGCGGCGCTCTGCGCGATCGGGTCGAGGCTGGTCCTGATCGTCAGGCCGCCCCTGGCCATCCTGGTCCGCCGCTCGGCCTCGGTGTTGCCGAAGACGGGGTTCGACAGCAGCTCGCGCTGGACGTAGAGGCAGTAGAAGGGATAGGCGCTCTGCTCGCACCCGCCGGGCTCGGGCCTGAGCTTGATGGCCAGCGGCGCGGCCTTGGCGCTCGCCGCCTCCTGCGGGCTGATCAGCTTCAGCCCGGCCATGCGGTCGAGCACGAGGTCCCGCCGCGTCTTCAGGCGCTCACGATGGTCCCGGCCGAGCGAGGGGTCGGTCGAGTACGGCATGCGCACCGCGCCGGCCAGCGTGGCCGCCTGGCCCAGGGTCAGCCGGGAGGCCGACGTGGAGAAGAAGCGCCTGGCCGCCGCCTCCACGCCGTGGGCTCCGGCGCCGAAGTAGGCGATGTTGAGGTAGCGCTCCAGGATCTCGTCCTTGCGGTACTTCTTCTCCAGCGCCAGCGCGAGCCGCAGCTCGGTGATCTTGCGGGCCAGGTTCGGGGCGCGGGCGCGGTCGCGCTCGGCCTCGGTGCGGGCGGCCTCGATCAGGATGTTCTTGACGAGCTGCTGCGTCAGGGACGAGCCGCCCTGCTTGATGCCGCCGGCCTGCGTGTTGGTGAGCAGCGCCCGGAACGTGCCCCGGATGTCGAGGCCGCCGTGCTCGTAGAAGCGGGCGTCCTCGATCGCCACGATCGCCTTGCGCATCACCGGGGCCACGGCGCTCAGCTGCACGGCCGTCCGGTTGGCCTCGTAGAACTGGGCGAACGTCCTGCCGTCCTTGTCCAGCAGTCTGGTCACCTGGTCCAGGGGCTCTTCACGCGGGGCGGGAGGCAGGTCGACGAAGGTGCTCGCGACGTTCTTGGCGGCGATGCCGCCCCCGCTCACCACGGGCGCGGCCAGTGCCGCGGTCAGCACCCCTCCGAGCGCCCCCGCCAGCCCGAGCGCGCCGACGGATCTGAGTACGGTCACGTCACATGATCTGCGACGTCCGGATCCGCGCCAAACGCCCGCTTGTCACCTGTTTACCGTTGCCTGCGGATGTGCAGACCGAGCGAGGCGAACTGTTCGAACGGCCGGTGGTAACCGCGTTCGATGTGGTGCACGCCGCGCAGCGTGGACGGCCCGTCGGCGACGGCGGCCGCCAGCACGGCCGAGAACCCCGCCCGGATGTCGGGCAGCGTCACGTCGGCGCCCTTGAGCTTGGACACGCCGCGCACGACGGCCGAGTGCCTGGCGTTGGTGTCGTGGTACCGGCAGGCCGGCCCGCCCAGGCACTGGTCGAACACCTCGATCTCGCAGCCCATCTTCTGCAGCGCGGGCACGTACACCAGGCGGTTCTCGAAGACCGTCTCGTGCAGCACCGACATGCCCTGGCTCTGCGTGAACAGCACCATGAGCGGCGTCTGCCAGTCCGTCATGAACCCGGGGTGGGTGTCGGTCTGCACGGCCGCCGAGCGCAGCCCCTCGGGCGGCGCGGTGGCGCACAGGTACTCGTCGTTGATGTCGAACTGGGCGCCCATCCTGGCCAGCGTGGTGATCGCGGTGACCAGGCGGTCCTGCGGGCAGCCGTGCACCCGCACCTCTCCCCCGGTGACCAGGCCGGCCGCCAGGTACGAGAACGCCTCGATGCGGTCGCCGGTCAGCCAGGTGGAGGCGCCGCGCAGCCGTTCGACGCCCTCAATGACGATCCTGCGGTCGGGGGAGAGCTCGATCCTGGCTCCCATCCGCTGCAGGAACAGCGCCAGCTCCACCACCTCGGGCTCCATCGCGGCGTTCTTCAGCACCGTCTTGCCCTCGGCCAGGACCGCCGACATCAGCACCGTCTCCGTGGCGCCGACGCTCGGGTACGGCAGCTCGATCCGGGTGCCGTGGAGCCGGCCGGCCTTGGCGAAGATGCCGGTGTCGCCCACCTCCACCTCGGCGCCCATCGCGCGCAGGGCCTCCACGTGGAAGTTGACCGGCCGCCGCCCGATCGGGTCGCCTCCCACCAGCGGGACGAACGCCTCCCCCGCCAGGTGCAGGAGCGGGCCGAGCATGAGGATGGGGATGCGGTTCAGGCCGGTGAACGCGTCGGGCACCCTCGGCTCGATGGCCTGTCCCCGCGCGATCCTGATCTCCGTGCGGGAGATCTCGACATGGATGCCCAGCGCCCGCAGCATGGCGGCGGTGATCTCCACCTCGCCCACCTCCGGGGCGTTGTGGATGCTGCTCTCCCCGCCGCCCAGCATGGCGGCGACCATGTGCTTGGAGACTCCGTTCTTGGAGCCGCGTACTTCGACGTCCCCCCGGAGCGGGCCGGAGGGTTCTATCAACCAGACCTCTTCTGCAATCACGAGGCGAGCCTAGCCGGGGGATACCATCGAGCTGATTCGGACACACATGTAAGGGGGAGTGGCGTGACGAGGGAAGTGCGCGCTTTCGCGGTAACTGTCCTCGCACTTGCCACTCTCGGAGCGGCTGCCGGGCTGGTCTGGTCAGGGATCACGCCACGCGCGCCGTACCAGGTCACCGATCAGGGGACGGTGCTGGCCGACCCGTCCACGCAGGCGCTGATCGCGGCCGACGGGTGGTTCGCGGTGATCACCGGCGGGCTGGGGCTGCTGTGCGGCGGGGTCGCGTGGTTCGCGGCGCGGCGGTGGATGCTGCCGGTGCTGCTCGGGCTCTGCGCGGGCGGCGTCCTGGGGGCGATGTTGACGCTGTGGGTCGGGTCCACGTTCACGATCGGGGCGGTCGTCATCGAGGCCGCCGCCACGCCCGGGGTGAAGGTCGTCCCGGGCGCGCTGAAGCTGACGGCCTCCGGCGTGCTGGTGTCCTGGCCGCTGCTGGCGGTGGGGCTGTTCGGGTTCCTGGAGGGCATGCACGGGTACCGCGAGTCGCCACTGCGCCACCCGTACGGCGACCCGCCAGAACCCCTCTGACCCGCTCGTGCGGCGGCTACAGCGGTGGGCGGCGCTCGCCGTGCCGGGTCGCCTGCTCGAACGCGCGGGCCACGCGCAGGACCCTGGCGTCCTCGAACGGCCGGCCCACGATCTGCACCCCCACCGGAAGCCCGTCCGCCGTGAACCCGGCCGGCACGGACGCGGCCGGCGCATGCAGCACGCTGATCCAGTACGCGGAGCGCATCCAGGCGAGGTAGTCGGGCATCGGCTCCCCGTTGATCTCGCCGACGTGGGGCTGCTCGACCGGGAACGGCGGCACCTGGCTGACGGGCGCGATCAGCACGTCGTAGGTGTCGAAGAACGCGGCCATCCGCTGGTAGAGGCGGCTGCGGCCCCGCTCGGCCCGGGCCAGGTCGGCGCCGGTGACCTTGCGGCCCTGCTCGACGTTCCACGCGGTGTTGGGGCCGAGCCCGGTCAGGTCGCCGAAGGACAGCGCGTAGTTCCACGCCCGGTAGGTCCGGAACGCGTCCTCGGCCTCCGACAGGTCCAGCTCGACCTGCTCGACCAGGGCTCCCAGCCGCTCGAACACCTCCGGCGCCGTCGCGGTGACCGCCGCCGTCCTCGCGTCCACCGGCAGGCCGCCCAGGTCCGGGCTCCACGCCACGCGCAGCCCCCGCACGCCCTCCTCCGGCTCGGGGGCGAAGACCTCCTTGATCGAGTACGGGGAGCGCCGGTCGAACCCGGCGATCGCCCCGAACATCAGCGTCACGTCCTCGACCGTCCTGGCCATCGGCCCCTGCACGGACAGCGTGTACCAGGCGTTGGTGTCGGACGGGTCGGGGACGCGGCCCGGGGTCGGGCGCAGGCCGACGACGTTGCAGAAGGAGGCCGGGTTGCGCAGCGAGCCCCCCATGTCGGACCCGTCGGCCAGCGGGACCATGCCGGTGGCCAGGGCCGCGGCCGCGCCCCCGCTGCTGCCTCCGGCGGACCTGGACAGGTCGTAGGGGTTTCTCGTGGCGCCGAACACCTCGTTGACGGTGTGGGAGCCGGTGCCGAACTCCGGCGTGTTCGTCTTGCCCATGGTGATGGCCCCGGCGGCGCGCAGTCGCCGGACGATCAGGTCGTCCTGAGCCGGGACGTTGTCGGCGAAGAGCGGCGATCCGTACGTGGTGCGGATGCCGGCCGTGTCGACGAGGTCCTTGTGCGCGACGGGCAGGCCGTGCAGCGGACCGGCCGGCTCCCGCGCGTCGGCCGCCTTGGCCGCGTCGAGCGCCTGCTCGGCGACCAGGGTCACGATGGCGTTGACGCGCGGGTTGACCTGCTCGATGCGGTCGAGGTGGGCTTGGACGACCTCGACGGCGCTCACCTGCCTGGTCCTGATCAGGTGCGCCAGCTCGGTCGCGGTCGAGTAGTGCAGTTCGCTCACCCTTGGATCCTCCCCCACGGGCCGCGGCCCGACGACAGCGAGGGTTGCCCACCCCGGCCGCGACCGCTCGTCGGATCACCACCGCTCAGGAACTCTCCCGCACCAGCCCCCGTTTCAGTGGCGCGGTGTGGCCGTCCCTCCGTCTGGCCAGGATGAGCAGGCCGGTGACGGCGAGCGCGCAGGCCACGATGACGAGCTGCACGCCGTACTGGATGTCCTGGGTCGGGAGCACGATGTTGCCGGTATGGAAGCCGGTGTGCACGCCGACCGCCATCCACACCGCTCCGGTGCGCGCCCGCGCCGCCGCGCAGGCGAAGCCGATGCCGATCGCCTGGAGCACGTAGAGCAGGCGCTCGGCGGTCGTGTCCGCCGGGCTCCGGGAGAGGATGTGCAGCGCGCCGAAGCACACGGACACCACGATCAGCACGGCCCTCGGGGACAGCCGGCCCGACAGCGTGTCGAACAGGTGCCCCCGCCACAGCAGCTCCTCGGGGAACGCCTGGCCGAGCAGGACTATGGCGACGTAGAGCGGCAGGTAGGGGAGCTGGGCGCGCATCACGTCCCACGGCAGCCAGGTGGCCACGCCGAGCGCCACCGACAGAGCGTTGGAAGCGATCACCGCGGCCGCGCCGGCCAGCACGCCCGCCAGCAGGTGCGGCACGGCCCGCCATGACCTCGTGAGCCCCACGCCCCGCCACGACTGGCGGCCGAGGAAGCGGCGGATCAGGTAGACGAGCCCGAGCGAGGCCAGCGTGACTCCGATGACGCCCACCGGCTGATAGAGGGGGTCGCCCCGGTCGAAGAGCAGCATCGCGGGAAGGGAGCCGCCGTACACCTGCGCGAACATCGCGACGACGGCGATCAGCACGGCCCAGACGGGATGAGTGGCTTTCATGGACCGTCACGCTAGGCAGCCCTGCGCCGCCGCACATCGGCCCGCGGTCTGAACCCGCCATGACCTTCGTCATGGGTCCTCAAGGAGGATCACAACGCGCTCGCGGGAAACTATGGTCGAAGCCATGCAGCGTCCTCTGGCCCGGCTGCGCGTCCCCGACCGGCCCGTCCTGTTCACCGTCGTGTTCTGGGTGGTGCTCGCCGCCACCGGGGCCGTCGCGTACGCGGCCGAGCCCTCGACGCCGCCGTGGGCCGTGCCCTTCGGCGTCAACCTGGCGCTCGTGGCCGTGCTCTGGCTGCTGCTGCCCTGGCGGCGCTGCGAAGGGTGGCGGCGGCCTCTTCCGGTGGCGTTCCTGCTGGCGACGTTCGCCCTGGGACTCACGGGCTCGGCCGAGATCCACCAGTTGCTGACGCTCCTGGCGATCGCCAACGTGGCGTTCGTCCACGGCATGCGGACCGCGGCCGTCATCGTCGGCTGCCTGATGGGCGGGCTCTTCGTCACGACCGCGGTGGCCCACGGCATTCCGGAGGCCACCGTGCAGACGGTGGTCACCGTCGTCTTCGCCGCGTTCGTGCTGGGCATGACGTCGGCCGTGCTGGAGGCGAGGCGCAGGCGGGAGGAGGCGCGGCGGCTGCTGGCCCGGGTCAGGGAGCTGACGGTCGCCCAGGAGCGGGCGCGGATGGGCGCCGAGATGCACGACTCCATCGGCCACCACCTGACGGTGATCAAGCTGAGCCTGGAGAACGCCGAGCGGTTCCGCTCGCGCCGCCCAGAGGCCGCCTGGGACGAGGTGCGCCAGGCGAAGGGGCTGACCGTGGAGGCGCTGGCCGACGCCCGCCGATGGGTCCGCGCGCTGCGCCCGCTCGCGCTCGAGGGCCGCGTCGGCAGCGCGGCGCTGGAGCGGCTGGCGGCGTCGTTCGACGGCACGGGGCTGGCGGTGTCCTTCGAGGTGGCGGGCGGCGAGGTGCCCCTGGAGCCCGATGTGGAGCTGGTGCTCTACCGCGTGCTGCAGGAAGGGCTCACCAACGCGGTCCGGCACGCCGGGGCCCGCCACGTCGACGGCACGCTCACCTTCTCCGGCGAGGCCGTCGTCCTGGCGGTCGCCGACGACGGCAAGGGCCGCGACCGCGAGGGACGTGGCGGGTTCGGCCTGAGCTCGCTCGCCGAGCGCGCCCGCGCCGTGGGCGGCACCCTGGTCGCGGGCGACCGGCCGGGCGGCGGCTTCGAGGTACGGGCGGAGCTGCCCGTCCGGGCGAAGGTGGCGACGTGAGGGCGTTCAGGGTGCCGCTGGAGCTGCTCGTCCCTGTGAAGGTGGCGACGTGAGGGCGATCAAGGTGCTGCTGGTCGACGACCAGGAGCTGATGCGGCAGGGCCTGCGCAAGATGCTGGAGATCGAGGACGGCATCGAGGTGGCGGGCGAGGCCGCCGACGGCGAGGAGGCGCTGCTGGTGGCCGCCGAGTGCCGCCCGGACGTGGCGCTGGTGGATGCCAGGATGCCCAGGATGGACGGCGTCGAGCTCATCTCCCGCCTGTCGGCCCGGCAGCCCGGGGTGGCGTCGATCGTGCTCAGCACCTTCGACGAGGACGACTACATCTTCGGCGCGCTGCGCGGCGGCGCCGTCGGCTACCTGCTCAAGGACTGCACGCCGGAGGAGCTGATCGACTCCGTCCGCCGCGCCGGCCGCGGGGAGACGGTGCTCGCCTCACCGGTGGCCGCCCGCCTGGTCGCCGAGCTCCGGCGCACCCCGCCCGCGCCGCCCCCGCCAGCCCCGCCTCGGGACCGGTTGTCGGCCCGGGAGGCGCAGGTGGCCGCGCTGATCGCCGCGGGGGCCTCCAACCGCGAGATCGCGGCCCGGCTGCGCATCACCGAGGGCACGGTGAAGAACCACGTCTCCAGCCTCCTCCGCAAATACGCCCTCCGCGACCGCACCCGCCTCGCCCTCCACCTCAAGGACCTCCCACCCTCCTGACCTCCGCCACCCCATCACGCATGGGCCCGAACCGCGGACGACCACCATCCCACCCCAGGCGGATCCCAGCCCCTCCCGGAGACCGCTACGACCGCTGTCACGCCCCCAAGCGGATCGCACCCCCACCGGACACCACGACAGCCGCCGTCACGCTCCCAGACGGATCCCGGCCCCTCTCGGGTGGGGTTGTGCGCTCCGGCTCCAGCGGTCCGGACCGACATCCTGATGCCCGCGCCCGGCCCTCGTCCGGACCGGCGCGCCGGGACCCCCGTGGCCGGCAGCACCGATATCGTCGTATTCACTGTACGTAGTTGAGGAGACACTCGGTGCGCACGCAGACGGACGAAGGCTACCGGCACGCGCTCGGCAACCGCCAGGTCCAGATGATCGCGATCGGCGGGGCGATCGGGGTCGGCCTGTTCCTCGGTTCGGGCGGCCGGCTGGCCGCCGCGGGGCCCGCCCTGGTGATCTCGTACGCCACCGCCGGGGCGGCCGCGTTCTTCGTCATGCGGGCGCTCGGCGAGCTCGTGCTCTACCGCCCGGTGGCGGGGTCGTTCGTCGAGTACGCGGGCGAGTTCATCGGCCCGTGGGCGGCGTTCGCCAGCGGCTGGATGTACTGGATCAACTGGGCGTTCACCGGCATCGCCGAGCTGACCGCCATCGCCGCCTACATCCATTACTGGGCTCCGGCGTTCCCGCAGTGGCTGACGGCGCTCATCGCCCTGGGCTTCGTGCTGTCGGTCAACCTGGTGTCGGTCCGGCTGTTCGGCGAGCTGGAGTTCTGGTTCGCCATGCTGAAGGTGCTGGCGATCACGATCTTCCTGGTGGTCGGCCTGGTCCTGGTGGTCTTCGCGGTCGGCCAGGCGACCCCGCACAACCTCGTCTCCCACGGCGGCTTCTTCCCCAAGGGCTTCCCGATGGTGCTGATGAGCCTGCAGTCGGTGGTGTTCGCGTACGCGTCGATCGAGCTGGTCGGCATCACGGCGGGTGAGACGGCCAGGCCGCACCAGGTCATGCCGAAGGCGATCAACGGCGTGGTGTGGCGCATCGCGATCTTCTACGTGGGCTCGGTGGCGCTGCTGGCGATGGTCCTGCCGTGGACCGCGTACCACGCGGACACCTCGCCGTTCGTGACGGTCTTCGCGGGCCTCGGCGTCCCGTGGGCCGCCGACGCGATGAACCTCGTCGTGATCACCGCCGCGCTCTCGTCCTGCAACTCCGGCCTGTACGCCACGGGCCGCATCCTGCGCTCGATGGCCATGAAGCAGGAGGCGCCCGGGTTCACGGGCACGCTCAGCTCCAGGTTCGTCCCGATGGGCGGCATCCTGTTCACGGCGGCCATGTTCCTGGCCGGGGTGGCGCTGTTCTACTTCCTGCCCGAGCGAGCCTTCAACATCGCCACCGCCGTCGCCTCCCTGGGCGTGATCACGACCTGGGGCGTGCTCGTCTGGTGCCAGATGCGGCTGCGCCGGTCGGGCCACCTGTCGGTGTTCCCGATGCCCGGCGCGCCGTACACGAACTGGCTCACGCTGGCGTTCCTGGTGCTCGTCGTCCTGCTGATGCCCTTCGCCGACCCCGACCAGCGGGTGGCGTTCTTCCTCATCCCGGCGCTGGCCGCGGCCATCGCCCTCGGCTGGCGGGTGGTCAGCCGCCGCCGGATCGTCAACGGCGGCCGCCCCTGACTGAGTACTCTCGATGTGCCGGCACAGAGCCGCCGCACACGGGGGAGGCCGCACTGGACGAGGCGACACGACAGACGCCGAGGTGGACAAAGCGGGCGATAGTCCAGACCGTGGCGGCCGCCGCCGTCGGCGCCGCACTTGCCGTGGCATGCGCGCCCTTGGGCGTCTTACCGAGGCTGGCCTGTGCCGTGCTCGGCGCGGGCTGCCCGGCCGATCAGGAGCCGAACGGGAGGCTGCCGCAGGCCACCCGCCTGACGCCCGTGCAGGTGGCGCAGGGCGGCATGTACGTCGCGCTGGGCGACTCCTACTCCTCCGGCGAGGGCGTCTGGGACCTGGACCACGAGCCGATCAACGACGGCGCCGACCGCTGCCACCGGGCGACGGGCTCGTACGTGCCGCTGGTGGCGCAGACCTACCGCTTCGGGGGCGGCACCGCCTTCTACGCCTGCAGCGGCGCCACCACCACCCAGATCCTGTCGGGCCAGTACGGCCAGAAGCCCCAGATCACCCGGGTCGGCCCGAACGCCAGCCTGGTGACGCTGAGCATCGGCGGCAACGACGCCGGGTTCACGAAGGTGCTCACGGGCTGCATCGTCAAGCTGCCGTGGTCGTCGGCGTGCGTGGAGCAGGACGCCGCCGTCGCCCGCCGCATCGACGAGCTGCGCCCCAGCCTGACCAAGGTGCTGCGCGAGGTGCGGACGCGGGCGCCGAACGCCCGCATCATCGTCCTCGGCTACCCCAGGCCCTTCCCCAAGGACCCCGTGGCGACCGTCGACAACATGAGCGCCGAGGACCAGACCTGGCTGAACGGGATGACGCGCCGGCTCAACGACACGGTGGCCTCGGTGGTGTCCGACTTCGACCGCACGATCGCGGCGTTCGGCGTGCCGGGGAGCGTGGAGTACGTGGACGCGTACGAGGCGTTCACGGGACACGAGGTGGGCCGGCCGCAGCCGTACCTGAACGGGCTGAGCGTGAACATGGACGAACTCAAGGTCAACGCCCGCAGCTACCACCCGACGGGCGACGGCTACCGCCGCTTCGCCGAGCTCATCACCAAGCAGATCGCCGCCGGGCCGGGCCGCCCCATGAACAACGTCCGCCTCGACGCCCCCTGACGCCCGCTCACTCGGCCGAACGCTCCTCGGCCAGGTGGAGGCCCGCCTCGATGACGGCGTTCATGATGGGCGCGAGCCGGGCCTCCCCCAGCGACGGGGCGCGCAGCGCCATCCGCGACACGAGCGCGCGCTCCCGGGCCATGTCGCGCCCCGCGAACCCGCCGACCGGCTTGATCCGCTGCACGATGCCCGCCAGCGCCGCCCGCCGTTCGAGCAGCGTGGCCAGCGCCGCGTCCACCCGGTCGATCGCCTCGCGGCACTCCGGCAGCGTGGCGGGCGCCTCGGGCCGCACCAGGGCGCCCACGACCGTCACGGCCTCCTCGGCCGCGCGCAACACCGTCGCCGGGGAGAGCTCCTGACGGGCCTCGGCGAGGCTCCCGGGGCCCACGAACTCCAGCGCCCCGCTCCTGGAGGGCTCAGCCGTCCGGGCTCCCACATAGGTCCCGAGCTTGGCCGGCCCACCAACCGGCCCACCAACCGATGGGGTGCCCCGTTCGGCCGAGTCCACGACGAGCCCGTCGGCGCCCGCCGCCACCGCCGCCGCGGACAGCGCCGCGTCCCGCGAGACGTCGGCGAGCACGGGACGCCCCGAGACCGCGCGGGCCGCCCGCATCAGCCCCAGGTCCAGCCGGCCGCCCTCGCACAGGAGCACCCGCCCGTCCCCCTCCCGCGCGCAGTAGTCGGCCAGCTCCAGCCACTCCTCCAGCGAGGCGGCGGGCCGCCGCTCCACGACCACCGGCAGCCCGAGGCCGGCCGCCGAGCGCACCAGCGGGATGTCGCGCGTCCACGACGAACCCACCACGACCGCGTCCGCCCGCTCGGCGATGGCCGGCAGATCTGCGGCCGAGTACGGCTCCACCAGCGTGGCGTGCTCGCCCAGCACCTCGTACGCGTCGGCCTCCCCGCGGTGCGCCCGCAGGTCGACCCGGCCGCCGATCACCACGGCGGGCCCTTCGCCCACGAGCGTTCCGCCCACCGCCACGGCGCGCCGTTCCAAGGTCGATGACATCCTCGACTCCCCCAATTCGGGCCGGCCCCTGCGCAGCCGGCGGGAAAACCAAAAAGGCAGAGACGGGTCGTCTCTGCCTCGTGCCGGCTCCAGGTGGTCGCTAGCTGACGACCGGCTCTCCCGGAGCCGGCTCGATAAAGGCGTAGCGACAAGTCATGTCTGAAACACTACACCCATGGCTTCACCTGCTGGACGGTGCCACTCACATGACGGACTGTCCTTCAGGCGAGTCGCCGTTGATCCCTCTCTATGGGAGTATTTCTTGGCCTAGAGGAGGGTTTGAGGCCGTTGATGTCGGATCGCAAGCAGGAGGGACGCCGCATCGCCGGCCGCTACCAACTGCAGGAACCCATCGGCAGGGGCGGGATGGGTATCGTCTGGCGCGCGTACGACGAGCTCCTGGACCGCACGGTCGCGGTCAAGGAGGTCAGGTACGCGGCCGCCCTGGGCGAGGAAGTGCAGCTGCTGAACCGGCGCACCATGCGCGAGGCGAGGGCGGCGGCGAGGTTCGAGCATCCCAACGTGATCGTCGTTCACGACGTGATCGAGGAGGATGACCGGCCCTGGATCGTCATGCAGCTCGTCCAGTCGCGCTCGCTGGGCGCCGTGATCAAGCAGGACGGGCCGCTGGCACCCAAGCGGGTGGCCGAGATCGGCCTGGCCGTGCTGGACGCGCTGCACCGCGCCCACGAGGCCGGCGTGCTGCACCGCGACGTCAAACCCGAGAACGTGCTGCTGGCCGACGACGGCCGGGTCGTGCTCACCGACTTCGGCATCGCCACGCTGGAGACCGAGACGCAGCTCACCGTGACCGGGCTGGCCGGGACGCCGGCGTTCATCGCGCCCGAGCGGCTCAAGGGGCTACCCGCGCGGCGCGAGTCGGACCTGTGGTCGTTAGGGGCTACGCTGTACACGGCCGTGGAGGGCCGCTCCCCGCACGAGCGGGGGATGGCCCTGGCGACCATGCACGCCGTGCTGACCGACGAGCCCGATCCGGCTCCGCACACGGGCCCGCTCACCGACGTGATCCTGGGCCTGCTGAACAAGGAGCCGGTCCAGCGGCTCACGTACGAGGAAGCGCAGCGGATGCTGCGGCAGGTCATCGCCCAGGCGAGCCCGCCGCCGACCGCGCAGTTCCCCGCGGCGCAGACGATCCGCGTGCCGCGGCCCACCACGCCGCCACCGCCGCGCAAAGCCCCCGCCCCGGCCGAGCCGCCGTCGCAGAACGAGGCCTCCGCGCAGGGCAAGGCCGCCGTCCAGAACAGGTTCCGCGCCCTGGGCAAGCTGCGCCAGGCGCCGCCCGTCGAGGACGACACCCCGACCGACCCCAACCTGATCGCCTCCGCCGCTCCGGCCCCGTCGCCCGCCGTCCCCGAGACCGGGTCGCGGATCACGCCGTCGCCGACCGCGGCCCCGGCCGCCGCCACCGCCGAGTCCACGATGGACGCGGCCAGGACGGACCAGCGCCGGGCCGGGCCGGTCATCGCGGCGGCCGTGGCCGTCGTGCTCGTGGCCGTGATCGGCGGCTACCTCGGGCTGAGCTCGGCCCCCGACGAGCGCGACACGAAGAAGGGCTCGTCCCAGGCCACGGTCCCCACGGGCACCGCCTCGCAGGCGTCGCCCAGCGCGTCCACGTCGGGCTCCGCCGAGCCCAGTGCGTCCCAGCCGCCGTCACCGACGGCCACGACCCCGGCTCCCACTCCCGAGAAGGAGAAGGAGAACGCGCTGCCGGCCGGCTGGAAGATGTACAAGGACAAGAAGCTCGGCTTCTCCGTCGGCCTGCCCAAGGGCTGGGACGTGCTGACCCGCGACGGCAACCAGGTCAAATTCCGGGGCCCGGGCGCGGCCTCCAACGCGTACCTGATGATCGAGGACGGCGGGAAGTCCAGCAAGGACCCGTACAAGGACTGGAAGAAGCAGGAGCCGGTCCTCAAGAGACCCTTCGGCGGCTACAAGAAGCTCGACATCAAGCGGGTCGAGGGCTTCCAGAAGGCCGCCGCGGACTGGGACTTCACCTGGAACACCAACACCGGCAAGACGCGCGTGCGCAACCGGGGCTTCATCACCGACAACGGGCGGGGATACGCGATCTACTGGCACACGCTGAAGAGCCACTGGAAGGCCGACTACGACTTCTTTGAAGGGTTCTGCGCCACCTTCAAACCGGCCAAGTAGGCTTCACGGCGTGGAAAGGCAGGTCGGCAACCGGTATCGCCTCATCGAGCCGCTCGGCGAGGGCGGCATGGGCGTGGTCTGGCGTGCCTACGACGAGCTGCTCGACCGTACGGTGGCGATCAAGGAGGTCCGCTACACGGGCGTCGGCGACGCCAAGCGGGCCGAGCTCAACAGCCGGACCATCCGGGAGGCCAGGGCGGCCGGCCGCCTCGACCACCCGTCGGTGATCGTCATCCACGACGTCGTCGAGGAGGACGGCCGCCCGTGGATCGTGATGCAGCTCGTGCGCTCGCGCTCGCTGGCCGAGGTGGTGCGCGAGCGCGGGCCGCTCACGGTGGGGCAGGTCGCGGTGATCGGCGGGCGGGTGCTCGACGCGCTGCGCGCCGCGCACGCCACCGGGGTGCTCCACCGTGACGTGAAGCCCGAGAACGTGCTGCTGGCCGACGACGGCCGGGTGGTGCTGACCGACTTCGGCATCGCCTCGCTGGAGGCCGAGGCGGGGCTGACGGCGACCGGCGGGCTGGTGGGCACGCCCGCGTACATGCCGCCCGAGCGCCTCAACGGCGAGCCCGCGCGCCCCGAGTCGGACCTGTGGTCGCTGGGGGCGACCCTGTACGCGGCCGTCGAGGGCGAGCCGCCGTTCAAGCGCGACTCGTGGGCCGCGACGGTCGCGGCGGTGCTGCGCGACGCGCCGGAGCCGCCGGCGCGGGCCGGCGCGCTGCAGCCGGTCATCATGGGGCTGCTGCGCAGGAGCCCGGACGAGCGCCTGCCCGCCGCGGAGGCCGCGAGGCTGCTGTACGAGGCCGCCACGGGCCCCTCACCCCACCCGACGCCCCCCGGGGCATGGCGACCGACGGCCGGCGGCGCGAACACGGCCGAGGGCCCCACGCTCTCGACGCGGCCCAGGCGCGGCAGGGCGCTGTGGATCGGCCTGCCCGCCGCCGTGGCGGTGCTGGGCGCGGGCGGCTTCCTGGTCTCCAACCACTGGACGAGCACCGCCGCGACCCCGAGCCCCACACCGACGGGTCCCGCCCCCACCCCCACCGCCGAGCCGTCGAGCACTCCCACAGCCACGCCCGAGCCCACGCGTACGCCCACCACGACGACGCAGCCGGTGCCCGCGGGGTGGCGCGCGTTCAGGAGCGCGCAGGGCCGCTTCGGGGTCGCCGTCCCGGAGGGGTGGCGGGCCGTGAAGCACTCCACCAGGGACAGCATCACCTTCAAGGGCCCCGACAGCCCCGGCGCGATGATCGTGGAGTGGACCGTCCCCGACTTCGCCTGGACGGACCCGGCGAAGCAGTGGGCCAGCCTGGAGAAGGAGATCCGGGCGAAGGGCGAGTTCGAGGGATACAGCCGGATCGGCATCGTCTCGACCACCTACCTCGGCCGCAAGGCCGCCGACTGGGAGTTCACCAGGATCCGCGACGGGCAGCGGATCCACGTGATCAACCGCGGCTTCCGCACCGCCGACGGCCGCCCGTACGCCCTCTACTGGGAGACCACCGACGCCCGCTGGGCCTCGGACCGGCGCTACTTCGAGACGTTCGCGAAGACCTTCAGACCTCAATGAAAGAGCAGGCGCACTTCTGGCGGCATCCGGCGGTGCCGGGCACCGACCTGCTCAAGGCCCGCTACGTCACCCACCGCTTCACCCGGCACGTGCACGACGGCTACGCCATCGGCGTGATCGTCAGGGGTGTGGAGGAGTTCGACTACCGCGGCACCCTGCACCGGGCGGGCGCGGGCGAGGTGGTGCTGGTCAACCCCGAGTCGGTGCACACCGGCCAGGCGGGCACGCCGGACGGCTGGTCGTACCGCATGCTCTACCCGTCGATCGACACGCTGGCGGGGATCGCCGCCGAGCTGGGCGTGCCGTACGCGACGCCGCACTTCCCCAGGCAGGTCGTGCGTGACGAGGAGGTGGCGCTGCTGCTCGGCCGGGCTCACCAGGCGGCCGAGCGCGGCGACGCGCTGGCCGCCTCCACGCTGAGCCGCACGCTGTTCGCGCGGCTGGTGACCCGCCACGCCACGCCCAGACCGGCGGCGATCCTGCCCGCCGAGGGCCGGCGGGCCGTGCGGGACGCGCTCGACCTGCTGCACGGCAGCCTCGTCGACCCTCCGACGCTGGACGACCTGGCCGACGCGGTGGGCGCGCGGCCGTTCGCGCTGCTGCGGGCGTTCAAGGCCGAGACGGGCCTGCCGCCGCACGCCTACCTCACCTCGCTGCGGGTGCGCCAGGCGCGCCGCCTCCTGCAGTCCGGGGTACGCCCGGCGCAGGTGGCCGCCGAGGTGGGCTTCACGGACCAGGCCCACCTCAACCGGCATTTCAAGCGCATCGTGGGCGTGCCGCCCGCGGCGTACCAGCGTGCTGCAGGAACGTACAAGACCGGCGGTTCCCCCACCTCCTAGCCTCTTGCGGCATGGAACAGACAACTCACCGTTCCGCCGCCGTGCGGGACGGCCTCGGCGTGGGCGTGGCCGTGGGGCTGTCGGGGATCGCCTTCGGCGCCGCCGCGATCACCGCGGGCCTGAGCGTGCCGCAGGCGTGCGTGCTGAGCCTGCTGGCCTTCACCGGTGCCTCGCAGTTCGCGCTGACCGGCGCGGTGGGCGCGGGCGGCGACCTGGTGACCGCCACCCTGGGCGCGCTGCTGCTGGGCGGCCGCAACACGCTCTACGGCCTGCGCCTGGCCGACCTGCTCCGGGTACGCTGGCAGCACCGACTCCTGGGCAGGCTGCTGGCCGCGCAAGGGGTGATCGACGAGACGACGGCCGTCACGCTGGCCCAGCCGACCCCGGAGGCGGCCCGTACGGGCTTCGTCACCACGTTCGCCAGCCTCTACCTCACCTGGAACCTGACCACCCTGGCGGGCGCCTACGGCGCGTCGTTCCTGGGCGACCCCGGCGTGCTGGGGCTGGACGTGGTGGGCCCGGCGGCGTTCCTGGCCATCCTGTGGCCGCGCCTGACGGCCAGCGCCGAGCTGCGCCGGCTGGCCGGCGCGGCGGCGGCGATCGCCCTGTGCGCCACCCCGTTCCTGCCGCCCGGCGTGCCCGTGCTGCTGTCGGCGGCCGCCGTGCTGGTGGTGATGGCGCGATGACGCTGTGGTGGGCCATCGCCGCGGTCTGCGCGGGCTGTTACGTGCTCAAGCTGGCCGGACTGGCGGCGCCGCGCCGGGTGCTGGAGCATCCGGCGATCCGCAGGTTCGCCGAACTGGTGCCGGTGGCGCTGCTGGCGGCCCTGATCGCGGTGCAGGTGTTCACGGAGGAGGGCGGGCTGAGCTTCGACCCGGCGCGCACGGCCGGGCTGGGCGCCGCGGTCGTCGGGCTGCTGCTGCGGGCGCCGTTCCTGGTCATCCTGGCCGCGGCGGCCCTCGTCACCGCGCTTGTCCGGTTCTTTCTTGGGTAGTCGCCGTGCATGTCCGATGCAACAGAGATGGTCGGTGGGCGTTACCGGCTGCTCAGGACGATCGGCCGGGGCGGGATGGGCACGGTGTGGCAGGCTCATGACGAGGTGCTGGGCCGGGACGTGGCGGTCAAGGAGATCCTGCCGCCGCCCGACCTGACGGATCCCGAGCGCGAGGTCTTCGCCGTACGCACGTTCAGGGAGGCCAGGGCCGCCGGCCGGGTGGCGCATCCGGGTGTGGCCACCGTGTACGACGTCCTGGAGGAGAACGGTCACCCGTGGATCGTCATGCAGCTCGTCGACTCCCGCACCTTGGGCGAGCTGATCCGCGAGGACGGCCCCATGTCCCCGCCGGCGGCCGCGGACATCGGGCTGCAGCTCCTCGAGGCGCTGCGCGCGGCGCACGCGGCGGGCGTGCTGCACCGGGACGTCAAACCGGACAACGTGCTGCTGGCCGAGGACGGCCGGGCGGTGCTCACCGACTTCGGCATCGCCACGACGGAGGACGAGGCTCCCGTGACGAGCACGGGCGAGCTGCTCGGCACCCCCGCGTTCATGGCGCCGGAACGCGCGGCGGGCAGCCAGGCCATGCCCTCCTCCGACCTGTGGTCGCTGGGCGTGACGCTCTACATGGCCGTCGAGGGGCACTCGCCCTTCCAGCGGGACAACCCCCTGGCCACGCTGGGCGCGGTCCTGCACGCCGAGCCGGAGCCGCTGGCCCGCGCGGGCATGCTCGGTCCCGTACTGCTCGGGCTGCTGCGCAAGAACCCGGCCGAGCGCATGTCGCTGGAGGAGGCCGAGCAGCGGCTGGCCGCGATCCTGACCGGCGGCGCCCCCGAGCGGACGGGCCCCGTCACCGAGCCGGGCCCGGCCGGGCCCGGCGCGATCAAGCCAAGTGCGACCGGGCCGGGCGGGGCTTCCCCGCGGCGGCGGCGCAGGCTGCCGCTGGCCGTGATCGCGGGAGGCGCGCTGGTCGTCGCGGCGGTCACGGGCGGCGCTGCCTGGTGGTCCGGCCGGACGCGGGACCTGCCCCGGAGCCCGGGCCCCGCCCCCGCCGTCGTGACCGCCGGGCCCTCCACCGACGATCCGACCACCGGCGCTCCGCAGCTCGCCCCGACGCCCTCCACACCCGAAAGCTCCCCGCCGGCCGTCGAGGACCGGCACAGGACGCCTACCGGCGAGCGGAAGGACCCCACCCGGGAGCCCACGCCGACCGGTGAGCGGAAGAACCCCGACCGGACGCCGACGCCGAGCGCGAGCGGCAAGAAGGACCGGGACAACACCACCCCTTCCCGGACCCCGGACTCGGTCGAGCCGTCGGAGCCGGGCGGCGAGGACGCCGACCAGCCGTAGGGGCGGTCAGGATTCGGCGCGGACGATGTCCAGCGCCTTCTGCAGGTCCTGCGGATAGTCCGTGCTGAACGACATCCAGTCGCCCGTGGTGGGGTGCTCGAACCCGAGCGCCACCGCGTGCAGCCACTGGCGCGTGACCCCCAGCCGGGCCGCCAGCGTCGGATCCGCCCCGTAGAGCAGGTCCCCGACGCAGGGGTGCCGCAGCGCCGCCATGTGCACCCTGATCTGGTGCGTGCGCCCGGTCTCCAGCTTGATGTCCAGCAGCGAGGCCGCGCGGAACGCCTCGACGGTGTCGTAGTGGGTGACCGACGGCTTCCCCCCGGCCACCACCGCGAAACGCCCGTCCCCGGACGGGTGGCGGTCGATGGGCGCGTCCACCGTGCCCCTGAACGGGTCGGGATGCCCCTGCACCAGCGCGTGGTAGCGCTTGTCGACCGTGCGCTCCTTGAAGGCCCGCTTGAGCCGCGAGTACGCGACCTCGCTCTTGGCCACCACCATCGCCCCCGTGGTGTTGGCGTCGAGGCGGTGCACGATGCCCTGGCGCTCGGCGGCCCCGCTGGTGGCGATCGTGTGACCGGCCCCGAGCAGCCCGCCGATCACGGTCGGCCCCGTCCAGCCGACGGTCGGGTGGGCGGCCACGCCGATCGGCTTGTTGATCACGATGACGTCGTCGTCCTCGTACACGACCGTCATGCCCGGCACCGGCTCGGCGACCGGCATCGGCGTGGTGACCGGCGGCGGCATCGTCACGTCGAGCCACGCGCCCGCGTGCACGCGGTCGGACTTGGCCGGCTGCCGCCCGTCCACCAGCACCTCGCCCGCGCCGATCAGCTCGGCCGCGCGGGTGCGGGAGAAGCCAAACAGCCGCGAGAGCGCGGCGTCGAGCCGCTCGCCCTCCAGCCCGTCGGGTACGGGCAGGCTCCGCTGCTCACTCACCCTTCTCGGCCCCCTTGGTCTCCGGGGTCTCCCGGGACCCGTCGATCTGCACGTTGCGCCAGGCCAGCAGCACCGCCAGGATGCCGCCGCAGACGATGGCCGAGTCGGCGATGTTGAACACGGGGAAGTAGTCGATGACGGGGAAATGCCCGGGGAGCACCTCGATGAAGTCGACGACGTGCCCCTGCAGCTGCGTGGAGCGCCCGATCCCCGAGGGATAGCGCAGCAGCCGGTCGGTGAGGTTGCCGAGCGCGCCGCCGAGCAGCAGCCCCAGCGTGACCGCCCAGGCCCGGCTGCCGAGCTTGCGGGCGGTGCGCACGATGGCGACGACCACGCCCGCGGCGATGAAGGTGAAGACGAAGGTCATTCCGGTGCCGAGGCTGAACGCGGCACCGGAATTGAAGATCACCCGGAACTGCAGCACGTCCTGGAGGACGACGAGCGGCGCCTGACCCTCGAGCGTGCGAAGCACCACCGTCTTGGTGATGAGGTCGGCCGCGTAGACCACGGCCGCCAGCACGACGAGGACGGCGACCAGACGCCCGCGGGGGCGGCCTACCGGCGCTCCTCCTTCTGCTTGCAGGCCACGCACAGCGTCGCCCTCGGGAACGCCTGAAGGCGTTCCTTGCCGATCGGCTTGTGGCACGATTCGCACACTCCATAGGTCCCGGCGTCGATCCTGGCGATCGCACGTTCGTTCTGCGCGACCAGATCGCGCGCATTCAGGGTAAGGGCGATCTCGCGTTCGCGCTCGTACGTCTTCGCGCCGGCGTCCGCCTGGTCGTCGCCCGCCCCCTGAGTGACGTCTCCAGAGGCTATCTCCGTCTCGTGGCGGTGGATGTCCGCGTTGAGCTGGTCGATCTCGCTCTGGAGCATGCCGCGTACCTCGGCCAGCTCCTCTTCCGACCACATCGAAGGTGTAGCGGTCTGCGTGACTGCCGCCATGGCTGCCTCCATTGCTGATCAAGGCCGTAAATGGTGCGGGCAGCTTAGGGATCCACATAACGGAACGGCAAACGACCCGCCGGACGGTTTACCTCCCCCGTACTATCCCGCCTCGCGCATTAAACTCCTCCACAGGGGCGTCCATTCCCGCAACTTTGTCGGTTGCGTACCGACGGCCCCTCGGGCGGCTCGCCCTGGGAAACCAGGAAGCCTTCGGCCCCACTCTGCGTTATGGTTTGAGACTGCAAGGCGTTGATGGGGCCCGACTGTGAGGGATATCACCCCGGAGCCGCCGGAAGAACGGCTCGCGAGAGCTCATTAGACCCGGCCGCAGATCAAACGAAGAGGGCCTCGCCCGCGTGCGGGGTCAAGAAGGGTGGTACCGCGGGGCCGCATGGCTTCGTCCCTTCACGCTCGCCCTACCGGCCGATCAAGCGTGGAGGTCACACCCGAAATGTCTTCGCCATCTTTCCGCTCTCTTCCCGCGCAGGTCGACCTGCCCGCGCTCGAGCGCGAGGTCCTCGACCGCTGGCGGGACGGGAAGATCTTCGAGCGCTCCGTGGAGCAGAACTCCGGAAACCCGGCCTGGGTCTTCTACGAGGGCCCGCCCACCGCGAACGGCCTGCCCGGCGTGCACCACGTCGAGGCGCGGGTGTTCAAGGACCTGTTCCCGCGCTACAAGTCCATGCGCGGATTCAGCGTCCCGCGTAAGGCCGGATGGGACTGCCACGGCCTGCCCGTCGAGGTCGGCGTGGAGCGCGAGCTGGGGCTGACCGGCAAGAAGGACATCGAGGAATACGGCATCGCCGAGTTCAACGCCAAGTGCCGCGAGTCGGTGCTGCGCCACGTCGACGCCTTCGAGCAGCTGACCGAGCGCATGGGCTACTGGATCGACCTGTCCCAGGCGTACCGGACCATGGACCCGTCCTACATCGAGTCGGTCTGGTGGTCGCTGAAGGTCATCTGGGACAAGGGGCTGCTGTTCCGCGACTTCCGCATCACGCCGTACTGCCCGCGCTGCGGCACCGGGCTGTCCGACCACGAGCTGGGCCAGCCCGGCGGCTACGAGACCGTCTCCAGCCCGTCGGTCTACGTCCGCATGCCGGTGACCGCCGGGCCGCTGGCCGAGCTGGGCGCCGCGCTCCTGGTGTGGACGACCACGCCGTGGACCCTCGTGTCCAACACGGCCGTCGCCGTGCACCCCGACGTGACGTACGTCGCGGCCCGCACCGCGGACGGCGAGGTCCTGGTGGTCGCCGAGCCGCTGCTGTCGGTCCTCGGCGAGGGCGCGACCGAGGTGGCCCGCTACACGGGCCGCGAGCTGGAGCACACCGCGTACTCCCGCCCGTTCGACCTGGTCGACATCCCCGGCGCCCACTACGTCGTGCTCGGCGAGTACGTCACGGTCGAGGACGGCACCGGCCTGGTCCACCAGGCCCCGGCCTTCGGCGCCGACGACATGGCCGTGATCAGGCAGTACGACATGCCCGTCGTCAACCCGATCGGCCCCGACGGCCGCTTCCTCGACGACGTGCCCATGGTCGGCGGCCGGTTCTTCAAGGACGCCGACGAGGAGCTGACCGAGGACCTGCGCGCCCGCGAGCTGCTCTACCGCGGCGGCCACTTCGAGCACAGCTACCCGCACTGCTGGCGCTGCCACACCCCGCTGCTCTACTACGCGCTCCCGTCCTGGTACATCCGCACCACCGCGGTCAAGGACAAAATGCTGTCCGAGAACGCCGGCACCAACTGGTACCCCGAGACGATCAAGTGGGGCCGGTTCGGCGAGTGGCTGCGCAACAACGTCGACTGGTCGCTGTCGCGTTCGCGCTACTGGGGCACGCCGCTGCCGCTGTGGGTGTGCTCGGCGGACGAGTCCCACGTGACGTGCGTCGGCTCGCTGGAGGAGCTGGGCGGGCTGGCGGGGCAGGACATCTCGGCGCTCGACCCGCACCGCCCGTTCGTGGACGACGTGACCTTCGACTGCCCGTCGTGCGGCGCCCTCGCGCGCCGCGTGCCGGACGTCATCGACGCCTGGTACGACTCCGGCTCCATGCCGTTCGCCCAGTGGGGCGAGCGCGGCAAGCCGGAGGGCGTCTACCCGGCGCAGTTCATCTGCGAGGCCACCGACCAGACGCGCGGCTGGTTCTACTCGCTGATGGCCGTCGGCACGCTGGTCTTCGGCCAGTCCTCCTACGAGAACGTGCTCTGCCTCGGCCTCATCCTGGCCGAGGACGGCCGCAAGATGAGCAAGCACCTGGGCAACATCCTCGAGCCGATCCCGCTCATGGACCAGCACGGGGCCGACGCGCTGCGGTGGTTCATGGCCTGCTCGGGCTCGCCGTGGGCGTCGCGCCGGGTGGGGCACAACACCCTCGAGGAGATCGTCCGCAAGGTCCTGCTGACGCTCTGGAACACCTCGTCGTTCTTCACCCTCTACGCCAACGCCGAGTCCTGGTCGCCGGCCATGCTCGCGCAGGCCACGCCCGCGGCCGAGCGCCCGCTGCTCGACCGCTGGGTGCTGGCCGAGCTGCACAGGACGGTGGCCGACGTCACGGCGTCGCTGGACGAGTACGACACCCAGCGCGCCGGGCGCCGGCTGGCGGACTTCCTCGACGACCTGTCCAACTGGTACGTGCGCCGCTCGCGCCGCCGGTTCTGGCAGGGGTCGCCGGAGGCGTTCGCGACGCTCTACGAGTGCCTGGAGACGGTGACGCGGCTGATGGCCCCCGTCACGCCGTTCATCACCGACTACCTCTGGGACGTCCTGCGCTCCTCCGACGCGCCCTCCTCGGTGCACCTGGCCGACTGGCCGGAGGTGCGCGAGGACCTGCTGGACCCGGTGCTGTCCGACCAGATGGCCCTCGTACGCCGCCTGGTGGAGCTGGGCCGCTCGGCCCGCGCCTCGTCGGGCGTCAAGACCCGCCAGCCGCTCCGCCGCGCCCTGGTGGGGGCACACGGCTGGCCGTCGCTGCCCGGCGAGCTCCGGGGCCTGGTGGCGGACGAGCTGAACGTCCACACCCTCGAAGACATGTCCGGATTTAGCGCCGATCTCGTGACTTACTCGGTCAAGCCCAACTTCCGGGCCCTGGGCAAGCGCTTCGGCTCCCAGACCAAGCTCGTCGCGGCCGCCGTGGCCGCCGCCGACGCCACCCGCGTGGCCCGGGCCCTCCGCTCGGGATCCACGGTCATGGTGGAGGCGGACGAGCTGGGCGAGATCATGCTCGGCCCGGACGACGTGATCGTCAACGAGCAGCCCCGCTCGGGCTGGGCGGTGGAGACGGGCGCCATCGGCACCGGCACGGGCGAGACGGTGGCCCTGGACCTGGAGCTCACCGACGAGCTGCGCCGCGCCGGTCTCCTGCGCGAGGTCATCCGCCTGGTCCAGGACGCCCGCAAGTCGACCGGCCTGTCGATCACGGACCGCATCGACCTGTGGTGGACCACGTCCTCCCCCGAGCTCGCCGCGGCCCTGCGCACCGAGGGGCATGTGGTGGCGGAGGAGGTCCTGGCGACGACGGTCACGGAGGGCACGGCGACGGACCTCCCGTCCCACACGGACGAGGACCTGTCCCTGACCTTCCACCTCCGCCGCGCCTGACACGCACTACGGCGGTGGGGCGCACCCTCACAACCCGCCCCACCGCCACCCACCCCTGTGCTGCAACGCCCCTCCCCCTGACACCCACCCCCGATGAGCCGCCTCCTCACGGCCCACCGCCCTCCCCCGAAGCACGCCCCCGGCGCTGTCCGCGCGGGACCCGCAGCCGGGGCGTCGTTGCGCAGGATTGCACCGTGGTTGCCGGGGATCTTCGCGTGATCTTGATGTTCGGATTGCGCTCGACCACCTGAGTGAGGCCGGTCGACGACGATGTCGCCGCTGGGCGAGTTCACCCGGCAGGTCGCCGGCGGCCTCGCCGATTCGGGGTATCCGCCGGAGTTCATTGATGGCCCCGCAGGCGCCGGTGGAGATATCGACGGGCCGCGCCGGTGAGCGGGCTGATGAGGGGCCGGCGTTCAGATCGAAGATGATCGAGGCCGCGCTGGAGGCACCGACCGAGCAGCTCGTGTTCAAGGCCGGGTCGACGGATACTACTTCTCGGCCGTGCCGGATTCCCCGCTGATGGACTCCTGATAGATGTCCGCGAAGGTGCGCGAGTCCTTGACCAGGTCGTCGCAGAAGGCGGCGACGTCGTTGCCGATGAGTTCCAGGACTCCCTTGCCGGCCGCGACACCCTCCTCGAAGAAATCGACGATCCCTGAGAGCAGGGGACCCTCAAGCAAGTCGATCGGTCCGACCTTGAAGAAGTACCTCTGCATCTCCTTGTAGACGATCTGGTAGTCCGGCGGGAGCGCCTTGACCCGCGCCATGTGCGCCCGCCACTGCTTCTTGCCCTCGATGATGTCCTGGATGCCCACGTCAGCCTCCTAGCCGGCCCAGTTTCCTTGCGACGTTCCTGTTCAACTGCTCGCGCCACCTGTCGCGATAGCTCCGAGCCCCTTTTCCGCCTGCCAGCGCCGCGCAGAAGCCCCCGATGTCGTCCCCCAGCACCTCGTGAATGCTCCGCCCATCGGCCGCCGTCTCTTCGAGCAGCCCCAGAGCACCGTCGAGAATCGGCATCAGGTTTCGACCTGTGAAGTCCCCGTAGGGAAAAAGATGACCCTTGATCTCTTCCCACGCCGCCCGGTAGTCGGCCGGCAATGCCTCGGCCCGAGCTTCGAACGCCTTCCATTCCCTGGTGAGATCGCTGCCTGTCATGGTCTCCCAGAAGTTCATCTCCCGCCCTCCTTGAGCTTGTCGATCCGCGATGTGATGTACTCCCATTTCGCCCAGAACGTCGCGAGTTCTTCGCGCCCCGCGTCGTTGAGCTCATAGAACTTGCGCGGCGGGCCCAGCCCGGACGGTCGTTTCGTCACCTGGACGAGCCCGTTCTTCTCCAGTCGCAACAGAATGGTGTAAACCGTCCCCTCGACGACGTCGGCGAAGCCCAGCTCGTTCAGCCGACGCGTGATGGCGTACCCGTAGGTCTCCTCGCTGCCGATGATCTCCAGCACGCAGCCCTCAAGCGTGCCCTTCAGCATCTCTGTCAGGCCGTCCATCGTGGGTCCTCTTCCGCCTTTCCCTTGGTACTCGGTGCTACCGAGTACCAGTACACGGTACCACGGAGTAGTGGACCAATGCCGTACAAACGACGAGCACGGACCACGGAGGCGACTCGAATCATCGGCGCCGCACTTACACGAGTGCTCGACCCCGCCGATGACCTTCCGGGAGCGCCTTGCAGGAGAAGGCGTCGGCGCAGGTGAGGGCGGTTTGCGCCGAAGGCGGTACGGACCGGCCAAGTTCGCGAAGGCGTCAGCGCGGCCGCGCCACGCCGAGGAGGAACTCCAACGTCCGACACGCCGCCCGGGGATGATCGGATGGGCTGCCGCCGGCAGCGGCGTCAAGAAGACCGCGCCGCTCTACAGCGGCACCATCAAGCCGTCGATGCCCGCGTGGCCGCAGGATTCGCGCCGGGCAAGGGTGAAACCCTGCTCCTGGACCCCGACGGCTGCGGCCCAGGAGGAATCCTGGAACGACCCCACGCTGAGCAGGATCACACCGCTTACCCGTCGTCGCGCAAGCTCGGCGACGTGCTCCCGGTCGACCTCCACATCGCCGTTGGACGTCGCCACGTTCACGCTCAGCTGGTGCCGGCGAGCCGCGTCGGTGAGCTGCTGGGTCAGTCCCGCGAAGGAGGACGGCGTGATCTCAGGCAACACCAGCCCGACCGAGTCGGTGCTGTCCGTCTTCCTGGCTCGCGCCGGTCACCGAGATCACGTCGAGCACCCGTTGCCGAGTAGCCGGTCCGACCTGACCAGGAACGTCGTTCAGCGGGCTCTCAGCTCACCGTCTCGCGGTCGTGCTGGCACACCGAGCAGCTCGTCAGTCCGGCCGCCTCCGCTGCGGCGAGCGTCATCGTCTCCACGCCCGACTCCCCCGCGCCCCTGATCAACGGGCACGCGGTGCTGTGGTAGCGGCGGGTGCCGATGATGACCTTCACCGTGCCGGAACGCTCGTCCTTGCCCTCAGCGCCGCCCGAGGAGCCGGTGGACTTGTCAGCGGCCTTGGCCGAGCCGGAGGCCTCAGGCTTGGTGGTCTTGGCGGTCGCAGCCGGGGTGCCGGGCTTGGGCGTCGAGCCGCTCCCCTCGCCCTTGAGGACGTCGGGCTTGGTGGAAGTGGCGTCGTCCTTGGAGCCCGAGCTGGCGGATCCGGGCGTCGAACCCGTCGCCGTGCCGGACTTCGCCCCCGAACCGGCGGGCCCGCCGGTGCCGGAGGTCCCGGGCTTCGGGCCAGCGCCGCCGGACGTGCCCGCCTTGGCCGGGCCACTCGCCGCAGAGGGCCGCCCAGACGCGGACGGGCGGTCAGAGGCAGATGGCCGATCCGAGGCCGACGGGCGGTCGGGGCCGGACTTTTCCGTTGTCGAAGGCTTGGTGGCCGGGCTCGGGCCGGAAGGGCGTCCGGCGCTCGCGCCGGGGCCTGGGGGCAGCGGGCCCTTGGGCTTGGCCTCCGACTCGGCGGAGGACGCGGGCCGCTCCGGCACCGTCGCGCTCTCTCCCGCCGTGGCAGGCGTCTTGGCGGCCCCAGAAGGACGCTGTGACGGCCCGGAGGCCCCACCCGAGGGCCCAGGGCGGACCGGCGTCCCGGAAGAGGTCACGCGCGGCTGCGGTGCCGTGGCGGGCCCCGCGGAATCGTCCTCGTCGGTCGCCTTCGAAGAGGGCCCACCGGCGGGCTGTCCCGGCCGGGCACCGGTCGATCCCGGCTTCGCGCCGGACGACGGACCACCGGTCGATCCCGGCTTCGACGACGGGCCGCCGGTCTGCCCCGGCTTGTCGCCAGGCCGGCCGGGCTGGGTGCCGGGCTGCTCGGGCGAGCCGGTGGACTGGCCGGGCTGGCCGGGCTGGGTGCCGGACGGACGGGGTGCGTCCGTGGGACGGCCGGGCTTGGGGCCGGGCTGTTCCGGCGAGCCGGTGCGCTGCGAAGGCTTGGCCGCGGGTGCTCCGGCCTTGCCGGGGGCTCCCGTGGCGGGACCTTCCGGAGTGGCGGAGGGCGAGCCGGGCCTGCGCGCGGAAGGCGGCGGCCGGAAATATGAAGTCTCCGCGTCCGCCTGATCGTCATCCGATTCGGCGGCGGAGGAGGTGGACGGGCGGCCGAACCACGCGGTGGCGCCTTCCTCGCGGGAGGCGGGCTCCGGGTCGGGGGTGGAAGCCTTCGCGGCAGGCTTCGGCGGGGCGACCGGCGGACGTACGTCGCGGGTCTCCGCGGAGTCTTCCGCCCGGCTCGCCGCCGTGACGGCGGTGCCGGGGGCGACGACGGGCTCGGGGTCGGCGGCAGGCGGCAGCTGCCGTCCGCCGAGCGCGGCGTCAGGCAGGCACGCCGTGCAGGGCGTGAAGCCCTCCTCGCGTGCCTCCTCGTACGTGAGCTCCTCGGTGTCCCGGCCGCTCAGTTGTCGGCAGCCGGACACGTGGTAGCGCTTGCGTCCGGGGATCACCAACACGATCGCATCCGGCGAGATGCCGCTCGCCGCGGGGCGGCGGGGTGCGGCGGCGGGAACGGTCGCCGTCCGCTGCGGCGTCTGCGGATGCGGATGGGGTCGCGGTGGGGCCTGGTGACCCATGGGGCCGGTCTGACTGTACGGCGTGCCGGGGCCCGGCGGCATGAGCCCTTTCGGGGGGGTGGCCGGCGCAGCGACCTGCCCACCACCGGGAAAAAGCTCGTTTCGCCGCAGGAACGCCCCGATCACGAGGAACAGCGCGGACAGCACGCTGACCACGATGGACCACATGATCAGGAACGGCTTAGCCAGTACGAAGCCCGCGATCAGCAACACGACCGCCGCGAGCACCAAACCAGCACTGATAAGGATCACAGGGGGCTCTTTCGAGTTACAGGTCCTAGTGACCCGCTACTTTACCGGCGGTCGTTGTGGGGACCGTCACCGCCGGGGAAGACACCCTGGGGAGCCTCGCCGCCGAACGGGCTGGGACCACCGGGAAGCGGCGGCTGGCCCTGCGACACGGCGTGCGACATCGCGGGGGCCTGACCCGCCGGACCACCGGACATCACCGGGAACCCACCGCTGCCCTCAGCGGAGACGTTGAGCTCGGCGAGCTGGTTTTCCAGGTAGAGCTTGAGCCTGCTGCGGTATTCGCGCTCGAAGCTGCGCAGCTCCTCGACCTTGCGCTCGAGCTCGTCGCGGGTCTGCACCAGCGAGCCCATCGCCTGGCGGTGGCGCTCCTGCGCGTCGCGCTCGAGCGTCTCGGCGCGGGCGCGGGCGTCGCCGATGACCTGCTCGGCCTGGCGGCGTGCCTTGGTGAGGATCTCGTCGGCCTCGCGGCGGGCGCGGGTGACCGTCTCGTCCGCCTCCCGGCGGGCGTCGGAGATCGCCTGGTCGGCGGTCTGCTGGGCGAGGGCGAGCACGCGGGCCGCCGTGTCCATGTTGTCCTCGGCGGGAGGCATGTTCATGACGGGGACCGGCTGCTGCACAGGCGGCGGCTCGGGGGCGCGCATGGGCTCCGGCTGGGGCGGCGGAGCCATCATCTCGGGCTTGGGCTGCTCCTGGACCGGGGCGGAGGCCATGGGCATGTTCATGCCGCCCGGCACCTTCCCCCGCAGGCACTCGGCCAGCTTGGCGCGGAGCTCTTCGTTCTCTTGGATCAGACGGTCGAGCTCAGCCTCCACCTCGTCGAGGAAGGCGTCGACCTCTTCCTCGTCGTAGCCCGGCCGCAGCCGGGTGGTACTGAACTGCTTGTTCCGCACATCAGCGGGCGTCAGCGGCATTTTTTGGTCTCCTTGGCGCGCTTTGGAGTCTGTCCGGAGGGACGGTAACCCGAATCACTTCAGCGCGGACACGAGTTGGATCACGACCTGCGCCACACCGCCCCCGTCATCGCAGCATCCCCACGATCTGGATCAGCAGCAGCACGGCGATGAACAGGACAGTGAAGCTTAGGTCAAAGGCCACCGTACCCAACCGGAGCGGGGGAATGAAACGGCGGAGGAACTTGAGAGGTGGGTCGGTTGCGGTGTAAGTGGCTTCGGCCAGCACCAGGACGATGCCGGAGGGGCGCCACTGACGGGCGAAAGCCTGCACCGTCTCGAAGATCATTCTGCCGATGAGCAGCACCAGGTAGAGAGACAGGACTACGACCAAGATCTGGCTTACGATCCCCACGGCCCGGCCGCGCCTCCACTCCCGATGTGCCCTCCCGGTCTCGGCGAGACCCGGTTGGGTGCGATAGACATACAGAGACTCTAACTCTGATTGAAGAACCCGCGTTCCGCGATTCGGGCCTTGTCCTCGGCGGTCACCTCGACATTGGCAGGGGACAACAGGAACACCTTGTTGGTAACACGTTCAATGCTGCCATGTAGGCCAAAGACCAGACCTGCCGCGAAATCGACTAGACGCTTGGCGTCGCTGTCAACCATCTCCGTCAGGTTCATGATGACCGGGGTGCCGTCTCGGAAGTGCTCTCCGATGGTACGCGCCTCGTTGTACGTCCGGGGGTGGAGTGTCGTGATGCGGGCCAGATCGGTCGTGCGGCGCTCCAGGATCGTCGTGGCGGGCCTGGGCGCGGGCACCCCCGCCTCGGGCTCCTCGTCGCGCTCCTGGACCGCTACGGGCCGCTCGTCGCCGGGCCGCTGCACCTCGTCCTCGTAGGCGTAGTCGTCCGGGTAGGTTTCGTACCTCTCGTAGCGGTCGTCCTCCACGAGACCGAGGTAGACCGCCATCTTGCGCATCGCGCCGGCCATCGCTACGTCGTCCTCCTGCTCACGGTCGCACTCGCTCGAGCCCGACACCGGATCCCGAGGCGGTAGCCGTACCCCCTTGGAGCTCACCGCTGATCGACCTCTACTTGATCATGGGCCTGAAGACCCACTTGAGGGGACATTACCTGACGAAGGGCTTGCGACGACCGAGCAACGCCGTACCGACCCGCACGTGTGTCGCGCCGTACGCGATGGCTTCGGCGAGGTCCTCGCTCATACCGGCCGAAATCATCGTGGCGCGCGGGTGCTGCTCCTCCAGGCGCGTGGCCACGTCACGCAACCTGGCGAACGCCTTGGCGGGCTCCTCCCCCAGCGGCGCCACGGCCATGATGCCGCCCAGCCACAGCCCCTCGGCCAGCGCCACCTCGTCGGCCAGCTCCAGCACGTCCGCGGCGCGGGCACCGCCCCTTTCGGGGTCGTCGTCGAGCGCGACCTGGATGAGACAGCCGACCCTGCGGCCCTGGCGGACCGCCTCCTTGCTGATCGCCTCCACCAGCCGGAGCCGGTCGACGGAGTGGATCACGTCGGCGTACGCGACGACCGAGCGGACCTTGTTCGTCTGGAGCTGGCCGACGAAATGCCAGGTCAGCGGCAGGTCCGCAAGCTCGTGCGCCTTGGGCGCGGCCTCCTGGTCCCGGTTCTCGCCGACGTCGCGCACGCCCAGCTCGGCCAGAATGCGCACGTCCTCGGCCGGGCGGGTCTTGGTGACGGCGATCAGCGTGACCTCGCCCCGGTCACGACCCACCGCGCGGCAGGCCGCCGCGATGCGCGTGTCGACCTCGGCGAGCCCGGCCGCGATCTCGTCCCTTCTCACGTGGCCCTCCCTTTCACTACACGCCCGTGCGGTACGCCTCGCGCACGACGGCGCCGCTCCCGGATCCCTGCCGGGGAGCGGCGTCAGGCTACCGGGCTATTTGAGGAAGTCGGGGACGTCGAGCTCCTCTTCCTGTTCCTCGAAGACCACCCGAGGACGTTTGGCGGGCTCCGACATGCGGGAGGTGATGGGCGTGGGCGGGTTGGCGGGCTCGGGCGTGGGCCGGGGGATGGAGACGGGGCCGGACGGCTCGTCGGCCGGCGGCTCGTCGTCGACGGACCCGGGGATCTGCGCCGACTCCACCGGGCGCACCGGCTCCGGGCGCGGCGGCTCGGGACGGGGCTCCGGGCGGGGATCCGCCCTGAACTCCGCGCGCGGCTCCGGCCGGGGGTCGGCCCTGAACTCGGCCCGCGGCTCCGGACGGAACTCGGCGCGCGGCTCGGGCCGGAAGTCCGTACGCGGCTCCGGACGTGCCTCAGCGCGCGGCTCAGGGCGCAGCCCGGGCTGCTCCGATTTCACACTGGGGGACGCGACGCTCGGCCGCACAGGGGACGACACGGGCGGCGCGGCCGGCGGGGCGGCGGGACGGCTCGCCGGGCGGGGCAGCGGCTTCTCCACCGGAGGCGGCACGTCGTCGAACCCGGCCGCGATCACCGTCACGCGGACCTCGTCGCCGAGCGCGTCGTCGATGACCGTACCGAAGATGATGTTGGCGTCCGGCGCGGCCGCCATGGACACGAGCTGCGCGGCCTCGTTGATCTCGAACAGACCGAGGTCGGAGCCGCCCGCGATCGACAGCAGCACGCCGTGGGCGCCGTCGATGCTGGCCTCCAGCAGCGGGCTGGAGACCGCCATCTCGGCCGCGGCCACCGAACGGTCGTCGCCGCGGGCGTGGCCGATGCCCATGAGGGCGGAACCGGCGCCCGACATGACCGACTTGACGTCGGCGAAGTCGAGGTTGATCAGACCAGGGGTGGTGATCAGGTCGGTGATGCCCTGGACACCGGACAGCAGCACCTGGTCCGCCGCCTTGAACGCGTCGAGCACGCTCACCTGCCGGTCGGAGATCGACAGCAGACGGTCGTTGGGGATCACGATCAGCGTGTCGACCTCGTCGCGCAGCGTCTCGATGCCGGCCTCGGCCTGCATGGCCCTGCGCCGTCCCTCGAAGCTGAACGGCCTGGTCACGACACCGATGGTGAGCGCGCCGAGCGACCGGGCGATGTTGGCCACGACGGGCGCGCCGCCCGTGCCGGTGCCACCACCCTCGCCGGCCGTGACGAAGACCATGTCGGCCCCCTTGAGGACCTCCTCGATCTCCTCGCGGTGGTCCTCGGCCGCCTTACGCCCCACGTCGGGGTTGGCGCCCGCGCCCAGTCCGCGCGTGAGCTCACGGCCCACGTCGAGTTTCACATCGGCGTCACTCATCAGCAGCGCCTGGGCGTCGGTGTTTATCGCGATGAACTCGACGCCCTTGAGTCCCTCCTCGATCATCCGGTTGACGGCGTTGACTCCGCCGCCGCCGATGCCGACGACCTTGATGACCGCGAGGTAGTTCTGCGGTGCTGCCACGACGAGGGGCCTTTCCGCTCGTTGACTTGCCATTTCGGTGCGGATTGTCTCCGCTTTTTGTCACTTCGGGTAACTCTCAACCTCAGGTTGAGATTTAGATTTATGTCAACCTGAGGATTGATACGGACAGTAGGAGTCCCCTACCTGGCGGGTCAACTAACCGCGCCGCAAGCACGTCCGGCGTGTCGCGGGCTGTCCGTTTCGCTCCGAAGTCGCGCCTGGTCGGGGGCTCCTGGCCCGACGTACGACTTAA
Source organism: Nonomuraea sp. NPDC003707 (assembly GCF_053587055.1). NCBI lineage: Bacteria > Bacillati > Actinomycetota > Actinomycetes > Streptosporangiales > Streptosporangiaceae > Nonomuraea > Nonomuraea sp. NPDC003707. The sequence goes on along the minus strand of NZ_JBSFNK010000002.1, from coordinate 181,099 downwards.
GGCTCTCACGCCGCGACCCCCACCTCGCACAAGCTGGGCGATGCCGTTGCCGCGCACTTGCCCAGTCTTGATCACTTCAGCGTCACCACGTCCGGAGAGCTGACGTCGTACACCGTGGCTTTTTCTCGTTTGAGCAGTGATGTAAGAATGCGCGCCTTCTCCTTGGGACGGTCGGCGCCGCCCCAGATGACGGTGCGCCCGTCGGACAGCAGCAGGGTCACGCCCTCGGCCGTGCCCGCGCGGACCTCCCGGACCTTGGGCGCCAGCACGCCCGGGACCGCCTGAATGACCTGCAGCGCCGCCATCATGGCCGGGTCGCCGACGGCGGGGTTGTCGACCTTGAGCACCGGCAGCATGGGCGGTGCCGCGGACTTGACCTCGATCACCACGCCCTGCTTGTCGACGATCGCCACCTTGCCGCCCGCGGGGATCGCGGCGACGGGCTCGCGCTCGACCACTTCGATCTTGAGCGTGCCCGGCCAGATCCGGTCCACCTTCGCCTTGGCGAGCTGTCTGATGCCGAGCACGCGGGTCTCGACGTCGGCGAGGTTGACGGTGGCGAGGGGATGGAGGTCCGGCACGCCGGCCTGCTGTTTGATGCGCTCGCTCGGCACTGTGAGATTTCCCACGATCTCGATCGAGCGCACGCCCAGCACGGGTGAGAAGAACACCAGCCAGGCGGCCGTGCCCACCACTCCCGCCGTCAGCAGCCCCAGGAACGCGGTCCTCGCCTTCATCGCCCTCCCCATGTCGGCCCCCGGGGTTTCGGCCCCCGAGCGTCGGCACAGAACCTACGCCGACACGCCCCACGGCACCGCGCGCCACGCCCAAACGCCCCCCAACGGGACGCACCGCGCTCCCTTCGGTGCTCGCGCGCCGTCAGTCCGCAGGGGGTGTCAGGAGAGGCGGGCCACGATCTGGGGGCCGAGCTCCGTGACGTCGCCCGCGCCCATGGTGAGCACGATGTCGCCGGGCCGCGCCCGTTCGGCCACCATCGCGGGCACCAGGGCCCGGTCGGGCGCGTACGCGACCCGCTCCGGAGGCAGTGGCACCTTCCCGGCCACCATCGCGCCCGAGACGCCCGGCTCGGGATCCTCGCGGGCCCCGTAGACGTCGAGCACGATGGCCTCGTCGGCCAGCGCGAGCGCCGCGCCGAACTCGTCGGCGAAGAACCGGGTGCGCGAGTAGAGGTGCGGCTGGAAGATCGCGATGACCCGGCCGTGGCCGGAGTAGGAGGCGACCACGTCGCGGGCGGCCTTCAGGTCGGCGGTGAGCTCGGTCGGGTGGTGCGCGTAGCTGTCGAAGACCGCGATGCCGCCGGCCTCGCCCTTGGCCTCGAAGCGCCGCTTGGCCCCCGTGAAGGCCCCCAGCCCCTCTCTGATCTCCTCGAAGGGCAGCCCCAGCTCGTCGGCCACGGCGATCACCGCGGTGGCGTTGAGCGCGTTGTGCGCCCCGGGGACGGCCAGCCGGACCTCGCCCCTGCCCTCGATGCCGAAGACCGTGCCGAACCCGTCGGGCCTGATCCCGCTCACGCGGTAGTCCTCGCCCTCGGCCCCGTACGTCTTGACCCGCAACCCCCGCTCGCGCGCCCGGAGCGCCAGCTCGGCAGCGCCCGGGTCGTCGGCGCACGCGATCAGCAGCGAGCCCACCCGCTCGGCGAACCGGGCGAAGCTGGCGTGCACGGCCCCCGGGTCGCCGTAGTTGTCGAGGTGGTCGGCCTCGACGTTGGTCACCACGGCGATGTCGGGCGCGAGCATGAGGAAGGAGCCGTCGCTCTCGTCGGCCTCGGCCACGAACACCTGGCCCTGCCCCTCGTCGGCGCCGAGCCCGGTGGTGACGAGCTGCCCGCCCACGCAGTAGGACGGGTCGGCGCCGCACTTCTGCAGGGCCACGGTCAGCATCGAGCTGGTGGTGGTCTTGCCGTGGGTGCCCGCGATGGCCACGGCGGTGCGCCCGGCCATGACGGAGGCCAGCGCGGCGGCCCGCGGGATGATCCGCAGCCCCTGCTTGAGCGCCTCGCCCAGCTCGGGGTTGGAGTCGCGGATGGCGGTGGAGACGACCACGGTGTCGACGTCCTTGATGTGCGAGGCGGCGTGGCCGATGTGGACCGTGGCGCCCAGCTCGCGCAGCTCGGTGATCAGCTCGGAGCTGCGCGCGTCGCTGCCGGACACCCGTACGCCGCGCTTGAGGAGGATGCGGGCGATGCCCGACATGCCCGCGCCGCCGATGCCGATGAAGTGCACCCGCCCCAGATCCGCTACGGCAATGGGATCGACCAGCTTGACGAGACTCATCGGGCTATCTCCAACACTTTCCGGGCAAGCATGATATCGGCGTCCTTCCGGCCAAGTCTGGAGGCGGCCTCCGACATGGCCGCGACCCGCTCGGGGTCACGGAGGATGGGCAGCACGTTGTGGATGATCCATTCGGGTGTCAGTTGGGCGTCGTCGACCATCAGGCCGCCGCCGCCCCGGGCGATGCGCCCGGCGTTGATGGCCTGCTCGCCGTTGCCGTGCGGCAGCGGCACGTACGCGGCCGGCAGCCCCACCGCGGTCAGCTCCGCGCACGACAGCGCGCCGGCGCGGCACAGCGCGAAGTCGGCGGCCGCGTAGGCGACGTCCATGCGGTCGACGTAGGGCAGCAGCACGTACTGCGGGTCGCCCGGCGGCGGCTCGCGGTCGACGGTGTTGTTCGGGCCGAGCACGTGGAGCACCTGCACGCCCGCGCTGCGCAGCACGGGCGCGGCGGCGAGCGCGGCCTGGTTGAGCGACCTGGCGCCCTGCGAGCCACCGAAGACCAGCAGCGTCGGCCGGTCGTTCTCCAGCCCGAACCAGGAGCGCGCCTTGTCGCCCGCCGACAGCCGGTCGAGCGTGACGATCTCGCGGCGCAGCGGGGTGCCGATGTATTCGGCCTTGGGCATCGCGGCCTCGGGGAAGCCGGTGAAGACGTGCTCGGTGAGCCGGGCGCCCAGCCGGTTGGCCAGGCCGGGGCGCGGATTGGCCTCGTGCACGACGATCGGCACGCCGCGCCGCTTGGCCGCCAGGTAGGCGGGGGTCGCGACGTAGCCGCCGAAGCCCACGAGGACGTCGGCCTGGACCCGGTCGAGTATGCCGGCCGCGGCGTTGATCGCCCCGGCCAGCCGGCCCGGCACGGTGAGCAGGCTCGGAGTGATCGCCCTTGGCAGCGGCACGGCCGGCACCAGCGCCAGCTCGTAGCCCCTGGCGGGCACCAGCCTCGTCTCCAAACCGCGCTCGGTGCCCATGCAGGTGATGCCGACGCTCCGGTCAAGATGGCGCAGCGCGTCCGCAAGGGCGAGCGCGGGCTCGATGTGCCCGGCCGTCCCACCACCGGCGAGGACCACCCTCATCTCGGTCACTCCCTAACGTGTCGCTCGGCCTTTGGTCGTACCCCCCAGGCCAAGCCAGCTTAGGGCCCGGGCGGCCGGTCCGGGGCCACGAGCTTTCAAGGCCTCCCTCGCGCCGGGCTCGCGTTTGGCGAACGACAGCAGCATGCCGAGCGCGGCGAGCGTGGGCAGCAACGAGGAGCCGCCGTACGAGACCAGCGGCAGGGGGATGCCGGTGATCGGCAGGACGCCGAGCACGGCGCCCATGTTGACGGTCGCCTGCCCGACGATCCAGGCCACCATGGCGGCGGCGGCGAGCCTGGTGAAGGCGTCGTTGACGCGGACGGCGACGCGCAGCCCGGCATACCCGAGCAGCCCGAACAGCGCCACCACCATCAGCGTGCCCATCAGCCCGAGCTCCTCGCCGAGGATGGCGAAGATGAAGTCGCTCTCGCCGTGGGGCAGCCAGTTCCACTTCTGCCGGCTGCTGCCGAGCCCGAGCCCGAACCAGCTGCCCGAGCCCATCGCGATCTGACCCTGCACGGCCTGGTATCCGTCGCCCTGCGCGTCGGCCCACGGGTTGAGATAGGCCCCGATGCGCGCCATCCGGTACGGCTCCACCTTGATCATGATGACCGCGGCGAGCACCGCCAGCGACAGGATGCCGCCGAACAGCTTGATCGGCGCCCCCACCACCCACAGCAGCGCCAGGAAGATCATGAACAGCACCAGCGTGGTGCCCAGGTCGCGGCCCAGCATGACCATGACGGCCAGGATCGCGGTGCCGGGCATGAGCGGGATCAGCAGTTGCCGCCACTCGATGCGGCCCTGCCGCGCCCGCCTGGACAGCAGGTCGGCCCCCCACAGCACGAGCCCGAGCTTGGCCGGCTCGGACGGCTGGAGGGTGAACGGGCCGATGTAGATCCACCGCTGCGCGCCCAGCTCGGACGAGCCGATGAACAGCACCATGACCAGCGCCAGGATCGACAGCGCCATCATGGGATAGCCGGCCCAGCGGAAGAACTTGGCCGGCAACCGTGAGCAGGCCCACATCACCGGCAGGCCCACCGCGGCCGACAGCGACTGCTTGAAGAACCACGAGAACGGGCTGCCGGTCTTCTGCAGCGCCTCGACGCTGGAGGCCGACAGCACCATCATCAGGCCGAGCGCGAGCAGCAGCGCGCTGCACATGATGATCAGGTAGTACGTCGTCAGCGGCTTGTCGAGCAGCTCCTTCAGCGACCCGAGCTGCTCCCGCGCCCAGCCGCCCGGCCCCTCGACGGCGCGCGGCTCCTCAGCGCTCGCGCTCACGTCGCAGCCTCAGCTCGCGTACGGCGCGCGCGAAGGCCTCCCCCCGCGCCGGGTAGTTGGCGAACATGTCCAGCGAGGCCCCCGCCGGGGAGAGCAGCACGGTGTCCCCGGGCGAGGCCAGCCGGGCGGCTTCGGTGACGACTCTTTCCATCGCACCAGTGTCCCGATCAGCGATGTCCACGACGGGGACATTCGGCGCGTGTCGCGCGATGGCTTCGGCGATCCTGTCCCGATCTGCCCCGAGCAGCACCGCTCCGCGCAGTCTGGGGGCCGCCTGGCGCACCAGGTCGTCGACGTCCGCGCCCTTGAGCTGCCCGCCCGCGACCCACACGATCGAGGGGTACGAGGCCAGCGCCGCGGCGGCGGCGTGCGGGTTGGTCGCCTTGGAGTCGTCGATGTAGTCGACCTCGCCGACCCGGTCGACGTGGGCGAGGCGGTGGGGGTCGGGCACGAAGTCGCGCAGCCCCTGGCGCACCGCCTCCGACGGCACGCCGAGCGAGCGGGCCAGGGCGGCGGCGGCCAGCGCGTTGGCCACGTTGTGCGGCGCGAAGGGCCGTACGTCCTCCAGCGTCGCCAGCTCCTCGGCCGCCTCCACGGGATCGGCCACGAACGCCCGGTCGACCAGCAGGTCCTCCACGACGCCGATCTCGCCGCGCCTGGGCACCCGCAGCGTGAACCCGACCGCCCCCGGATAGGGCGCGGCCAGCCTCGTGGCCTCGGGATCGTCGGCGTTGTAGATCACGTGCGCGGCCCGCTCGAAGATGCGGCCCTTGGCGGCGGCGTACTCCTCCATGGAGCCGTGCCAGTCGAGGTGGTCGGGGGCCACGTTGAGGATGGCCGCGGCGTGCGGGGCCAGCGTGCTGGACCAGTGGAGCTGGAAGCTGGACAGCTCGACGGCCAGCGCGTCGTACGGCTCGGCGACGGCCCGCACCACGGGGACGCCCACGTTCCCGACGGCCAGGGCCTTGTGCCCGGCGGCCAGCAGGATCGAGGTCAGCATGCGCACCGCGGTGGTCTTGCCGTTGGTGCCGGTCAGCGCGAGCCACGGGGCCGCCTGCGCCGGACGCAGCCGCCAGGCCAGCTCCACCTCCCCCACGACCTCGACGCCCGCTTCGAGCGCGGCGGCGATCAGCGGGTGGTGCGGCGCCCAGCCGGTGGTGACCAGGCGGGTCACGCCCTCCGGGATCTCCATGGCGCCGAAGCGGGTCTCCACGCCGGCCGCGGCCAGCTCGGCGGCGGCGGCGAGCTGGCTCTCGCCCTCCACCGCCTCCACGACCACGACGCGCTCGCCGCGCTCGGCCAGCACCCGCGCCACGGCGGTGCCGGACACGCCGAGCCCGGCCACGCACGTGACACTCATGGCTTGGGCATCCACTCGACGTAGAACAGCCCGAGCCCGAGGGCCGAGCAGAGCATCGCGACCAGCCAGAACCTGACCACGATCGTGGTCTCGGCCCAGCCCTTCAGCTCGAAGTGATGCTGCAACGGCGCCATCCTGAACACCCGTTTCCCGGTCATCTTGAAGAACCCGACCTGGATGATGACCGACAGGGTGATGATCACGCACAGACCGGCCAGGATGATCAGCAGGAGCTGGGTGCGGGTGGCGATGGCCAGACCGGCCAGCACGCCGCCCAGGGCCAGCGAGCCGGTGTCGCCCATGAAGATGCGGGCGGGCGGCGCGTTCCACCACAGGAACCCGATCAGCGCCCCGAGCACGGCCGCGGCAACCACGGCCAGGTCGAGCGGGTCGCGCACCCAGTAGCAGTTGGGGCCGAGCTGGTCGATGCAGTTGTTGCGCAGCTGCCAGTTGCCGATCAGCACGTACGCGGCCAGCACGACGCCGGTCGCGCCACTGGCCAGGCCGTCGAGGCCGTCGGTGAGGTTCACCGCGTTGGAGAACCCGACGATCATGAAGAGCACCCAGATGGTGAACCCGACGATGCCGATCGACGGGCCGATGTCCCGCAGGAACGACACCCGGGTCTCGGCGGGGGTGATGCCGTAGATGTTCGGCTGGCGGACCACCAGGAACGCGAAGACCGCGCCGACGACGAGCTGGCCGAGCGCCTTGGCGCCGCTGCGGAGGCCGAGGCTGCGCTGCTTGTAGATCTTGATGAAGTCGTCGAGGAACCCGACCGCGCCGAGCCCCGTCATCAGGAACAGCACCAGCATGCCCGACACGGTGGGCGGGGCGAAGGTGGCCAGGTGGGAGGCGCCGTAGGCGAGCAGCGAGGCCAGCACGAACACGATGCCGCCCATCGTGGGGGTGCCCCGCTTGCCGAGGTGGGCCTGCACGCCGTCCTCACGGATCTCCTGGCCGTAGCCGCGCCGCGACAACAGCCGGATCGCCAGCGGGGTGCCCAGCATCGAGAGGATCAGGCCCACCGCACCGGCGATGATGATTTCGGTCACTGAGCGGCACCTCCGAGCACGAGCTCGGCCGTCCGTTCCAGACCCATGGCTCTCGGTCCCTTCACCAGCACCGCGTCACCCGGCCGCAGCCATCCGGCCAGCTCGGCCGCGGCCGCCTCGGCATCGGGCACGTGCACAATTCGCATCGCCTGCGCAGGATACGCGGCCCCGCCACCGGGTGGCGCCCCGGCCACCGGCCCGCCCGGGTGAGGCCCGCCCGCGGGCGGCCCGGCGGGAACGCCGCCGAAGGGAGCCGCGCCCATGGGAGGCCCGCCCACCGGCGGCTGTCCGGGCACAGGTCCACCCGCCGGAGGCGCCTGCCACCCCTGCGGCGGCACGCCACCGGCGTCCGGCGCCTGCCAGCCGGGCTGCGGGGCCCCCTGCTCGGGGGACGGCCCGTACCAGCCTTGGTCCTGAGCGGGTCCATGCCAGCCCTGGTCCTGGGCGGGTCCGTGCCAGCCCTGGTCGGGGGAAGGCCCGTGCCAGCCCTGAGGCGCTTCCTGGTGGGGGACGGGCGCCTGCGGGACCCCGGCCGCGGCGTGGGCCGCCGCCTGGGCGTCCAGGGCCGCCTGAGCGGCCGCCTGCGCCTCCGCCGCGGCGGAGGAGGCCCCTTCCAGCACCGGGCCCGCGTCGGGGCCGGCCACGATGAGCCCGGCCAGGCCGGAGCCGCCGGCCAGCCGGCCCAGCTCCGCGTTGAGCACGGGGCCCTCCTCACCCAGCTCGCGCAGCGCCGCGATGACGGCGAAGCGCCGCCGTCCCCGGCCCAGCACCTCGAACGCCGCGAACGCCGCCCGCATCGAGTCGGGATTGGCGTTGTACGCGTCGTTGACGACCGTCACCCCGTCGGCCCGGTCCGTGACCTCCATCCGCCACCGGCTGAGCGGCGTGGCCTGCGACAGCTCGGCGGCGATGGTCGCCACCGGCAGGCCCAGCTCGTAACCGGCCGCGGCGGCGGCCAGGGCGTTCTCGACGGCGTGCTCCCCGTACAGCTGGAGCGACACGGGCGCGGACCCCGAGGGCGTGCGCAGCGTGAAGGAGGCCCGCCCGCGGGCGTCGACCGTGACGCCCTCGGCCCGGATGGAGGCGGACTCGCCCCGGCCGAAGAACGTGACCCGCGCGTCCGTGCGCGAGGCCATGGCCCGCACCAGCGGGTCGTCGGCGTTCAGGACGGCCACGCCGGTGCGCGGCAGCGCCTCGACCAGCTCGCCCTTGGCCTTGGCGATGGCCTCCTTGCCGCCGAAGACGCCGAGGTGCGCGGTGCCGACGTTGAGCACCACGCCGATCTCCGGCGGCGCGATGCGGGTCAGGTCCTTGATGTGGCCGATGTTGCGCGCGGCCAGCTCCAGCACCATGAAGCGGGTGTCGAGGTCGGCCCGCAGCACGGTCAGCGGGTGTCCGAGCTCGTTGTTGAAGCTGCCGACGGGGGCGATCGTGGGCCCGACGCGGGCGGTGAGCCGCGCCAGCAGGTCCTTGGTGCTGGTCTTGCCCGCCGAGCCGGTCACGCCGATCACGGTGACCTTGGGCAGCGCGGCCGCCTGGGCGGTGGCCAGCTCGGCCAGCGCGGCGGCGGCGTCGGGCACGATCACCGCGGGTCCCTCGACCGGCCTGGTGGCCAGCACGGCGACGGCTCCGGCCCTGATCGCCTGCGCGGCGTAGTCGTGGCCGTCGACGCGCGCGCCCTTGATGGCCACGAACAGCGATCCCGGTTCTACGGCCCGCGAGTCGATCACGACGGGCCCGCGGACGACCGCGCGGGGATCGGCCATGCCCGTCAGGGCGCCCGAGGTTATCTCGGCGATCCTGGCCAGAGGCAAGGGGATCATCAGTGCTTCCTGCTTTCCGTGCTTTCCTCGCGTGCGGCGATCGCCTCCGCGACCACCTCACGGTCGTCGAAGGGGATCACTTCGCCTGAAATGTACTGACCCTGCTCATGACCCTTGCCGGCCACGACGATCACGTCGCCTTGCCCGGCCCGGGCGATCGCCAGGCCGATGGCGGCCGCGCGGTCGGGCTCAATGATCACATGAGCGCGGTCGTGCTGCGGAACGCGGAGCGCTCCCTCCATCATCGTCACGAGAATGGCCAACGGATCCTCCGAGCGCGGATTGTCGCTCGTGAAAATGGCCACATCCGCCAGCTGGGCGGCGAGCTCGCCCATGACGGGCCGTTTGCCCTTGTCGCGGTCGCCGCCGCAGCCGAGCACGATCGTCAGCGTGCCCGCCGTGACGGACCGCAGCGAGCGCAGCACCGACTCCACGGCGCCGGGTTTGTGGGAGTAGTCCACGACGGCCTGGAACTCGTCGCCCGCGGCCGTGATCCGCTGCATGCGCCCCGGAACCCCGGTGAGCGTGCCCACGCCGTGCACGGCGGTGTGCAGCGGCACCCCGGCCTCGACGAGCGTGACGATGGAGCCGAGCGCGTTGGCGACGTTGAACGGCCCCGGCAGCGCGATCTGCGCGTCCGCCTCGACCCCGCCGGGCCCCACGACCCTGAACGCGCTGCCGTCGGCGCCCAGCCGGGCGTCCAGCGCCCGCCACTCGGCCTCCGGGTCGCCCAGCGCCGAGTACGTGGTCATCGGCACCTTCGCCAGGTCGAGCAGCTCCCGCCCGTAGCGGTCGTCGATGTTGGTCACGCCGACCCGGCTCAGCTCCGGCTGGAACAGCCGCACCTTGGTCGCGAAGTAGTCCTCGAAGTCCTTGTGGAAGTCGAGGTGGTCCTGGGAGAGGTTGGTGAACAGGGCGACGTCGTAGAAGATCCCGTCGACCCGGCCGAGCGCCAGGGCGTGGCTGGAGACCTCCATGACGGCCGCGCTGACGCCTTCCTCGCGCATCAGGGCGAACAGGCCGTGCAGCTGCGGCGCCTCGGGCGTGGTGAGCGTGGGCTGGAAGCGCGCCTCGCCGGCGCGGATCTCGACGCCGCCCACCAGGCCGGCCCGGTGCCCGGCCGCCCGCAGGCCGGCCTCGATCATGAACGTGGTGGTGGACTTGCCGCTGGTGCCGGTGACTCCGAGGATCTGGATGTCGTGGGCCGGCTGCCCGTACACCCAGGAGGAGATCTGCCCGAGCAGGGCGCGCGGGTCGGGCACGATCAGCACCGGCAGCCCGGTCGCGACGGCCTCGTCGCGGCCGGCGCGGTCGGTGAGCACCGCCACCGCTCCCTTCGCCATCGCCTCGGCGGCGAAGGCGGCTCCGTGGGCCTGTTTGCCGGGCAACGCCACGTAGAGATCTCCGCGACTGACGTCGCGGGAGTCGATGGTGACGCCGGTCAGGGCGGCATGAGGCGACCGCGACGTGCCTGAGTCGGCGTCGAGCATGGTCGCGAGCCCGGTCAGCGGGCGGGGCGGGCTGGTCGTAGGACGCATAGACGACGGGGGACGCACGGCGAGAGCGTACCTTCCCTGGTCACTGTCCCGCGCGCATCCGCACCGGCGGCGCGGCGGAGCCTGTGGGAGGAATCTTCTTGCTCTTGATGGCGAACGTCATCACATCCTTGAACACGGGGGCCGCCAACTGCCCGCCGAAGTGGCCGTTCTTCGGGTTCTGCAGCACCGACAGCACCACCAGCCGGGGCTTGTCGGCGGGCGCGAACCCGACGAACGAGGCCGTGTAGCCCTCGTACCGGCCGAGCTTCGCATCGTAGCGGTTGGCCGTGCCCGTCTTGCCCGCCACCCGGTAGCCGGGGATGGCCGCGAGCTCTCCCGTGCCCTCCGCGCTCACCGCGGTCTCCAGCATCGTCGTGATCTCCTTCGCCGTCGTCGCGCTCACCACTCTGGTCTGCTTACCTGCGGGAGCGGGAACGAACCTGCCGGACGTGTCCGTCGTGCCGGCCACGATCCGCGGCTCGATCTTGACGCCGCCGTTGGCGATGGTCTGGTAGACGCTGGCCATCTGCAGCGCGGTCACCGAAACGCCCTGCCCGTAGGCGACGGTACAGCTCTGGCTGCCCGACCAGTTCTTGTAGTCGGGCAGCAGCCCGGCCTCCGCGCTCGGCACGCCGCCACCCGGCCGCGTGCCGAACCCGAACGCCTTCAGCATCCGGAAGAGGCTCTCGCTGCCGACCTTGCGCGCGGCCATGATCGTGGCCACGTTGCTGGACTCGGCCACGGCCTGGCGGAACGTCATCGACTCGGCCTTGTGCGGGTGCGCGTCGCGCAGCACCTGGTCGGCGCACTTGATCCGGTCGGGGACCTGGAACACCGTGTCGGGCGTCACCGCGCCGGCCTCGATCGCGGCGGCGGCCGTGATCACCTTGTTGGTGCTGCCGGGCTCGAACACGTCGGCGGCGGCCTTGTTGACGTACGCGGACGCGGGGGCCTTGCGCCAGTTGTTCAGGTCGAGCTCGGGGGCGTTGGCCATGGCGATGATCTGGGCGCTCTGCACGTCCATGACGATCACGGTGCCGCTGTCGGCGCCGGCCTTCTCGACCTGCTCGGCGATCGACTCCTGGGCGGCCCACTGGATGTCGCGGTCGATCGTCAGCCGCACGTCCTGGCCGTTGACGGGGGCGGTGTGCTGGCTGCTGGTCATCGGGATGCGCAGGCCGTCGCGGCCCGTCTCGACGCGCTGCTCGCCGTCCTGGCCGGCCAGCAGGGTGTTCCTGGCCTGCTCGATGCCGCCCAGCCCGGCGCCCTCGTCGCCGACGAACCCGATGAGGCTGCCCGCCAGGTCGCCCGCCGGGTAGAGCCTGCGGTAGGTCTTCTTCGCCGCCAGCGCGGGCACGCCGGCCTGCTGCAGGCGGGTGGCCACGACCGGGTCGACGTCCGTGGCCAGGCGCTGGTAGCGGGTGTTGGTCCTGGCCAGCTTGGCGGAGATCTCCTGCTCGCTCTTGCCGAGCTGCTGGGCCAGGAGGGCGGCCCACTTGGCCCGGGTCTGGGGGGTGACCTTGGACGGGTCGATGGACAGCTCGCGCGCCTCGACGGTGATGGCCAGGCCGTGGCCGTTGACGTCGGTGATCGAGCCGCGCTCGGCGGGGATCTGCTCGGTGTGCGTGCGCTGGCCCACCGCCGCAGCCTCGTACACCTTGGAGTCGAGGCCCTGCATCTGGATCAGCCGCCCGGCGAAGATCGACAGCACGAACGTCATGCCGATCAGGCCGATGTTGATGCGCCTGCGCGGGTTGCCGAGCCGCAGCACCAGCGGCGGCCTGGGCGGGCGCGGCGGCGGACGGCGCGGCCCTCTGGGCGGGGGCACCTCCCCGCCGCGGCGCGCCGCCACCCGCTCGCTGCCCCGGGCCGCCTCCGGCCTGGCGGCCTGCGGCCTCGGGCCGCCCGCCTGGGGACGCCGCAGCGCGCCGTCCTCCCTGGCCCGGCTCCGGAGGTCGTCCTCCTGCCGGCCGCGGCGCGGCGCGTCGTCCTCCTGCCGGCCGCGGGCTCGCTCGTCGCCTCCCTGGACGCGCCCGCGGAGCCGGTCGGCCTCGTCGCGCCCCTGGGGAGCGCGCCCTCTGGGCCGGTCGCCCTCGTCACGGCCCCGCCCCGCGCTGTTCCTCGGGCGGTCGTCGTCATCGCGGCTGCGCCCCGCGCCACTCCTGGAGCGGTCGTCCTCATCGCGGCCGCGTCCCGCGCCACCCCTCGGGCGGTCGTCCTCATCGCGGCCCCGCCCTGTACCGCTCCGGGGGCGGTCGTCCTCGTCGCGCGGGCGCCTGCGGGTGCCGTCCGCGGCGTCGCCGCGCGAGCGGCCGCGCCCCGAACCGCCCGAGCCGCCCGAACGGCCGCGGTCCGGGCCGCTCTGGCGGGTGCCGTCGCGGCGGGCACGGTCGGGGCCGCTCTGGCGGCCGCCGCCGGAGCGGGGACGGCCGGTCTCACCCGGGTCGGCGCGGTCGGCGTCGTCGCGGCGGGAACGGCCGCGCGGTTCGTCGCCGGACTCGCGCGGCGGACGGCCCCGTGGCGGGTCGCCCGGGCCGAACGGCAGGTCGAGCGGGTCCGGCGGGCGCTTGCGCGGCTGGCGTGGCGGGTTCTCCGGCGACGCCGGGCGGCCCGACCCGTCGGAACGGCCCCCGTCAGAACGTGCGGAGCCGCCCTGCCGCCCCGCCCGTCCCGGACCTCCCGGCGTACGACGAGCGGCGCCGGGCCCTCCTTGAGAGCCGGCGCCGCCAGCGCCGCGGCCGGGTCCCTGCCCCCTGCCGCCTGAGTTGCTCACCGTTCCCTGTCCGCCTGACCGCTCTGGCCGTCGGTGCCCGCGCCGCTCCAGCTGTCGACGTTGTCCCAGTTGCGGTGCTCGCCCTGGTTCTCGGCCATCGTGGCGAGGACGTCGGGCTGCGTCTTGAGCTGGTATTCCAGCTCGATCTTCTCCTTCTCCTGACGCGCCACCGCGATCTCGTCGCGCAGGTCGGCGTCGGTGATGGCGTCCTTGGCCAGCATGGTGTTGAGCAGCAGCAGGCTCACCAGGCCGCCGCAGAGCAGCCCGACGACGAGCAGCACGAACGGCGCGCGCTGGCTGCGCGCGGGCCGGCGCCGCGCCATCGGCCGCCTGATCTGCGCGCTCACCGAGGCGATCCGCTTGCCGGCGGTGCCTGCGCCCGTACGGGTGCCCGGACGCACGCGGGTGGCGCCGTCGGCGCGCTCCCGCTCGGCGCCGGGCCGCTTGCCGTCGAGGTCGAGGCGTGCCCGCTCGGCCGCCGACAGCTTGCTCTCGACGTCAGGACGGGGCCGCGGCTTGGACTGGTGCGGCGCCCCGAGCCGGCGCGTGCCCGTCTTGGGGGTCGCGCGGCGGACAGGCGCTCCCCGGCCGGTCTCCTGCTCAGTCGTCAACACGGATCCTCTCTGCCGCCCGTAGCCGGGCCGAGGCCGCCCGCGGGTTGCGGGCGAGCTCTTCTTCGCTTGGGAGCTCGGCTCCCCTCGTCAGGAGGCGGAACCTCGGCTGGTGAGCCGGCAGGGGGACGGGCAGCCCGGGGGGGCTGGTGTCCCTGGTTCGCGCCGTAAGGGCCTGCTTGGTGAGCCGGTCCTCGAGCGAGTGGTACGAGAGCACGACGACTCGCCCACCCAGCGCCAGCGCGTCGAGTGCCGCGGGCAACGCCGCCTCCAGGGCGGACAGCTCCGCGTTCACCTCGATGCGCAGCGCTTGGAAAGTCCTCTTGGCGGGGTTTCCCCCGGTGCGCCGGGTCGCGGCGGGAATCGCCTCACGCACGATGTCCGCAAGCCGCTTAGTCGAGGTTATGGCCTCTTTGGCCCGTTCCTTGATGATCAGGCCCGCGACACGCGGAGCGAATCGTTCTTCTCCGTAATCGCGCAGGATGCGGATCAGCTCCGGGGCGGAGTAGGTGTTGACCACCAGCTCCGCCGTCAGCTCCTGGTCGGTGTCCATCCGCATGTCGAGCGGCGCGTCGTAGGAATAGGCGAACCCGCGCTCCGCCTCGTCGAGCTGCGGCGAGGAGACGCCCAGGTCGAACAGGGCTCCGTTGACCGTGGTGCGCCCCGCGCGGGCGAGCACCTCGGCCAGGTCACCGGAGGAGGCGTGGACCAGGGTGGTCCGGTCCGCGTACGGGCTCAGCCGGCGGGTCGAGAAGTCGATCGCGAAAGGGTCGCGGTCGATCCCGATCAGATGAAGTGAAGGATAGGCGGCGAGCAGGGCCTCCGAGTGGCCACCGAGGCCGAGGTTGGCGTCGACGACGACCGGCTCGCTGCCGGTCAGCGAAGGCCCGAGCAGCTCCAGAACGCGCTCGAGCATCACCGGAACGTGACCGCCCGTGCCAGCGTTGTCCTGCATCTCCAACCCCCCTCTCGCGCCCTTGCCCGCGGATGACGCGTATAGATCGATCGTCGGCCACCTCTGAGTCCCCACCCGGCGCCGCCCGGCCAGGTCCCCATCCGCACCCTCTTCGTGGACGCCTGTCATCTGACACCGGGGAAGGTGCATCAGCTGACCGGCAGTGGTTGCGGGTGGAGACCTCGCCGAACGACAACACCGACGGATCGACCGTGGTCACTACAAGATCCCTGGCAGCACCTCCTCCGACAGATCGGCGAACGCCTGCTCCTGCGCGCTGAGATAGGTGTCCCAGGCCTGCGCGTCCCAGATCTCCAGCCGGGTGTTGGCCCCGATGACGACGCAGTCACGCTCCAAACCCGCGTACTGACGCAGGCTCTGCGGGATCGTGATACGCCCTTGCTTGTCTGGCTTCTCGTCGGACGCACTGGCGAAGAAGACGCGGCTGTAGTCGCGCACCGCCTTGGCGGTGACCGGGGCGGTGCTGAGAGCCTCGGTAATGCGCTGGAACTCCTCCACGGGAAAAACGTAGAGGCATCGCTCCTGGCCTTTGGTGATCACAAGACCCTCCGCCAGCTCCTCACGGTACTTAGCCGGCAGGAACAGCCGTCCCTTGTCGTCCAGACGCGGTTGATGGGTGCCGAGGAACACCGGCCCCACCTCCCGTGCCTCGTGAAGCGCTCAGCGCTGGTGCACCGGGCCCTCCACTGCGCACCACCATACTCCACTTCTCCCCACCGTCAACTGATTCGAACCGTCTTCATCATCGGTTTCCGTTGCGTTACCGCAGGTCAGAGCGATGGAGCGGGGTGGAGGGGGGTGACCGGGCGGTCAACCCTCATGGGCGTGTCGAGGGTTCAAAAGGCCGCGGAAATAGGGGCTCGGCTCGTTCGGGAAGCCCGCTGTGGAGGAAAGTGGAGCGCCCGGTGGGGTGTCGTGTCACGGGATTCGTACTGCTATGCGACAAGAACAGGAACATCACCGGTGTTCCCTGGAATATCCACAAATGTCGCCCGAGAACCCACAGCGTCGTAGGGTCGTACACACAATGGAAAAGGAATGGCATGGCTCCCGCAAAGGCACCCTACGGGACAGCCGTCGCACTTCTCTCATGGAGGCCCGGTGGCAGTAACCCATGATGTCCCTCCCCAGCTCGACGAGCTGGTCTCCACCGCGCATCGGATTCGGAACGCCATCGAATCGGTGATCGAGGGCAAGGGCGACGCCGTCCGCATCATGCTCACCGTCCTGCTCGCGGAGGGCCACCTCCTGATCGAGGACGTTCCAGGGGTCGGCAAGACCATGCTGGCCAAGGCGCTGGCGCGCTCCATCGACTGTCCGGTGCGCCGCGTGCAGTTCACTCCCGACCTGCTGCCCAGTGACATCACCGGGGTCAGCGCGTACAACCAGCAGACCCGGGAGTTCGAGTTCAAGCCCGGCCCGGTGTTCGCGAACATCGTGGTCGGCGACGAGATCAACCGCGCCTCTCCGAAGACGCAGTCCGCGCTGCTGGAGTGCATGGAAGAGCAGCAGGTGACGGTGGACGGCGAGACGTACCAGCTGGACACGCCGTTCATGGTGATCGCCACCCAGAACCCCATCGAGATGGAAGGCACCTATCCCCTTCCCGAGGCGCAGCGCGACCGGTTCACCGCGCGCATCGCGATGGGCTACCCCGAGCCGCACGCCGAGCTGGAGATGCTCGACGTGCACGGTCAGACCTCGCCGCTGGACAAGCTGGAGCCGGTGGCGACGACGGCCGAGGTGCGCGCCCTCATCGAGGCCGTACGCGGCGTCTACGTCTCGCAGGCGGTCAAGAAGTACGCCATCGACCTCGTCGTGGCCACCCGCCACTCCCCCGACCTGCGGCTGGGCGCATCGCCCCGATCCACACTGCAGCTCGTACGGGCCGCCAGGGCGCACGCCGCGCTGGCCGGTCGCGACTACGTCATCCCCGACGACCTGCAGGACCTGGCCATCCCCGTGCTGGCGCACCGGCTGCTGCCCAGCGTCGAGGCCCAGGGCCAGCGCCGCCTGCCGGAGCAGGTGGTGACCGATCTGATCAGGCGCGTACCGGTGCCGGAGGCCAGGGCGTCGTGAGGGCCGGACTGCGGGCGCTGACCTCCAGGGGCAGGTCGTTCCTCGCCTCCGGCATCGCGGCGCTGCTGATGGCCGTCATCCTGGGCGAGAACGACCTGTTCAGGATCGGCGTCCTGGTGACGGCGCTGCCGCTGCTGGCGGCCATGGTGGTGGCGCGCACGCGCTACCGGCTGAGCTGCGCCAGGCGCCTCGACCCGCCGCGGGCGGAGGTCGGCGGCGAGGCCACCGTGACCCTGCGGCTGGAGAACGTCACCAGGCTCCCGACCGGGCTGCTGCTCATCGAGGACACCGTTCCTTATGCGCTGGGCGTGCGGCCCCGGTTCGTGCTGGACCGGGTCGAGTCGCGGGGCGTGCGGGAGATCGACTACCGGGTGCGCTCGGACCTGCGCGGCCGTTACACGATCGGCCCGCTGTCGGTCCGCATCGCCGACCCGTTCGGGCTCGTCGAGCTGACCCGCTCGTTCACGATCAGCGACACGCTCGTGGTGACGCCGCACGTCGCGGCGCTGCCCCACGTGCGGCTGTCGGGTGAGTGGACGGGCGGCGGCGACAGCCGTACCAGGAGCGTGGCCGCGGCCGGCGACGACGACGTGGCGCCACGCGAATACCGGCAGGGCGACGACCTGCGCCGGGTGCACTGGCGCTCGACGGCCCGCCGCGGCGAGCTGATGGTGCGCCGCGAGGAGCAGCAGTGGCAGAGCCGCGGCGCGCTCCTGCTGGACACCCGCAGGTACGCGCACCGCGGCGAGGGCCCGCGCTCGTCGTTCGAGGTGGCGGTCTCGGCCGCGGCCTCGATCGGCGTGCACCTGGCCCGCGAGGGCCTCGGCCTGCGACTGGTGACCGACCAGGGCGCCGAGCACCTGACCGACACCGGACTGAGCTGGTCGCTGCTCGACACCCTCGCCGTGGTGCGCCACAGCCCGGCCCGCTCCCTGGAGATGGGCGTCTCGGCCCTGCGCCAGGGCGGGGGCGACGGGCTGATCGTGGCCGTGCTCGGCGACCTCGACCCGGAGGAGGCGAGAGAGCTGGCCAGGCTGAGGCACAGCGGCATCACCGCGGTGGCGGTGATGCTCGACGTGAGCACGTGGGACGGCGGGGACCGCGCGGCCGCCGAGAACCACCAGGCCGTGCAGACGGTCCTGGCCGGGTACGGCTGGCGCATCGTGCGCCTGCCCGCGGGCACCTCGATCGCCTCCGTCTGGCAGAACGCCGCCAACCGCGACAGATACGCGCTCAACCCCGCGGGAGGCGCGGCATGAGGCTGACCGTCGCCTCCGGTGTGGCCGCGTTCGCCGCGGCGTTCCTGCTCTACCCGCTCTTCCAGGGCGGCTCCTGGTTCTGGTCGTCGCTGGGCGCCGTGCTCGCCGTGATGGCCGCGGGCCTGCTGAGCAGCCGCCTGTCGCTGCCCGCGTGGGCGGCGCCGCTGGTCGCGCTGCTCGCGGTGTGGGTCTACCTGACCGCGGCGTTCGCCTCCGCCAAGGCGTGGGCGCTGGTGGTGCCGACCCGCGGGTCGGTGGTGGAACTGGGCAGGCTGCTGGGGGTCGGCTGGGCCGACATCCAGCGCTTCGCCGCTCCCGTGCCGGAGACCGAGGGCATCACGCTGCTGACCGCCGGCGGCGTGGCGCTGATCGCGATCGCCGTCGACCTGCTGGCCGCGCGGCTGCGCAAGGCGGCGCTGGCCGGGCTGCCGCTGCTGGCGCTGGCCACCGTGCCGGCGACGATCCTGCCCGACCCGATCAGCTGGCCGGCGTTCATCCTGGCCGCGCTCGGGTTCATCGGCCTGCTGATCGCCGACGGGCGCGAGCGGGTGGGCCACTGGGGCAGGGCGGTGCTGGTACGGCGGACGACCCGCGCCACGTCCTCCCGGCCCGAGGCCCGCACCTCGGCGGACACCAGCGGGCTGCGGCTGTCGGGCAAGCGCATCGGGTTCGCCGCGATCGTGCTGGCGGTGCTGGTGCCCGCCCTGCTGCCGGCCATGGAGCCGGTGTCGTTCTTCACGTTCGGCGTGGGCGGCAGCGGCTCGGGCCGGGGCAACTCGATCAGCATCCCCAACCCCATCGCGAACCTGAAGGGCCAGCTGGAGCTGCCGGAACGGCGCGTGGTCCTCACCTACGCCAACAACGACGACAAACCCCGCTATCTGCGGATCTTCGCGCTCGACACGTTCGACGGCCAGCAGTTCGGCATGACGGAGCCCAAGGGTGCCCCGCAGAACAGGACGGACAACGGCCCCCTCCCGGCGCCGCCCGGTCTCGGTCCCCAGCCGAAGGTCAAGACCGTGACCACGGACATCCGGATCAGCGACGAGATCACGAAGCTGCAGTTCCTGCCGCTGCCGTACCCGCCGCGACAGATCCAGATCGACGGCGACTGGCGGGCGGACGTGGACACGCTCATGGTCTTCTCCACCCGCGACGAGGCCGCCGGCGTCGAGTACGAGGTGACCACGAGCGAGCCGGAGCCCACGCCGGACCTGCTCGATTCGCTCGGCGGGACCCGGCCCAGCGTCGATCCCCGCTTCCTGAGGCTGCCGGACAACCTCCCGCCCGAGATCGCCGAGCTGGCGACCACGCTGACCGCGAACGCCAAGACGGACTACGAGGCGGCGGTGAAGCTGCAGCAGTTCTTCACCGGCGGCGACTTCACCTACAGCCTCAGCACGCAGGGGCACGGCAACTCGGCGCTGCGGGACTTCCTGCTGCGCGATCGTGCGGGCTACTGCGAGCAGTTCGCCGCATCGATGGCGGTGCTGGCCAGGCTGGTGGGCATCCCGTCGCGGGTGGCCATCGGCTATACGGGCGGCACGAAGGTCGGCGACCGGTGGCAGGTCGGCACGAACGACTCCCACTCCTGGCCCGAGCTGTATTTCGAGGGTGTGGGCTGGCTGCCGTTCGAGCCGACTCCCGCGGGCTCGGCCGGCCAGGGCAGCGCGCGGGTGCCCGAGTACACCCAGCCCCGGCCGGAGGCGACCGGGGAGGCGTCGACGCCGACGCCGGGTTCGACGAGTTCGTCCGCTGACGAGCCGGTCGACCCGCAGGCCCGGCGCAACCCTCGCGAACTGGACCGCGAGGGCGTGGTCGCCACCGGCGGGCTGCCGACGGACGACTCGATGCCGCTGATCGGCCAGATCGGCATCGGCGCGGCGGCGCTGCTGCTGGTGCTGCTGATCCCCGCGGGCCTGCGTCTGATCACCAGGAACCGGCGCGTGCGCACCCTGGGCTGGAAGGTCTCGGAGCCGTCAGACGATCTGACGGCCCGGATCGCGTCGAAGTCGGGGGGCGGCCATCCGTCGGTCGCCGCCGCGTGGGCGGAGCTGGACGACGTGCTGTACGACTACGGCATGGCCCGCCAGCTCAGCGAGACCCCGCGGGCGCTGGCACGGCGGCTGACCCAGCAGTACGAGTTCGACGCCGACTCGGCGGCGGCCATCACGGCCATCGCGTCCGCGGTGGAGCGGGTGCTGTTCGCCAGGGATCCGGGACAGATCGGGCCGCTGCGCAAGGACCTGCGTCAGGTGCGCCAGGCGCTGGCGGCCACGGTGTCACGCGGGCGCCGGCTGCGGGCGGTGCTGCTGCCGCCGTCCACGCTGCGGCGGCTGCGGGGGCTGGGCGAGCGCCTGCTCGACGGGTTCGACCTGCTGGAGAACATCAGGCTGCGGCGGACGTCCGCCCAGAAGGGCTCCTGACCGACCGACGCGACCGGCCGTTCCCCTCGTCGAGGGGGACGGCCGGTTTCGTTTTCGGCAGCGGGAACGCCGGCGCCTGGCCGGGCTCACCTTGGGGGCAGGGGACGGGCGGCCACCGGTTGCGCCGTCGCGCGCCTGGGCGGACGAGCGCACGACGGGACCCGGAAGGGCCGCCTCCCACACGAGGGCCGCCCGGACGCGTGTCCGGGCGGCTCCGCAGGTCAGCGGTCAGCGCTCATCGTTGCGGCGGCGCCAGCGCTCTTCCATGCGCTCCATGAACGTCCCCCGGCGCGGCCGACGGGCTTGCTTGCCCGGAGGAGGGGCCGAGCCCGAGGCGGGCGCGGAGTCACCGAACCCGTTCATGCGTTTCCAACTGGACAGGCCCCACAGACACGCGGCGAGCATGACCACGAAACCGCCGACGCCGAGAGGGATCAGGGCACTGCCACTCATCACCACGCCGACCATCATGATGACGACGCCGAGAGCAAAGCCGATGGAGGCCTTGATCAGACGACGCTTGTAATGGCTGCGCGGGTCACTGATCCTTACGGTGTTGGCCCACTTCGGGTCCTCGGCGTAGAGGGCCTGCTCGATCTGGTCGAGCAAGCGCTGCTCGTGCTCAGAGAGCGGCACGGCGCCTCCCAAGGACAGCCCCAGGACGGGGAAGACGGCAACGGACGACACGGGGTGTCCGAACCTCGCGGTCGGTTATCCCCAGAATACGAGGCTGTAGACGTAGGCGAAAGCAAACGTCCAACGCAGACCAAACCGGAGGTGTCGTCATGGCTCCATTGTGGCCCATCTCGCCCCCCTTCCCCCAAAATCGCGACACCGATACCCCATAAAAATCCGGACATCTGCGTCATGTCTCTACATCATCAAGCTTGCCACGTACGAGCGATGCTGGGAGCACCGCATCGGGACCGAATCGCCGGATCGCCTTGTCCATGGCCTGTTCGGCCTCGCGCCAGCCGGTCTCCCGCTCTCCGATGCCGAGTTGGTGGGTGGCCTCGCCCGCGGGGCGCAGGTTTTCCATCCTCACGCCGACCAGGCGCAGCCGCACGCGCTGGAGGCCGGCCGCCTCGAACAGCTCGCAGGCTGTGGCATAGATCACCTGGGCCACGTCGGTCGGCTCGCGCAGTGTGCGCGAGCGGTTGATCGTCGTGAAATCAGCGCGGCGGAGCTTCACACTTACAGTCCTTCCCACGTGTCCGCCCTTACGCATCCTGGCGGCCACCCGCTCGGAAAGACGCAGCAACTCCCGCTTGATCACCTCGGGATCGTCCACGTCGGCCGCGAACGTCTCCTCGTTGCCGATGCTCTTGTCGGGCACGTGGGCGCTCACCGCCCGCTCGTCACGGCCCCAGGCCAGCGCCGCCAGGTGGCCGCCCACGGCCTGCCCGAGCTCGCGCTGGAGGGTGGCGGGCGGCACCCTGGCCAGGTCGCCGACCGTGCGGATGCCGAGGCGTACGAGAGACTGCTCGGTGCGCTCGCCGACGCCCCACAGCGCCGAGACCGGCAGCGGGTGGAGGAAGTCGACGACCTGGTCGGCGGGCACCACCAGCAGCCCGTCGGGCTTGCACTGCTTGCTGGCCAGCTTCGCCACGAACTTGCTGCTCGCCACGCCGACCGAGCACGTGATGCCGTAACGGTCGAGGACCTGCTCCCTGATCATGGCGGCGATGACGGCGGGCGGGCCGAGCCGGCGCCTGGCGCCCCCGACGTCGAGGAACGCCTCGTCGGAAGCGATGGGCTCGACCATCGGGGTGATCGTGTGGAAGATCTCCATGACGCCCTTGGAGACCTCGGAGTATTTGCCGTGGCTGGGCGGGATGATCGTGGCCTGCGGGCAGAGCCGGCGCGCCCTGCTCATCGGCATGGCGGAGTGCACGCCGTGGGCCCTGGCCTCGTACGTGGCGCTGAGCACGACGCCGCGCCCCGCGGGCGAGCCCACGATCACCGGGCGGCCGCGCAGCTCGGGACGCTCGAGCAGCTCGACGCTGGCGAAGAAGGCGTCCATGTCGACGTGCAGGATCGGGCAGCCGCTGTCGTCGGCCCCGGTGCGTGGAGCGGGGCCGATGCCGGTGATCTGCTTGCGAGACACGCCGCCGATTCTATCCGAACATGCGTTCTATACCCAGTGCCGGCGCCTCATGACCTGTGCGCGAGCACGTGCAGCTGAGTAGCGATGTCGCGCAGCACGGGGTGGGTGGCGGCGACCTGCTCGAGGGCGACGAGCGCCTCGGCGGCGCCGGGCTCCCCGTCGACGAGCCTGCTCGGGACCAGGTCGGCGAAGACGCGCACGCCGTGGACGGCGCCGACGGCGAACCCGGTCGCGGCCAGCAGCTCGGAGAGCGTCTCGGCGCCGAAGCGCCTCGGGGTGGGGTCGCGGTCGCCCCAGGTGCCCCGCGGGTCGTCGAGAACGGCCCGCGCCTCGTCGAACTGCCCCGCGAGCGCCCGGTGGATCGCGCTGCCGACGGGGTTGGCGGTCAGCACGCTCACCGCGCCGCCCCTGCGCAGCACGCCCGCGACGGCGGTCAGCGCGCTGATCGGGTCTTCGACGTATTCGAGCACGCTGTGGCAGAGCACCAGGTCGGCGCTGTCGCGGCTGAGCAGCTCGCCCAGGTCGGCGGCGTCGCCCTGCAGGGACCGCACGCGCACGCCCTTCTCCTTGGCGCGGCGCTCGAGCGCGGCCAGCGAGTCGGGGCTCGGATCCACGACGGTCACGGCGTGACCCAGCGCCGCCAGCGGCACGGCGAACCCGCCGGTGCCGCCCCCGGCATCGACGATGTCGAGCCCCTCCCGGCCGGTCGCCGCCGTCCGTTCGGCCAGCGCGGACCGCAACGCGTCCCAGACGACGGCGGTCCGCACCGCCGGGGTCCTCGTGACGCCTTCAGCACGCAACGTCGGCTCGCCTCCCTCTCCCCTCGCGACGGCCCGCGCTCCGGGCCCTCGCGATCGCGCACATCGTGAACTGCGCTTCTTCGCGGTCGGGCCCCAGCCTACGCCGTGCGCCGGTCCCCCGCTCGCCGTCACCGGCACCGCCCGCTCCCGGGTCGCGCACGCCGCCCGGGCGGGTCGCCGTCGATGCCGGGGTAGCGGGGTCAGGTGGCGGGGTCAGGTGGCGGGGTCAGGCGTCGAAGCCGGCGGCCGGCCGCTTGGGCGCCCGCAGCCGCCAGGCGTCGGTCAGCAGCTCGCCCATCTCCTCGGCGTCCACGGCCCCGAGCCGCACCAGCACGGCGGCGGACCCGTCGTAGTGCGGGGTCGCGAAGAACGCGGCCGGTTCGGCCGCGATCAGCCCCGCCTTCTCCTCCTCGGAGCCCACCGGCAGCACCAGCACGTCGCCCTCCTCACGCACCCGGGCGAACCACTTGCCGCGGACGTAGAAGGCGGGCGTGCCGTACATGGTCTTCTCGACGGTCCCGGGCAGCGCCAGGGCGAGCCGGCGTACGTCGTCCTCGGTCACCATGCCCACACGATACGCACCGCCGGACGAGCGGCAAGGGGCGCGTCGCGGCTGGTGACGCGCCACTTGTCCGCACGCCCCCTGGCCACACGTCAGGCTTGCGCGCATAGGCGCCCGGCCGTGTGACAACGCACGGCCCTCGTCTCGGCGAGCCGTGCGGGCAGGCGTCGTGTTGTGTCTTCGGACCCTGTGTTTTGGAAGGTACGCCTTATTTCTTTGGAACGTACCCCGAACTCCCCCTTTTGACGGTGTCTAAAGGGTGAGGCTTGGCTTGAGCTGCTTGAAGCGGGCCAGCAGCCCGTTCACGAACTGCGGCGACTCGTCCGTGGACAGCTCAGCCGCCAGGTGCACCCACTCGCTGATCACCACGCCCTCGGGCACGCCGGGCATCCAGAGCAGCTCGTACGTGCCCCCGCGCAGCAGGTTGCGGTCGACGGCGGGCATCCGGTCGAGGGTCCAGCCCTCGGCGTAGGTGGTGATCAGCTCGTCGATGCGCGCGTGGTGTCTGGCGACGCCCTCGACGATGGTCGAGGTGTATTCGTTCACCGGGGGCTCCTGCCGCTCCACGCGTTCGGCGAGGATCTTCAGCGGATCCTCGCTGCGCAGCTCGGCCTCGAAGAGGATGTCAAGCGCCCGCCGGCGTGCTTTGCCGCGTGCCGACACCTCAGGCCCGGCCGAGGTAATCGCCGCTGCGGGTGTCGACCTTGACCTTCTCGCCGGTGGTGATGAACAGCGGCACCTTGATCTCGGCGCCGGTCTCCAGCGTGGCGGGCTTGGTGCCGCCGGTGGAGCGGTCGCCCTGCAGGCCGGGCTCGGTTTCGGCGATGGTCAGCTCGACCGCGGCGGGCAGGTCGACGTAGAGGGCCGAGCCCTCGTTGAACGCGACCGTGGCCAGAGTGTTCTCCAGCATGTAGTTGGCGGCGGTGCCGACGGTGTTGTTGGGCACGTTGACCATGTCGTAGGTCTCGGTGTCCATGAACACGAAGTCGTCGCCGTCCTTGTACGAGTACTGCATCTCGCGCTTGTCGACGTTGGCCACGTCGACCTTCACGCCGGCGTTGAAGGTCTTGTCGACGACCTTGCCGGAGAGGACGTTCTTGAGCTTGGTGCGCACGAACGCGCCACCCTTGCCCGGCTTGACGTGCTGGAACTCGACCACGGCCCAGAGCTCACCGCCCTCGAGCTTCAGCACCATGCCGTTCTTGAGGTCGTTGGTCGTCGCCACTCGTTCTTCTCCCGCGTGCGGCCGCTCTAAAGGACGAGCAGCTCCTTGGTCGTCTTCGTGAAAAGTTCCGGCCCGCCCTCACGTGTCACCAGGGTGTCCTCGATGCGAACCCCGCCCCGGCCCGGGAGATAGACCCCGGGCTCGACGGTGATCGGAACTCGATCCTCTAGTCTACCGGTCCGCGAGGGGCCGAGGAACGGCTCCTCATGGATCTCCAGGCCGACTCCGTGTCCCAGCCCGTGCCGGAAGCGGCGCCCGTACCCCGCGTCCTCGATGACGGTACGGGCCGCCGCGTCCACCTCCCTGGCCCCCGCGCCCGGCGCGAGCGCGTGCCTGCCGGCCCGCTGCGCCTCGGCGACCAGGTCGTAGATCTCGCGCTGCCAGTCCGTCGGCGGGCCCAGGCAGACCGTCCTGGTCATGTCGGCGTGGTAGCCCTGGTAGCGGGCGCCGAAGTCGATGGTGACCAGGTCGCCGGCGCGCAGCTCCCTGCCGGAGGGGGCGTGGTGCGGGATCGCGCCGTTCTCGCCTGCGGCCACGATCGTGTCGAACGCGGGCTTGTCGGCGCCCAGCTCGGTCATGCGGTTGTCGAGGAGGCGGGCGAGGTCGCGCTCGGTGATCCCCGGGACGATTTTCCCTGAAATATCGGCAAATGCCTGGTCGGTGATCTCGCAGGCCGTACGGAGGAGCTCCAGCTCGCCGTCGTCCTTGACCGCCCGCAGCAGCTCCACCACCGGCTCCAGCGGCACCAGCCCCCCGCCCAGGCGCCGGTACGTGGCCACGCTCATCCACGCCGCCTCGATCCCGGCCCCCGGCTCCGCCAGCGCGCTCTCCACGTCGTACGCCTCGATCGACGGCACGTCCAGCGTGCGGGCCACCTCGATGTAGCGGTTGTCGGTGGCCAGCAGCGCGGTGCCGCCGGCCCTGACCAGGACGGCGGCGTTCGAGCTGACCAGCCCGGTGAGGTAGCGGACGTTCACGGGCGAGGTGACGAGCAGGGCGGTCACCTCACGGGCGGGCAGCAACCCGGCGAGCCGGGCCCGGCGTGCCACGTAGTCGACGCTCATGGCGCCAATGTACGTGTTCCGCCCCTGACGTCACTATCGCCCGCCACCCGGCCGAGCCCGCCTTGAGCTCCTAGTCGTCGGGCAGCCGCCAGTCGTTCAGGACCTGAGCCGCCGGCCCGGACCCGCCCATGTCGCCCTTCTCCTGCGCCCGCCTCAGGTCGTGGTAAACGCCGGCGACCTGGTCGATCCCCGCGTCGATGCGGCCCTCCTCGAACTTCCTGGCGGCCTTCCTGATCTTGTCGCGGGCCTTGCCGGCGACCTTGGGGTCGATCGCGCCCATGGCCTGCTGGGCCATCAGCGCCTCGTCGAACTCCGACAGCCACTTGCGCCAGCCGCCCGGCGGCATCGCCTCGCCCAGGGTGGCCTTGGGCTGGACCGTCTCGCGCAGCGAGGTCGGTCCCAGGGTGCTCACCAGGCCGGGCGTGGCGTCCGGCGTGGGCTCCTCGGTGGGGAGCGTGGTAGGCAGTGTGCTCGGCAGCGTGGTCGGTTCGGCGGTCGGGGTGGAGGCGGTCAGCGGCTCCTCCTTCCTCGCGCCCGCCCACATCACCATGACGACGGTCACCACCGCGATGACCACCACGGCGGCGCCGAGCTGGAGGATGAGCTTGCGGTTCGACGCCGGGGCGGGCTCGAGGTCGCCCGCCTGGTAGACGGCGGTGTCACCGGCCCTCGGAGGAGGCCCGCCGTGCCCGGGGACCTGGAAGACCTCGGTCGATCCGTCGCCCCCGAACGTCCCGGCCCCGGGCGCGCCGCCCGGCCCACTGGACGGCACGCCGCCGTCCCGGAAGGAAACGCCCGTCACAGGCATGGCCGCCCCGGGCGGAGGCGACCCGGCGGGAGCCGCCCCAGGATGGGGCGCCCCAGGGTGAAGCGACCCGGGGGGAGCCTGCCCGGGCCCGGGCGGCATGGGTGGCGCCGCGGCGGGCGGCGCGGCCGGGTTGGCGCGCGGCCGCGCGATGGCGGCCAGCGCCCGCCGGATCGCCTCACCGCTGCCGGGCCGCTGCGCGGGATCCTCGGCGATCATGGCCAGCACGAGCCGATCCAGCTCCGCGGACACCTCGGCCCTCGACGCGCTCGGCGGAGCGGGCACACCCCGCCCGGAAGCGCCGCCGGAATCATCCCCCGCCTCGTCGCCGAAGGGCGGGCGGCCGCACAGGAGCTCGTAGCAGACGCACCCCAGCGCGTACAGGTCCCCGGCGGCCGCGGCCTCCTGCCCCGCCGCCCGTTCGGGCGCCACGTACCGCGGGTCCCCCGGCACCCGGTCGTCCATCCCGAACCCGACGACCTTCAGCACCCCGCTCCCTGCCATCCGGAAGCTGTGCGGGGCGACGTGCCCGTGCACGACCCCCGCCCGGTGCGCGGCGTCGAGCCCGGCCGCGGCCTGCCCGATGAGGTCGCACACCTCGACGATCGGCAGCGGACCGCGCGCGGCCAGCTCCTCACCCAGGCTGGGGCCGGTGAGGAACTCCATCACCAGGAACGGCGCCCCGTCGTGGTCGCCGACGTCCAGCACCATGGCCACGTTCGGATGGATGACCCGGGCCACGGCCTGGGCGTGCTGCCTGAGCACCTCCCGGGTCGCGCCCCCCGCCACCCGGGCGCCGAGCACCTTCACGGCCACGACCCAGTCAGCCCGCGTGTCGTACCCTCGCCACACCTCACCCATCGGCCCGCTGCTGATGCGCTCGTCAAGCCGATACCGGTCAGCGACCAAGGACGGCGTCGCGTCGGACATATCCCCGCCAATTACTCGAAAATCAGGATTTCCGACCACCATAGGGCCCCGCAGACACTGCCGCCCCATCATCCCGCCGGGCGGGATGATGGGGCGGGATGATGGGGCGGGCCGGGCGGCGAGGTCAGGCCGCCGCGGGCTGCGGCACGCGGCCCACCGGCGCGGCGACGTCCAGCGGCTGGGGCGGCGCGTTGAAGACGGCCTCGTCCAGACGGCCCTCCGAGCGCGCCACCAGGACGGGGACGACGAGCTGCCCCGCGACGTTGGTCGCGGTGCGGATCATGTCGAGGATCGGGTCGATGGCCAGCAGCAGGCCGACGCCCTCAAGGGGCAGCCCCAGCGTGCTGAGCGTGAGCGTGAGCATGACGGTCGCGCCGGTCAGGCCCGCCGTGGCGGCCGAGCCGACCACCGACACGAACGCGATCAGCAGGTAGTCGCCGAACCCGAGGGGCACGCCGAACACCTGGGCCACGAAGATCGCGGCCAGCGCCGGGTAGACCGAGGCGCACCCGTCCATCTTGGTGGTGGCGCCGAACGGCACGGCGAAGGAGGCGTAGTCGCGGTCCACGCCGTTGCGCTCGACGGTGACCCGCTGCGTCAGCGGCAGCGTGCCGACGGACGAGCGGGAGACGAAGGCCAGCTCGATCGCGGGCCACGCGTTGCGGAAGAACTGGACGGGGTTGACCTTGCCCCACACGGCCAGCACCGTCGGGTAGACGGCCAGCAGCACGATGAAGCAGCCGATGTACACCCCGGCGCTGAACTTGGCCAGCGGCGCCAGCAGGTCCCACCCGTACGTGGACACGGCCTTGCCGATCAGGCCCGCGGTGCCGAGGGGTGCCAGGCGGATGACCCACCACAGCGCCTTCTGCACCAGCTCCAGGACGGAGCGGGCGAGGTTCAGGAACGGTTCGGCCTTCTCGCCGACCGCCAGGGCCGCCGCGCCGAGCACGACCCCCAGGAAGACGATCTGCAGGACCTTCACCTCGGTGAAGGCGGTGACGATGTTGGTGGGCAGGATGCCGGTGACGAAGTCGAGCCAGGTGCCCGCGCCCTCGGTGTCCACGGCCTTGGCGGCGGCGGTGTCGAGGGTGACGCCCTGGCCGGGGTTGATGAGCAGGCCGAGGCCGATCGCGAGCGCCACCGAGACGAACGCGGTGACGAGGAACCACAGCAGCGTCTTGGAGGCGAGCCTGGCCGCGCCGTTGACGTTGCGCAGGTTGGCCACGCTGACCAGCACGGCGGTGAAGACCAGGGGCGGCACAGCGAGCTTGAGTAGCTGGACGAAGATCTGCCCGATCCGGGTCAGCGTCTCGGCCAGCCAGGCCACGTCCCAGATCTTGGCGGCGAAGCCCAGCGCGATGCCGGCCGCGAGGCCGGCCAGCAGTTGCAGGGAGAAGGAGAATCTCTTCATGGGTGGGGGAAGCTCCCGGGGAAAGGGCATGCCGGCCCGCCGCGCGAGCGGGCATGCCAGGTGAGGAAGGGGTGATCGAGGCTGACGCGGTTCAGCGACAGAGCGATCCGTGCAACCGGCACAGATCGATGTGCAGCCGCTCGACGAGCCACACGAACACCAGGGAGAACCTCACGAGCTCCCACAACACCCGTTAAAACGGACGTATTCCACTAAAGGGTGTGACTCACCCCACAATGTCCTTGATCAGCTCAATCAGCCGGACCCGCTCCTCGTGCGTCCTGCCGAGCGGCGCCACGTTCAACGTGGTCACCCCGGACTCCTTCATCGCCTGGACGCGGTCGCGCACGAACCCCTCGCTGCCGATCAGCGACATGCTCTCCAGCAGCTCGCCGGGCACCAGGGCGGCCGCCTCGTCCTTCTTGCCCTCGAGGTAGAGGTCCTGGATCCGCTCGGCCTCCTTCTCGTAGCCGTAGCGCCTGGCCAGGTCGTTGTAGAAGTTGCGGCCCTTGGCGCCCATGCCGCCGATGTAGAGGGCCGCCATCGGCCGCCCGAACTCCAGCAGCCCGGCCACGTCGTCGCCGACAGCCAGGGACGCCTGCGCGATCACGTCCAGCTCGCCCAACTCGGGGTCGCGCTTCTCCTTGCCGGCGGCCAGCGACCGGCCCCACACGTCGGCGGCCTTCTCGGGCACGTAGAAGATCGGCTCCCAGCCCTCGGCCAGCTCGGCGGCGAGCTCGACGTTCTTGGGCCCGATGGCGGCGATCACGATCGGGATGCGGGGCCGTACCGGGTGGTTGATGAGCTTCAGCGCCTTGCCCAGGCCCGTGCCCTGGTCGGGCGGGAGCGGCAGCGTGTAGTGCTTGCCCTCGTGCACCAGGCGCTCGCGCCGCCACACCTGGCGGCAGATCTCGATGACCTCCCTGGTACGCCCGAGCGGCGCCGTGTACGGCACCCCGTGGAAGCCCTCGATCACCTGCGGCCCCGACGCGCCGAGGCCGAGCGTGAAGCGCCCGTCGGAGACGTAGTCCAGGCCCGCGGCCGTCATGGCCAGCAGCGTCGGCGTGCGGGAGTAGATCGGCAGGATGCCGGAGGCGATCTCCAGCCGCTCGGTCCTGGCCGCGATGTACCCCATCTGGCTGACGGCGTCGAAGCTGTAGGCCTCGGCCACGAAGACGATGTCGAGCCCGGCCTTCTCGTAGTCCGCCAGCTCGGCCACCGTCTCCTTGAAGCCGCCCGAGTAGTTGAGTGCCATACCGATGCGCATGCCGGGCTCCCGATGAAACCGAATGATATTCCGTTGCGACGCGAACAGGCTATCGCGTCGGCGTGGCGGGCAGGGAGCCACTAGCCTGGATCAGGTGCTGAGTCGGCTGGTCGTCATCGTGTCCGCCGTGGTCGCCGTGGCCATGGCCGGACACCAGCTGATTCCTGCGCTCGGCGGATTCACGCCGGTGATGGAGAGCCTGCTGCCCTGGCTGGGGGTGACCGTCCCGCTGCTGCTCCTGGCCGCCGCGCTGGCACGCTCCAGGGCGGCCGTGATCGCGGCGCTGGTGCCCGGGGTGGTGTGGGCGGCGATGTTCGGCTCCACGCTGCTGCGCACGCCGCCGGGCGGCCCGAGCGACCTGGCCGTCGGCACGGTCAACGTGGGCGTGACCAACAACGCCTCGGGCGAGGCCGTCCGCATGATCGCCAAGGACCTCGACCTGCTGGCCGCCCAGGAGCTGACCAGCGGCGGCCCCGCGGCCAAGCAGCTCAACAAGATGTTCAAGTACCACTATCCGGTCAGCACGGTCGGCCTGTGGAGCCGCTACCCGATCAGCGAGACCAAGCCGCTCGACATCGGCCTGGGCTGGCCGCGGGCGCTGCGCGCGGTGGTCGCCACCCCCAAGGGCAAGGTGACCGTCTACGTCATGCACCTGGCCTCGGCCCGCCCCGGGGAGACCGCCTCGCGCGACGTCTCTCTCGCGCACGCGCGACGGCTCATCGACGACGACCCGAGCAAGCGCATCCTGCTGCTCGGCGACCTCAACACCGCCACCACCGACCGCGGCATGCGGGGGCTGACCCCGCCGCTGAGCGACGCGCAGATCGTGGCAGGCGACGGGTTCGGGTTCACCTGGCCGTCCGAGTTCCCGATCACCCGGCCCGACCACATCCTGTTCAAGGGCATGACGGCGACCAAGGCGGGCGTCGCCCCCGCGACCGGCAGCGACCACCGCGCCGCCATCGCCTCACTGCGACTCTAGGTGCGGCTCCAGCAGCCGCAGGTCCTGGGGCGTGTCGATGTCGGCCGGGTCCCCGTGCTCGTCGCACGGCACCTCGGTGACCAGCTCGGGGTGCGCCTTCATGAACGGCCGCGCCCCCACGTCCCCCACGGCCAGCTCCGCCACCTCGGCGAAGTGCTCGCGGGCGATCAGCACCGGGTTCCTGCGCCTCCCCTCGTAGGTGGCGACCGCCAGCCCGGCGCCCGAGGCGATCAGCGCCCGTACCGCGCCCGGGCCGATGAACGGCTGGTCGACCAGCGCGATCACCACGGACTCGGCCTCCTGCGGCAGCGCGGCGAGCCCGACCCGCAGGGACGAGCCCATGCCGGACGCCCAGTCCGGGTTGCGCACGGTCACCGCGCCGCGCACCTGCACGGTGGCCGCGCCGAGCACGACCACGACGGGATGGCAGCCGCCCTCCTCCAGCAGCCGAACGCCGCGGTCGACCAGGCGCTCGCCCGCGTACTCGACCAGCGCCTTGGGCGTGCCCAGCCGGGCGCCCTCCCCCGCGGCCAGCAGCAGCCCGGCCACCTTCGCGCTCTTCATGCGCCCTCGTGGTGAATGCGGCCCTCGGTGCTGGACAGCGGGCGGCCCGAGCCGCCCCAGCGGAGCTGGATCAGCTCGGCGGCGATCGACACGGCCGTCTCCTCGGGGGTGCGCGCGCCGAGGTCGAGCCCGATGGGCGAGCGCAGCCTGGCCAGCTCGGCGTCGGTGAGCCCGGACTCGCGCAGCCGGGCGAGCCGGTCCTCGTGGGTGCGGCGCGAGCCCATGGCGCCCACGTACCCGGCGTCGGTGCGCAGGGCCACCTCCAGCAGCGGCACGTCGAACTTGGGGTCGTGGGTGAGCACGCAGATCACCGTGCGCTGGTCCACCTGGACGGAGGACAGGTAGTCGTGGGGCCACTTGACCACGACCTCGTCGGCGTCGGGGAAGCGCTTGGCGGTGGCGAAGATCGGGCGCGCGTCGCAGACCGTGACGTGGTAGCCGAGGAACTTGCCCACCCTGGCCACCGCCGCCGCGAAGTCGATCGCCCCGAACACCAGCATGCGCGGCGGCGGCGCGAACGACTGCACGAACACCGCCAGGTCGTCCAGGCGCCGCTCCCCCTCGCCGCCGTAGTGCCTGATGCCGGTCAGGCCTTGGGCGAGCATGCCGCGCGCGTCGTCGTCCACGGCCTCGTCGAGCCGGTCGAGCCCGAGCGTGCCGGACGAGCGGTCCGGCCAGATGACCCGGCGGGCGCCGATCTGCCCGGGGCCGGAGACGATGGTGGCGACGGCCACCGGCTCGTGCGCGTCCACGGACATCGCGATCTCCCCCAGCTCGGGGAAGGTCTCGATCGAGATCGGCTCGACGAGGATGTCGATGATGCCGCCGCAGGTGAGCCCGACCGCGAACGCGTCGTCGTCGCTCACGCCGTACCGCTGCAGGACGGCCTCGTCGACCTCGGCGGCCAGCTCGAACACCGCGCCCTCGACGCACCCGCCGGACACGCTGCCGACCACCTCGTCGCCGCGCACCGCCATGGCCGCGCCCGGCGGCCTGGGCGCGCTGCTGAACGTGCTCACCACCGTCGCCAGCCCGAACTTGAGCCCCGACCTCCACCACCTCATGATCTCCGGCAGCACGTCACGCATGGGCCAGCCTTTCGCTGAGTCGCTCGTAGGCGGCCAGGCTGTGCCCGGCCACCAGGTCGTCCACGTACGGCAGGGCGGCCCGCATACCGCCCGTGAGCGGCTGGTAGTCCTCATACCCCTTGTGCGGGTTGACCCAGATCACCCGGTGCGCCTGCCTGGCCAGCCTGGCCATCTGCGCCCCCAGCAGAGCGGGGTCGCCGCGCTCCCACCCGTCCGAGGCGATCACGGCGGTCGCCCCGCGCGCGCTGTAGCGGGACAGGTACTCCTTGAGCTCGTCGCCCAGCCGGGTCCCGCCGCTCCAGTCGGGGATGGCCTTGGAGACCTCGTTCAGGGCGGTGCCGGGGTCGCGGTGGCGCAGCTCGGCGGTGATCGGGGTGAGCCTGGTGCCGACCGAGTAGACCTTGGTGGCCCGGGGCTCGCTCCTGACCAGCGCGTGGGCGAAGCGCAGCAGGGTCTCGGCGTACGGGGCCATAGAGCCGCTGACGTCCACGAACAGGACGACGGTGCGCGGACGGGTGGTGTGCCTCTTGTGCCGGAGCCGGGCGATGTCGCCCTTCCTGAGCGCGTCGCGGATGGTGCGGCGCGGGTCGAGCACGCCCCGGTGGGCGCCCTCGAAGCGGCGCGAGCGCCGTCGCTCGCGGCCGCACCTCAGCATGGCCAGCATCCGGTGCACCTCGGCCCGCTCGGCCTCGGTCAGCCGGGCCACGTCGCGGTGCCGCAGCACCTCGGCCCGGCTCGCCGTCGCGGGCGCGGCCGTCCCCTCGTCGCCGCCGTCCGTCTCTCCGCGCGTCTCGGCCGCCAGGTGCCTGGTGACGCTGGTCGTGCTCGTACGGGCCACACTCGCCCGTACCCCGCCGAAATACGCGGCGAAGCACCGGTCGTAGCGGGGCAGGTCGTCGGGCGTGGCGCAGAGCGTGAGCCGCCCGGCCCAGTAGACCTCGCCGGAGTCGGCCACGTCGAGGTGGTCGAGCGCCCTGAGCATGTTCTGGGTCCGCTCGTGGTCGGCGGCGACCCCGGCCGCACGCAGCGTCCTGGCGAACGCCGTCATCGTGGCGACCAGCTCATCCATGGGGCAGCAGCCCGTTGCCGAGCACGTTCGAGACGTCCTCCCGGTATTTCAGGGCCGCCCCCAGGGTCGCCGCGGCCAAGGCGGGATCGAGCTCCTTGGCCCCCAGCGTCAGCAGCGCCTCGGTCCAGTCGAGCGTCTCGGCCACGCCCGGCGGCTTGACCAGGTCCGCCTGCCGCAGCCGCTCGGCCGCCCGCGCCACCTGCACGGCCAGCGTCTCGGTGCAGTCGGGCAGCCGGCGCAGCAGGATGGCGACCTCGCGGTCGAAGCTGGGGTGTTCGAGCCAGTGGTAGAGGCAGCGCCGCTTGAGCGCGTCGTGCACCTCGCGCGTCCTGTTGGAGGTGACCACGACCACCGGCGGCTTCGTGGCCTTGACGGTCCCGAGCTCGGGGATGGAGATCGTGAAGTCGGAGAGCACTTCGAGCAGGAACGCCTCGAACTCGTCGTCGGCCCGGTCGATCTCGTCCACGAGCAGCACGCTCGGCTGCGTCTCGATGGCCTTGAGCAGGGGCCGCGCGATCAGGAACCGCCTGTCGTAGATCTCCCCCTCCAGCCGGCCCACGTCGGTGACGCCCGCGGCCTCCGCGGCCTTCAGGTGGAGCAGCTGGCGCGCGAAGTCCCAGTCGTACAGCGCCTGGGCGGCGTCCAGCCCCTCGTAGCACTGGAGCCTGATGAGCGGCGCCTTGAGCAGCGTCGCCAGCGTCTTGGCGAGCTCGGTCTTGCCGACTCCCGCCTCTCCTTCGAGGAAGAGCGGCCGGCCCATCCTCAGCGCCAGGAAGGCCGCCGTGGCCAGCCCTTCGTCGGCCAGGTAGGCGTGCCGGTCGAGGAGCTCGATGAGCTTGGCCGGCGACTCGATGTCCATTGCCCTGATTGTCCGCCGCAGCACTCCTTCAGGCTACGTCGACACCCGGTCCGGCGATATTCGCCCGCCGACCATGACACGGGGTCGTCGACCGGCTACTTCTCGCGAGCCTCGCCGCGCTCCCGGATCAGGGCCTCCAGCTCGGCCGTGGCCCGGACGGCGCGGGCCTTCTCCGAGCCCTGGATGCCCATGGCCCCGATGGTGCGCCCGTCGGAGGTGTCGATCTTCGGCCAGGGGTCACCCACCAGCAGCGTGACCTCCAGGATCTCCGGCCACGAGTAGCGGTGGGTGCGGGCGGCGTTGACGATGGTGACACCCTCGTCGTCCGCCTCCACCCGCACCCGCCCCAGCATGTGCAGCACGAACGCCACCGC
The DNA here is from genome assembly GCF_053587055.1 of Nonomuraea sp. NPDC003707. Taxonomy (NCBI): domain Bacteria; kingdom Bacillati; phylum Actinomycetota; class Actinomycetes; order Streptosporangiales; family Streptosporangiaceae; genus Nonomuraea; species Nonomuraea sp. NPDC003707. The sequence goes on along the minus strand of NZ_JBSFNK010000002.1, from coordinate 145,435 downwards.
GCACCCGAACGCCACGATCGCCAGCCGGTCCGGCAGCTTGAACGGCTCGGCGATGAAGACCGCCATGATCACCGACCCGAGCACGATCACGGCGGCGGAGCTGTACGCGACGATCCGCGGTCTGCTGGGACGCCAGGTGACGGGCAGGGGCGGTGGAGTGATCGGCTCGGGCATGAAGGAAACCTACCGCAGGGTATGAACGTTACTGGCGCTCGCCATTCGAGCCTCCGGTTGCCCAAATAACTGCGACTGGTTTCTCAGGGCCGATCGGTTGCGACCGAGAGTAAGCGAGTAGTAATGTTCAGTCACATTCGGGTGCCCGACTGGCGCCCGGCCCCCGCCCTCATTGGTGTCAGCACCAACGGGACAGCGTCCGGCGGGGCGGTGGCCCAAGAGCCGCACTCCATCCAGGAATGCGGAATCAGGCCCCGATAACGCGGTTCTCAGCCACGGTCCGCCCGGTTCTCCGGACGGACGCGGAATCGGCTTCCACCGGATCGCTTCCCGGCTCGGTCGGCATGCGACGAGGCTACGCTGCTGTCCGTTTTACTTAGGCAAACACAGAGAGCCGAAGACGCTAGTGGAGGTCCCGCAGGAGGAGGGCGGTCTCCAGCGCGGCGACGGCCGACTCGTATCCCTTGTCCTCCTTGCTGCCCGGCAGGCCCGACCGATCGAGGGCCTGGTCCAGGGTCTCGCACGTGAGGACGCCGTTGCCGACGGGCGTCTCCTCGTCCAGCGAGATCCGGGTCAGGCCCGCGGTCACCGAGTCGCAGACGTAGTCGAAATGGGCGGTCTCACCCTTGATGACCGCGCCCAGCGCCACCACCGCGTCGCAGCGGCGGGCCAGCGCCTGGGCGACCACCGGGATCTCCAGCGAGCCCGGCACCCGCACCACGGTCGCCGTGGCGCCGCTGTCGTCGCAGGCCTGCAGGGCCCGCGCCACCAGCTGATCGGTGATCTTGGCGTGCCAGCTGGCCGCCACCACCCCCACGCTCAGCCCCGAGGCGTCGGGCGCCGCGACGCCCGGCCTGCCTTCGCCGCTCATGCGGCCTCCTCCGTCGGCCGCATGAGCGGCACCCGGCTGTGTCTGATTGGTCGCTCGCTACGCTCGCTCACGATGCCTCCGAGATGTGATGGCCGAGGCGGTCGCGCTTGGCCGTGAGGTAACGCTCGTTGTGCGGGTTCATGGCCACGGGCAGGGGCTCGCGGCCGAGGACCTTGATGCCGTACCCGTCCATGCCCTTGAGCTTGGCCGGGTTGTTGGTGAGCAGCCGCACCGACCTGACGCCGAGGTCGGCCAGGATCTGCCCCGCGTTGGAGAACTCCCGCGCGTCCACCGGCAGCCCCAACTCCACGTTGGCGTCGACGGTGTCGCTGCCGTTGTCCTGCAGGTTGTACGCCTTGAGCTTGGCCAGCAGGCCGATGCCCCGGCCCTCGTGGCCGCGCAGGTAGACGACCACGCCGCGGCCCTCCTGGGCGATGGCCGACATCGCGTTGCCGAGCTGCACCCCGCAGTCGCAGCGCAGCGAGCCGAACACGTCGCCGGTCAGGCACTCGGAGTGGGCCCGGACCAGGATGTTCTCGCCGTCGGACAGGTCGCCGAAGACGAGCGCCATGTGCTCGCCGCCGTCGAGCGCGCTGGCGTAGCCGTAGACCCGCCACATCCCGTACGCGTTCGGCAGCCGCGTCTCGGCCACCCGCGTGACCATGCTCTCGGCCCGGCGGCGGTAGTCGACGAGATCCTCGATGGAGACCAGCGCCAGGTCGTGCTCGTCGGCGAAGCGGCGCAGCTCGGGCAGCCTGGCCATGGTGCCGTCGTCGTTGACCACCTCGGCCAGCGCGCCCGCGGCCGACAGGCCGGCGAGCCGGGCCAGGTCCACGGCCGCCTCGGTGTGGCCGCGCCTGGCCAGCACGCCGCCCTCGTGGTAGCGCAGCGGGAAGACGTGCCCGGGGCGCACCAGTTCGTTGGGCTCGGTCGCGGAGTCGGCGAGCGTGCGGATGGTCTGCGCCCGGTCGGCCGCGGAGATGCCCGTGGTGACGCCGTCGCGGGCGTCCACGGTGATCGTGTACGCCGTGCGCATGCGCTCCTTGTTGTGCACCACCATGAGGGGCAGCCCGAGCCGGTCGAGCTCCTTGCCCTCCATGGCCACGCAGATCATCCCGCTGGTGTGCCTGATCGTGAACGTGCACAGGTCCACCGTGGCCTTGGCCGCGGCGAAGATGAGGTCGCCCTCGTTCTCCCTGCTCTCGTCGTCGACCACGACGACGGGCCGGCCGTTGCGGATGTCGTCGATGGCCCGCTCGATGGGGTCCAGCTTGATGTCGCTCATCGCGCCACCGCCACGCCGACCTCGGCCGCCCGGTATTCACGCAGCCACTTCACGAACCCGATCACCACCAGAACGAAGAAGATCCCGTACACCCACCCGGAGACCACCAGCCCCGAGCTGAACGCCAGCGGCACGCCCACCAGGTCGACGGCCACCCACACGATCCAGAAGTCCACCAGCGCCCGGCCCTGCGCCCAGGTGGCCATCGCGCTGCCGACGAAGATGTAGGCGTCGGCGGCCACCAGGAAGGCGCCCTTCGGCAGCGGCACCTGCGCGCCCCACGACAGGCCGGTGACGAAGAACAGCAGGCCGACCAGGGCCGTGCCCAGCAGCATCCCGCCGATCAGCAGCGACCGCTCCCACCACGCGGCGGGGCGGACGCGCAACTGCTTGCCGTCCTGCGTGCCGCGCCGCCACGCCCACCAGCCGTAGACCGCCAGGCCCGCGAACAGGGCCTGCTTGAGCGCGTTCCCGGTGATGTGCGCGTTGATCGAGGCGATGAACAACAGCACCGAACCGGCGAACTGCACCGGCCAGGTCCACATCGACTTGCGCATGGCGAGCAGGACCGTCGACAGGGCGGCGATGTTGCCGATCAGGTCCGTCCAGAGCACATGGGTGCCGAATACATCGAATCCGGCGTCGGCCCAGTTCACTGCCTGACCACCAGCCTTTCCACATACTTCGCGATCACGTCGACCTCGATGTTCACGGTGTCGCCCACCTGGCGCTCGCCCATGGTCGTGAGCTTGAGCGTGGTGGGGATGAGGCTCACACCGAAGCTGTCGTCGTCAACCGTGGTCACCGTCAGGCTGATTCCGTCGATCGCGATCGAGCCCTTCTCCGCCACGTACGGGCTCAGCGCCTCGGGGAGCGAGAACCGCACGTCGTCCCAGCTCTCGCCGGGTTCCCTGGACAGCAGCACGGCGGTGCCGTCCACGTGGCCCTGCACGATGTGGCCGCCGAGGCGCTGGTCGGCGCGTACGGCCCGCTCCAGGTTCACGGGGGAGCCCTGCTTCAGCCCGCCGAGGGAGCTGCGGTCGAGCGACTCCCTCATCACGTCCACGGTGAACACGCCGTCCTCGACCTCGACGACGGTGAGGCACACGCCGTTGACCGCGATCGAGTCGCCGTGCTTGGCGTCGGAGGTGACGACCGGGCCGCGCACCGACAGCACGGCCCCGCCGCCCGCCTGGTCGATGGCCACCACTTCGCCCTTTTCCTCAATGATTCCGGTGAACATCACTGCTCCCTGCCTGGTTGGGTGGCAGGCCGGGCGATCAACCGCACATCCGGCCCTATGGGGGAAATTTCGTCAAAAGTCAGGCGGTGCATCTCGCCGATCGTCCCCACCCCGGCCGCGCCGAGCGCGGCCCGCCCGGAGCCGAGCAACACGGGGGCCAGGTACGCGACCACGCGATCCACCAGGCCCCGCCGCAGGAACTCCCCGGCGAGCGTGGGGCCGCCCTCCAGGAACACGCTGACGACCTCGCGCGCGGCCAGCTCCTTGAGGAGGGCTTCGAGGTCGAGGCCGCGGCCGTCGCGGGGCAGGCGGAGGAGGTCGGCCTTGAGCCCGGTGTCGGCGTCCTCGGCGACGGCGACGAGCGTGGGGGCGCTGTCGTCGAGCACCCGGGCGTCCTGCGGCGTCCTGCCCCGCGTGTCGACCACGACCCGCAACGGCCGCCGCCTGCCCGCTTCCCCACCTCCCGCCCCGCCGCCGGGACGCGTCTCCGATACGGGGGCCACCCGGCCGACGCGCGCCTCCGACTCACGACCGACCGACGCGGGACCTGCCGAGGTGGGGTCGTTCGGGGGGCCGGGGCGGGCCGTGAGATGGGGGTCGTCGGCGAGGACGGTGCCGACCCCGGCGACGATCGCGTCCGCGGCGGCCCGCAGCCGGTGCACGTCCGCCCTGGCCGCGGCTGAGGTGATCCACTGGCTGGTCCCGTCCTCGGCCGCCGACCGCCCGTCGAGCGTGGCCGCGAACTTCCAGGTCACGTGCGATCTCCCGAGCCGCGCGTACGTCAGCCACTCCTCGTTGACCCGCTCCGCCTCGGCGCCCAGCACCCCGGACGTCACCGAGATCCCGTGCGCCCGCAGCCGGGCAGCGCCGCCGGCCGCCTTGGGGTTGGGGTCCGGCACCGCGACCACCACCCGCGCGACCCCCGCCGCCAGCAGCGCCAGGCTGCACGGCCCCGTCCGGCCGGTGTGGTCGCAGGGCTCGAGGGTCACGTACGCGGTGCCGCCCCGCGCCCGCTCCCCCGCCTGAGCCAGCGCCACGACCTCGGCGTGCGGCCCGCCCGCGTACGCGTGGAAGCCCTCGCCCGCCACCTGGCCGCCGGCGTCGAGCACGACGCAGCCCACGACGGGGTTGGGGCTGGTGGTGCCGTGTCCGTGCCCGGCCAGTTCGACGGCGCGCGCCATATGCGCGGCGTCCTGCGCGGGTATCTCCACCCCGGGGTACTCCTACTCGCCAGTAGCTCCAAGCCACGGCGGGCCCCGGGGGATTTCGGCCCTGATCCTGCTGTGCATCAGGGCAGGCGCCCGGCTGGGACACCGGACACCTCGCGCGCTTCCTCCCATCCGGACTTTAACCGTCGGTCCCGGAATTTCACCAGGTCAACCGGCCGATGGCATCGGCCGGGTCGCGGACTATAACCGCCGGTTCGGAATTACACCGACCCCGGAGCACGCTAGCTCTCTTGGCTACCAGTGTGCCATGCCCGAATTGCCCTGCGCGACCGGCCCGGCATATTTGACCAAGCGCTAGGTCAAGCAGCCATGAGCCGGCGCGCCCGCCGGGCGGCGGGGCTGTAGAGGACGTCCCCCGGGACCAGGCCGATCCCGGTCTGCAGGGTGCGCAGGGTCGCCGTGGCCCACAGGTCGCCGACCGGAGTGGCGGGCAGCCCGTACAGCCGTCTCGCCCAGCGCGGCAGCGTGGCGAACGACAGCAGCGTCAGCGCGGGCAGCGCGGGCTTGAGCGGGATCAGCATGCGCGGGAGCGGGGCGTTCAGCGACAGGCGCAGCGGGTGGGCCGCCTCGGGGACGAACCGCAGCCCGGGCCGCGCGGCGTCGATGTAGTCGCGCAACTCGGCCACCGACCCCGGAACGTCCTCCGCCTTCAGTCCCACCACCTCGGCCGCCCGCCGCCACTCCGCGACGAACGCGTCGGCCTCGGCGTCCGTCAGCCGCACCCCGGCCCGCCGCGCGACCGACAGGTAGGAGTCGACCTCGCCGACGTGGACCCAGCGCAGGGCGTCCGGCTCGTCCAGGTGGAAGGTGACGCCGGTGTCGGGGTCGTAGGCGGTCAGGTTGGTATGGATCTTGCGGACGCGCCGCCCCGCCCGTTCGACCTCGGCATCGGTCCCGTACGTGCGCACGCGTACGAACTCGGTGGTCCGCACGAACCGCGACCAGGCCTCATGCGGATCCATGAGCGCGGAGTTCTGCAGCACCCCGCGCATCGCCCGCGGATGCAGACCCTGCATCAGCAGCGCCCGGATGCCGCCCACCAGCAGGATCGGCTCGCCCATCACCCGCCACGTCACCGAGCGGGGCCCGAAGATCCCATGATCGCCCATAAGTGAATGGTTACCCAGGCGATGGGTGATTTATGCGCTTTTGAGGGTGGCGGCGGCCCGGAGAGCGTCAACGGCGGCGCTCGGGTCGGAGGCGCCGTAGACGGCGCTGCCTGCCACGAACACGTCGGCGCCCGCGTCCGCGCACCGCTCGATCGTGCCCGCGTCGACTCCCCCGTCGACCTGCAGCCAGACCCGCCCGCCGTGCCGCTCGATCAGCTGCCGCGCCCGCCGGACCTTGGACAGCACCCCGTCGAGGAACTTCTGCCCGCCGAACCCCGGCTCCACGGTCATCAGCAGCAGCATGTCGACCTCGGCCAGCAGGTCTTCGTACGGCTCGACGGGCGTGGCCGGGTTGAGCGCGAGACCGGCCCTGGCGCCGAGCGAGCGGATCTCGCGCAGCGTCCTGATCGGCCCCTTGGCCGCCTCGGCGTGGATGGTCACGCTGCCCGCCCCCGCCTCCGCGTACTGCGGCGCCCAGCGGTCGGGGTCGTCGATCATGAGATGGCAGTCGAGCGGCGTCGGGGTCGCCTTGCGCAACGCCTCGACCACGGGCAACCCGATGGTGAGGTTGGGCACGAAGTGGTAGTCCATGACGTCGACGTGCAGCCAGTCGGCATTGGGCACGGCGGCGGCCTCGTCGGCGAGCCTGGCGAAGTCGGCGGCGAGGATGCTGGGCGAGATCTGTACGGCCATGATTGGCCAAGTCTATTGACTACTCCCGGCGCCGAAGCACGGGGATTCCAGCGGTCGCCCGCTGTGGTTCCTGCTTCACCGGCGGTTGCACCCCGGAGGACCCGGCGTGTCTGACACCACCTTCACAGGCAGACACGGCAAGACCCGCCGCCAGGATGTTCTTGGCCGCGTTGATGTCCCGATCGTGCCGGGAGCGGCAGCCCGGGCACGTCCAGTGCCGGGTGGAAAGGCTCAGCTCCTCGAGCACATACCCGCGGCCCGAGCATGTCTTGGTCGAGGGGTACCAGCGGTCGACTGCCATCAGATGGCGGCCGTACCGGGCCGCTTTGTACTCCAGCATGCGGCGGAACTCACCCCAACCGCAATCGGAGATCGCCTTGGCCAGGCTCCGGTTGCGGATCATGTTCTTGACGGCAAGGTCCTCGATCACGATCACGTCGTTGTCGCGGACCAGCCGTGTGGAAGTCCGGTGCAGAAAATCGGCGCGGGCGTTGCGCACCTTGCGGTGGGCGCGGGCGATCTTGGTCTTGGCCTTGGCCCGGTTATTCGACCCACGCTGATTGCGGGCCATCCGGCGCTGATAGCGAGCCAGGCTACGGGCCTTGCGTTCCAGGAAGCGCGGGTTTGCGATCCGGTCCCCATCACTGGTTACGACGAAGTCCTTCACACCCATGTCGACGCCCACCGCGTGCAGGGGTGGTGGGAACTGCTCGCCATCGCCTCTCGTACTGTCGTCACTTCGGGTGTCGGCGGCGACGGAGACGTACCAGCGGCCGTCCGGGTCTCGAGAGACGGTCACCGTGGTCGGATTGATCGCGACGGGGTCGATGTGCGGCCAGGACCACACGAACTCCAGCGGACCGTCCATCTTGCCCAGGTGCAATCGCCCATCGCGCCAGCGGAACGCTGAGCGGGTGTAAGTGGCCGACTGCTTACCCGACCGGGACTTGAACCGTGGGTAGCGGGCACGTCCGGCGAAGAAGTTCACGAACGCCGCGTACTGATGCCTGAGCACCTGCTGCAACGGCACCGACGACACCTCGTAGAGGAAGCCGTGCTCAGCGTCGCGCTTGAGCTCGGTCAGGTATCGATCGGTCTGGGCGTAGGAGGTCTTCCGGCCTTCGGTGTGGTAACGCGCCTGGCGCCAGGTCAAGACCTTGTTCCATACCAGGCGCACGCAACCGAACGTGCGGGTCAGCACTGCGGCCTGTTCGGGGGGTGGGATAAGCCCGCACCTTGTAGGCCGTGCGCACGCTCGCATCTTATTTCGGATCAGGCCGATCCGTAGGCGAACGGAGAGGTCTGCATGCGCTTTACGCGGGAGATCGGTCCCGGCTTCGCTCACTTTGCTGGAGACACTCGCTCGAAGCAATGAGCCCCCTGCTCTGCCACAGGCAGGGGGCCACGTCGTGGCTCGGCCCGCATCCGGGCGGAGTCCCGCCCGGCGATCGGATCACGCCTGGGGCCGCTTGCGGAGCAGGGCCAGGAACATGGCGTCGGTGCCGTGCCGGTGCGGCCAGAACTGGACGTACGGGCCGTCGCCCAGGTCGTCGGCCTCGGGCAGGTAGGCGCGGGCGTCGAGCTGTTCGACGTCGCCCCGGCGCGCCACCACGTCCCCCACCACGACCCGGGTCTCGGCCAGGTGCGGGGAGCATGTGACGTACGCGACGACACCCCCGGGGCGTACGGCGTCCAGCGCGGTGCCGAGCAGCCGCCGCTGCAGCTTGCCCAGCTCGGCGATCCCGTGCGGATCCCGCCGCCAGCGCGCCTCCGGCCGCCGCCGCAGCGCTCCCAGACCGGTGCAGGGGGCGTCGAGCATCACGCGGTCGAACACCCCGGGCCGCCACGCGGGCTCGGTGCCGTCCGCCGTGAGCACGGTCGCGTCCCTGGTCGTCTGCCAGACCAGCCGCGCCCGGTGCTGCTGCAGGTCGGCCGCCACCAGCCGGGCGCCCCCGGGGAAGGCCGTCGGGCCGGTGCCGGCGGCCGGGGCGTGGGCGCGGTCCCTGGCCTCCTTGCTCAGTCCTGCGAGGTCCCCATGGGTGGCGATGGCGTCGAGCAGGCCCGCCTTGCCGCCGGGGCCCGCGCACATGTCGAGCCACAGCTCGTCGCCGTCCCCCTCCAGGGGGACGCGGGTCAGGGCGAGCGCCACCAGCTGGCTGGCCTCGTCCTGGACGGCGGCGCGGGTCTCGGCCACGGCCTCGATCTGGCCGGGATCGCCCTCGCGCAGGTAGGCCGCGTACGGCGAATAGCGGGCGGGGAGGGCGCCCACGGCCTCGAGCTCCTCCACCGAGCTGCGCCCTGGCCGCGCCACCAGCGTCACCAGGGGGCGGGCGTTGTCGGCGTCGAGCAGGTCGGGCATCTCGTCGGGCCCGCCGAGCGCGTCGCGGAAGGCGGAGACGATCCAGCGGGGGTGGCCGTAGGCGATCGCCAGATGGCCGACCGGGTCGTCGGCCGGGTCGGGCGCGACGATGGGCACCCACTCTTCGAGCGTCCTGGAGCCGATCTTGCGGAGCACCGCGTTGACGAACTTGGCCGCCCCGGCGCCGATACGCAGGCGTACGAGATCGACGGTGGTGCCGACGGCCGCGTGCGGCGGGACGCGCATGCGCAGCAGCTGGTGCGCGCCCAGCCGCAGCGCGTCGCGCACGTCCGGGTCGGGCACGCGGTCGCTGCACATCTCGATGACGGCGTCGTAGGTGCCGAGCCCGCGCAGCGTCCCGTAGGCGAGCTCGGTCGCCAGCGCCGCGTCGCGCCCCCTGATGCCACGATCGCGCAGGAGCCGTGGCAGCAGCAGGTTGGCGTACGCGTCGCGCTCGTCGACCGCGCGTACGACGTCGAAGGCCGCGTTGCGGGCGTGGTCGCGCGTCGGCCTCGGCGGCCTGCGCGTCCCGCCGCCCCTGCCTCCGGCGCCCTGGTCCCCCCTCGTCCTCATCCCCTCAGACTTCCTTCACGCCTCGTGCGCCGGCCCGCCGGATCACTTGAAGATCTCTTTACTCTCCGGGCGAACCCCGCGGGCCCACTCCACGGCCCCCATGAGCCGCTTGCCCTGCGGCTGCACCTCACCCAGCTCCACCGCGTCGGTGGCCGTCCCGACCAGCACCCTCGCCTTGGAGGCGGCGATCTCGCCCTCGGGCAGCCGCTCGCCGGGCACCATCCGCACGGGCCCCAGCTTCACCCGCTGCCCCCGGAACTCGCTCCACGCCCCGGGCGCCGGGCTGCAGGCCCGGATCCGGCGGTCGACGTGCATGGCGGGCTTGGTCCAGTCGATCCGGGCGTCGACCACAGTGATCTTGGGGGCGATGGTCACGCCTTCGGCGGGCTGCGGCCGGGCCTCCAGGCTGCCGTCCTCGACGCCGTCGAGGGTGGCGGCCAGCAGCCCCGCCCCCGACACCGACAGCCGCTCCAGCAGCGACCCGCTGGTGTCGTCCGGGCGGATCTCCTCGGTCACCACGCCGTAGACGGGCCCGGCGTCCAGCTCCTTGACGATCTGGAACGTCGTGGCCCCGCCGATCTCGTCGCCGTGCAGGATCGAGTGCTGCACGGGGGCGGCCCCGCGCCAGGCGGGCAGGATCGAGAAGTGCAGGTTGATCCACCCTTGGCGAGGGATGTCCAGCGCCGACTGCGGCAGCAGGGCCCCGTACGCGACCACCGGGCAGCAGTCGGGCTCCAGCACGCGCAGCCGGTCCAGGAACTCCGGGTCGCCGGCCTTGGCCGGGCGGAGCACCTCGATGCCCGCCTCCTCCGCGAGCTCGGCCACCGGCGAGGGGTGGACCTTGCGCCCGCGCCCGGACTGGGCGTCGGGGCGGGTGACGACCGCGACGACCTCGTGGCGCGGCGAGTCGATCAGGGCGCGCAGCGACGGCAGCGCCGTCTCCGGTGTGCCCGCGAAGACGAGACGCATGCTCTCAGAGCGCCCTTCCGCCGGTGGCGTGCGGCGAGACCTTGATCACAGGGGCGGACAGGCCGCTCCACTCGGCCTCGCGCACGGCCTTCATGGCCAGCTTGCGCTGCTTGGGGTCCATGCGGTCGATGAACAGGATGCCGTCGAGGTGATCGGTCTCGTGCTGGAAGCAGCGGGCCATCAGGTCGGTGCCCTCCAGCGTGACGGGCTCGCCGTGCATGTTGAAGCCCTTGGCGACGGCGCGGATGGCGCGCGGCGTCGGGTAGGACAGGCCGGGGAAGGACAGGCAGCCCTCCTCGCCCTCCTCGTCCAGCTCCGAGGACAGGTCGAGGTCGGGGTTGATCACGTGGCCGAGCTGCTCGTCCACGTAGTAGGTGAACACCCGCAGCCCGACCCCGATCTGCGGGGCCGCCAGGCCGGCGCCCGGCGCGTCCATCATCGTGTCGGTGAGGTCTTTGACCAGCTTGCGGAGCTCCTTGTCGAAGTCGACGACCGGGGCCGCCGGGGTGCGCAGCACCGGGTCTCCGAACAGCCGGATCGACTGGATCGCCAAGGGGGTTACTCCGTTTCTCGTCTGTGGATCAACCCAGTTTAGTGCTCTCCAGGGAGCGCGCCTTCATCGCCGCCTTGCGCGCCGCCTTGACCACGGCCTGGTCGTCGTGGGCGGAGGCCAGCATGTCGAGCACGGCGATCGTGTCGGGGTGGTCCACCGCGGTCATCTCGCCGACCAGCTTGATCAGGTCCTCACCCGGCTCGGGCGTGTCGAGCCGGCCCGCGGCCGGGCCCGACAGGTGCATGAGGGCGGCCAGGGAGTCGACCGCGATCCAGGTGTGGTCCTCGGGGCTGAGCGTGGGCGCCTCGAGGTCGCGGATGTGCAGCCAGGAGGCGGCGTAGCGGCGCATCAGCGGATTTCCGAGCGCCTGCCTGACGGGCCCCTCGGCCTCCGGTCCCAGCTCCTCGAGGATGGCGCCGACCGCGCCGCGCTGCCCGGCGGTGCCGGACGCGGCGATCTCGATCAGGTCGCGGGCCGCGGACTCCGGCTCGCGGCGCTCCAGCCACCCGGCGACGGCGCTCTGCGTGGCCGAACCCTTGACCAGCTCCGCCACCAGCTCGGCCGCCGACAGGTCGGCGAACACCTCCACCTCGGCCGCCGTCGGCGCGTCGTGGCCCTCGCGCAGCAGGTCGCGGCGGATGGCCCAGACGCCGAGCGGGGTGAGCGCGGTGCGGCCGGCCGCGGTCTGCTCGACGAGCCCGCAGTACGTCAGCAGCGACAGCGCCTCCAACAGCTCAGCGGGCAGCGCTGCGGCCAGCCGGCGCATCTCGACCGGGCCGGGCGCGCAGGCGACCTCGTGGGACTGGAGGATGCCCCTGGCGAGGTTGGCGGTCGCCACGCCGGAGCGCACGGAGTAGATCGTGGCGAGCATCTCGGCCAGGTGGCCGTCGACCACGGCGGAGCCCGTCAGGCCCTCGTCGGCGCGGTCGAGCACGTCCATGACCACGCCGTCCCAGAACTCCAGGATGGCCTCCACCGTGAGCTGCATCGACAGCGGCCCTCGCGAAACGCGGCCGCCGAGGATCTGCAGCAGCCCGGTGTTGACGGCGACGATCCAGATCAGGCGCAGCCGGGCGGCGGGCAGGCCGAGCTCCCGGGCGGCGGCCTCGGCGTCCGCCTCGCTCAGGTGCCCCTGCGGGGTGGCCTGGCGACTGCCCGTCCACGTGGTGAGCCTGATGGCGTCGGCGACGATCGGCACCCCGGGCACCGCCGCGGCCAGCTCGGCGTCGGGCGCGAGCAGGACCGGCGGGAACGTCAGCGCTTCGTGCTCCACGGGAGTCTCCTCAGGAGGCCGTGGGGGCACGGCGGCCTGCTCATCGATCAGCTTGCGCAGCTCGGCGAGGTCGAAGACGTTGTTTGCCACCCACGAAACTTACTGCACAGGAGTCACATGGGCGTACTCAACGGATGGCGCGGGACCGGGCTTTGAAGGCCGCCTTGCGTGCCGCCTTCGCGACCGTGCCGTCGGGGATGGAGCGTCCCAGCAGCTCCAGGACCTCGACGACGTCGGGGTGGTCGACCCGCCACATCTCCTCGATCATATGGGCGGGCGGGCCCGAGGCGGCCATGTTCTCGGCGAAGATCTCGGGATCCTCCTCGGCCGCGGGCATCGCGAGCGCCAGCATGTCGACGCTGACCCAGAGCAGCTCCTCCTGGGTGAGCTGGGGCGCGGGCAGCCCTCTGGCGGCCAGCCAGTGGATGGCGTGCGGGCGCAGCTCCTGGTCGTCGAGGTGGTCGCGGACCTGGCTCTCGGCCTCGGCGCCCAGCTGGTCGACGATGGTGATCGCGATGCCGCGGGCCACGGCGGGCGCGCCGGAGGCGGCGGCCAGCAGCTCGGCGGCGGCCTCGCCGGAGGCCCGGCCGCTCAGCCAGCGGCTGATGTCCTGCTCGGCGAGCTCGGCGGGAACGCCGTCGAGCAGCCCTTCGATGAGCCCGAGCGCGTCGGCCTCGGCCAGGTCGGGGGCCTCGGGCGCGTCGAGGTCGAGCGACAGGTAGTGCTCGCGCAGCCCCCAGACGGCCAGCGGGGTGAGCTCCGCGGTGTCGTCCGTGACCTGGATCATGCCGCACCACGACAGCCGGTCGAGCGTGCCGGCCAGGTCGGCCTCGCCGTCCTCGGCGATCTCGTCGAGGTAGTCGCCGATCACGGTGACGGGCACCCGCACCTGGAGCCGGTAGAGCATGTCGAACAGGTCGTAATGGCCCTCGTGCCGCTCGACCAGGTCGGCGACGCGCGCCGCCCAGCTCTCCAGCGGGTCGCCGGTGCCGGGCAGCGGGTCCTCGGCCAGCAGGGGCACGCTCTCCAGCGCCGCGACGAGGTCCTCCCGCGCGGCCAGCCGGGCCGCGGGCAGCGGGGTGCACCCGGGACAGTCACAGGGCGCCTCGCCCAGGTCGGGCACCTCGCCGGAGGGGATGGCGACCGCCTGCTCGAGCGACTCGGGGCCGATGGAGCTGAAGAGGCTCTTGGCCATGCCGAAGTTCGCGGGGTCGGCGAGGGCCTCGGGCATGCGCGACGCGATGTCGTCGAGCCTGTCGCGCATGAGCACCGCCGTCGACTCGGGGACCGCGCCCGCCTCGCTGAGGTAGTCGACGAAGGTGCGGGCGGCGGCGACGGTCTCCGGAGCGCTCTCCGGCGGGGCGATGACCTTGCGCGGGTAGATGGACAGCAGCAGCTCGTCGAAGGTCTCCGGGCTGAAGTCGCCCAGTTCGTTGACGTTGAGATAGTCGCTGGCGTAGTCGCAGAGCAGGCGGACCTCGTCCGCGTCCACCTCGACTTCCCGCGCGTGCCCCCAAGCGCGCAGGTCGTCGATGGCCTGGTTCACCCATTCGATCGACACATGGGCACGCTAACGGCTGGCCTTCAGATGAGCGAATCGGGGAAATGGTCTAAATCAGGTCGAGCGGGTCGACACTCACCTTCACGACATCGGGCGTCTTACGCGCCGCACGCACCCCACTGGCCCCTTTGAGCGCGGCTGCCAGGGCCGCCCCGCCGGACCTCCGTACCCGGATCATGGCGCGTTCCTGGCCGGCCTCGTCCACGGGGACGGGGCCGAGCACCTCGGCGTCGGGAGGCAGGCGTACCTCGTCGAGCATCTGCCTGACCGCGCTCGCCACGCCGGTGAGCGTGGCCATCCGCACCGCCGGCGGGAAGCCCAGCTCGGCGCGGTCGCCCAGCTCGCGCTCGGCGTGGGTGACGGGGTCCCACCTCAGCAGGGCCTGAACGGCGGGCAGCGCGGCGTCGCCGAGCACCACCAGCTCGGCGGCGGGGCGGAGCAGGGCGGCGGCGTTCATCCACCTGCGCACCGCCTCCTCGCCCGCCCTCAGATCGGCCCTGCCCAGGAGCGCCCAGCCGTCGAGCAGCACGGCCGCCGCGTAGCCGCCCTCCGCCACGGGCTCGGCGCCCGGGGTGGCGACGACCAGCGCGCGGGTGGCGGGGACGGTGGCCAGGACGCCGTCGCGGCCCGACGTGCGCACCGGCACGGAGGGGAAGGCCCTGCCGAGCTCCTCCGCGGTGCGCCGGGCGCCGGTGACCACGGCGCGGAGCCTGGGGCTGCCGCAGGACGAGCAGCGCCAGTCGGCGTCCACCCGGCCGCACCAGCGGCAGTAGGGGGCCGCGTGGCCGCCCCGGAGGGCGAGCGGCCCGTGGCACAGGTGACCGGCCTCCGCCGGGGCCTCCGGCATCGGGAAGGCCGTGCCGGCGTGCGGGTCCGACGGCACCGCCGCGCTCCGCGTGGGGGGCCGTGTGGGGGGCAGGGCGCAACGGGCGGGAGTACGGCAGTGCCGGCAGGCCAGGGCGGGCAGGTAGCCGCGCCTGGGCACCTGCACCAGCACGGGCCCGCTGTCCAGGCCGTGGCGCAGGGCCCGCCAGGCGAGGCTGGGCAGCCTGGCCTGGCGGGCCGCCTGGTCCTTGGCCAGCTCGGCGTCCTCGCCCGCGGGGCGCACCCGGGGGCCCAGGCCCCTGATCATCGTGCGGGCGGCCACGATCGGCCTGGCCCAGCCGGAGGCGACGAGCTGGGTGGCCTCGGCGGTGCGCGCGTATCCGCCGATGAGCATCGCGGCGCCGGTCCTGTGGGCGCGCAGGCCGAGAACCTCGCGGGCGTGCGGATACGGCGCCAGGCGCTCGGCGTGAAGGTCGTCACCGTCGTCCCAGATGGCCACCAGGCCGAGATCGGCGACGGGGGCGAACATCGCGGCCCTGGTGCCGACGACGGCCCGCACCTGGCCTCTCAGCACCTTCAGCCACCGGCGGTAGCGCTCGGCCGGGCCGAGGTCGGCGGTGAGCGCCACGTGCCTGCCCGGCCCCAGCACCCGGGCGAACTCGCCGTCGGCCAGCGCCACGTCCTTCCCGTCGGGCACCACGACGACCGCTCCCCTGCCACCGTCCAGCGTCGCCCGCACGGCCTCGGCCGTCGCCCCCGCCCATCCCCTGGCGCCCGGCAGGGCGGACCACACGGCGCGGGGCGCGCGCCCGTCGCGCAGCGCGCCGAGGAAGGAGGGGCCGGTCGGGTACGCGTTCCATGCGCTTTCGGTCTGGGACGGCTCCGCGGGCGGCAGGTCCTGCTTGGCGGGCTCCTCCGACTCGGCCTTGGCGTGGCGGGGCGGGACGGCCAGGCGGAGCACGTCGGTCAGGGTGCCCGCGTACCGGTCGGCGACCGCCCTGGCCAGCCCGGCGATCTCGGGGGTGAGCACGCGTTCGGGGGACACCACGCGTTCGAGCGGCATGAGCCTGCCGTCGTGGTCGCTCTCGTCCGCCCGTTCCAGCAGGAACCCGTCGACCAGCTTGCCCGCGAACCGCACCCGCACCCGCACGCCCGGACCGGCCGTCTCATGCATGGAGTCGGGCACCAGGTAGTCGAAGGGGCGGTCGAGGTGCGGCAGCGGGCTGTCCACCACGACCCTCGCCACGGGGCGCTCAGGGGCGGGCGCGGGGGCCCCTTTGGTGTCCTTCGACGACGCTGGGGGCCGCACGGCGTCGAGCGGCAGAAGGGCGTCGTCGGAGTCGGTCACGCATAACGTCTACCAGACCGTTCGCCGTGACTGAGCGAGAGCGGAACGGTTGCCGGGGCCACGCGTCCCCAGCGGTTACGGGCACGCCGGAAGGCCGCGTCAACCCAGATGGGCCGGTCGTCGAGCACGGCGCGCGTCCCCGGACCTCAAGGCCGCGGGTGCCGCCTTCCGGAGCCGCGCCGACTCCGGGGCGCGCCTGACACGCCCAGAGGCGCCGCACACCAAGGCGGCGCCCCTTGAGCTCGGACGGCGTGGGTCAGAGGCCGGCGGCGGTGCGCAGGGCCTCGGCGCGGTCCGTGGACTCCCAGGAGAAGCCCTCACGGCCGAAGTGGCCGTAGGCGGCGGTCTCCGAGTAGATCGGGCGCAGCAGGTCGAGGTCGCGGATGATGGCGGCCGGGCGCAGGTCGAAGACCTGGAGGACGGCGTCCTGGATCTTCTCGACCGGCAGCTTCTCGGTGCCGAAGCACTCCACGAACAGACCCACCGGCTGCGCCTTGCCGATCGCGTACGCGACCTGGACCTCGCACCGGTCGGCCAGGCCGGCGGCGACGACGTTCTTGGCCACCCAGCGCATGGCGTAGGCCGCCGAGCGGTCGACCTTGGACGGGTCCTTGCCGGAGAAGGCGCCGCCACCGTGGCGGGCCATGCCGCCGTAGGTGTCGATGATGATCTTGCGGCCGGTCAGGCCGGCGTCGCCCATCGGGCCGCCGATCTCGAAGCGGCCGGTCGGGTTGACCAGCAGGCGGTAGCCCTCGGTGTCGAGGTCGAGGCCGGCCAGCACGGGGTCGACCACGTGCTCCTTGATGTCCGGCGTCAGCATCTCCTTCAGGTCGATCTCCGCCGCGTGCTGCGTGGAGACCACCACGGTGTCGAGGCGGACGGGCGTGTCGCCGTCGTACTCGATCGTCACCTGCGTCTTGCCGTCGGGACGGAGGTAGGGCACCGTGCCGCTCTTGCGCACCTCCGACAGCCGCTGCGCCAGCCGGTGAGCCAGGGTGATCGGCAGCGGCATGAGCTCGGGGGTCTCGCGGCAGGCATAGCCGAACATGAGGCCCTGGTCGCCCGCGCCCTGGCGGTCCAGCTCGTCCTCGGCCTGGTCGACCCGGCTCTCGTAGGCGTCGTTGACGCCCTGGGCGATGTCGGGGGACTGGGCGCCGATGGACACCGACACGCCGCACGAAGCGCCGTCGAAGCCCTTGTGGGAGGCGTCGTAGCCGATCTCGAGGATCTTCTCCCGGATGAGGGCCGGGATGTCGATGTAGGTCTCGGTGGTGACCTCGCCTGCGACATGGACCTGGCCGGTAGTGATCAGCGTCTCGACCGCGACCCGGCTCTTGGGGTCGTCCTTGAGCATGGCGTCGAGAATCGCGTCACTGATCTGGTCAGCGATCTTGTCCGGGTGGCCTTCGGTGACCGACTCGGAGGTGAACAGGCGACGTGACAACTCAGTGGCTCCTCATGCAGCGGCTGCTGACGGATTTAAGGCCCGGGACGCATGGGCATACCTGGGCCTCGCCGAAGTCTAGCCCCACCCGGCGCCAGGGCGCGAAACCGTCCGCGCTCCTGTTTCCGTCACAGCTCGGGCAGGGGGTCGGGCGGCAGGGTCTCCGGCGCGAAGATCTCCGCGTCGGCGGCCGCCACCACCGCGGCGTACTCCTCATCGAACTCGAACACCATGGAGTCCAGCTCGATGACCGGTCCAGGCAGGATGGGGCCGAGCCTGGTGTGTCGCGGGAACTCCGCGAACACCGCGACCGGCCGATCGCTCCTGAGCGTCCTGGTGGCCAGCACCGATATCGAGGAAGCGGTGACCACGATCAGGAAATTCCCCGTCCCGCCCGGTCCCGCCGACACCGCCGGAAAGACGTAGCGGATCTCCCCCTGGTCGCCGAGCAATGTTCTACAACGGTCTCTGACAGCAGAACCCACCGGCATTCCATCCCCCTTCGCCCCAAGTATCCGCAGGCGATAGGGGTGTAGCAATAGGTGATCGGGTAATCGCTCTTGCACGATTTGAACGGTCCAACGCCGGGTACGAGCACCGGATACGCACATCCCGGAAGGGCCGGGGCCACGCTAGGGAAGACGGGCCGCCACGAGGTCCCACACGACGTCGGCGAGGGCCTCCTTGGGCCCGAACGGCACCTCGACCGGGTCGCCGCCCGCCACCAGCACGGTGGCCGCGTTGTCGGGCGTGCCGAACGCCAGCCCCTCCCCCACCTGGTTGACGACCAGCAGGTCGCACCCCTTGCGGGCGAGTTTGGCCTGACCGTTGGCGAGCACGTCGTGCGTCTCGGCGGCGAACCCGACGATCACCTCGGGGTACGCCCCACGCTCCCGGCGCGGCACGACACCACCCGGCTCAAGCCCGGCAGCGGCGGGATCCGCGGCGGCCGGGAGGGGCTGGGCCGCGGCCGCGTGGCGCGTTTGCGCGGTGCGGGCCTCGCGGCGGAGGGTGCCGAGCTCGGCGAGGATGTCGGGATTCTTGGCCAGGAAGATCGGCTCCGGCTCGCCGTCCGTCTTCTTGATCTTCGCCTCGTGCCGCGTGGCGGGCCGGAAGTCGGCCACCGCGGCGGCCATGACCACCGCGTCGGCGTCGGCCGCGGCGGCGAGCACCGCATCGCGCAGCTCGGACGCCGACTCCACCCGCACGACCTTGGCACCGGCGGGGTCAGGCAGCGTGACGTTCGCCGCCACCAGCGTCACCTCGGCCCCCCGGGCGACGGCCGTGCGCGCCAGCGCGTAGCCCTGCCGCCCCGAGGAGCGGTTGCCGAGGTAGCGGACCGGGTCGATCGCCTCCCGCGTGCCTCCGGCGGAGACGACGACCTTGCGCCCGGCCAGGTCGCGGGGCCGG
The DNA here is from genome assembly GCF_053587055.1 of Nonomuraea sp. NPDC003707. Lineage (NCBI taxonomy): Bacteria > Bacillati > Actinomycetota > Actinomycetes > Streptosporangiales > Streptosporangiaceae > Nonomuraea > Nonomuraea sp. NPDC003707. The sequence continues at coordinate 126,516 of NZ_JBSFNK010000002.1, read as the reverse complement.
CCGCGCAGCACCCGCAGGCAGACCTCGAAGATCTCCGCGGGGTCGGGCAGGCGCCCGGGGCCGGTGTCGGCGCCGGTGAGGCGCCCGACGGCGGGGTCGATCACGACGGCGCCCCGCTCGCGCAGCGTCTCGACGTTGGCGCGGGTGGCGGGGTGCTGCCACATCTCGGTGTGCATCGCGGGCGCGAACACGACCGGGCAGGTGGCCGTCAGCAGCGTGTTGGTGAGCAGGTCGCCGGCCAGCCCGTGGGCCGCCCTGGCGAGCACGTCGGCGGTCGCGGGCGCCACCACGACGAGATCGGCCTGCTTGCCGATCCGCACGTGGGGCACCTCGTGAACGTCGTCCCAGACCTCGGCGGACACGGGGTTGCCGGACAGGGCGGCCCAGGTGGGCGCGCCCACGAACTTCAGCGCCTCGCGGGTCGGCACGACCCGCACCTCGTGCCCCGACTCGGTGAACAGGCGCAGCAGCTCGCAAGCCTTGTACGCGGCGATGCCGCCGCTGACGCCCAGGACGACCTTCATCGAAGGAGTCAGACCGCGCCTTCGATGGGCTCGGCGTTGAGCAGGCCCTCGGAGACCTCGCGCAGCGCGATGGACAGCGGCTTCTCCTGCGCGTGCGTCTCGACCAGCGGGCCGACGTACTCCAGCAGGCCCTCGCCGAGCTGGGAGTAGTAAGCGTTGATCTGGCGGGCGCGCTTGGCGCCCATGATCACCAGGGAGTACTTGCTGTCGACGATGTCGAGCAGCGCGTCGATCGGCGGGTTGGTGATGCCCTCCGCGGCCGGGGTGGTGCCTGCCACGATTGTCAGACCTCTCGGTTGGTGGTTGTCGTGACCCCCTGAGGGTCAGTCATCAAGGCTATCAGCCGGCGGCACACGTCTTGGACGCTTGTGTTCACGAGTGTCAAGTCGAACTCCTGCTCCGCGGCCATCTCGACCCGCCCCGCCTCCAGGCGGCGCGCGATGACGTCCTCGGGCTCGGTGCCGCGGCCACGCAGCCGCTTCTCCAGCTCCTCCCAGGTGGGCGGGGCCAGGAACACCAGCAGGGCCTCGGGCATGCTCCCGCGCACCTGCCTGGCGCCTTCGAGGTCGATCTCGAGCAGGGTGGGGACCCCGTCGGCGAGCTTCTTCAGCACCGGCTCGCGCGGCGTGCCGTAGCGGTTTCCCGCGAACTCCGCCCACTCGAGCAGCTCCCCGGCCGTCACCAGCCGGTCGAACTCCTCGCCGTCGACGAAGTAGTAGTGGACCCCGTTCACCTCACCGGGACGGGGTCTCCTGGTGGTCACCGAGACCGACAGCCACACCGCGGGGTGTGCCCGCCGGAGCTCGGCGACGACCGTGGACTTTCCGACGCCCGACGGCCCTGAAAGGACCGTCAGCCGCCGTTCGCTCAAGGGCAAGAATCCGACCTCCGCGCCGGGCCCGAATGCCTCGTAGGCACTGACTTCGCCGGACCAGGACCTGTCGGTCACTTTCCTACCCCCCGTTGAACCTGCGCTTTCTTGTGGAACAGAGATTAGCTCTCGTTGCCACCGAACTCGCGCTCGAGGGAGGCCCTCTGGTTCGCGCCGAGACCCCGCACGCGGCGGGACTCGGCGATGGCAAGCCGCTCCATGAGCTGCTTGGCGCGGACCTTGCCGACGCCGGGGAGCGATTCCAACAGAGCCGACACCTTCATCTTGCCGATGACGTCGTCGGTCTGCCCATCCTTGAGCACCTCAGCCAGAGAAACCGCGCCATGCTTGAGCCGGTTCTTGACCTCGGCACGCTCTTTACGGGCCTTGGCAGCCTTCTCCAGGGCTGCGGCGCGCTGCTCAGGGGTCAGTGGAGGAAGAGCCACGCCGGGTCACCTCGAATTTCTGTCGATGTACTCGGACGGGAAGGGAAACTAGCTGGTCATCGCCCCCTAAGCAACGTCAAGCGCCGTTTCTCTCCTCACAAAATCCACTTCATCACTCTGCGTGATCGTAAAATCACATTGTGCTGATCAAATCGCCCTCACTTCCCGGTTCGCGCGTCGGCCCGCGACGGTGTCGCGAAACGCAACGATGATCGCATTCCAGCCACCCACCGATGTCCGAAATCCCGCCCAGACCAGGGCCGAAACCCATTTCGAAGATCGCGTGCGCAGGCCCCCGCGGATGCATTACGATCTTGCCAGGCACCCCGGAACGGCATGATCCACAATCCCCGCCGCCCACCCCACGGACGGCACCCCCGCGCCAAGGGACCCACCACCCCGATCCGAGCCTGCGGATCACCCGCGTCGCGGACCCGGCCGCGCCACGTTGAGCACCGTGACGGTGAGCCTGAAGGGCGATCAGCCCCCAGTCGGGGCTGGGAGGCCGGCGGGCGATCGACTGCCGGCCGGGGCTGAGAGGCCGGGCTGGGCCAAGCTGAGAGGCTGGGCTGAGGGACCGGTCGCCCACCCGATCGGGGCGATCGCTCAGGTGGGCGGAACGACAGGCGTCGGTCGGCGAGAGGGCCGGCTAGCTGAGGGTGCGGGCGCGATGGGCCGGCGTTTCGCCACGGAGCCGGTCAAAAGTGCGCGTCGTCACGGCGACCGGCCCGTGAGCCTTCACGACCGGCCATGACGGACGGCCACGGGCGTCGGCGCGTGCGGCCCACCGTGCGCAGCCGTAAAAGATGGGCTTGAACGGCGCGCAGCCGCAGAAGTGGGTTAAGAGGCGCGGCGGAGAGAAGAGGCTATCGCGGCGGCGGCTGCGCCCGGGTCGGGGGAGGCGGTGATGGGGCGGCCGATGACGAGGAGGTCGGCGCCGTCGGCGAGGGCCTGTTCGGGCGTGGCGACCCGTGCCTGGTCCTGCGTGTCGGCCCCCGCGGGCCGCACCCCCGGCGTGATGAGCGTGATCCCCTCCCCCACCTCCGCCCGCACCGCGGACACCTCGTTGGGCGAGCACACCAGCCCCTTGGCGCCCGACTCCACCGACAGGGCGGCCAGGCGGCGCACGGCGTCGTCGGCGGGCCCCACGAGCCCGATGCGCGCCAGGTCGGCCTCCGACAGCGAGGTGAGGATCGTCACCGCGGCGATCTGGGTCTGCGGGTCGGCGGCCTCCACGGCGGCGCGGATCATGGCAGGGCCCCCGGCGGCGTGCACGGTGAGGATGGCCGGGCGCAGCCGGGAGACGGCGCGGGAGGCGCCGGCGACGGTGTTGGGGATGTCGTGGAGCTTGAGGTCGAGGAAGACCTGCACGCCGCTGGCCCCCCGCACCGAGGCGATCACGTCGGGGCCGTAGCGGAGGTAGAGCTCCAGGCCCACCTTGACCGTGCTGACGTGCGGCGTCACCAGGGCCGCCCACTGGGCGGCGGTCTCCAGGTCCGGGGCGTCCAGGGCGACGGCGATGGGCGCGGGAGTCAGGAGCGGGGCGGGACTCAAGACGGACTCTCCTCGATACGGCAGCTGATGATCATGGTGTGCTCTCTTCGGAGTCGACGAGCAGGTGGCGGGGGGCGCTCCCCGGCGGGCGGTGGGCGAGGCCGACGGCGTCGGCCAGGCGCTGGAAGCCGCGGGCCCTCAGAAGGTCCTCAAGCTCGCGTTCGATGCGCAGGCAGGCGTAGGGGTCGTGGAACAGCGCCGTGCCCACTCCGACCACACAGGCGCCCGCCAGGACCAGCTGGAAGGCGTCCCTGCCGCTCATCACGCCGCCGATGCCGATGAGGGGCACCCCGGGCAGGGCGGCGTGGACCTGCCACACGCACCGTACGGCGAGCGGCAGGATCGCGGGCCCCGACAGCCCTCCGGTCACGGCGGCGAGCGAGGGCCGCAGCGCCTCGGTGTCGATGGCCATGCCCAGCGGGTTGTTGATCATGGACAGCGCGTCGGCCCCCGCGTCCACGCAGGCCCGCGCGACCGACACGATGTCGGCCACGTCGGGGGCCAGCTTGGCCACGACCGGCACGTCATAGCGCATGATCGAGCGGACCGAGGCGATCACCTCGGCCGCGGCGCTGCCCTCGCGGGCGAAGACGCGGCCGCGGTCCTCCATGTTCGGGCAGGAGAGATTGACCTCGAGAGCGGTGACCCCGGGCGCGTCGGCGAGCCTGCGGGCCAGCTCGGAGTATTCGGCGACGGTGCCGCCGCCGATCGAGACGATGGTCTTGATGCCCCGCTGCGCGAGCCAGGGCAGCTCGCGCTCCAGGAACGCGTCGATGCCCGGCCCCTGCAGGCCGACCGCGTTGAGCATGCCCGAGGGCGTCTCGGCCATGCGCGGCGTGGGCCGCCCGGCGCGCGGGGCCATGGTGATCGAGCGGGTGGTCAGCGCCCCGAGCCGGTGCAGGTCGAAGAACTGGGCCAGCTCCCGCCCGGACGCGGCACATCCGGCGGCCGTGGTGATCGGGTTCGCGAGCTCCACATGCGCCAGAAATGTCCGCATATCAACTGACATGTCGTGCACCGCCTCCGGGGGCGCCGAGCGCGTCGAACGGGATCGTTCCCACGTCCTCGAAGCGCACCCGCTCTCCCCGGAACACCGGTCCTTCCGCGCATGCCCGCACCATCCTGGTCACCCCGTCATCCCCGATGACGGGCAGCACGCACGTCATGCACACCCCGATGCCGCAGGCCATCGACTCCTCGACGGCCACCTGCACCGGGATGTCGAACTCCATCGACACCGCCGTCACGGCCCGCAGCGTCTCCATCGGAGCGCAGGCGTAGACCGCGTCGGCCCGCGTGTCGGCGATCACCGAGGGTAGCGCGTCGGTGACCTTGCCGCGAAGCCCGAGCGAGCCGTCCTCGGTGGTCAGCGTGGTGGTCTCGGCGATGCGGCGGGCCCGCATGGCGCCGAACACCCGCTCGGCCCCGGCCCCGCCCAGCACGAAGTCGACCCGGCAGCCCCGCGCCAGCAGCGCGTCGGCCAGCGGGAACAGCAACGCGGAGCCGTACTCGGCGCCGACCAGCACGCAGTGCACCGGGTCGCGCGGCAGCGGAAAGGGCCGGCCGAGCGGCCCGACCAGGTCGAGCGTGTCGCGGGCGCGCCGCTCGGCCAGCCAGGCCGTGCCGGGGCCACGGGCGGTGAAGACCAGCTCGACCGTGCCGCCGTAGTCGGACTTGACGTCATGGATGGACAGCGCGCGGCGCGTCACCATCGACGTCTGGCCCCCGCCGACCGCGACGGAGACGAAGTGACCGGGGCGGTAGCGCTCGGCTATGCCGGGCGCCACCACCGTCAGCGCATGGTAGGCGTCGACCCGGCGCGTGGTCAGCACCGTGCCCGTCACCTGCACCGGAGTGCCGGCCAGTCGTCTTCACCTCCCGTGCGGGGTCAGCCCCGGAGTGCCTGTGCGTGCTCCTGGAGCGACCGTACGCCGACATCGCCGCGCACGATCGCCTGGATGCCCGCCGCCGCCGCGGCGAGTCCCGAGACCGTGGTGATGCACGGGATGCCGCGCAGCACCGCGGCGGTGCGGATGTCGTAGCCGTCGAGCCGCGGCCCCGACTGCCCGGGGCTGCCGAACGGCGTGTTGACGATCAGGTCGACCTCGCCGTCGAGAATGGCCTGCACGCTCGTGCGCTCACCTCCGGGACCAGGACCCTCGCTCTGCTTGCGCACGATCTTGGCATGGACGCCGTTGCGGCGCAGCACCTCGGCGGTCCCCTCGGTGGCCAGGATCTCGAATCCGAGATCCGCGAGCGCCTTCACAGGGAAGATCATGGCACGCTTGTCCCGGTTGGCCACCGACACGAACGCGCGTCCCTTGGTCGGCAGCTCGCCGTAGGCGCCCGCCTGGGACTTGGCGTACGCGATCCCGAAGAACTCGTCGATGCCCATGACCTCGCCCGTGGAGCGCATCTCGGGCCCCAGCACGGTGTCCACGCCCCGGAAGCGGTTGAACGGCAGCACCGCCTCCTTGACCGCGATCGACGCGTCCAGTGGCAGCGTCCCGCCGTCGCCGGTCGCGGGCAGCATGCCCTCCTCGCGCAGCGAGGCGATCGACGCGCCGAGCATCACCCGGGCCGCCGCCTTGGCCAGCGGCGCCGCCGTGGCCTTGGACACGAACGGCACGGTGCGGCTGGCCCGCGGATTGGCCTCCAGGACGTAGAGGACGCCGGCCGACATCGCGTACTGGACGTTCAGCAGGCCGCGCACGCCCACCCCGGCGGCGATGGCCTCGGTGGCGGCGCGGATGCGCTTGATGTCGTGGCTGCCGAGCGTGATGGGCGGCAGCGCGCACGCCGAGTCGCCGGAGTGGATCCCGGCCTCCTCGATGTGCTCCATGACGCCGCCGAGATAGAGCTCCGAGCCGTCGTAGAGGGCGTCGACGTCGATCTCGATGGCCTCGTCCAGGAACTTGTCCACCAGCACCGGGTGGCCGCCCTCCTGGGCCGCCATGTACGTCGTCAGCGTCTCGTCGTCGTACACGATGGCCATGCCGGCGCCGCCGAGCACGTACGACGGCCGGACGAGCACGGGGTAGCCGATCTCCTCGGCGATCTCCCGGGCCTCGGCGACGGTGAGCGCGGTGCCGTGCTTGGGCGCGGGCAGCCCCGCCTCGGCCAGCACCCGCCCGAACGCGCCGCGCTCCTCGGCCAGGTGGATCGACTCCGGCGAGGTGCCGACCACGGGCACGCCCGCGTCCTTGAGCGCCTGCGCCAGCCCCAGCGGCGTCTGGCCGCCGAGCTGCACGATCACGCCCGCGACCGGGCCGGTCTGCTGCTCGGCGTGGACGACCTCCAGCACGTCCTCCAGGGTGAGCGGCTCGAAGTAGAGCCGGTCGGAGGTGTCGTAGTCGGTCGAGACGGTCTCCGGGTTGCAGTTGACCATGACGGTCTCGAACCCGGCCCTGGACAGCTCGAACGAGGCGTGCACGCACGCGTAGTCGAACTCGATGCCCTGCCCGATGCGGTTGGGCCCGGAGCCGAGGATGATGACCTTCTCGCGCTCGCCGTAGGGGACCTCGTTCTCCTCGTCGTAGGTGGAGTAGAGGTACGGCGTCCTCGCGGCGAACTCGGCGGCGCAGGTGTCGACGGTGTTGTAGACCGGGCGCAGCCCCAGCGCGTGGCGCAGGTCGCGCACCCGGGCCTCGTCGATGCCGCGGATCTCGCCGATCTGCGCGTCGCTGAACCCGTGCCGCTTGGCCCGCTCGAGCACCTCGGAGGTCAGCTCGGCGGCGGCGGCGACCTCCCCGGCCTCCTCGTGGAGCAGGAAGAGCTGGTCGACGAACCACGGGTCCACGCTGGTCGCCTCGAACACCTCCTCGGGCGTGGCGCCCGCCCTGATGGCCTGCTGCATCGTGCGCAGCCGCCCGTCGTGCGGGGTGCGGCAGCGCTCGAGCAGCTCGGCCTTGTCGCCGCTCTCGCCCGCCCAGGTGAAGGCGGACTCCTTCTTCTCCAGCGACCGCAGCGCCTTCTGCAGCGCCTCGGGGAAGGAGCGGCCGATGGCCATGGCCTCGCCCACGGACTTCATGTGCGTGGTGAGCGTCTGGTCGGCGCCCTTGAACTTCTCGAACGCGAACCTCGGCACCTTCACCACGATGTAGTCGAGCGTCGGCTCGAAGGAGGCCGGGGTCTCCTTGGTGATGTCGTTGGGGATCTCGTCGAGGGTGTAGCCGATGGCGAGCTTGGCCGCGATCTTCGCGATCGGGAACCCGGTGGCCTTGGAGGCCAGGGCGCTCGATCGGGACACGCGCGGGTTCATCTCGATGACGATCATGCGGCCGGTGCGCGGGTCGACCGCGAACTGGATGTTGCAGCCGCCGGTGTCGACGCCGACCTCGCGGATGACGGCGATGGCGACGTCGCGCATGTTCTGGTATTCGCGGTCGGTCAGGGTCAGCGCGGGCGCGACGGTGACGCTGTCGCCGGTGTGGACGCCCATCGGGTCGATGTTCTCGATGGAGCAGACGATGACGACGTTGTCGTGCTTGTCGCGCATGACCTCCAGCTCGTACTCCTTCCAGCCGAGGATCGACTCCTCCAGGAGCACCTCGGTGGTCGGAGAGGCGTCGAGCCCGGCGCCGCCGATGCGGCGCAGGTCGGTCTCGTCGTAGGCGAAGCCGGAGCCGGCCCCGCCCATGGTGAACGACGGCCTGACCACGACCGGGTAGCCCAGCTCGGCCGCGGCGGCCAGGCACTCCTCCATCGTGTGGCAGATGGCCGACCTGGCCGACTCGGCGTTGAGCCCGCGCTCGCGGGCCACCTTGGCGACGATCTCCTTGAACCGCTCGCGGTTCTCCCCCGCCTGGATCGCGTCGAAGTCGGCGCCGATCAGCTCGACGCCGTACTTCTCCAGCACGCCCGACTCGTGCAGCGCGACCGCGGTGTTGAGCGCGGTCTGCCCGCCCAGGGTCGGCAGCAGCGCGTCGGGCCGCTCCTTGGCGATGATCTTCTCGACGAACTCGGGGGTGATCGGCTCGACGTACGTGGCGTCGGCGAACTCGGGGTCCGTCATGATCGTCGCCGGGTTGCTGTTGACCAGGACGACGCGGAACCCCTCGGCCCGCAGCACGCGGCACGCCTGGGTGCCGGAGTAGTCGAACTCGCACGCCTGGCCGATCACGATCGGCCCCGAGCCGATCACCAGGACGGACCTGATGTCCTCACGCTTGGGCACGGCTCATGACCTCACTGAACTCGTCGAAAAGGTAGGCGGCGTCGTGGGGGCCCGCGGCGGCCTCCGGGTGGTACTGGACGCTGAAGGCCCGCCCGTCGAGCAGGCGCAGCCCCTCCACGCAGCGGTCGTTGAGGTTGACGTGGCTGACCTCGGCCTGACCGTACGGGGTCTCGAACGGCGCGTCGAGCGGCGCCCGCACGGCGAACCCGTGGTTGTGCGCCGAGATCTCGACCTTGCCGGTGCGCACGTCCTGGACGGGCTGGTTGACGCCCCGGTGCCCGTAACGCAGCTTGTAGGTGGAAAGGCCCAGGGCCCGCCCGAAGAGCTGGTTGCCGAAGCAGATCCCGAAGAACGGGACCCTGGCCTCCAGGACCCCCCGCAGCGCGCTCACGTCCGCCGTGGCGGGGTCGCCGGGCCCGTTGGAGAAGAAGACCCCGTCCGGCTCGACCGCCATGATCTGCTCGTACGTGGCCGTCGCGGGCAGCACGTGCACCTCGCAGCCGCGCTCGGCCATCCGGTGCGGCGTCATGCCCTTGATGCCGAGGTCGACGGCCGCGACCGTGAACCTCTTCTCGCCGATCGCCGGCACGACGTACGGCTCGGCGGTGGCCACCTCGGCGGCCAGGTCGGCGCCCTCCATGCGGGGCGACTGCCGCACGCGCTCGACCAGCTCCTCGACCGGCACGGCGGGCGCGGTGAAGATGCCGGCGCGCATGGCGCCGCGCTCGCGCAGGTGGCGGGTGAGCGCGCGGGTGCCGGAGATGGCGATCCCGACGACGCCCTGCTCCTTGAGGTAGTCGTCGAGCGAGCGGTTGGCCCGCCAGTTGGAGACGACCCTGGACGGCTCGCGCACGACGTAGCCGGCGACCCAGACGCGCCCGGACTCGGGGTCCTCGTCGTTGACGCCGGTGTTGCCGATGTGGGGCGCCGTCATGGCGACGATCTGCCGATGGTAGGACGGGTCCGTGAGGGTCTCCTGGTAGCCGGTCATGCCGGTGTTGAAGACCATTTCGCCGAACGTCTCGCCCTCGGCGCCGTACGGACGTCCCTGGAAGACGCGGCCGTCTTCCAGGACGAGCACCGATGTGTTCAAACCAGCTTCCCTTCGAGAACGGTCGCCCTGCCGCGCAGGAACGTGGCCACCACCCGGCCGGGCAGCGTCATCCCCTCGTACGGGGTGTTCCTGCTCTTCGACGCGAATGCGGACGGATCCACCTCGGTGCGCACGGACGGGTCGTACAGCGTGATGTTGGCCGGGGCGCCCACTTCCAGCGGCTGCCCCTGGCCCCCGAGCCGGCCGATGCGGGCCGGGACGAGGGACATGCGCTGGGCGACGCCCGCCCAGTCGAGCAGCCCGGTCTCGACCATGGCCTCCTGGACCACGCTGAGCGCCGTCTCCAGGCCCACCATGCCCATGGCCGCGGCCGACCACTCGGTCTCCTTGTCCTCGACCGGGTGGGGGGCGTGGTCGGTGGCGACGATGTCGATCGTGCCGTCGGCCAGCGCGGCCCGCAGCGCCTCGACGTCGGCGCGGGTGCGCAGCGGCGGGTTGACCTTGTAGATCGGGTTGTACGCGCCCACCGGGGACTCCTCGACCAGGTCGTCGGTGAGCAGGAGGTGGTGCGGGGTGACCTCGCAGGTGACGTTCCAGCCCTTGGACTTGGCCCAGCGGATGATCTCGACCGAGCCGGCCGTGGAGACGTGGCAGATGTGCAACCTGGAGCCGACGTGGGCGGCCAGGAGGCAGTCGCGGGCGATGATCGCCTCTTCGGCGACCGCGGGCCAGCCGGTCAGGCCGAGCCTGCCGGAGATCACGCCCTCGTTCATCTGGGCCCCGGAGGTGAGCCTGGGCTCCTGGGCGTGCTGGGCGATGACGCCGTCGAACGCCTTGACGTACTCCAGGGCACGGCGCATCAGCACGGCGTCGTCCACGCACTTGCCGTCGTCGGAGAAGACCCGCACGCGGGCGGCCGAGTCGGCCATCGCGCCCAGCTCGGCGAGCTGCTTGCCCTCCAGGCCGACGGTGACGGCGCCGACGGGGTGGACGTCGCAGTGCGCGAACTCGCGCCCGAGCCGCCACACCTGCTCGACGACCCCCGCGGTGTCGGCGACCGGCGAGGTGTTGGCCATGGCGTGCACGGCGGTGTAACCGCCCCGGGCGGCCGACTGGGTGCCGGTCTGCACGGTCTCGGCGTCCTCGCGGCCGGGCTCGCGCAGGTGGGTGTGCAGGTCCACGAGGCCGGGCAGCGCGATCGCGCCGCCGCCGTCGACGGTCTCGGGCCCCTCCAGGCCCGGCCCGATCTCGGCGATCATCCCGTCGGCGACACGGATGTCGACGGGCTCCCCACCCAGAATCCTGACATTACGAATAATCACGCGCTCTCTCCCCCCAGCAGCAGGTACAGCACCGCCATGCGAATGGTCACACCGTTGGCGACCTGCTCCACGATCGTGGAGCGCGCCGAGTCGGCCACCTCCGCGGCGATCTCCATGCCCCGGTTCATCGGCCCGGGGTGCATCACGATGGCGTCCTCGGGCATCTTGGCGAACCGGTCCCGGTCCAGGCCGTACCGGCGTGAGTACTCCCGCTCGCTGGGGAAGTAGGCGGCGTTCATCCGCTCCTTCTGCACCCGCAGCATCATCACCACGTCCGACTTCGGCAGCACCGCGTCCAGGTCGTAGGAGACCTCGCACGGCCAGGAGCCGACGGAGACGGGCAGCAGTGTCGGCGGCGCCACCAGCGTGACGTCGGCGCCGAGCGTGTCGAGCAGCAGCACGTTGGAGCGGGCGACCCGGCTGTGCAGCACGTCGCCGACGATCGTGACCTTGCGCCCTTCGAGGCTGCCCAGACGGCGGCGCATCGAGAAGGCGTCGAGCAGCGCCTGCGTGGGGTGCTCGTGGGTGCCGTCGCCGGCGTTGACGACGCTGCCGCGCACCCAGTTGGCCAGGCGGTGCGGCGCGCCGGAGGCGCCGTGGCGGATGACGACCGCGTCGGCGCCCATGGCCTCGAGGGTGAGCGCGGTGTCCTTGAGCGACTCGCCCTTGGAGACGCTCGACCCCTTGGCCGAGAAGTTGATCACGTCGGCGGACAGCCGCTTGGCCGCCGCCTCGAACGAGATGCGCGTGCGGGTGGAGTCCTCGAAGAACAGGTTGACCACGGTGCGCCCGCGCAGCGTGGGCAGCTTCTTGATGGAACGTTCCGAGACCCTCGCCAGCTCCTCGGCGGTGTCGAGGATGAGGAGCGCGTCGTCCTTGGTGAGGTCGCCCGCGGAGATCAGGTGGCGGTTCACTTGGCGTCCCCCTTCATGAGGAGCACGGCGTCGCGGCCGTCGATCTCCTGCAGGTAGACCTTGACCTTCTCGCTCTTGGCCGTCGGGAGGTTCTTGCCGACGTAGTCGGCGCGGATGGGCAGCTCGCGGTGGCCGCGGTCGACCAGCGTGGCCAGCTGCACCGCGGTGGGCCGGCCAAGGTCGTTGAGCGCGTCGAGCGCGGCGCGCACGGTGCGGCCGGAGTAGAGGACGTCGTCCACGAGCACGACGACCCTGCCGTCGATGCCGTCCGGCGGCAGCTCGGTGCGGCCGAGCGGCCTGGCGGGCTTGAGCCGCAGGTCGTCGCGGTACATCGTGATGTCGATGGAGCCGACCGGGATCTTGACGCCTTCGAACTGCTCGATGCGGTCGCCGAGCCTGCGGGCCAGCGTGGCGCCGCGGGTCGGGATGCCGAGGAGCACGACGTCGTCGGCGCCTTTGGTGCGCTCGAGGATCTCGTGCGCTATGCGGGTAAGCGCCCGGTGGATGTCAGGGGCCTCGAGGACAGCCCTGGAATCGGACATGGCGAATCTCACCACCTTTCCCGCCTCACGGGACGGGTCTTAAAAGGGTGTTGGTCGGCACACACAGTACCAGGGGCTACCAGGAACAACGCGAGAGGGCTCCCGTGGCGTCACGAAGCTTCATCGGGGTACGGATGGCGTACCGGCTTCCTCGGGGAGACGCTGATACTGCCCGGGGAAGCCGCCAGGAGGGGATGCTGCGAAGATGGCCTTTCACGTCGATTCCGAGGTCGGACGCCTGCGCCAGGTGCTCGTTCACGGGCCGGACCGGGCGCTCAGACGGCTGACCCCGTCCAACAAGGACGCGTTCCTCTTCGACGACGTGCTGTGGGTCCAGCGCGCGATGGAGGAGCACGAGGAGTTCCAGCGGGTGCTGACCGGCCGCGGCATCACGGTCCACCTGCTGGCCGACCTGCTCAGGGAGACCGTCGACATCCCCGAGGCGCGCAAGCACATCCTCGACGCCGTCGTCGACGAGCGCTGGCTCGGCCCCGGCGCCACCGACGACGTCCGCAACATCCTCGACGGGATGGACTCCGCGACGCTGCAGGTCTACCTGACCGGCGGCATCACCAAGGGCGAGCTGCTCGAGAGGGGCTGCGGCCCCGGCTCCGTGACCTTCCACACCATGCGCGACGACGACTTCATCCTGCCGCCGCTGCCCAACCACCTCTTCACCCGCGACACGTCCTGCTGGATCTACGACGGCGTGTCGATCAACGCGATGAAGAAGAAGGCCCGCATGCGCGAGACGGTCAACATGGAGGCCGTCTACATGTACCACCCGACGTTCGCCGACGGCTTCAACCGGCCCGGGCAGGGCGGCTTCCACTGCTGGATGCCGGGCCAGCCGGTCGCGCCGGCGACCATCGAGGGCGGCGACGTGCTGGTCCTCGGCAGGGGCGCGGTGCTGATCGGCATGAGCGAGCGCACCCAGCCGCAGGCGGTGGAGATGCTGGCGCAGCGGCTGTTCGCGGCCGGCTCCGCGCGGAGGATCGTGGCGCTCGACATGCCGAAGGCGCGGGCGTTCATGCACCTCGACACCGTGATGACGATGCTGGACGTGGGCGTGTTCACCCAGTACGCGGGTCTCGGGATGCTGCCCGCGTACACCATCGAGCCCGGCGAGACGCGCAAGGAGCTCAAGGTCACCGACCACCCGCCGCAGGACATGCACCGGGCCATCGCCCACGCCATCGACCTGCCCGCCATCACGGTCCTGACGCCCACGCAGGACCTCCACGCGGCCGAACGGGAGCAGTGGGACGACGGCTGCAACGGGCTGGCGCTGGAGCCCGGCGTGGTCGTCGCCTACGAGCGCAACACCACCACCAACGCCTACCTGCGCGACAACGGCATCGAGGTCATCACGATCAGGGGCAGCGAGCTCGGCCGGGGGCGCGGTGGCCCGCGCTGCATGAGCTGCCCGCTCGAACGCGACGGAGTCTGAGGAGGGGCCGGATGCGGGTCATCGTCGCTCTGGGCGGCAACGCGGTGCTCAGGCGCGGCCAGGCGCCGGACGCGGACGTCCAGCGGGCCAACGTCCGCGCGGCCGTCAAGACGCTCGCCCGGCTCGCCGACCGGCACGAGCTGGTCATCACCCACGGGAACGGCCCGCAGGTCGGCCTGCTGGCCCTGGAGAGCGCCGCGGACCCCAACCTGACCAGGCCGTACCCGTTCGACACGCTCGGCGCGCAGACGCAGGGCATGATCGGCTACTGGATGCAGCAGGCCCTGCAGAACGCCCTGCCCGGCCGTCAGGTCCTGGCCATGGTCACGCAGACGCTGGTGACGGCCGTCGACCCCGCGTTCGAGCACCCGACCAAGTTCGTCGGCCAGGTCTACGAGCGCGAGGAGGCCGAGAAGCTGGCCGCCGAGTACGGCTGGACGGTCCGGCGGGACGGCGACCAATGGCGGCGCGTCGTGCCGTCGCCGACCCCGCGCCGCATCGTCGAGACCCGGCTGATCCACCAGATGATCCGCGAGGGCGTCATCGTGGTGTGCGCGGGCGGAGGCGGCATCCCGGTCGTCCGCGACGAGCGCGGCCGGCTGACCGGCGTGGAGGCGGTCATCGACAAGGACCTCACCGCCTCGATGCTGGCCGAGGCCCTGGAGTGCGACGCGTTCCTCATCCTCACCGACGTGCCGCGCGTCATGCGGGGCTTCGGCACGCCGCACCAGACGGAGATCGCCCACACCACGCCGCACGAGCTGCGCGCCCTGGAGTTCCCCGCGGGGTCGATGGGGCCGAAGGTGGAGGCGGTGTGCCGGTTCGTGGAGACGACCGGCGACATGGCCGCGATCGGGAAACTCGACGAGGCCGAGCGCATACTCGACGGCACAGCGGGAACGATCGTGACACCCAACGGCAGGTGGCCGCTGACGAGCACGCTGTAGGGGGTGTCCCGTGACACTGGCCCAACGGCTCTTCCGCACCAAGCCCACGGAGCGCATCATCGCGGAGGGCGGTCACGGCGAGGGGGGCGAGCTGCGGCGCACCATGTCGCTCTGGCAGCTGACGCTGTTCAGCGTGGGCGCCACGCTCGGCACCGGCATCTTCGTCATCCTGGGGCAAGCGGTGCCCAAGGCGGGGCCGGCGGTGGTGGTGTCGTTCGTGCTGGCGGCGATCACGGCGCTGTTCTCGGCCCTGTCGTACGCCGAGCTGGCCGGGACGATCCCGGTGTCCGGCTCGTCCTACTCCTACGCGTACGCGACGCTGGGCGAGCTCGTGGCGTGGATCTGCGGCTGGTGCCTCATGCTGGAGTACGCCGTGTCCGTGGCGGCGGTGGCCGTGGGCTGGGGCCAATACCTCAACTCGTTCCTGCGCTCCCTGTTCGGCTTCACGCTGCCCGCGGCGATCACCCGCTCCCCCGGCCAGGACGGCGGCGTGATCAACGTCACCGCGATCGTCATCGTCCTGCTCGCCACGTGGCTGCTGCTGTACGGGGCCTCGGAGAGCGCCACGGCGAACGCGATCTTCGTGATGATCAAGGTCGTGGTGCTGCTCTTCTTCTGCGTGGTGGCGTTCACCGCCTTCCAGGCCAAGAACTTCACGCCCTTCGCCCCCCTGGGGGTGGCCGGCATCACCGCGGCGGCCTCGCAGGTGTTCTTCTCCTACATCGGCTTCGACGCCGCCTCCACCGCGGGCGAGGAGGCCAAGAACCCCAAGCGCGACCTGCCCCTGGCGATCCTCCTGTCACTGGTCATCGTGACGGCCATCTACGTGCTCGTCGCGATGGCCGCCATCGGCGCGCTGCCGTGGACGCAGTTCGACGACAAGCACACCGAGGCGAGCCTGTCCTACATCGCCGACCTGGCCGTCGGCGCCACCTGGCCGGGCCTCATCGTCTCGTTCGGGGCGGTCATCGCCATCGCCAGCGTCGTGCTCACCGTCATCTTCGGCCAGACCCGCATCCTGTTCGCCATGTCCCGCGACGGGCTGATCCCGCGCGTCTTCCAGCGGGTCGACATGCGCCACCAGGTCCCCGTCGCGAACACCCTCATCGTCGCCGCGTTCATCTCCGTGCTGGCCGGCCTGGTGCCGCTCGGCCAGCTCGCCGAGGCGACCAGCATCGGCACCCTGTTCGCCTTCGCCATCGTGAACGTCGGCGTGCTCGTCCTGCGCTACCGCAGCCCCGAGCTGCCGCGCACCTTCCGCACGCCGCTGTTCCCCGCCACGCCGGTGCTCGGCGCCGTCTTCTGCCTCATCGTGATGGCGGGCCTGGCCGGGGTCACCTGGGTGGCGTTCGGGCTGTGGATGCTGGTGGGGCTGATCTGCTACTTCCTGTACGGCTACGGCCATTCGCGGCTGAATGCCGAGGTGGGCTGGTGAAGCTCGAGAACGTGCTGGCCGGTTGCATCCCGGAGCCCAGGGGCAGGGACGGGCTGGCGCTGGGCGCGCTGGTCAAGGAACAGGTGCGCGGGCAGCTGACGGTGGCCTACGTGCAGCCGCCCGCGTGGTCCGCGCCCGGACCGGCCAGGGCCGAGGAGAGCGCGTGGCGCGCGTACCTGATGGAGCAGGCGGACGCGACCCTCTGGCAGGCGCGCGAGCTGGCCGGCGACGACGCCGACTACGTGGTCCACACCCACAAGGGCAGCGGGCGCGGGCTGGTGGAGCTGGCGCGCAGGCGCGGCGCCGACGTCGTGGTGATCGGCTCGGCCTCCGGCGGCGGCAAGGGCCGCATCACCGTCGGCAGCACCGCCGACCAGCTCCTGCACTCGTCCTCCGTTCCCGTGCTGCTCGCCCCGCGCGGCTACGGCGACAAGCCCCCCGCCGCCTTCGAACGCCTCACCGTCGCCTACCGGCGCAGCCTCGGCTGCGACGCGGCGGTCAAGGACGCGGCGGCGGTGGCCGCGTCGCTGGACGTGCCCCTGCGGCTGGTCACGCTGGTGATCAGCAACGGCAGGCGCGCCAGGATCGAGAAGGAGATGCTCGTCCGCCTGCGCGACGAGGCGGCCTCCAACCTGCGGGCTGCGGCCCACGGACGGCCACGCGTGGAGGTGGAGGTGCTGGAGGGCCGCAACGTCGCGCAGGCACTCGGCGCGACCTCGTGGCTCCCCGGCGAGATGATCATATGCGCTTCCAGCGCCACCGGGCCACTCAGGCGGGTCTTCCTCGGAGACACCTCGATCAAGATCGTACGGGCCGCGACCTGCCCTGTCATGATTCTCACGCGGCAGACCTAGGGCGGGGAAATTTCTCGTCAAACTCTGACGAAGTAGCGTTACCACCGGGACATGAGGGGCGATTGCGGCGATCCCTACCGGATCGGATTCGGCATCTTTTTTCCAATCAGCTTGACCTCAGGCGTCCGCCCCTTTACCGTCACTGTGCGTAACCACACCTCGCGGCGTTCTGGGGTAAACCTGGGGCCATGGCTACCGATGGTGCCGGGCTTGGCACCAGACCCCCCGGTGGCTAGGGCATACGCCGCAAGGGAGCACAATCTACTGAGAGCGATACATACAAGACCGGGGGCCACACAATGCCGTCTGAGTACGCAAAGTCGCTGGGCGCACGACTCCGCGCCATACGCACCCAGCAGGGCCTGTCCCTGCATGGAGTCGAGGAAAAGTCGCGTGGCAGGTGGAAAGCCGTGGTCGTGGGCTCGTACGAGCGTGGCGACCGTGCGGTGACCGTACAGAAGCTTGCCGAGCTTGCCGACTTCTACGGGGTGCCCGTATCCGAGCTGCTGCCGGGCGGAGCCGCGCCCAGCCCGCTCGGACCGACACCCAAGCTTGTGATCGACCTGGAGCGCCTGGCCACGCTGCCGAAGGAGAAGGCGGGGGCACTCGCCCGCTACGCCGCCACCATCCAGAGCCAGCGCGGTGACTACAACGGCAAGGTGCTGTCGATCCGCCAGGAGGACCTGCGCTCGCTTGCCGTGATCTACGACAAGTCGCCCAGTGAGCTGACCGAGGAGCTGATCAGCTGGGGCGTTCTCGACGCCGAGGCCCGCCGCGCCGTCGAGTCGTTCTGAGGCTGTCCCTCTCCCCTGAGGTCGCCCCCTCCCTCCGAGGCCGTCTCACCCCGCTCTGAGGCCGCCTCGCGCGCCTGAGGGCTCGCCACCGCCACCCGGCCGGCGAGCCACCCGGCATCGAGCGCTCTTCCCTGGCCCGCCGCGCTTTCCGAGCGGCATGGAGCCTGGTTTCGCGCCACCGTGGACACATTCCGCCCCCGCACAGGGCGGCCGTCCCGGAAAGCGCTTACTGGCGTGTGGGGGTCCACGCTGGAGCACCACCGAGCGAGCGGGATCGGTGGTGTGCGCCGACGTACGTCCCGGTCAAGGGGCGTCACATCGGCGCTCAGCCGCACGGAAGCCCCGCTCCAGCACGACCGCCAGGGCGGGGCGAACCGAGGCCGGCCCGCCAAAGGGGCGGACGGGCGAACTGAGGTCCACTCGCAAAGAGACCACCCGCCGAACCGAGGTCCACTCGCGGAGGGGCCACCCACCGGGCTGAGGTCCACTCGCGGAGAGACCTGCCGGGCTGAGGTCCGCCTGCTGGGGCACCCACTGGGACACGACGGGCCGAGGTCGGCTATCAAGAGACGCCTGTCAGGGCTGGGTCGGGCGGACACACCGCGCAGGCGCGCGTCTGCGGCTCGGCCGGAAGCTCGTCGGCGGTCGGCCGCGTCACGGCGCGGCAAGGGCCGATGGGCCGCCAAGGGACATCCACCGGGATCCACCGGGGCCACATCATCGGCGACCGGTGGCGCGAAAGCCGCGTTCGAGCGCGGTGCAGCGACCTCGGAACCCGGCGCGCCCCAGACGCCGCGGTCAGCCCGGCGCTGGGATCAGCCCGGCGTATCCAGGCTGGGATCAGCCCGGCGACGGGGAACGTCCACCCGGACCACGAAGGTGAGATCAGCCCGGTGAAGGGACGTCGGAGGGTCAGCCTGCCAGCGGGACGTTGACCGGCAGTTGGGGCTGGGCCGGCATGCCGAGCAGGTCCTCCACCGTGGAGACGAACGTCTCCGCCTCGGCCAGGAGCTCGTCGGCGTCGGCCGCGCTGACCCGGCTGACCATGCCCGCCTCGGCGGCGGCGCGCTTGGCGGCGCTCACCGAGAAGTAGGCGGCCCACTCGGCCAGGCGCGGCTCTGCCTCGGGCAGCAACTCCCAGGCGCTCCGCAGGCGGCGCCTGCGGCCTTCCATGGGACGGGGACGGGCGGCCAGGATCGCCGCCGCCGCCCGAAGAGCTGCCAGGTGGGCGGCCACGTATCGGGATGCCGGAGTGCGAGCGCCGGTCGCCTCCGCCAGGCAGGAACGAGAATCGGTCAAGTGTGCCCGAACCGCAGGCGACAGCCGGGGCCCGGGCGTTTCTCTAGGCCGTGGTGCCATCTTGCGCGCCTCCTTGGAGTCGTGGGCGGCCGCCGGCGTCTCCGCCGGTGGTGCCAACAATCGCAGACCCCACCGACATTTCCACCGGGCTGGCCGGACGTGGAGCTTCCCCACTCCCCGTCCGGCCAGGGCACGCCCACTCGTCTCCGCCGACGACGAGGACGTGCCCTTCGCCCATGGAGCCTGGCCGCGGGGGAACGCTTGGGGAAGCGAACAGCCCGCGACCAGGTCCTGGTGACGTTGAGCCGCGAGCCCCACCGTCACTACGTCGAACATAATTTCGATCACGTTCGGTGTCAACTGATTCCACGAACATAGGTTCGAGCAGCATGAGTCCGAGGGTGCGAAAAAGCCGTCGCCGCGGGGAGCTTGCGGCGACGGCCGGGTGGTTCAGGAGGACGAAAGGACGGTCGTCAGACGACCGAGATGGCGCCCGACGGGCAGAGGGTCACGGCGCGACGGACGCCGTCCTCCAGCTCCGCGGGAGGCACCTTCTGCAGGAGCACCACCGTGCCCTCGTCCTCGCTCTGGTCGAACACTTCCGGCACCGTCAGCGCGCACATGCCCGCCCCGATGCACACCGTCGTATCTGCCTTGATTTCCATGGTGACCTACCAAGTGACTGGGAGGCGGTGCACTCCATAGATGCTCATGTCCGAGCGCATCGGCACCTCCTCGGGTGTTACGGCCAAGCGTAGACCTGGGAAGCGGCGCAGCAGCGCAGGGTACCCGATGCGCATCTCGATGCGGGCGAGCTGCTGCCCCAGGCACTGGTGGATGCCGTGGCCGAAGGTCAGGTGCCCGCCCGCGGGCCTGGCGACGTCGAGCCGGTCACCGTCGGGGAAGCGGGACGAGTCGCGGTTGACGGTGGGCAGGTGGAGCGCCACGCACTCGCCCGCCTTGATGAGGTTGCCCTCGATCTCGACGTCCTCCAGCGCGGTGCGCATCGGGCCGAGGTGGATGATCGTGAGGTAGCGCAGCAGCTCCTCGACCCCGTTCTCCACCACCGACGGGTCGTCACGCATGGCGGCGAGCTGCGCGGGGTTCGTGAGCAGGGCGTACGTGCCGAGCCCCAGCATGTTGGCGGTCGTCTCGTGCCCGGCCACCAGCAGCAGCAGGGACACCCCGGCGAGCTCCTCGTCGTTCAGCTCCCCGCCCTCGATGAGCCCGCTGATCAGGTCGTCGGCCGGCTCCTTGCGCTTGCGCTGCACGAGCCCGTACATGAACGCCGTGATCCGGCCGAGCGCGGCCATCGCGTCCTCGGCCTTGGACTCCAGGTTGACCAGGAGCTTGGTGTCCTCCTGGAACTGCCCGCGATCCTCGTACGGCACCCCGAGCAGCTCGCAGATCACCAGCGACGGGATCGGCAGCGCGAACTTCTCGACGAGGTCCACGGGCCCGCCGGCGGCGGCCATGTCGTCCAGGCAGGCGTTGGCGATCTCCTCGACCCTGGGTTCGAGCATCTTCATCCTGCGCACGGTGAACTGGCCGGTCAGCAGCCTGCGGAAGCGCGCGTGCTCGGGCTCGTCCATGCGCAGGAAGAACCCGGGCGGCGTCTTCGCGTCCTTCTGCATCCTCATCCGGAGCAGAGAACCCTCGATCGGCGGGTGCGCGAGCTCTGAGCGGTTGCTGAAGCGCGGGTGCGCGAGCACCGCGCGGGCGGCGGAGTAGCCGGTCACCAGCCAGCCCCGGTGGCCGTCGGCGAAGGTCATACGGTGCATGTTCGCCCGTTCTCGCAGCTCAGTGGCTTCGTCGGGCGGATCGAACGGGCGCTGCCGGTCGGTGGGAAACGTCACGTCGGACATGTTTCGGCTCCTTTCCGAGCTTCACCTCCAGAAAACCTCATTCATTGCAAAGTTTCAATGCATGAAAATCATATATGCATGCAGTATAGTTCCGTCATGGTGGATAACGGCGGCGTGGGACTGCGGGAGCGCAAGAAGCAGCGCACGCGCCGGGCACTGGTCGAGGCCGCGCTCCGGTTGTTCGACGAGAAGGGCTTCGACGAGACCACACTGGCCGAGATCGCCGCGGAGGCCGACGTGTCGACGCGCACGTTCTTCAGCTACTTCGCGAGCAAGGAGGACGTGGTCTTCTACGACTCCGCCCGCAAGATGGAGCTGGCCGCCGCGGCGATGGCCGACAGGGCTCCCGGCGAGTCGCCGGGCGACGTCCTCCTGCGGATCGTGGAGGAGAGCCTGACGTGGCTGACCACGTACGAGGAGCTCACGTTCGAGGACGCGGAGCTGCGGATCCGGCTCGTGCTCAAGGAGCCCACGCTGCGGGCGCGGGCGCTGGTGATGCTGCTCGAGAGCCAGACCACGCTGGCCCGGGCGCTGCGGGAGGCCTACCCCGAGCTGGACCCCGTGGAGGCGGCCGCCGCGGTGGGCGCGATGTTCGGGGCGGTGAAGCTGGCGATCGTCGCCGACCTCGGCCACGACCTGTCCGCGGAGCAGATGTCGAGCACGGCGCGCCGGGCGGCCGAGATCACGCTCGCCGGCCTGCGCTCCCTCGGATAGCTCCGGATGCCCGCTTTCTGAGAAGCTGTCCGGAGCGGAGAGGGGGGCGGATGGCGGGCAAGAGGTGGCTGATCGATTTCGTCCTGCCGGCGCTGGGGCCGGTCCTGGCGGCGGCGTACGCGGGGGTCAACCACGTGGCCATCGAGGCGGCCGTCAAGGCGCAGATCGCGGGCCCGGAGTGGGCGGGCGGCCGGCTCGCCGCCGACGGGATGACGGGGCTGGGCAGGGACTCCTGGCGGCTGGTCCTGGCCACCGCCGTGGTCGTGGGGGTCCTGGGAGTGGTGTACGCCGTCATCGGCGTGCTCCTGCGGCGGGGCGGCCGGGGCCGCACGCCGCTGCTCGTGCTGTCGGGCGTCCTGATCGTCCCGTACGCCCTCGCGATCCTCGTCGCGCTGGTCAACCCCACCAGGGCACTGGCGGGGCTCTACGACACCCCTGACTTCGCCGGCGGCCTTCCCGGGTGGCAGTCGGCCACCGTACTCATCCTGGTGGCGGCCGGGCTGGCACAGGCCGCGGGGGTGGCGATGGCGACCGCGCAGGGCAGGCGGGCCGCAAGCGCCCGAGCCTGAAGGCAGGCGGGCCGCGGGCGCCCGGGCCTGAGGGCTCAGCGGCAGCCGTCGTTCGACCAGGTCGTCCAGCCCATCTGGGCGCCGCCGCGTCCGGTGGCGGCCCAGCCCGGCGGCGGAGCCGTCCCGTACGGGACCACGGCCGTGCACGCGCCCGCCGGGGGCCGGCCGTTGTAGAACTCGATCCGGGTCCACGACACCCGGTACGACAGCGGCACCCAGATGTTCCACCGCACCCGCCGGTCCACCGCCACGCGTCCGGGAGGCGGCGCGGGCAGCCAGTCCACGCCGCCCGACGGCCGGGCGGGCGCCTGCCCGGCCGTGAACGCGATGTCGGTCAGCGCCAGCACGCCCACCACCAGCAGCAGCCTGGCCCGGCGCGCGGTCAGGAAGGCCGCCCCGGTCAGGCAGGCCAGCAGGATCAGGGCGGGCACGGAGGCCTCGACCAGGTTCAGCGCGTCGTTCTCACCCGTGAGAAAGATCACTTCGGGGAAGTCGAACGCGATGAACGCGTACCGCTCCAGCCGGTCCCCCGCGTACCAGGCGGCCACCCCGCCGGTCACCGCCATCAGCCCGGCGGCGGCCAGCGCGTGCCGCACCACGGCCAGGCGCCCGCCCTTGATCAGGACGATCAGGCCGGCGAGCGTCCAGGCCACGGCGACGCAGGCCAGGTAGCGCCCGTAGACGTAGTTGCCGACGCGGTGCTCGTCCGGGAGGGCGGCCGAGGAGGCGTACGCGATGCCCAGGGTCGTCAGCAGCAGCGTGCCCGCCAGGACGCGGTGCGCGTACGGCGCGGACCGCCGTACCAGTGTGGCCGCCGCGCCCGCCAGGCCGACGCCCGCGAGTCCCCAGGTGCCGGCGACGAGGTACCAGAGCTGCCCGACCGCCCCCGACAGCGCCCACGCCTGGCCTTCGAGGCTCGTGAGCCTGGACACCAGCAGCCCCGACAGGTCGCGGGGCCCGCCCGGATACAGCGCGGCGCTCAGCGCCCCGTTGAGCGCCTTGCCCGCCACCGCGACCACGACGGCGCTCACCAGCGCCGCGACCGCCGGACCCACCGCCCTCGCCGGCCCCGCCGCATCCGCCGGGCCCACCGCCCTGCCGCGGCCCGGCACCACCACCCTTTTGCGGACCCACACCACCACGACGACCAGGACGCACACCGCCAGGACCACGGTCCCCCGCAGATGGGCCGCCATCGCGAACGCCGCCAGCGCGCCCGCCACCGCCCCGGCCCGCGCCGACCCGTACGCGACCAGGTCGTGCAGCGCCACCAGCCAGGCCAGGACGAGCACGGGCAGGATCGCGTCGGTCAGTGCCAGCCCGGAGAACACCACCAGCGCCGGCGACAGCGCCGCGACGAACGCCGTGATCAGCGCCGCCCGCCTGCCCAGGCCCATCCGCCGCAGCAGCAGGTACGCCAGCGGGTACGCGCTCGCCGCCGCCATCGACCCCACCCCGGCCACCAGCCGGTACGCCAGGACGGGGTCGGAGGTCAGCCAGAAGACCGGGACCAGCAGCAGCGGATAGCCGCCCTGGTAGAAGGTCGAGCCGGTGAGGTCGGCGCCCGGTCCGCCGGCCAGCCAGCGGGCGGCGAGGAGATATCCGGTCTCGTCCGGGTTCGCCACCGGTCCCGTGTGATACCGGTACAGCCACAGCCGTAACGCCACGTGGGCGACCCACCCGGCCGCCAGCAGCCACCACAGGCGGGCCCGTCCCGTATGCCGCGCCGTCGTGTGAACGGGCGCCGGCGTCATGAACGCAGTCGTCATGCTCTCCCCCCAAGAAAGTCAGGAGGGAGTCCAGCAAAAGTGGCATAACGGGCCCGTCACCGCTTCTGGTTATGCGGGCGTTATGCCGCCGGCGGCGCGGCGGGCGTGCTCAGAACGCGCGTCTCAGAGCCGCTTGAACCTGCCCCGGACGTGCACCGGAACGCCCTTGCCCAGCATCCCGGGCAGGACCTCGGCCACGTTCATCGGCATGCGCACACACCCGTGCGAAGCCGGATACAGCGGCACCGACAGCGCGCCGTGGAAGGCGATGCCGCCGTTGAAGAAGATCGGGTTGTAGAGCTGCCCCAGATACGACTTGTGCCAGCCGCGAGCGCGCCACGTCGTCGCGTAGTCGCCCGTCGGCGTGGTGGCCGAGCCGCAGAACCGCTGCTGCTTACCCTGCCACGCGGCGGTCTCGCAATAGGGGACGCCGCTGCCGGAGGACACGTGGGTGATCAGCTTCACCTCGCCGTCCACGTACAGGACCATGATCTGCTTGGTGAGGTTGACCTCGGCGCGGGTCGGCTTGCCGTTCTTGACCAGGACCTGCGGCGACCTGGGGGTCTCCAGGGCGTCCCACGTGCGCCTGGCGACGGTGCTGGTCGGCTTGATGCCGTTCACCTTCTGGAACGCCCACACGGCCGCCAGCGTCGCGCCCCCGTACCGGCCGTCGGCCCTGCCGGGGCGGTAGCCGAGCTGGGCCAGGCGCCTCTGCAGCCACTGGACGGACTTGCCCTTGGCGCCGAGCCTGAGCGTCTTGCCCGGCGCGGTGACCGTGGCGGGGGTGATGGCGGCGGGACCGGATCGGGCTCCCGCGGAGGTATGTGTGGCGGTCGGGGGCGTCGTCCTCATGGACGCCGTCGAACGATGCAATCCATGCGCGCCGCAGCCCGAGAGTGCGACGGCGCCCGCCGTCAGGAGAGCAGCCACTCCGGGCAGCCGTCGAGCCCCCACCAGTACCACCTCGCATACCATGAGCAAACGATCAGTTGACCTTATACCACTCATCATGAATCGGTAATGAAGCGGTCAACCTGTTTAGAGTGTGTCCATGTCTGAGAAGTTGCCGTCCAACGCGGTCGTCGTTCAATCCACCCTGCGCGAACTGGGGGCGGACGGCGAGGTCATCGTCCTGCCCGAGAAGGCGCCCACGGCGGCGACCGCCGCGGCCCAGGTCGGGTGCGAGGTCGGGGCCATCGCCAACAGCCTGATCTTCGACGCGGACGGCGCGCCGCTGCTCGTGCTGACCAGCGGGGCGCACCGCGTGGACGTGGAGCTGATCGCCCGCACCGCGGGGGTCGGGAAGGTACGCCGGGCGACGCCGGAGTTCGTGAGGGCGGCGACCGGCCAGCCCATCGGCGGCGTGGCCCCGGTCGGGCATCCGGCACCCGTGCGGACCCTGGTGGACAACTGGCTGAGCAAGCACGAGGTGGTGTGGGCGGCCGGGGGGCATCCGCTGACCGTGTTCCCGACGACGTTTGACGAGCTCGTGCGGATCACCGGCGGCACGGCGGTGGACGTCGAGTAGTGTGCGACGGGTGATCGAGTTTCGCGGGGCGGGGCCGGCCGAGTTCGTCGAGCGGCTGGACACGGTGATCGACGTCTACGCGGCTGCCATGAACCCGCCCGCGGACCAGATCAACGGCCGCAAAACCATCATGCGAAATCACGCGACTTATCCCCATTTTCAGTGTTATTTCGCAGAATTGCGCGATCCGTCCCTTTCCACCCCCCTCACCGTCGGCTTCGCCTACGGCTTCCGCGGCACCCCCGGACAGTGGTGGCACGACGTGGTCTTCCGCGCCCTGACGGACCGGATCGGCCAGGAGGCCGCCAACGCCTGGCTCGGCTACACGCTGGAACTGGCCGAGATCCACGTCCACCCGGACTTCCAGAGCAAGGGCATCGGCCGCGCCATGATCCGCACCCTCTGCGCGGGCCGCCCCGAGCGCTCGGCCGTCCTGTCCACCCACGACCAGCCCACGGCCGCCCGCCACCTCTACGCCAGCATGGGCTTCACGGACCTGCTCACGAGGTTCATCTTCCCGGGCGGCTACGAGGACTACGCCATCATGGGCCGCCCCCTGCCCTTGACGTGAGGATCACGTCCCTGACGAACCCGTGACCATTGGGTTTGTCTGCCGACCACTTGGGGCACCATCCATTACGCAAGGTAGTCACCCCTTTACTAACCGTCTACTGCCCCCTGCCCGTCACCCGCCCGGTCCCCCTGCGGGCGGGTGACGGGCCTCTTCCCTCCCACCGCACTCACCACCCCGGCGAACCCCACGGCAACCGACGACCGACGGTCTCGGCACGGCGGGCGACGACCCGGGTGGACCGGCACCACGAGGCGACGGCCCCTGGACCCAGCCGTGCGGGCGACGACCCGGTAAAGCCACAGGGCAACGGTCCCGTGGACCCAGCGCTACGAGGTGACGCCCTCTGGACCCAGCGCTGCGAGCGACGGGATCGGGCCCGGTCCCACGGCGCGGTCACGGAACGACGGCCGGCGGAACGCGAAGCGACGCGCCCAACCCCAGCGCGCCTCCCCCACCCGGAGTCCGACTCCGCCCAGCGCGCCTCCCACCCGGCGTGCGGCCCAGGTCCGCACAACCCCTCTCCGGCGCAATGCGTGCGGCGGGCGGCCACGTGCGGGTCAGCGGGCGTCTTCCTGGAGGCCACGGGCGGCGGGTGGCGCCGCCCGTGCTCCGCCGTAAAGAACGACAGGTTTTCAGGCGGAAAGGGGCACCGCGTCGAGGCGTTGGAAGACCTCGCGCGACGCGCTGGAGCGGTTGAAGGTGATGAAGTGGATGCCCGGCGCGCCCTCGTCGAGCAGCCGCCGGCACAGCTCGGCCCCGTGCTCGATGCCCAGCCGCCGCACCGCCGCCGGGTCGTCGGCGACCTCCTCGAAGCGGGCCGCCACCTCCGCCGGGAACGGCGCTCCCGACAGCTGCTCCGAGCGCGCGATCGTGCTCATCTGCGTCACCGGCATGATGCACGGGATGATCGGCGTGTCGCACCCCCTGGCCGCCACCCGGTCGCGCAGCCGCAGGTAGTCGTCCGCGCGGAAGAACATCTGCGTGATCGCGTAGTCGGCCCCCGCCTCGCACTTGCGCACGAAGAACTCGGTGTCGCTCTCGATGGACGGCGAGCGCGGGTGCTTGTACGGGAAGGCGGCGACGCCGACGCAGAAGTCGCCCGCCTGCCTGATCAGCCGCACCAGCTCCTCGGCGTAGAGGACGCCTTCGGGGTGCTGCAGCCACTCGGCCGTCGGGTCGCCAGGGGGGTCGCCGCGGACGGCCAGGATGTTGCGCACCCCGGCGTCGGCGAAGCGCCCCACCAGGTGACGCAGCTCGCGGATCGAGTGGTTGACCGCCGTGAAGTGCGCCACGGGCGTGAGCGTCGTGTCGTGGGCGATCCGCTCGACGATGTCGACCGTGCGGTCACGCGTGGAACCACCCGCGCCATAGGTCACCGACACGAACGTCGGCCGCAGCGACTCCAGCTCCCTGATCGCCTTCCAGAGCTGCCGCTCTCCCTCGTCGGTCTTCGGCGGGAAGAACTCGAAGGAGAACGACCGGCCACCGGCGGCGAGCATGTCGCGGACGGTGGGAACACGATCGGGCAGGATGGAGGGTCGACCAAGCGCCATGTGCCAAGGTTACAGGGACCTCGCCGACTCAAGGTCACGGCCGTGTCACCCCTGCCGCCACAGCCATGTCACCGGCACGAGCGGCACATCGCCGTCCACGCCACCCCAGATGCCCCTATTGGGACACCTGCACATCCGCTCCCCCGCACGCGGCCACTAGTCTCAAGGCATGACCACTGACGCCGTTGGCATGAACACCCTCCGCACACAGGTGGAGCGTGCCCTCGGAGAGTTCGTCGAACGACAGCTGCCCGCCCCCGGTGACCCCGAGCTCGAGCCGCTGCGCACAGCCGCCGACGAGTTGCTGGCCGGCGGCAAACGGCTGCGTCCGGCGTTCTGCTACTGGGGCTGGCGCGGCGCGGGCGGCACGGACGTGCCCGCGATCTTCACCGCGGCGGCCTCGCTGGAGCTGCTGCAGGCCAGCGCGCTGGTGCACGACGACGTGATGGACAAGAGCGACCTGCGCAGGGGCATGCCGTCCGCGCACCGCCGGTTCCAGGCGCTGCACGAGAAGTCCGCCTGGTACGGGTCCGCGGAGCAGTTCGGCGAGGGCGCGGCGATCCTGCTGGGCAACCTGCTGCTGATCTGGTCGGGCGAGATGTGGCGCACCAGCGGCCTGCCGCCCGAGTCCCTGGCGGCGGCCCAGCCCGTGCACGACCACATGCGTACGGAGCTGATGTGCGGCCAGTACCTCGACCTGCTGGAGCAGGCGCACGGCGAGAACACGTTCGAGTCGGCGCTGCGGGTGGCGCTGTTCAAGAGCGGCAAATACTCGGTGGAGCAGCCGCTCAGGCTCGGGCTGGTGCTCGCCGGCGGCAAGCTCGCACCCTGGATGGACGAGCTGTGCACGGGTTACGGCACGCGGGTCGGGATCGCGTTCCAGCTGCGTGACGACATCCTGGGGGTGTTCGGCGACCCGGCGCAGACGGGCAAGCCCGCCGGAGACGACCTGCGGGAGGGCAAGCGGACGATGCTCGTGGCCCGCACGCTGGCTGCCGCGTCCCCGGGTGCGGCGCAGACCGTCCGGCGGCTGCTGGGGGATCCCGGGCTGGACGAGCACGGGGTGGAGACGCTGCGGCAGATCATCGACGAGACGGGCGCGCTGCAGGAGTGCGAGGACCTGATCGGCGACTATCTGGGGGACGCGCTGTCCGCGCTGGACGAGGCGCCGATCACGGTGGAGGCGCGCGCGGCTCTGACGGAGCTGGCCATCGCCGCCACCTCCCGCAAGACCTGACCTGACCTGTCCTGGGCAGGGATCGCCACCCTGGGCCCGGCCTCCGACTCGGCGGCGCCCGTGTGGTGGCGGGCGCCTCGCGGGTCACAGGGCCCCGTACGGCCGGGCGGCTTCCTGTGGTCAGGTGGCCGCCGCGGTCAGGGGCTCATGTCGGTCAGGGGCTCATGTCGGTCAGGGGCTTGTCGGTCAGGGGCTTGTCGGCCAGGCGGAGGACAGGCGCTTGGCGAACTCCGCCGCCGCCGCGCCCGGGTCCTCCGCGTCCGTGATCGCGCGTACGACCACCACACGGCGCACGCCGTACGACATCACCTCGTCCAGGTTCGCGAGGTCGACGCCGCCGATCCCGAACCACGGCCGCGAGGTCTCCAGCGCCGCCGCGTGCCGGAGCAGCGGCGGGCCGGGGGCCGGGCGGCCGGGCTTGGTGGGCGTGGGCCAGATGGGGCCGCAGCAGAAGTAGTCGACGCCCGGCTCCGCTGCCGCGGCGGAAGCCTCGGCCGCGGAGTGGGTGGACCGTCCGATGACGATGTCGTCGCCGAGTATCTCTCGCGCGACCGTCACAGGAAGGTCGTCCTGCCCCAGGTGGAGCACGTCGGACCGGGCGGCGTAGGCGACGTCCGCCCGGTCGTTGACGGCCAGCAGTTTGCCGTGCCGGTCGCAGGCGTCGCGGAAGACTTCGAGGAGCGCGAGTTCTTCGCGGGCCTCCAGACCCTTCTCCCGCAGCTGGATGATGTCCACGCCGCCGGCCAGCACCGAGTCGAGGAACTCCGCCAGGTCGCCGCGGTCGCGGCGGCCGTCGGTGCAGAGATAGAGGCGGGCTTCAGAAACCGAGGGCTTGGGCACGCCGCTTGACCTCAGTATGACGGCCGGCCTTGATCGCCTCGATGGGCGATCCGGGCAGGGACTCGTCAGGGGTGAAGAGCCAGCGCAGCGACTCGACATCGTCGTAGCCGGCGTCCAGCAACACGGTCAGCGTGCCGGGCAGGCCCTTCATCACATCCTTTCCATCGAGGAACACAGCGGGCACCTGTGGCCCGCCGCCCCCCCGGCGTACGCCGAGCAGCTTGTGGTCCTTGAGGAGTTGCTTGGCCCGCCCGATCGAAAGGTCTAGGCGCGAGGCCACTTCGGGGAGCGTGAGCCACTCGTCGACGAGTTGGTCGGTCTCCCGGTCGATCTGTGCAACAGAAAGCGTCACGAAACCACAACTACCACATGCCGTGCTTGCTCAAACAACACAATCCCGTAGAGAGACTTCTGGATCTACCAGGCGTTCCGCGTCGAGACGGTGTCCCGCGTCGATGATTCTGCGCCCCTGTACGAGGTCTCGCGGCCGGTCCACGGCGAGCACCGCGGCGAGGGCGTCGTCGGCCGTGAGCCAGACGGCCGACCACTTGCCCTCCGGCTCGCCCCGGTAGATCAGGCGCTCGCCTGCCAAATGATGACCGGCGTATTGCACCATGTGCCCGAACTGTTCCGACCAGAAGTACGGAACGGGATCGTACGCGACGTCCTCGCCCAGCAAGCTCGCGGCGGCCACCTCGGGGGCGTTGAGCGCGGTGTCCCAGTGCTCGACCCTGAGCCTGGTCTGCCAGCGGCGCGACCACCAGGCGGCGCAGTCGCCGACGGCGACCGTGTTCGGGAGGGAGGCGCGCAGGTGCTCGTCCACGACGACGCCGTTGTGGAGGTCGATGTCGGCGCCGGTGAGCCATTCGACGGCCGGGCGCACGCCGATGCCCGTGACCACCACGTGGGCGTCCACGAACTCGCCGCCCACCAGCCGCACGCCGCCCTCGTCCACGGAGTCGACCATGGTGTCGAGCCGCAGGTCGATGCCGTCGTACCAGCGCTCGGTGCGGGCCCCGATCTCGGCGCCGACGGCCGTCGCGAGCGGCGCCGGGCCGGCCTCGATCACGGTCACCGCGCACCCGGCGCGGCGGGCGGCGGTGGCCACCTCCGCGCCGATCCAGCCGGCGCCGATGATCGAGACGCGGGCGCCGGGGACGAGCATGGCCCTGAGCTCGTGGGCGTCGTCGAGCGTGCGCAGCACATGTTGCGGGCCGTCGCCGGGCAGCCTGATCGGCTCGGCGCCGGTGGCGATGACCAGCCCGTCGTAGCCGAGCTC
Organism: Nonomuraea sp. NPDC003707; assembly: GCF_053587055.1. NCBI lineage: Bacteria > Bacillati > Actinomycetota > Actinomycetes > Streptosporangiales > Streptosporangiaceae > Nonomuraea > Nonomuraea sp. NPDC003707. The sequence goes on along the minus strand of NZ_JBSFNK010000002.1, from coordinate 95,406 downwards.
GCCCTCGGTGGTCTCCACGACCCCCTCGCGCAGCGCCTTGGCGCTGACCCCCGGCTGGAACACCACGTCGAGCGAGGCCAGGTCGGTGTCGACGTAGCTGGTGTCGGCGTCGCCGAACAGCACGGCCTTGGACAGGGGTGGACGGTCGTAGGGGCGATGCCGTTCCTCGCCGACCAGCGTGATCCGCCCGCCGAACCCCTGTGCGCGCAGCGCCTCCACGGTGCGCACTCCGGCCAGGCCCGCTCCCACCACCACGACTTCGTTCACGTTCATGACCCTAACGTGGGCCGGTGTCCGGGCGTCGCAGCGAGGCCGTAGGCTGGGGGCGTAAGACGCGCGGGAGTCCGGCCGTGACCGGGCTGAGAGGAAGGCTGCCATCGGGCCTTCGACCGCAAGACACCTGATCCGGATCATGCCGGCGAAGGGAGCGCGGATGGATGTGATCGTGGGCGGCGGGGTCGTCGGCCTCTCGCTGGCCTGGCGGCTTGCCCGCGAAGGGCGGCCCGTCACCCTGGTGGACCCGGCCCCCGCCTCGGGGGCCTCACACGCGGCCGCGGGGATGCTGGCGCCGGTCAGCGAGGTCACCTACACGGAGGTGCCGCTGCTGCGGCTCGGTGTGGCGTCGCTACGCCGCTGGCCCGCCTTCGCCGCCGAGCTGGCCGCCGACGCGGGGCTGGCCGGCCCCGAGGCCCTGGACCTGCGCTCCGAGGGAACGCTCGACGTGGCGTTCGGGGCGGACGACCTGGCCGCGCTGGACGAGCTGGCCGCGTACCTGGAGAAGCTGGAGCTCCCCGTCCGGCGGCTGACCGGCCGCGAGTGCCGCCGCCTGGAGCCCATGCTGGCCCCCTCGGTGCGGGGCGGGCTGCTGGCCGTCGGCGACTCCTGGGTGGACCCGCGCCGCGTGACGGCGGCGCTGCTCGCCGCGCTCGACCGGCGGGGAGTCCAGCTCGTACGGGCGCGCGTCGGCGAGCTGCTGCGCGACGGCGGCCGGGTCACAGGGGTACGCCTGGAGCCGTCCGGCGGCGACGACCGGCGAGCCGAGCTGCGGGCGGAGCGGGTGATCCTGGCGGCCGGGGCGTGGAGCGCCGGGCTGGCCGAGGTGCCGGTCCGGCCGGTCAAGGGGCAGATCATGCGGTTGCGTTCGCCGCAGCCGCTGCTCACCCGGTGCGTCCGCGGCACCGTGCACGGCACGCCGGTCTACCTCGTCCCCCGGGGCGACGGCGAGCTGGTGGTCGGGGCCACGCAGGAGGAGATGGGCTTCGACACCAGGGTGACCGCGGGCGGGCTCTACGAGCTGCTGCGCGACGCCAGGGAGCTGGTGCCGGGCATCACCGAGCTGGAGGTCTCCGACGTGGTGGCCGGGCTGCGGCCGGGCACGCCGGACAACCTGCCGCTCATCGGCCCGAGCGGCACCCCTGGGCTGGCGCTGGCCACCGGCCATCACCGGGGCGGCGTGCTCCTGGCGCCGCTCACTGCGGACATCCTGCTGGGCGAGGAGGGCGAGCTCGCGGCAATGTGCTCGCCCGGGAGATTTCGGGATATTTCATGATTGTGATGATCAACGGGGCCTCGCACGAGGTGGCCGACGGCACGACCGTGGCGCAGGCCGTACGCACATTGACCACGGCCACCACCGGAGTGGCCGTGGCCGTCAACGACGAGGTGGTCACGCGGAGCTCGTGGGAGACGACGGCGCTCAGCGACCGTGACCGGGTGGAGGTTCTGACGGCGGTGCAAGGTGGATGATCTGATCATCGCCGGGGAGAGCTTCTCCTCCCGGCTCATCATGGGCACCGGCGGCGCGCCCTCGCTGGACGTGCTCGACCAGGCGCTGGCCGCGTCCGGCACCGAGCTGACCACGGTGGCGATCCGGCGGCTCGACCCGAACGCCCGCGGCTCGGTCCTGGACGTGCTGCGCAAGCGGGACATCAAGGTGCTCCCCAACACCGCGGGCTGCTTCACGGCTGGTGAGGCCGTGCTGACGGCGCGGCTGGCCAGGGAGGCCCTCGGCACGAACTGGATCAAGGTCGAGGTCATCTCCGACGAGCGGACCCTGCTGCCCGACCCGATCGAGACGTTCGACGCGGCCGAGCGGCTGGTGGCCGACGGGTTCGTGGTGCTGCCGTACATCGGGGACGACCCGGCGCTGGCCCGGCGGCTGGAGCAGGCGGGCTGCTCGGCCGTCATGCCGCTGGGCGGGCCGATCGGCTCGGGCCTCGGCATCCGCAACCCGCACAGCATCGAGCTGATCGTGGAGGCCGTTTCCGTGCCGGTGGTGCTCGACGCGGGCATCGGCACGGCCAGCGACGCCGCGCTGGCGATGGAGCTGGGCTGCGCCGCCGTGATGCTGGCCACGGCGGTCACCAGGGCCCAGCGGCCCGATCTCATGGCGGTCGCCATGAAGCAGGCCGTGGAGGCCGGACGGCTGGCGCGGCTGGCGGGCCGCATCCCGCGCAGGCGCTACGCCGAGGCCTCCTCACCGATGACTCCCTGACCGGAGTGCCGATGCCCCCTCCGCCGAGTGCCGGTGGCCCCCGGGCCGAGTGACGGTGGCTCGCTGACCCGAGGGACGCGTGGGGAGCTGGGACGTTCCAACGGGAACGTCTCAGCATCGGTTTCGGGCGGCGAGGCCCTCCCAGTGGCAAAACGCCCGTAAACTCAGCGGGGTGGATACGACGACTGCGGACCCCCTGGTCGGGCGGCTCCTCGATGGGCGCTACCGCATCGAGAGCCGGATCGCCCGGGGCGGTATGGCGACCGTCTACCTCGCGCTGGACGTCCGCCTGGACCGGACGGTGGCGCTGAAGGTCATGCACGGCTCACTGGCCGAGGACCCCGCGTTCGTGCGGAGGTTCATCGGCGAGGCCAAGTCGGTTGCCCGCCTCTCACACCCCAACGTGGTGCACGTCTTCGACCAGGGCACGGACAACGACGTCGTCTACCTGTCGATGGAGTACGTGCCCGGCAAGACGCTGCGCGACATCCTTCGCGAGCGCGGCAGGCTGCCCGCCCGCGAGGCGCTCGAGATCATGATCCCGGTGCTCGCCGCCCTCGGCGCGGCCCACCAGGCCGGGATGGTCCACCGCGACGTGAAGCCGGAAAACGTCCTGATGACCGACGACGGCCGGGTCAAGGTCGTCGACTTCGGCCTGGCCCGGGCCATCGAGGCCACCAACCAGACCCGCACCGGCGTGATGATCGGCACCATCGGCTACATGGCGCCCGAGCAGGTCACCACCGGCGCCGCCGACGTGCGCAGCGACGTCTACGCCGCGGGCATCATGCTGTTCGAGCTGGTCACCGGCCAGCAGCCGTACGACGGCGCGACGCCCATGTCGGTGGCCTACCGGCACGTCCACGACACCGTGCCCGCGCCGTCCTCGGTGTTCCCCGACGTGCCGCCGCTGATCGACACGCTGGTGACCCAGGCGACGGCCCGCGAGCCGGACCAGCGCCCCGCCGACGCGACCGCGATGCTCGTGGCCGCCGTCGACGCGCACCGGATGCTGCCGCGCCTGACCAACCCGCCGACCTCCCACGCCCAGACGCAGGTGTTCAACGCCTCCGGCGCCGCCTCGATGCCCCAGCCCGCCCCCGCCCACACCTTGATCCAGCCGCGGGCGGAGGTGCCGCCGCAGCGGCAGCGGGCGGGGTTCAAGCCCAACTGGTTCCTGGTGCTGCTGGCCGGGGTGATGGTGGTCGCGGTCGGACTGACCGGCTGGTACTTCGCGCAGCCCGAGATGGTCTCCGTCCCCGACCTGGTCGGCAAGAACCTGGCGCTGGCCAAGAGCAGCGCCGCCGCGGCCGGTTTCAAGGTCCAGGAGGCCGACGGCGTCAACAACGAGAAGATGGCCGCGGGCCTGGTCCTCAGCACCGACCCGGCGGCCGCCACCGAGGTGGAGAAGGGCACCACGATCACGCTGGTCCCCTCGCTCGGGCCCAAGCGCGTCGCCGTGCCCAACACCGAGGGCATGACCGGCGACCAGGCCCGGGCCAAGATCGCCGATGCCGGGCTGACCGTGGGCGTCGTCAAGCGGCTGGCCAACCAGGAGGTCGAGCGCGACAAGGTCATCCGCACCTCGCCGCAGGTCGGCGAGAAGGTGCGGGAGGGCGCCAAGGTCGACATCTACGTCAGCGCCGGCCTGGTGATGCCGGACGTCAACAGCATGCCCAAGGACGAGGCCGCCCAATATCTCGGCGGTCTGGGCTTCCAGGTGCAGGTCAACGAGGTCGACGACGACGCCGAGCCGTGCACGGTCATCGCGCAGACGCCCAAGGCGAAGTCCGAGGTGGACAAGGGCGCGCAGGTCATGGTCACGGTGGCCCGGTGCCAGACGGACTTCTGGGACTGGTTCAACGGCGACAGGGACGACGAGGCCCGCGACGACCAGCAGTTCGCCCTGGTGCCGGCGGTGATCGGCAAAGAGGTCAGGGACGCCAAGGCGGAGTTAGAGGCGCTGGGGTTCAAGGTGCGGGTGCAGCGGCTGGGCAACCGCGGGGTGGTCCAGTTCCAGCGGCCGTTGCCCAACAGCGAGCGGCCGCAGGGGGCCACGGTCGTCCTCTGGCAGTGAGGTCCCTTCGGCGACGCACGGGCGATCACCGGAACGCCCGCGCCGCCGGCAGAGAGCCGTCGCACGGGTGAGGCGGCGCTGAGGCTTGGGCCGCCGCCACGACCTGGGGTTGGTCAGGGCGTGGCGAGGTGGCCGTGGAGGCGGACGCGGGCCAGGCCGCCGTCCGGGTAGATGTCCACCCGTACGTGCGTGACCGGGTCAGGGTGGGCCAGGCGGAAGCGGTGCGGGGTGTCGGGCTGCAGGCGGCTCCTCGGGAGGAGCTCCACCTCCCGGTCACCGTCCAGGCCCGTCAGCGAGACCGCGCCCGGCGCGTTGAACAGCAGGTTCGTGGTGTCGATCTCGGCCAGACCGATCACGCCGCGCCCGGCCAGCCGGATGACCAGCCAGTCGTTCCCGTCGCCGCGGCGGCGGGCGGTCTCCCAGCCCTCCGCCTGGTGGCGGGCCAGGCCGGGGGCGATGGCGTTGTTGGGGGCCGAGTAGAACTCGTTGGAGCAGGCGGTGACCAGCGCGCCGTTCGCGAGCGCGGCCAGGTCGAGGCCGAGCCCGTCGTACACGGACAGGTCGGGCCGCGCCTCCCCGTGCACCCGGAGGCGGGCGACGCCGCCGTCGGGGAAGATGCTCAGCCGCACGTGGGTGAACCGGCGCTCGTCGGTGACGGCGAAGTGGTGCTCGCTGTCACCGGTGAGCTCGGCCCGGGGCACGATCTCCGTCCACGCAGCGGCCTCGAGCTCGGCCGGGGAGGGGTGGCCCTCGACCGAGGCCGCCTCGACGCGGGCGTGGGGCGGGTAGTTGCCCTTGAACCAGGCCGTGTCGATCACCACGCCGCGGATCACGCCGGGGACGCCGAGCCGTACCAGGGCCCAGTCGTGGCCGGGCGAGCGGCGGCGGCGGGTCTCCCACCCGTCGTAGACCTGCCCCTTGCTCCCGAACGTCTCCGCCTGGAAGCCGGGCCGTCCCGGCCGGATCAGGCTCTCCTTCTCGGCGAACGACTCGTCGCTGGCCGCCACGACCGAGCCGCCGAGCGTGCGCAGGGCGAGGTCCGGCAGGGTGCTGAAGCCTGGCAAATCTACTGCTCTCCCAACAGGAATCGTCCGTGCGGCACGTCGTCCACGGGCCGCCCGCGCAGCCAGGTGGTCAGTACGGCGCCCTTGAGCACCTGGCCGTGGTACGGGGTGACCGGGTTCTTGTGGTGCAGGCGCGCGGCGTCCACGGGGTTGTCGGCGGCCGGGTCGAAGGCCACCAGATCGGCATCATTACCCGGCTTTATCCCGCCTTTTCCGGGAATGTCGGCCATCGCCGCCGGATTGGCCGACATCCAGCGCACCACGTCCCCCAGCCCGTACCCCCTCCGCGACGCCTCCGTCCAGACCGCGGGCAGCCCGAGCTGGAGCGAGGCGATGCCGCCCCAGGCGGCGGCGAAGTCGGGCACCTTGAGGTCGGCGGGCGAGGGCGAGTGGTCGGACACGACGCAGCTCAGCACGCCCCTGGCCAGCCCGTCCCACAGCAGGTCGCGGTTGGCCTCGGAGCGGATGGGCGGGCAGCACTTGTACGCGGTCGCCCCCTCGGGCACCTGCTCGGCCGCCAGCGTCAGGTAGTGGGGGCACGTCTCCGCCGTGACCGCCACCCCCTCGGCCTGGGCCGTCTCCAGCACCTCCAGGCAGGAGGCGCTGGAGACGTGCAGGATGTGCACCCGGGCGCCGGTCCGCGCCGCCAGCCCCACCACCCGCGCGACGGCGCTGCGCTCCGACTCCCCCGGCCGCGACTCCAGGAACTCCCGGTACGTCGGCCCGGCCGGCTCCCCGAGCAGCGCCGGGTCCTCGGCGTGCACCACCATCACGCCGCCGACCGCGGCGACCTCGGTCAGCGCCTCCCGCAGCTCCGAGTCGCCGAGCGGCGGGAACTCCTCCACCCCCGACGGCGACATGAAGCACTTGAACCCGAAGACCCCGCGCTCGCGCAGGGGCGCGAGGTCCTTGACGTTGCCCGGCACGGCCCCGCCCCAGAAGCCCACGTCCACGTGGCACTGCCCCTCGGCGGCCCGCAGCTTGGCCTCGAAGGCGGCCACGTTCACGGTGGGCGGGAGGGAGTTGAGCGGCATGTCGAGGATCGTGGTGACGCCTCCGGCGGCGGCCGCCCTGGTCGCCGAGCCGAACCCCTCCCAGTGCGTCCGCCCCGGTTCGTTGACGTGCACGTGGGTGTCGACCAGGCCGGGGAGCAGGACCAGGTCGCGCAGGTCGATGTCCTCGGCGGCGTCGAGCGGGGCGTCGTAGTCGTACAGGCCCGCGATCTTCTCGCCCCGCACGGCCACCGCCGCCGCCCGTTCCCCCTCGGGGGTGACGGTGCGGCGGGATCGGATCACCAGATCGATCATCTAGTCCCCTTGGAGATGGACGGCGGCCAGCCGCGCGGCCAGGCGTTCGAGCAGGGGCCCGGCCTCGGCCATGCAGCGCTCGGGGTCGGGTTCGAGGTCGGTGAGGGCGTAGGCGGCCTCGATGCCGGCGGCCCGCAGCTCGTCGTCGGTGAGCGTACGGCGCCCGCAGACGGCCACCACGGGGACGCCCGCCTCGGCCGCGGCCCGCGCCACGCCGACGGGGGCCTTGCCGCGCAGGGACTGCTCATCGAGCGACCCCTCGCCGGTGATCACCAGCCGCGCGTCCTTGACCAGCTCGCCGAACCCGAGCAGGTCGAGCAGGTAGCCGATGCCGGGCCGGATCTCGGCGTGCAGGAACGCCAGCGCGGCGAACCCCACCCCGCCGGCCGCCCCCGCCCCCGGCGCGCCCGCCACGCCCATCGCGCGCGGCGTGTCGTCGTGCTCGACCGCGCCCATCAGCCCGTGAGTGGCGGTCGCGACGGCGGCCAGCCGGGTCAGGCCGGCCTCCAGCGTCTTGACGTCGTCCGGGGTGGCGCCCTTCTGGGGCCCGTAGACGGCGGCGGCGCCGTGCGGGCCGAGGAGCGGGTTGTCCACGTCGCTGGCCACCACGAACTCCACGCCGGAGACGTCCGTGAACCCCGACAGATCGATCCGGGCGAGCTCCTTCAGCGCGGCCCCGCCCCGGGGGAGGTCGCCGCCGTCGGCGTCCAGCAGGCGCGCGCCGAGCGCCTGCGCCATGCCCGCTCCCCCGTCGGTGCAGGCGCTCCCGCCCAGCCCCAGGACCACGCGCTTGGCGCCCCGGCGCACGGCGTCCGCGATCAGCTCGCCCGTGCCGTGGCTGGTGGCGGTCAGCGGCTCGTGCCCGCCGGGGAGGCGGCGCAGCCCCGACGCCTCCGCCAGCTCCACCACCGCCGTCGCGTCGGCGTCCTGCCAGGCGTACGAGGCGGAGATCCGCTCGCCGGTGGGCCCGGTGACCTCGATCGTGACCCGGCTGAACCCGCCGGCCACGGCCGCGTCCACGGTGCCGTCGCCCCCGTCGGCCACCGGCAGCTCCACCGTGGGCACGCCGAGCCCGGCCGAGACCCGGGCGGCCACCTCGGCCGCCGTCAGCGACCCCTTGAACTTGTCGGGGGCGACCAGAACCTGCTGAACCACTACGAACCCCTACAGGATGGTGAACAATGTCCTGACACGCCTTCCTGCCCGGTGCGAGCGGGCAGGAAGGCGTGGCCCATCATCTTGACACTGGTGTGTTCCAAGGAACCACACCGGTACGCCGGCGGCCAGGACGACCGCACGGTGCTGGTGATGCCGTACGGCATTAACCCGATCGTCCCGAATTGTTCCCCTGATGGCTTGGCGGGTACGGGAAGCTGATGCGAGGCGGAAACGACGAGGCGGTGGGCGTGAAGCAGGTTGCCCTTCCGGACACGGAGCAGGTTCGCTTGCTGGATTCGACGCCGGGCCTGATCGTGGACGACAGTGACGATGACGATCCGGTACTGCTGCGGCCTGACGGCAGCCCGTTCGACACCTGGCGCGAGCACTATCCGTATCCCGAGCGAATGCAGCGGCAGGAGTACGACCGCGTCAAGCGGCTGCTGCAGATCGAGTTGCTCAAGCTGCAGTACTGGGTCAAGGCGAACGGGGAGCGGCTGGTCATCCTGTTCGAGGGCCGGGACGCGGCGGGCAAGGGCGGCACCATCAAGCGGTTCATGGAGCACCTCAACCCCCGCGGCGCCACGGTGGTCGCGTTGGAGAAGCCGTCGGAGCGTGAGCGCACCCAGTGGTACTTCCAGCGCTACATCGCCCACCTGCCCGCCGCCGGGGAGATCGTCCTGTTCGACCGCTCCTGGTACAACCGTGCCGGGGTCGAGCGCGTGATGGGCTTCTGCACCGAGGCCCAGTGCCGCGAGTTCATGCAGCAGGCGCCGCAGTTCGAGGGGGCCCTGGTACGCGACGGCATCCGTCTGATCAAGCTCTGGTTCTCGGTGACCCGCTCCGAGCAGCGCACCCGCTTCATCATCCGCCAGGTCGACCCCGTGAGGCAGTGGAAGTTGTCGCCGATGGACCTGGCCTCGCTCGACAGGTGGGACGACTACACCGTCGCCAAGGAGGAGATGTTCCTCCACACCGACATCGCCGAGGCTCCCTGGACGGTCATCAAGAGCAACGACAAGAAGCGCGGCCGGGTGGAGGCCATGCGTCACGTGCTGAGCCTGTTCCACTACGACAACAAGGACTACGAGGTGGTCGGCACCCCGGACCCGCTCATCGTCCGGTCGGCGGCCGACATCTTCGAGGAGGACCACACCGGCCTGCCCGCGTGACCGACGGGCGTCGCGGCCGGTTCTTCGACGCGGATGCGCCAGGTGACCCGGAAAGGTCAGGAGACCGTGCGGATGAACTCCTCCAGCGAGTAGCGGCCGTCCTGGTCGGAGTCGGCGGCCTGGCTCATCGCCCCCAGCGCCTCCGCCGGGAGACCCGGGAAGTGCCGTGTCAGCTCGGCCTCGCTGATGTAGCCGTCGCCGTCTGTGTCGATCGACGCGAAAGTGCTCTTGAGCTGCGCCAGCCGCTCGTCGGGGAGTTCCTCGGGCATGGGATCGCCTTCCTGCTCGTTCGGGACATTCCCACCCTAGTCTCCCGGTCAGTGGAGCTCCTTGGCGGCGGTCAGGCCACGTTCGTCCGCCAGCCGCATCAGCCGGCGGTGGGCCTCGGCGCCCGCGCGCCCGGCGGCGTCCTGGGAGACGGTCCGCAGCTCGCCGTCCTCGACCACGACCCGGCCGCCGACCAGCACCCGCGCCAGCGGCGGCGGGGGGCCGAAGACGAGCGCGCAGACCGGGTCGGCCACCGCCGAGGTGAAGGGGCCGTCGACGCGCCAGAGGGCGAGGTCGGCCAGCTTGCCGGGTTCGAGGGTGCCGAGTTCGTGCTCGCGGCCGAGGTTGCGGGCCCCGCCGAGCGTGGCGATCTCGAGGGCCTGGCGGGCGGTGAGCGCCTGGGGGCCGTACCTGGCGCGCTGGAAGAGCAGGGCCTGCCGCAGCTCTCCCACGAGCGGCGTCAGCTCGGAGGAGGCGCTGCCGTCCACGCCGAGGCCCACGTTCGCGCCGCGGCGCAGCATCTCGGAGACGCGGGCGATGCCGGCGCCGAGCCGGCCGTTCGACGAGGGGCAGTGCGCCGATCCCGTGCCGGTGGCGGCGAGCTTGCCGATGTCGTCGTCACTCAGATGTACGGAGTGCGCGAACCACACGTCGGGCCCCAGCCAGCCCAGCTTCTCCATGTAGTCCACGGGGCGCAGGCCGAACTGGGCCAGGCAGTGCTCGTCCTCGTCCGAGGTTTCGGCGACGTGCGTGTGCAGGCGTACGCCCTTGGCCCTGGCCAGGGCGGCGGACTCGGTCATCAGCTCGGCGCTGGAGGAGAACGGCGAGCACGGCGCGACCGCGATCCGCAGCATCGAGGAGAAGGACGGGTCGTGGTAGGCGTCCACGGCCTCCGACGTGGCGGCCAGGATCTCGTCCAGCTCCTCGACCACGACGTCCGGCGGCAGCCCGCCCTGCGACTCGCCCCGGTCCATCGAGCCGCGGGCGGGGTGGAAGCGGATGCCCACCTCGCGGGCGGCCTCGATCTCGGCCGCGAACAGGTCGCCCCTGCCCTTGGGGAAGATGTAGTGGTGGTCGCTGGAGGTGGTGCAGCCCGACAGCGCCAGCCAGCCGAGGCCCGCCGTGGCCGCCCCGTTGACCACTTCGGCGTCCATGGCGGCCCACACCCGGTAGAGCGCGACCAGCCACTCGAACAGCGTCGCGTCCTGGGCCAGGCCCTGCGAGGCCCACTGGTAGAGGTGGTGGTGGGTGTTGACCAGGCCGGGGGTGGCCAGGCAGCCGGTGCCGTCGATCCTGGCCGCGCCCGGAGTGGTGGGGGCGGGACCGGGGCCGAGCTCCGCGATCCGGTCCCCCTCGATCCTGATATATCCGGATTGGATCTCCGGGCCGGCGACCGGCGCGATGTGGACGTTCTCGATGAGCAGGCTCACTCGGCGGCCGCCTTCCGCGACGCCGCCAGCCGTACCGCTTCGATGATCTTCTCGTAGCCCGTGCACCGGCACAGGTTCCCGGCCAGCGCCTCCCTGATCTCCGCGTCGGAGGGCCGCTCCACCCGCGCGATCAGGTCGTGCGCCTGCACCAGCAGCCCCGGCGTGCAGAACCCGCACTGCACGGCCCCGCACTCCACGAACGCCTGCTGGACCGGGTCGAGCCGGTCCTCCTCGGCCAGCCCTTCGACGGTGCGCACCTGACGCCCCTCGGCCTGCCCGGCCGCGACCAGGCAGGAGCAGACCGGCAGGCCGTCGAGATAGACGGTGCAGGATCCGCATTCGCCCTGCTCGCAGGCGTTCTTGGAGCCGGGGAGCCCGACGCGCTCGCGCAGCACGTACAGGAGGCTCTCGCCTTCCCAGACGTCGTCGGCGATCTCTTCCCTGCCGTTGACGGTGAAGGTGACGCGCATCAGGCGGCCCTCTTTCCCAGATGGTCGTTCCAGGCCCAGGCCAGCGTGCGGCGGGCCATCACGCCGATGGCGTGCACCCGGTAGGCGGCCTTGCCCCGTACGTCGTCGATCGGCGCCGCGGCCGCCGCGCACAGCTCGCCGAATCGCCTGGTCAGCGCCGGATCGAGCGGCGCCGTCCAGTCTAGTTCGCGGGCCAGCAGTTCTTCCGCCTCCAGCGCCCGGCGCGGCGTGGGCGCCGCGGAGCCGATCCCCGTGCCGACCCGCCGCTCGTCCGGGTGCAGCGCGATCGCGAACGAGCACACCGCGATCACCATGGCGTTGCGCGTGCCGACCTTGGAGAAGTATTGAGGCCCGGTCGCCGGCCTGACGTGCACGGCCCTGATCAGCTCGTCCGGCTCCAGCGCGCTGCGCTTGACCCCCAGGTAGAAGTCGTCGGCCGGGATCATCCTGACGCCGCGCTCGCGCGACTCCGCCTCGACCACCGCGCCGGCCGCCAGCAGCGGCGGGTGGCTGTCGCCGGCGGGCGAGGCCGCGCCGAGGTTGCCGCCGACGGAGCCGCGGTTGCGGATCTGCGGCGAGCCGACCGTGCGCGCGGCCTGGGCGAGCCCCGGCAGCGGCCCGGCCAGCTCCTCGATGATCCGCGTGTACGGCACCGCGGCCCCGAGCCGGCACATGCCGCCCACCATGGCCCACTCCCGCAGCTCGGCCACCTGGTTGAGGTCGAGCAGCGCGGCGGGCCTGCGCACGTCCATGTTGATCTCCACCATCACGTCGGTGCCGCCCTGGATGGGCACCGCGTCGGGCCGGTCCGCCTTGGCGGCCAGCGCCTCCTCCCACGTCGTGGGTCGCAAGAAGTCCATATCTCCTACTCCCAGGCGAATCCGGCGCCGGGTGCGTCCTCCCGCAGCACGCTGCCCTCGATCAGGCCGTAAGGGCGGTCGGCGGCGTGGAAGACCTCGTTCTCGTTGGCCAGGCCGAACGGCGACAGGTCCACGGCGAAGTGGTGCCTGTTCGGCATCGCGAGCCGGATCTCGCAGATCTCGGGACAGGTGTTCAGGGCGCGCTCGCCCATGGCGTAGAGGGTCTGCTGGAGCGACAGGCTGTGGGTGTCGGCGAACGCGTCCAGCAGGCACTGCCGCACCTGCTCGTACGACTTGCCGTACGCGGGCGTCTCCCCCGCGTGCCGCCAGCGCGCGGCGACGGCGGTGGCCAGGACGCGGTCGGTGGTGGGCGGCAGCGTGGTGTACTCGTCCACGATGTAGCCGTGGAACTCCGAGCCGGTCGTGTTCATCAGCACCAGGTCCTTGAGCCCGGACACCACGGTGGAGCGGCCGTCCCGGTCGCAGTGGACGACGCACGTGCGCACCTCGCCGCCGTCGCGGACGAACGAGTGCGGCCCGCGGCGGGTCCACGCGTACTCGTCGATCTCGACCCTGGCGTGGTGGACGGTCGGCTGCGCCTGCACGAAGTGCCTGGCCAGCAGGAGGGCGAACTCCTCGACCTGGCCGACGCCGTGCTTCTTCGCCAGCGCGTACGCGGTGTTCTTCTGCGTGTCGGTGGGCAGGACGGCGGCGTTGTCGCCGGTCAGGTGGACGGCCTCCATGTCGCCGGAGAGGGAGGTGCTGACGTTGAGGTCCTTGACGTGGTGGACGGGGCCGTCCCTGACCACGCGGACGAGCCTGGTCTCCGCCTTGCCGTAGCGGTTGGGTCCGAGCCTGATGGACATCTAGCTCCCTCGGTAGGTGGAGTAGGCGTACGGGCTGAGCAGCAGGGGCACGTGGTAGTGCCGTTCGGGGTCGGCGACGGTGAAGGTGACGACGACCTCGGGATAGAAGGTCTCCTCCAGGTAGGCCCCGGTGTCGAAGACGACCCGGTGGACGCCGGATCCCGGGTTCCAGCCCTTGATGCGCCCGTCGTCGTCGGTGCGCCCCTCGGCCACCACCCGGCCCTCGTGCTCCAGGCGGACGTGGACGCCCCGCGCGGGCAGCCCGGTGACCGCGTTCAGCACGTGCGTCGAGAAGCTCATGTCCCCTCCTTCATGAGCTTGCGCAGCCGCAGCGCGGTGATCGCGGCCAACTCGCCCCGCACGGCCGCCCGCTCGCTCTCCTCGTCGTTGCCCAGCCGCTCGCGCAGCCTGGCCAGCATCTGGGCCCCGGTGAGCCCGGTGGCGCAGACCAGGTAGACGTGCCCGAACCGGTCCTCGTACGCCTTGTTGCCCGCGGCCAGCGCCTGGCGCGCCTCCTCCTCCACACCGGATTGCTCCTGGCGCGACCACGACGCCTCCCTGGCCTCGCCCGCCGCCCGCTCCCCGATCCTCGGGTGCGCCCCGAGCGCCTCCATCACGTCGTCCCACCCCAGGTCCCGGACGGCCGCCTCGGCGGTCGCGACGAGCTCGTCGACGTCGTCGTACGGCCGCAGCGCCGCCACCTTCGCGGCGAAGGCGCGCGAGGCGCAGCAGGCCAGCAGCTCCTCCTCGGCGCCGGCCGGGGAGCCGGCGTTGAAGTCGCTCAGTGTGTCGGGCATGTCAGAAGTACACACACCCGCTTCGTGCCCGGTCCATCCGCGAGAACTCCGAACCTGCCACCCTCGCGGCCAGGACTTTTCGTGTCATCATCCAACCGGCGTGCCGACGCGCCCGGTCCGCGCCGGCCCCCGGGATGTCGGGGGGTGCGCCTACACTGAGACCCATCATGACCCCAACATCCCTGATCGGCGGGCACGTACTCGTCGCGGGCGGCCTCGCGACGGGCGGCCTGGCATACATGGCCGAGATCGGCGCCGAGATGATCCAGGTCTTCGTGACCAACCCGCGTGCCTGGGCGCTCGCCGAAGGCAAGCCCGACGAGGACGCCAAGCTGGCCGAGTCGGGCGTCGAGGCGTTCGTCCACGTGCCCTATCTCGCCAACTTCGGCTCGCCCAGCCCGGAGACCCTGGCCAACTCCATCGCGCTGGTGCGCCACACGCTGCGGCGCGGCGCCGAGATCGGCGCCAAGGGGGTCGTGGTGCACACGGGCTCGGCGGTCACCCAGTCGCGCGACGACGCGCTGCGCCAGGTGCGCGAAAACCTGCTGCCGCTGCTGGAGGAGATCCCCGACGGCGGCCCCGACCTGCTGCTGGAGCCGATGGCGGGGCAGGGCGCCATGCTCTGCGCCACCGTCCAGGACATCGAGCCCTACCTGGCCGCGCTCGACTGGCATCCGCGCGTCGGCATCTGCCTCGACACCTGCCACGCCTTCGCCGCCGGCCACGACCTCGCGGCGCCGGGCGGGGTGAAGGAGACGTTCGACGCCCTGCACGAGATCGCCCCCGGGCGGCTCAAGCTGATCCACGCCAACGACTCCAAGGACGTGTGCGGCGCCAAGAAGGACCGGCACGAGAACATCGGGGCCGGCCACATCGGCGCGCAGCCGTTCGCCGACCTCATGCGCCACCCGGCCGTGGCGGGGGTGCCGATCTGCATCGAGACGCCGGGCAAGGCGCCCAAGCACGCCGAGGACATCGCCCTGCTGAAGAAGCTCCGCGACTCCTGACCCGGCCGGCTCGTCGTGAAAGGGGCGCCTGCTCGCGCGATCCGGCCGCCCCCGAAGGGCCGAATCGCGGGGCCGGCTGAGGGCCTCAGCAGGCGCCCCTTCACCTGACCGGCGTGGCGGGCCCCACCCCCGGATGGGGGCCCGGCAGCCGTGGTGACCTGGGCGGTCACCGGTGAAGCCGGCGCATCAGGCCTGTTGTGAGCCCCCCGGCTCGTCCCCCCCGATGCGCCGGAGTGGCTTTCGTTGCCGAAACACTACGGTCGCGATCTTGCGGGCGATACCCTGTTTTCGGACAGCTCGTTGAACGGTCCGTAGTCATCGATATACGGAGAGTGCTGTTACGATGAGCGGTCGCCGTGCTGCGACGAGCGGTAGTCCCGTGGGCCCGCGAGATGCTCGGGCAGGTGCATCCTGGCCATCATCCGCCCCACCCCGCGCGGCATCCGACCCGGCGTGACCAGGGAAATCATTACCATCGCGGCAAACGCGACCGGCACCGCCACCGGCGCGGGGTTGGACGTGAGCACGCCCATCTTCACGCCCGCCTGCTCCTCGACCACCAGCACCGCCGTCACGCCCCCGCCGAGCGCGAACCCGGCCGCCACCCCGGCGTCCGTCAGCCGCCGCCACCAGATCCCGAGCACCAGCAGCGGGCAGAGCGTGGCCGCCGAGAGGCTGAAGCCGAGCAGGACGAGCGCCACCGACGCCTGCGGCCCGGTGAGCGCCGTCAGGGCGAGCGCGGCCAGCAGCACCAGGCACACGGCCGCGCGGAAGGCGCGGACCCCGGCCCTGGCCAGGCACGCCGACACCGCTCCCCCGACCGCTACCAGCACGCCCGCCGTGGTGGCCAGGAAGGCGGCGAAGGCCCCGGCGGCCAGCGCCCCGGTGAGCGCGTCCCCCACGGGCCCTGGGAGCAGCCTGGCGGGCAGCAGCAACACGATCTCGTCCGAGGGCCCCTCGTGCACGTGCCCGTGCCCCAGAAGCCCGTACAGCGGCGGCACGACGCAGAACACCGCCAGCATGACCTGCGTCGCCACGATCGACCGCCTGGCCTCGCGCCCGTCGCTGTTGGTGTAGACCCGGACGATCACGTGCGGCAGCCCCATCGTGCCCAGCGCGCAGGCCACCAGCACGGTCAGCACGCCGGGCAGCGACGGGTCGCCCACCCCCGCCAGCCCTGGCTCGGCCGCCCGGTACGCCCCCTCGAACCAGGTGACGGACCGCGCGCCCGCCGCCCACCAGCACACCGCCCCCACCCCGGCAAACACGACCAGCTTCAGCCAGAACTGCGCGGCCAGCACGCTCGTCACGCTCCCCAGCCCGCCCACGCAGGCCACGACCAGCGCCGCCGAGGCGATGGCCACCCACCCGAGCCACGGCGGGAGCCCGGTCAGCAGCCGCACCACCGCCCCGGCCGCGTGGAGCTGCGCGACCATGAACGCCAGCCCGATCACCAGGACGAGGAACGTGGCGGAGCGCCGCAGCCTGACCGATCTCAGCCGCCATTCGGCGAAGTCGGGCAGCGTGTACGTCCCCGAGCGCCGCAAGGGTGCGACGACCAGGGCGAGGATGACGACGAACCCGGCCGTGGCCCCCAGCGGGTACCACAGCATCGGCCCGCCCCGGGTGGCGATGAGCCCGGCCAGGCCCAGGCAGGCCGCGGCCGAGGTGACCTCGGAGGCGATGGCGGCGCCGTTCCACCAGGGCGGAACGGCCCTGGCCGCCACGGAAAAGTCGGAGACGCCGCTGGAGCGGCGCGGTCGCGCGGAGCCCACCATGACGCCCAGAACCAGCACGAAGGCGATCCCGGTCAGCACCGCGACGGTCATCTCTCCCGCCCCAGCCCGCTCATCTCTCCAGCCGCCCCGCCCGCCCCAGCCGCAGCCCGCTCACCTTTCCAGCCGCTCCGCGCACCTCAGGTGCAGCACGGCCAGCACGACCCAGACCCCCTGCACAGCCAGCGAGAGCGCGAACCAGGCCCAGGGAGCGGGCACCCACACGGCGATCATCGGGACGCCCGCCAGCAGCGCGGCCACGGCGCCCACGGTCAGCAGCGCCTGCCGTAACTGCCGCCCCACGATCGCCGGCACGTCGGGCCCGCCGTCGTCCGGGTCGAACCGGTCGCGGGAGCGCCCGAGCGCGGCCGGCCTGCGGGAGACGATCACCCGCCGCTCCGCCGTCACGAGATCACACCCCGGTGGTGGCGTACGAGCTGCTCGCGCACCTGCCGGCTGTGCCGCCTGCTGACCTGCAGCGTCTCGGTGCCGACGGTGAGCGTCACCCGCCCGCCCTCGAAGCGCAGCTCGCTGACGTGCCGCCCGGAGACCAGCGTGCTGCGGTGGATGCGGATGAACCCGGCGTCCGACCAGCGCCGCTCCAGCGCGGCCAGCGACATGCGCACGAGGTAGCTGCCGTCGGCGGTGTGCAGCCGCACGTAGTCGCCCTTGGCCTCGGCGAACCAGACCGCCTGCTGCGGCACGAACCGGGTGCGCCCGCCCAGCTCGACCGGGATCACCTCGTCCTGGCCGGGCTCGGGCGCGGGCAGGGAGGTGGCCTCCAGCCGGCGCACGGCCTCGGCCAGGCGCTCGGCCCTGACCGGCTTGAGCAGGTAGTCGACGGCCTCCAGCTCGAACGCCTGCACCGCGCACTCCTCGTGCGCCGTCACGAACACCAGCCGGGGCGGGCTGGGGAACCCGCCGACCAGCCGGGCCAGGTCGAGGCCGTCGAGCCCGGGCATCCGGATGTCGAGGAACACCCCGTCGAGCCGCTCGCCCCCGCCGATCATCTGCACCATGTCCTGCAGCGCCGTGACGCCGTCGGCGGCGGTCGCGACGTGTTCGATCCGTTCGTCCTGGCGCAGCAGGTAGGCGAGCTCCTCCAGAGCGGGCACCTCGTCGTCGACGGCCAGGACTCTCAGCATGTCCTCCACGCTGCCGTATGAAAGCAAAGGTCACAAGCGACACGCCAGCTCAGTGTAATGAAATGACTACAACGAGCTAAGCTGACTCTTGGGCACCCGCAGCCGCACCTTGGTGCCCGCGCCCAGCGCCGTCTCCACGACGAGCCCGTAGCCGTCGCCGTAGATCTGGCGCATCCGCAGGTCCACGTTGGCCAGCCCGATGCCGCTGCCCTCGCGGGCCGGGTCCTCGTCCAGCATCCGCCGCGCGCACTCCGGGTCCATGCCCGCGCCGTCGTCCTCGACCGTGATGTGCGCCTCCGGGCCCGCGTCGCGCACCACGACCCGCACCTCGCCGCTGCCGCCGCGGCCGCGCATGCCGTGCTTGATGGCGTTCTCGACGAGCGGTTGCAGGCACAGGAACGGCACGGGCACGGGCAGCACCTCGGGCGCCACCTGCATGCTAAAGCGCAGCTTGTCGCCGAATCTGGCACGTTCCAAAAGCAGATAGCGGTCGACGCAGGTCAGCTCGTCGGCCAGGGTCGTGAAGTCGTGCGCCCGGCGCAGCGCGTACCGGGAGAAGTCGGCGAAGTCGAGCAGGAGCTCGCGGGCGCGCTTGGGGTTCGTGCGGACGAACGAGGCGATCGTCGTGAGCGCGTTGTAGACGAAGTGCGGCGAGATCTGCGCCCGCAGCGCGCGCATCTCCGCCTCCAGCGCGCGCCGCCGCGAGGCGTCGAGGTCGGCGAGCTCCAGCTGGCCCGACACCCAGCGGGCGACTTCCGAGACCGTGCGCACGAGCGCGGCGCTCACCTCGTCGTCGAAGGCCGCCAGCGTGCCCACGACCGTGCCGTCCACGGTCAGCGGCACCACGACCGCGCCGTGCGGCTCGCCCGCGAACACCTGGGACCGCCCCGCCGCCAGGGTCGCCCGGGCGTAGGTGAGCACGTCGTCGGTGCACGGCCCCTCCCACGCCAGCGCGGCCTCCGTCGAGGTGATCGCGACGGCCCGGGTGCCGAGCAGCGTGCGCAGGTGCCGTACGGCCTTGCGGGCGGAGTCCCGGTTGAGCCCGGCCCGCAGGGCGGGGGCGGCCATCGCGGCGATGTGCAGCGTGGTGAACGTCGCCTCGTCCGATCTACGGCCCTCCGGCAGCGCCGCCAGGCGCCACCGGGCGCGGGCGAGCCCGTAGCCGGCGACGAAGGCCAACGAGGCCAAGGAGGAGGACAGCGCCACGCACGCGGTGGTCAGCACGGGGAAAACCGTAGCCAATACAGAGCGTGTCCGGGGGAAAACCAGGAGTGAAGTCTAAGGGGGTCCCTCTCCGGGTTCTTCCTGGTAGGAGTAGCGCTGCTCGCGCCAGGGGTCGGCGACGTTGTGGTAGCCGCGCTCCTCCCAGAAGCCCCGTCGGTCTTCGACGAGGTATTCGATGCCGCGCACCCACTTGACGCTCTTCCACGCGTACAGGTGGGGCACCACGATCCGCAGCGGGAAGCCGCGGTCGGGGCTGAGCGGCTTCTCGTCGAGCTCCATGGCGAACAACGTGTCCGGGGCCGCGAAGTCGGCCATGCGCAGGTTGGCGCTGTAGCCGTACTCGGCCCAGATCATCACGTGGCGCACGCCGGGAACGGGCGGGGCGGCCGCCATGATCGTGGCGGGGGTGACGCCGGTCCACTCGTTGGCCATGAGCGAGAACTTGGTGACGCAATGGAAGTCCGCGATGCGGGTGGCCCGCGGCAGCCCCTCGAACTCGCTCCAGGAGAAATGGTGCTCCGCCCCGGACGCGGTGGCGCCGAAGACCCGGAAGTCCCAGCTCTCCGGTTTGAACCGGGGCACCCTGCCGTAGTGGATCACGGGTCGGCCGCGCGGCACGTACTGGCCTGGAGGCAGGCGCGACTCCTCCACGATCACTCTCCTCACCTGACTCGCCGTGTGGGGCCATCCTGCCATCGGATCGATGATGCTTCGCGGCCGGGTTCGGTGCGCTATCCTTACGGCCTATGCGCAACGCGTTCCTGTTTTGGTATGGCGACGGACCCGAGTCCGTTCGCCATCTGACGCTGCGCTAGCAGACAGGCGAACGAAGGCCCCGGGTCCGACAGGACCCGGGGCCTTCTGTGTTTCCGGACAAAGGAGAAGCTCAGATGGTGATCGTGATGGGCCCCGAGGCCACCGCGGATGATCTTTCGGCGATCGTGTCGGTCGTCCAGGCGGCCGGGGTCGAGGCTTTCGTCAGCAAGGGCGTGAAACGGACGATCGTCGGGCTGGTCGGCGACGTGACCCAGCTCGACCCGGTCACGTTGCGCGGCATGGGCGGGGTGCGCGACGTCATGCGCGTGTCCACCCCGTACAAGCTGGTCAGCAGGGAGAACCACCCGGAACGCTCCACGGTCCACGTGGGCGGCGTGCCGATCGGCCCCGACACCGTGACGTTGATCGCGGGGCCGTGCGCGGTGGAGACACACCAGCAGACGCTGGACGCGGCCAGGATGGCGCAGGCGGCCGGGGCGGTGCTGCTGCGCGGCGGGGCCTTCAAGCCGCGTACGTCGCCGTACGCCTTCCAGGGGCTGGGCGAGCAGGGCCTGCGCATCCTGGCCGACGTGCGCGAGGAGACCGGGCTGCCCATCGTGACCGAGGTCGTGAACGCCCAGGACGTCGAACTGGTGGCCTCCTACGCCGACATGCTGCAGGTCGGCACCCGCAACATGCAGAACTTCGCGCTGCTGCAGGCGGTCGGGGCGGCCGGCAGGCCGGTGATGCTCAAGCGCGGCATGACCGCCACGATCGAGGAGTGGCTCATGGCCGCCGAGTACATCGCCCAGCGCGGCAACCTGGACATCGTCCTGTGCGAGCGCGGCGTCAGGACGTTCGAGACGGCGACCCGCAACACGCTCGACGTCTCGGCCGTGCCGGTGGCGCAGCGCCTGTCGCACCTGCCGGTGATCATCGACCCGTCCCACTCGGGCGGGCGGCGCGACCTGGTGCTGCCGCTGACCCGCGCGGCCATCGCGGTGGGCGCGGACGGCGTGATCATCGACGTGCACCCGCAGCCGGAGCAGGCGCTCTGCGACGGCCCGCAGGCCCTGGTCGACTCCGACCTGGGCGAGCTGGCCCAGGTCATGAACGACTTCCCGGCGCTGCTCGGCAAGTCCGCCGCGGTCGCGGTCGCCGTCTGACCCGCTGATCCGATGCCGTATTCCGGCCTGCCACGAGCGATCCCGCGCGGATGTGCGG
Source organism: Nonomuraea sp. NPDC003707 (assembly GCF_053587055.1). NCBI lineage: Bacteria > Bacillati > Actinomycetota > Actinomycetes > Streptosporangiales > Streptosporangiaceae > Nonomuraea > Nonomuraea sp. NPDC003707. The sequence continues at coordinate 74,313 of NZ_JBSFNK010000002.1, read as the reverse complement.
CCGGCCGCCGCCACGAGCTGAGCGGCCGGCCGTACTCAGAAGTAACTTGAGTACGGGACCCCATGCGGCGGGCCGTCGCGCGGCGCGACGATGGCCGCATGACGAAGCCCATCCAACCCACGCAGACCACCGCGTACTACGTCCAAACGCTCCTGTCGTTCGCCGTCTCGCTGTCCTCCGTGGTGATCGCCCTGGTCTACCTGCCCGTCGAGGGGTGGGTAAGGGCGTTCCTCGGGCTCGGGCTGCTGTACGTCGTCACCTCGACGATCACGCTGTGCAAGGTCGTACGGGACCGGCAGGAGCAGTCGGAGGTCAGCCAGCGCGTCGACCAGGCGCGGCTGGACAAGCTGCTGACCGAGCACGACCCCTTCAAGGTCAACGCCTGAGGGCGCTAGTCGAGGGTGTACTCCTGGATCGAGTCGGCGAGCTGCACGCACAGCTCCTCGGCGTCGAGCCGCTTCTCGATCTGCTTCAGGTCCTCGATCTTGGCCCGGGTCTCGGCCCGCTTGGGCGCCAGCAGCGAGCAGCAGTCCTCGTCGGGCAGCTCGGAGATCTCCAGCGTGCCGATGCGCCGAGCCTCGGCCATGATCTCGGTCTTGTCCCAGCCCACCAGCGGCCGCAGGATCGGCAGCTCCACCGCGTTGTCCTGGGCGGTGATGTTGGTCAGGGTCTGGGAGGAGACCTGGCCGAGCGCGTCGCCGGTGACCAGCGCGGCGGCGCGGATGCGGTGGGCGACCTCCTCGGCCGTCTTGAGCATGAGCCGCCGCTGCGCGATCACCGCCAGGCGGTCCTGGCCGGAGCTGCGGATCGACTGCTGCGCCTTGCCGAACGGCACCACCCACAGCCGCGACCCGCCCTGGAACCGGTCGAGCTTCTTGACCAGCGCGTACGCCTTGTAGATCGACTCGGAGGTGGTGAACGGGATGCCGGAGAAGTGCAGGAAGTCGACGTGCAGCCCGCGCCGCATCATCCGGTAGGCCGCCACCGGCGAGTCGATGCCGCCCGACATGAGCACCAGGGCCCGGCCGCTGCTGCCGACCGGCAGGCCGCCCTGGCCGGGGATGCCGCCGGTGAAGACGAACACCTCGTCCCTGTCGACCTCGATGGACACCGTCAGCTCGGGGTTCTTCAGGTCGACCGGCAGGCCGTACTCGTCGTTGATCGCGCCGCCCACGAGGCGGTCGAGCTCGTTGGAGTGCAGCGGGAAGCGCTTGTCGCGACGGCGGGAGCGGACGGCGAAGCGGGCGCCCCGCTTGGCCTCCTCGGTCTCGCCGACCAGCTCGAGGCCGGCCTTCAGCACGGCGTCGGGGTCCTTGGCGACCCGCCAGGCCCGGTGGATCCAGACCAGCCCGGGAACGTCGGCGACCCGTTGGGCCACGGCCTGCGCCTGCTCGACCGTGGCGCCCTGGGGCAGGAAGATCGCGATCACGCCGTGCCGCTTGCGCACGTCGAGCTTGAGGTCGAGCGACCGGAGCGCGTCACGGATGTTGCTGATCAGGCGGCGTTCGAACAGCTCGCGGTTCTTGCCTTTCAGGACGATCTCGCCCAGCTTGAGCAGAACACATGGCTCGCCCAGGGCGGACATCGTCATGGTGGAACCTCCGGGAAGACGGGGAAGGGCACGCGTCGAAGGCAACGCCGCGCGCCATCGAGTTTAGTCCGCGTCCAGCCCGTGCTCGATCGCATATCGGACCAGTTCGACCCGGCTGTGGAGCTGGAGCTTGCGCAGCGCGTTCTGGACGTGGTTCTGCACCGTGCGGTGGGAGAGCACGAGCCGCTCGGCGATCTGCCGGTAGGACAGGCCCTTGGCGACCAGCCTGAGCACCTCGGTCTCGCGTTCGGTCAGCCGCGGCCCCTCGGCGGGCGCCGGCTGCGCGGCCAGCCGCCGGTATTCGCCGAGCACGAGCCCGGCCAGACCCGGGGTGAACACGGCGTCGCCGTCGGCGGTGCGGCGTACCGCGTCGAGGAACTCCTCCCGGCTGGCCGATTTCACCAGATATCCGGATGCGCCGGCCTTGACCGCCTCCAGCACGTCGTCCTGCTCGGCGCTGGCCGACAACACCAGCACCCTGGGCGGCGGCTCCACCGCGGCCAGCCTGGCGGCCACCTCCGCGCCCGACATATCCGGTAACCGCAGATCGAGCACCACGACGTCCGGCCGTGCCGCCCCGGCCGCCCGTACCGCCTGCCGCCCCTCCCCCACGGTGGCGACGACCTCATATCCGGCCTCGGCGAGATCCCTGGCGACGCCGTCACGCCACATCGGATGGTCGTCCACCACCATCACCCGCACCATGCCGCAACTCTAACCGCGCGCCCCGGCCCCGCCCTCCGGCCGCGGCGCCCCCGAGGCGGGCACACTGATCTCCACCTCTGTGCCCTCCCCCACGCCGCCGGCGAAGGCGACCGTGCCGCCGAGGTCTTCGATCCGGCCGCGGATGGACTGGGCGACTCCCAGGCGACCGGCCGCGGCGGCCGCGGCCAGGCGGCCCTCGGCGATGCCCGGACCCTCGTCCCGCACCGTCACCGTGATCGCGCCGTCCGACGACTCGGCGAAGATCCAGGCGCGGGCGCCGGGCCCGCAGTGGTCCCGTACGTTGTCCAGCGCCGCCCGGACGGCGGCGGCCGTCTCCGCGGCCACCGGCGCGGGCAGGATCATCGGCGTGGCGGGCGTCGAGACCGTCACCTGGGGCGAGCCGTGCGCCAGGAGGAGGGCACGCAGGTCGGCGGACCCCACGGGGACGGGGGCGGAGGCCGGGGCGACGAGCCGGCGCAGCACGGCCTCCTGCTCGCCGGCCAGCCGCCCCAGCTCCGCCGCCTCGCCGCCGATCTGCCGGCCGCGCCGCTGAACCAGGGCCAGCACCTGCAGGACCGAGTCGTGGATGTCACGGGCCAGCCGGTCGCGCTCGCGCTGGGCGGCCTCCATCTCGATGGCCCGTTGCATGCGCTCCTCGGCCTGCCTGGCCAGCCGGGCCACGTGGCCGACCACGACGCCCGCCAGGAAGAGCAGGACCGCGCCGTTGATCAGGATGGGCGCCTGGCCGGTGCTGACGCGCGGCCACAGGTCGCCCGCCGCGACGACGGCCGCCGCCACCGCGCCCAGCCGCCTGCCCCCGTGCACGGCCCAGGCCAGCACGGGAGCGGCTATCCACGTCGCGGGCACGGGCATGGTGCCCTCCGCGCCCTGACCGGCGCCCTCGACGTACGGAGAGACCAGCAGGCAGGCCACGGCGACCAGCAGGTCGATCGTCAGCAGCGGCCACCGGCGCACCGACCCGGCCGAATAGGCGAACGTCGCCCCCGCCGTCCACAGCGCCATCACCCCGATCACCAGCCAGCCGAGCACGGGCTGCTCGTAGCCGCGGTGCTGGGCCATCAGCACGGCCGCGTACACCAGCGACGCCACCCGGTAGACCGCGATCGCTCGCCAGAACGGGCCTTCGATAGCCATGAGTCCTTCTCATGTTCCGACAGGGAGGTTGACAGATAGTGGTGGTATCCATGCGAATGGGACATCCCGGATGGCACAATCCGGGAACCCCTAATTACCAAGGACCGATAGATGACCTCCGCTGTGAATCATTTCACCTACGGCCTGCTGACCCCTCTGCTCGCCTACGTGATGTCCTGCATCGGATCCATGCTCGGACTACGGCTCACCGCCCAGGCGCACGCCTCCCGCGGCGGTTCCCGGGTGCGCTGGCTGCTGGGCGCGGCCATCTCGATCGGCGGCACCGGCATTTGGGTCATGCACTTCATCGCCATGATGGGCTTCGAGGTGGAGGGCACCCAGATCAAGTACGACGTGTGGCTCACCGTCGCCTCCGCGGTCGTGGCCATCGTCGTGGTGGGCACCGGCCTGCTGCTGGTCTCGTACGGTGGCGGCCGGGTCCTGGCGCTCCTCGGCGGGGGCCTGCTCACCGGCCTGGGCGTGGCCTCCATGCACTACCTGGGCATGTACGCGATGAACATGTCCGCCCACGTCTCCTATGACCGCCTCACCGTGGCCGCCTCCGTGGCCATCGCGGTCGTGGCCGCGACGGTGGCGCTGTGGTTCACGCTGCGCGTCAAGAAGCCCATCTGGATCACCCTCGCCGCCCTGGTCATGGGCGTGGCGGTCTCGGGCATGCACTACACCGGCATCTACGCGATGCACGTCACGGTCGACGCCGAGCCCGGCGTGGTCGCGGGTGCCGACGCGCTCGACTTCCTCGTGCCCCTCATGACCGTGATCAGCCTGATCACGCTGACCATGCTCCTCATGGTGATCCTCTCGCCCTCGGAGGAGGAGCTGCACGAGGACGCCGAGCTGGTCGCCAAGCTGGAGCTGCGCCGGCGTACCACCCAGCAGGAGCAGCTCACCTACCCCGCGCCGCCGATGCCGATGCCGGCGCAGCGCCGCCAGGCCATGCAGGGCCGCAGAAGATAGTTGCGCGGTCGGCGACTCCCTGTTCATACTCCCTTATCGGTGCGTAGGGGTTTGGGGTGGGGGTCGTGTCGCCGATCGATCATTTTTCCTTTGGGCTGTCAACGCCCGTGCTCGCGTACGTCATGTCCAGCGTGGGCTCCATGCTGGGCCTGCTGCTGACCTCGAGAGCCCGCCTCGCCGGCGGGCGCGAGCGTCATTTCTGGCTGGTGGGGGCCGCTTTCGCGATCGGCGGCACGGGCATCTGGACGATGCACTTCCTGGCCATGCTCGGCTTCTCCGTGACCGGCTCGGTGATCCGCTACGACGTGCCGCTCACCGCCCTGTCCGCGCTCATCGCGGTGGTCGTCGTGGGGATGGGCCTGTTCCTGGTCTCCTACGGCGGCGAGCGGCCGGCCTACCTGCTCGGCGGCGGCGTCCTGACCGGCCTCGGCGTGGCCGGCATGCACTACCTCGGCATGTACGCGATGAACATGTCGGCCCTCGTCTCCTTCGACCCGGTGATCGTCTCCGTGTCCGTGCTGATCGCGGTGGCGGCGGCGACGGTGGCGCTCTGGTTCACGGTGCGGGTCAGCGGCGCCCTCAAGATCGGCGGTGCGGCGCTGGTCATGGGGGTGGCGGTCTCGGGCATGCACTACACGGGGATGTACTCGATGTCGGTGGCCGTGCACTCCGACATGGTGCCCGTGCCCGGCGTCAAGGCCGTCGACCTGCTGCTGCCGCTGATCGTCGGCATCAGCGTGATCACCGTCGGGCTGCTGCTCGCCGTCATCCTCTCCCCCTCGGAGAAGGAGCTGCGCAGCGAGGCGGAATACCGGGATCGGCTGCGCGGGAACGACGAGGGCGCGCCGGAAGTGGATCTCTTCGGCACGCCCCGCGGTTGAGCTATCTCCCAGGTACGGCTTGCGACGCGTGGTGGGCCGCCGACTCGCCGCGGCGCAAGCCGTACCCTGAGGCGAGGTTGTCTTCGGTGAGTGACCCCGCTGGTTCAGAAGGTACGGCCGCGCGCTTGCAAGCGGCTTTCACTCAGCCGAAGAACACCTCCGCCTCGGAGTAGCGCGAGGCCGGCACGGTCTTCAGCTCGGCCGTGGCCTCGTCGAGCCCGACGCGGACGATCTCGGTGCCGCGCAGGGCGACCATCTTGCCGTAGTCGCCCTCGTGGGCGGCGTCGATGGCCTGCAGCCCGAACCTGGTGGCCAGCACCCGGTCGTAGGCCGTCGGGGTGCCGCCGCGCTGGATGTGGCCGAGCACCGTGGTGCGGGCCTCCTTGCCGGTGCGCTTCTCGATCTCCTTGGCCAGCATCTCGCCGATGCCGCCCAGCCGTACGTGCCCGAACGCGTCGAGCTCGCCCGTCTGCAGCTCCATCTGGCCCTCGATCGGGTGGGCGCCCTCGGCGACCACGATGATCGGCGAATAGCGGGTGCGGAAACGGGACTCGACGTATTCGCAGACCCGGTCGATGTCGAACGGCCGCTCGGGGATGAGGATGACGTTCGCGCCGCCCGCCATGCCGGCGTGCAGCGCGATCCAGCCCGCGTGGCGGCCCATGACCTCGCAGATGAGCGCCCGGTGGTGGGACTCGGCGGTGGTGTGGAGGCGGTCGATGGCCTCGGTCGCGATGTTGACCGCGGTGTCGAAGCCGAAGGTGTAGTCGGTGCCCGACAGGTCGTTGTCGATGGTCTTGGGCACGCCCACCACGTTGACGTGGCGGTCGTACAGCTGCTTGGCGACGCCCAGCGTGTCTTCGCCGCCGATGGCGATCAAGGCGTCGACGCCGGTGGTGGCGAGGTTCTCCTTGATCCGGTCGACCCCGCCCTCAATTTTGATGGGGTTCGTGCGGGAAGAACCCAGTATCGTTCCGCCGCGCGGCAGGATGCCCCGCACGGCCTGGATGTCGAGCGGCATCGTGTCGCCTTCAAGCGGGCCGCGCCAGCCGTCACGGAATCCGACGAACTCGTGACCGTAGACGCTCACCCCCTTACGCACCACGGCCCTGATCACGGCGTTGAGGCCGGGGCAGTCGCCGCCCCCGGTCAGCACTCCAATACGCATGGCGGGTTCCTCCCGATGGGGGTCACCTTGATGTCAGACTCGCATTCTGCCCGTCGTCGCGGGCAGTGGTCTAGACCAAACGCCAGTCTGCCCAGATTGCGGGGGTATTTCGTGAGTGTGTTGGCCATTGACGCCGGGACGACAGGCGTGACCGCTCTCGTAGTCACTGAAAACGGACAAATCGAGTCCAAGGGCTACGAGGAGTTCGCACAGCACTTTCCTTCCCCCGGATGGGTGGAGCACAATCCCGAAGAAATCTGGCAAGCCACGCTCTCCGCGTGCGGCACCGCGCTGAGCGGGGCCACCGGCTCCCCGTCCTGCGTCGGGATCACCACCCAGCGCGAGACCGCCGTGCTCTGGGACCGGCACACGCTGGCCGCGCCGTGCCGGGCCATCGTGTGGCAGGACCGGCGTACGGCCGGGATCTGCGATCGGCTGCGCGAGGCGGGCCACGAGCCGCGCGTGTCGGAGCTGACCGGGCTGCGGCTCGACCCGTACTTCACCGCGACGAAGCTGACCTGGCTCGCCGAGCACGACGAGACCACGTGGGCGGGCGTCCGGTCCGGGAACATCGCCATCGGCACGGTGGACTCCTACCTCATCGCCAGGCTCACGGCGGGCGCGCGGCACGTGACCGACCCGTCCAACGCCTCACGCACCCTCCTGTACGGCCTCGCCTCCGGCGACTGGGAGCCGGAGCTGTGCGAGCTGTTCGGGGTGCCCATGGAGGCCCTGCCCGACATCGTGCCCAACTACGGGCCGCTGGGACTCACGGAGCCGTCCGCCTTCCTCGGGCTGGAGCTGCCGATCAGCGGGGTGGCCGGCGACCAGCAGGCGGCGCTGTTCGGGCAGACGTGCTTCGACGTGGGGGACGTCAAGTGCACCTACGGCACGGGTTCGTTCGTGCTGGCCAACCTCGGCGGGGAGATCGTCCGTTCCGACAAGGGGCTGCTGACCACGGTGGCCTGGCAGACGCCGTCGGGCGAGCGCACGTTCGCGCTGGAGGGGTCGATCTTCGTGACCGGGGCCGCCGTGCAGTGGCTGCGCGACGGGCTGGGGCTGATCGGCACGGCGCCGGAGTCCGAGGCCGTGGCGCGCACGGTGCCCGACAGCGGGGGCGTGGTGTTCGTACCGGCCCTGACGGGGCTCGGGGCGCCGCACTGGGACCCCGGCGCGCGCGGGCTGATCACCGGCATCACACGGGGCACGACGCGCGCGCACCTCGTCAGGGCCACGCTGGAGGCGATCGCGTTCGAGGTGCGGGACGTGGTGGAGGTGATGACCGGGGGCGCCGTACCGGTGCTCAAGGCCGACGGCGGGGCCGCCTCGAACGACCTGCTCATGCAGCTCCAGGCCGACCAGCTCGGGGCGGCGGTGGAGCGCCCGGCGATCCAGGAGACCACGGCCCTCGGCGCCGCCTTCCTGGCCGGGCTGGGAGCGGGCGTGTGGGCCTCGCGGGCCGAGCTGCGCCATACGTGGCAGCTCGAACGCCGCTTCGAGCCCGGCCCGCGGGACGACGCCGCCTACGAACGCTGGCGGGCCGCCGTCGAGCTGGCCTCCCGTCGATAGGACGCGCCCGCGGTTCGTCACCGCCCTCGTGCGTGGAAGACGCGGGCCGTCCGCGCGTACCCGATGGAGGCGGCGACGCGGTCGGCGGTCGCGGTGCCCAGCTCGCGTTCGGTGATCCACAGGCCCAGGTCCAGCCCGGCGCTCAGCGCTCCGGCGGTGATGCGGTCGCCGGCGTCGACGACGCGTTCCTCGACGACGTCCACGCCGTAGGACCGCAGTTCCTCGTACGCGTTGTGGTTGGTGGTCGCCTGCCGATCGGCCAGCAGCGCCGGGCGGGTGTCTCCGCCGCGGTGCCGTCACCGTCCATCACAGGTTCAGGATGGCCTCATCGGGTGCGTCCCACCACGCCTCATGCCGGCACGTTCCGAGCGTCAACCCAAGGTTGACGGGAGTGGATCGTCAACCTATGGTTGACGCATGGAGAGCATCGTTCGTCTCGACGACCTCATCAACGCGATCAAGGGCCGCCACCCGGACGGCGACCCGCTGGAAGAGCTGGCCGACGCCGTGTCGCTGGGTGAGCACATCGGCGAGGTGGCCGACCATCTGATCGGGCACTTCGTGGACCAGGCCAGGCGGTCCGGGGCGTCCTGGACCGACATCGGGCGCAGCATGGGGGTCAGCAAGCAGGCCGTGCAGAAGCGGTTCGTGCCCAAGGACGGCGGCTCCCTGGCCGGCGAGCTGCGGGCCTACGCCCGCTACACCGATCGGGCCCGCCGGGTCGTCATGCGGGCGCAGAAGGAGGCCCAGGACGCGGGGCACGGCCACATCGAGGTGGGGCACCTGGTGCTGGGGCTGCTGAGCGAGCCGGACGGGCTGGCGGCCAAGGCCATGGTGACGCTCGGGGCCTCGCCGGAGGCGGTCGGGGAGGCCGCCAGGACGGCGCTCGGGCCGGGCGGGGAGCCCACGATCGAGGCCGTGCCGTTCGCGGCGCAGAGCAAGAAGGCGCTGGAGCTGACGTTGCGCGAGGCGCTGCGGCTGGGCCACCCCTTCGTCGGGACCGAGCACCTGCTGCTGGGCGTGCTGTCGCTGGACGACGAGCCGGTGTCCCGGGCGCTGGCCGAGCTGGGCGTGACCAAGGAGCCCGCCGAGCGCGAGATCGTCCGGACGCTCGGCGAGATCCTGCGGGACACCATGGCCTGATCGAGCCCTGGTGTCCCGGGAGGGGCGCGTCAGGGGGCGCCGGCCGGGCCCTGGGCGAAGCGGGTCAGGAGGTTGGTGGTCGCGCGGCGGGTGAAGGCCGCGGCGCGGTCGGAGACGCCGTGGCCGCACCTCTCTCCGCGCATCGCGCACACCCAGCGCATCGTCCCCGACGCGAACACCCCCGCCCCGCTCGGCGCCACGTAGTAGGTGCTGTCGGAGTGGGTCGCCCGCCCGCCGCCGCAGGAGTACGGCGACTCCGCCAGCACCTGGACGTTCCCCGGCGACCCGCGCGACACCTTGTCGGACTCGACGCCGACCATCCCCGGGAAGCGCCTCCCCTTGGTCCCGGCGAAGATCCAGTGGTGCGGCCGCGTCACCCGGTAGGCGCCTTCCGCCGGGAAGCAGTCGTACATCTGCCCCACCAGCGCGCTCTCCGGCTTGGAGTCCCGCCAAAGCGGGCAGAGCCGCTCCTTGTCGCAGGCGAGCGTCCGGTCGTGCATCGCGATCCGCCAGTAGACGGCGTTCGCGCCGAGGAAGGCCAGGTTCGTGCCGGCGTCCCTGGCCGTGGTGACGACCGTGCGCATGCCGGGCGACCAGTACTCGTCGTGCCCCAGCGACACCACCGCGCGGGCGCCGTCGAGCACGCCGGGCTTGAGGTCCAGGTTCGTCAGGTACGCCAGCGGCACGTGGCTCTGCTCGGCCACGGCCAGCGCCTCCTTCTCGAAGTCCAGGAAGAGCCGGGCCCCGTCGTCGTCGTACGGCCGGTCGAAGGTCACGGCGCGGGAGCGGTCGGCGTACCCGCGCGGGCCCGTGTAGAGGCTGTGGCCGCCCCACCGGTTGTACGCCTGCCAGGTCGTGACCGCGTTCACCATCACCACCCGGCCGGCGGTGGAGGCCGAGCGCACGGTGATCGAGACGTACCGCTGGGCGCCGGTCGAGGCGTCGAGCCTGATCAGGTACGCGCCCTCGGGCCAGCCCGCGGTGTCCACGGTGAGCGAGGGCCGCCAGTGGGCCGCGCTCACCGTGCCGCCCACGAGCCGCATCGGCGCCTGCCGTACACCCTGGACGGCGGGCGACTCCCACACCTTGACCGGGTTCGCGCCCATGCGGAAGGCGCGTACCGAGAAGCGCGGAGCGGTCGTCGAGACCCGCAGCCCGAAGCGCTCGCCCGGCAGGACGCTCACCCGGTCGGCGTAGCCCTCGATCTCGTGCTCCGCGCCGAGCCGCGTGATGCGCCACGACTCCTGCACCTCCGCGACGGACGGAGGCGTCCCGGCCGGGTCCGGGCGCTGGACCCGGTCCGGGGCGGGAGCCGGGGGCGAGCCGCCGCACCCGGCGACGACGACCAGCGACGACAGCATGACGAGGATCTTTCGCACCCGTCCATGGTCATGACCGAACGACCCGATGAGCCGTGACTTGGCGAACTCCTTACATGATCAGCACACAGGCCGGGCTTTCGACCTCGTACGCCTCCTCCGCGGGCTCGGGCACGCCGTCCTCGAGCCGGAAGACGGTGACGGCGTCCGAGTGCTGGCCGGCCACGTACATGGTGGTCCCGTCGATGGCGAAGTGCCTGGGCCAGTCGCCGCCCGCCGGCACCTCCGCCACGTGCGACAGGTCGGCGGCGCGCAGCACCGTGACGGTGTCGGGCCCGCGGTTGGCGACGTACACGAGGTCACCGGCGAGCTGGAGGTGGGACGGGGCGTTCTTGCCCTGCGCGCGCGAGGCGGGGACGACCGTGTGGCGCCCGTCCTCGACGAGGGTGACGGTGCCGGTCAGCTCGCCCGCCACGTAGAGGCGCGATCCGGAGAAGGCGAAGTGGCGCGGGCCCGTGCCGGGCTCGAGCTTGATCGGCTCCAGCGCGGTGCCGTCGTAGCGGTAGCGGCGGATCTCGTCGGTGCCGAGGTCGGAGACGTGCAGGATCCCGTCGTGGAAGACGGCCTCGTGGGCGTGCGGGCCCTCCTGGCGCTCCGGGTCCGGGCCCGAGCCCTGGTGGCGCAGCACGATCGGCTCGCCCTCGAACGCGCCGCGATCGTCGAGGCGGTAGACGACGGCGACGCCGTCGCCGTAGTTGGCCGCCGCGAGCACGCTGCCGGTCGGGTCCACGGCGACGTGGCAGGGCAGGGAGCCTTCGCTCGGCCGCTCGTCCAGCACGTCGAGGGTCTCGCCCACCTGGAACGCGGTGAGCCAGCCCCGTTCGAGCTCGCCCGCCGCGTACAGCACCGGCAGGGTGGGATGGGCGGCCAGGAACGACGGCGAGGCCACTCTGGTGAGCCCGCCGCCGACCGTGACGATGCCGGGGCCGTATCCGCCTATGTAGACGCGCTTCACAACAGGGATCCTCTCATGGTTGACTGTAGCAATGAGTTCGTTGACAGAGGCAAGGGTCTCTGAGGTCAGGACCTTCAACCGGTTCTATACGAAAGTGATCGGCGTGCTGCAGGCGGGCATGCTCGACTCGCCGTACTCGCTGACCGAGGTGAGGGTGCTGTTCGAGCTGGCGCACGCCACGCCGATGGAGACCGGGGCGCTGCGCTCCCTGCTCGACCTGGACGCGGGCTACCTCAGCCGAATCCTGGCGCGCTTCGAGACCGACGGGCTGATCTCGCGCGAGCGCTCCTCGTCGGACGCCCGCAAGCAGCTCGTACGGCTCACCTCCGCGGGCACGCAGACGTTCGCGGACCTCGACAGGCGCTCGGCCGAGGAGATCGAGCGGCTGCTGTCCGGGCTGCCGGACGAGAGCCAGGGGCGACTGGTGGCCGGCATGGCCACGATCAGGGGGTTGCTGGGCGACGGGGGCGCCGGGCAGCCGTACGTGATCAGGCCCCCGCGCACCGGCGACCTGGGCTGGGTCGTCTACCGGCACGGCGACCTCTACAGCCGCGAGTACGGCTGGGGCACGGAGTTCGAGCAGCTCGTCGCCAGGATCGTCGGCGATCTGGACTTCTCCCGGGACGCCGGGTGGATCGCCGAGGTGGGCGGGGAGCGGGCCGGCTGCGTGTTCTGCGTGCGGCAGGACGAGACGACGGCCAAGCTGCGGATGCTGCTGGTGGAGCCGTCCGCCAGAGGGCTGGGGCTCGGGCGGCGGCTCGTGGAGGAGTGCCTGCGGCACGCGCGGGCCGAGGGGTACAAGCGGATCACGCTGTGGACCCGCGACAGCCTGGTGAGCGCGCGGCGGATCTACGAGGGGACCGGGTTCGCGCTGGACTCGGAGGAGAGGGGCGTGGAGAACGGGGTCGAGGTCACCGAGCAGATGTGGTCACGCGACCTCTAGGCCACCAGTTGAGCGGGCCCGCCAGGCGCATCAGGCTCGGCACCAGCACCGCCCTGATCACGGTCGCGTCGACCAGCACGGCCACCGCCATGCCGACGCCCAGCATCTGCACGAACATCACCTGCGCCGTGGCGTAAGCGGCGAACGTGAGCGCCAGGATCCCGCCGGCGGCCGTGATCAGCGGCGCGCCCCGCTGCAGGCCGGTGGCCACGGCCTCCTCGGTGTCGCCGGTCCGGTCGTACTCCTCCTTGATGCGGGAGAGCAGGAAGACCTCGTAGTCCATCGACAGGCCGTACGCGACGCAGAGCATCAGGATCGGGATGCTGGGGTCGAGCGTGCCCGTCGGGGTGAAGCCGAGGAGGCCGGCGAGGTTGCCGTCCTGGAAGACCCAGACGATGGCGCCGAACATGACGCCCATGCTGAGGAGGTTCAGCAGGGACGCCTTGAGCGGGATGATCAGGCTCCTGGTCATCCCGAAGAGAACCAGGAACGTGACGCCGAGCATGAGGGCCAGCACCAGGGGGAGCCGGTCGACGATGGAGGCGCGGTAGTCGGCCAGCTCGGCCGGGTAGCCGCCGACCAGGACCTCGAAGGGCGGCTCGACGGCGCGTACGGACTGGACCAGCCGCACCGGGTCGTCGGCCAGCGCCTCGGCGGACGGGACCACGGACAGCCAAGCGTCCCGGACCGACCCGCGCCGGAACCTCTCGGGGTCGCCGTCGCCCACCCGGTCGCCGTCCGCGAACGAGCCGGCGGCGGAGTCGACCTGGGCGACCCCGGGGAGCCGGGACAACGCCACCGCATACTGCGAAATATCGCCTGACGTCTGATTTTTGGCGACTATCTGGATGGCGTCGGTCTCCTCCGCCGGGAAAGACTGCCGGATGATCTCCTGCGTCTGCCGGGACGACGCCTCCAGGGGCAGGATGCGGTCGTCGGCCACGCCGAACCGCAGCCCCAGGAACGGCGAGGCGAGCAGCAGCAGCACCGCCGTGGCCAGCCCGCCGAAGACCAGCGGCCGCCGCATCACCCGGACGGCCAGCGCGTGCCAGAACCCCGCGTCCCGCTCCGGCCCGACCCGCTTGGGGAGCACGCCGGCCCCGATCGAGGCCAGCACGGCGGGCAGCACGATCACCGCCGCGAAGAGGCCGCCGGCGACGACGGCGATGCCCGCGTACGCGAAGGATCTCAGGAAGTCGAACGGCAGCGCGAACAGCACGGCCAGGGACGAGGCCACGGTGAGCCCGCTGAACAGCACCGTCCGCCCCGCGTGCTCCACGGCCCCGGCCACCGCGCTCGCCCGGTCAGCGCCGCGCCGCGTCTCCTCGCGGAAGCGCTGGATGACGAACAGGCAGTAGTCGATCCCGAGCCCGAGCCCCATCGCGAGGGTCAGGTTCAGGGCGAACGTGGAGATCCCGGTGAAGGCCAGGGGCACCCGCAGCAGCGCCAGCCCGATCACCATCGCGAACACCCCGGCCAGGATCGGCGCCAGGGCCGCCATGGCGCGCCGCTGGTAGAGCCAGAGCAGCGCGAACGCCAGCGGGAAGATGACCAGCTCGGCCCGTACGAAGTCCTGCCTGGACAGCGGCACGGCCTCCCTGAAGACCTCCTCCCCTCCCCCGGCCCGCACCTGGAGCAGGCCGGTGCCCTCGGTGACCTCGGGCACGAGCCCGGGCAGCACCCGCCCGCGCACGTGGTCGGCGTCCCCGGGGATGCGCACCACGATCAGCGCGTGCCTGCCGTCCTGACTGCGCATGGTGGCGGGCCTGCCGCGGGTCCAGTACGAGGCGGACTCGGCGACCCCCTCCCGCCCGCCGATCCGCGCGGTCAGCGCCCTGCCCTCGGCCTCGACCGCGGGGTCGTCCACGGTGCCGGCCTTCGCGGTCACCAGGAAGATCATGTCGGGACTGCCGGTCCCGAACCGCCGTACCAGTTCGGCCTGCGCCCGGTCCGACTCCGACCCCGGCGCCTCGAACCTGGCCAGCGACAACCGCGGCACCGCCCCGGCCGCCAGCGCCGCGGCGACGGCGAGCACGACCAGGGCCAGGGCGAGCACGGCCCGGCGGCGCCGGACGACAAGGAAGCCCAGCCTGCGCAGCGGCGGCCCGGCCGTCTTCGCGTGGACCGGCCGTGGCCGCGTGTTCAGCGCCATGTAAGGTGCCCCCGCCTCAAAACTCGGTAAACTACTCGTGTTTGCTCTCCCAACCAGAAATACAAGTGAATGCTCGCATTTGTCAACGAGGAGACCCATGCCTGAACGCACGGTCCGCCGGCAGGCGCGCGGCCTGAAGCGCATGGCGGAGATCCTCGACGCCGCCGAGTCGGTGATCGCCGAGGTCGGATACCCGGACATGACGACGAACCACGTCGCCACGCGGGCGGGGATGTCGCCCGGGTCGCTCTACCAGTTCTTCCGCAACAAGGAGGAGATCCTCGACGGGCTCGTGGCCCGCTACACCGACGACCGGCAGGAGTTCTGGGCCGCCCGGCTGGCCGCCGTCACCCCGGAGGTGCCGCTGGAGGCGCTGGTGGGGCAGGTCGTGGACGAGAGCGTCAGGTTCAAGGGCGCGTCACCGGCGTACTGGTCGCTCCTGTACGGGTCGGCGACGGGCGACCAGCTGGCCTCGGCCTCGCGGCGGCTGCACGACGACATCGCCCGGCAGGTCGCGGCCATGCTCCGCCGCCGCTCCCCCGGCCTGGCGGAGGAGCGCGCCGCGCTCATGGGGACGATGGCGGTGGCCATGGTGAAGGCGGTGATGCCGCTGGTCACCACCGCGACGCCGGAGCGCGGCGCGGAGCTGGTGGCGGAGCTGAAGCTGGCCCTGGTGCGCTATCTGGGCTGAGCGCGGACCGAAGCTCGACCTGATCCGCCATCTGAGCTGAGCGCGGGCCGCGCGCTCAGCCGCGGAAGGGGCCCGACACCTCGAAAGTGTGACCCTCGGTGCGGCCGCGCCGGGCCGAGAAGTAGAGCCGATCGCCCTCCGGCGAGAACGCCAGCCCGGTCAGCTCCGCCCCGGCGTGCCCCTCCAGCCTGAGGAACGGCGTGACCGCGCGGTCGGGGGCGATGACGTCGATCTCCGTCGTCTCCCTGGCCACGTACAGGTCGCCGGAGGGGGCGGCGGTGATGGCGCGCACGCCCTCGCACAGCCGCTCGAGCGCGGAGGTCTGCGCGTCGTAGGCCCACAGGCCCGTGTCGCCCTTGGTCGTGAAATAGCACACCCCGCCCGCGTAGTGGCAGCCGTCGCCGCCGTCGAAGTGGCGGGCGCCCTCGACCTGGTGGCGGGCCTCCGTGCGCAGCGCCGCCGGCGAGGGCACCACCTGCCAGTGACCCGAGGAGCACAGCACCTCCAGCGTGCCCTCCGTCAGGTCGCCCCAGTCGCTCGGCCGGAACCGGTAGAAGCAGCCGTCGGGCTCGTCCTCGGTCATGTAGACGACGCGCCGCTCGGGGTCGCAGGCGGCGGCCTCGTGCTTGAAGCGGCCCATGGCCAGGCGGGGGCGGGCGGCGCGGGCGCCGTACGGGTCGCACTCGAAGACGCGGCCGCGGTGGCCCAGCTCGCACGACAGCCAGGTGTGCCACGGCGTGGCGCCGCCCGCGCAGTTGAGGTCGGTGCCCGACAGGATGCGGTAGGCGTCGCCGACGGTGCCGTCGGCGCGGAAGCGCAGCGCCGACGCGCCGCCGAGCAGGGGCAGCTCGGAGTTGGACACGTAGATCCAGCCGGCGCCGTCGGGGAAGCAGGCGCCGCCGTCGGGGGCCGCGTGCCAGGTCAGCCCGGCGACCTTGTGGCCCGAGCGGGCCACCACCCTGCCGGTGAAGCCTGAGGGCAGCGCGAGGCCGTCGGCGCCCGGCAGGCCGAGCGGTCCGTACGGGCTGATGCCGCCCCGCAAGAGCGGGCCCGTGCGGAGGAGAGTCTTGTGGGACATCGTGGGGCCTCCCTCTAGGTGCCACGCTAGTCGACCGCACCGACATGAATGGCAGGGACTCGCGACATCAAACTCTGCGCAAACCCCGAACTCCCACTGCGCGATCATCCGGCCAACTCGCGTCGGCGGGCCGCCGGCCAGGGGTGGCGGCCCCGCCGGCAAGCATGTCGGCGGGCCCACCGGCGGGCATGTCGGCGGGCATGCCAAAGCCCGGGGTCCCGTGCGGGCTCCCGGGCTTTCTGGCAGGTCAGGCCTGGGCCTGGAACATCCAGTGCTGCTTGTCGATGTCCTGCGCCACCGCGATGAGCAGATCCTGGGTGACCGGGTCGGGCTCGTCGGTGGCCCGTACGCGCTCGTGCATCCGCTTGCTGACACCGTCCAGCAGGTCGGTGATCGTCGCCACGACCTTGCCGTCCTCGATCCAGCCGGACTCCGGCTGCTGGAGCTTCGTGGACCTGGCGACCGTGGTGGAACGTCCGTCCGGGTTGATCCCGACGGCGACGGCGCGTTCGGCGATGGTGTCCATGTGGGACCTGGCGAGGTCGGTGAGCTCGTCGAGCTGGAGGTGGATCGGGCGGAAGTGAGGGCCGATGAGGTTCCAGTGCGACTGCTTGGCGACCAGCGAGAGGTCGATGAGATCGACCAGGGCGCCCTGCAGGGCCCGCGCGACGGTGTCCTTGGCCTCTCCCGAGAGTGGGCCGGTGATCATGGCCATGTCCTGTTCCTCCCCATCGATAGGAGTCTTCCCTCTTTAGAACGACATGGCGGCGGCCATTCTTCCGCAACGTTGACAGTGTAACAATGACAGTGTCATTGTGGAGGTATGAGCGACACCTCCGCCTCCACCGAGCCCATCGGTTGGACCATCGGCGAGCTGGCCGAGCGCGCGGCGCTGGCGCTGCGCGCGAGCTCGGACGGCGCATCCTCCGGCAACGGCCGGGTCCGCGATGTGCCCGGCGAGCGGCTGATCAGGTGGTATACGACGATCGGGCTGGTGGACCCGCCGCTGACCAGGCGTGGCCGCATCGCCCAGTACGGGCGGCGGCACCTGCTGCAACTCGTGGCCGTGAAACGGCTGCAGGCCGCCGGGCACTCGATCGCCCAGATCCAGGCGGCCCTGGCGGGCGCCACGGACCGCATGCTGGAAACCGCCGCGGGTGCGGGCACTCCCCCCATGACCGGTGCCGTGCGCGACCGGGTGGGCCCTGGCCCGGGCGAGGCACCCGACGGCGCGCACCCGGCAGCCGGCGCCCGCCCGGGCAGTGGCGCGGCCGAGCGCGGAGCGACGGGGGCCGGTGGCGATGCACGGGCCCGGGGTGACGAGGTGCCGGTGCGGGAGCGGTTCTGGGCCGAGCGGCCGGGGAAGGGCAGCGTGCGGGCTCCGAAGGTGGCCCACCAGCCGACCGGGCTGGGAGGCCCGGGTGGGGCGGTTGTCGTGGGGGTCAGGTTGGGGGATGGGGTGCGGCTGGTGCTGGACGCCGGCCGGGTCCCGTCCGAGGAGGACGTTCAGGCGGTGCTGGCGGCAGCGGGGCCGTTGCTCGCGGTGCTCGAAGAAAGGGAGCTCATATGAAGATCACTTCGCTGGAGCCCGCACGGTGCCTGCCGGTGCCGGACGCCGGGTTCGGCGCGCTGCGGACCGAGCGCGGCAACCTGCCGCTCGAGAGCGTTGACGTGAACGCCGGCATCTCCGGCCTCATCGCCGGGGTCGAGGTGACGCAGGGGTTCAGGAATCCGTTCGACGTCACCCTGGAGGCCACGTACGTCTTCCCGCTGCCCGACCGGGCGGCCGTCACCGGGTTCCGGATGGAGGCCGACGACCGGGTGATCGAGGGTGTGCTGAAGGAGCGCGCCCAGGCGAGGGCCGACTACGACCAGGCGTTGCGCGAGGGCAGGCGGGCGGCGATCGCCGAGGAGGACCGGCCCGACGTGTTCACGATCCGGGTGGGCAACATCCTGCCCGGCGAGCGCGTCTCGGTCCGGCTGACCATGAGCCAGCCCCTGCCGTACGAGGACGGGGCGGCCACGTTCCGCTTCCCGCTGGTCGTGGCCCCGCGCTACATCCCGGGCAACCCCGTCGACGGCCCGTCCGCGGGCGACGGCGTCGCGCCCGACACCGACGCGGTGCCGGACGCGTCCAGGATCAGCCCGCCGGTCCTGCTGCCCGGCTTCCCCGACCCGGTCCGCCTGTCGCTGAGCGCGACCGTGGACGCGGCCGGGCTGGAGCTGCGCGAGCTGGCCTCCAGCCTGCACGTGGTGGAGGAGGAGGGCCACACGGTACGCCTGCGCCCCGGCGAGCGCCTCGACCGCGACTTCATCCTGCGGCTGTCGTTCGACGCGTCCACGTCCCTGCAGCTTGACAGCCGGTCCGATCAAGGGGGGACCTTCGCGCTCACGGTCGTGCCGCCGCCGCTCCAGTCCACGCGCCCGCCGCGCGACCTGGTGCTGGTGCTCGACCGTTCCGGCAGCATGGGCGGCTGGAAGATGGTCGCCGCGAGGAGGGCCGCCGCCCGCATCGTCGACACGCTGACGGCCCAGGACAGGTTCGCGGTGCTGACGTTCGACTCGGTGGTGGAGGAGGCGTTCGAGGGCCTGGTGGAGGCCTCCGACCGCAACCGCTACCGCGCCGTCGAGCACCTCGCGCGGGTGGACGCCCGCGGCGGCACCGAGCTGCTGGAGCCGCTGCGCCGGGCCGTCGCCCTGCTGGGCGGCCGCGACGAGCGCGAACGGGTCGTGGTCCTGGTCACCGACGGCCAGGTGGGCAACGAGGACCAGATCCTGGAGCAGGCGGGCGGCGCCCTGTCGGCGATGCGCGTGCACACGGTCGGCATCGACCGCGCCGTGAACGCCGGCTTCCTCGGCCGCCTGGCCGGGCTCGGCGCGGGCCGGTGCGAGCTGGTCGAGTCGGAGGACCGGCTGGACGCGGCCATGGAGCAGATCCACCGCAGGATCGGCGCTCCTCTGGTGACCGACCTCTCCCTCAAGGGGCTCGAGCTCGAGCCGGACACCGTGACGCATCTCGGGTCGATCTTCCCGGGCGTGCCGCTGCGCGTGTACGGGCGCCACCGCGAGGGCTCCTCGCTGACCGTGCGCGGCCTGGCGGCCGGAGGGCCGTGGGAGGAGCAGGTCACGGGAGTGGCGGTGGACAATCCGGCCATCCAGGCTGTGTGGGCCCGCGCGCACCTGCGGGAGCTGGAGGACCGCTACGCCATGGGCGAGCACGACCTGGAGCCGCGGATCGTGCGGACGTCGCTGGAGTACGGCGTGCTGTGCCGCTTCACCGCGTACGTGGCGGTCGACACCAGGCAGGTCGCCGACGGAGGGCCGGAGCACCGCGTCATCCAGCCGGTCGAGCCGCCGAGCGGGTGGGAGCTGCCGCAGAACCCGCCGACGATGGGCTTCATGGCGCAGGCGGCGGTGATGGCCGCCCCGCCGGCCGCCCCGCGGATGCGGATGCCGGACCCCGGTCTCGGTTCCGCCGACGCGTCACCGGACTTCCTGACCGGTGGGCCGGCGGGGGGCGGAGGAGGGTTCGCCGGGCCTCCGAGGCCGGCCCCCTTCGCACCGGGCGGGCCCCGTGGTGGCAGGGCGCCAAAGTCCGCGCCGCGTCCCGGTCACCCGCTGGACTCGGTCCGGCCGCAGCTGGTGGCCGAGCTCGACCGGCTGAAGGCGCTGCCCATGGCCGACCTGCTCTACCTGGCGGACCTGGGCTCGCGGCTGGCGGCGCTGGCGGCGTACCTCGGGGGCAACGCGGAGCTGGAGACGCTGGCCCGCGAGCTGGAGGCCGCCGAGCAACCGGGCGCCGACGCCCAGGCCCTGCACGACCGGGCGGTGGAGGTCCTCACCACCCTCGTGGGCGGCTCCGGCGGGTCCGGCGGCCCTCGCCGCGGACCGTTCTGGAAGCGCTCGTAGACCTTCTCCCGGGGGCCCGGCCGGGCCCCCGGGAGAACGGGGTCACAGGATCGGGGTCCACTCATCGGCGCGGTGGTGCGCGACGTCCCCTCCCGCGTGGCCACCTGGCTGGTACGGCGCTGCGCCACCGGCCGGGTGCCGCTCCACGCGGGCCAGGCGGGCCTGGGGGCCGAGATCGGCGCGACCAGGGTGAGCGTCAACCGGGCCCTGCGCGGGTTCGAGCGGCGGGGGATGATCGAGATCCGGGCCGGCGAGGTGGTCGTGCTGGATCCGCGCGCGCTGTCCCGCCTGGCGGCCCTCCCGGCCCCGGACCAGGCGTCGTGATCATGAACGGTGGGTGGCGGGCAAGGGCCGGGAAATTCACGGGAAGGCGTCTGTCCGACCCGGTCGCGCTGTTCTATCGTCACTGAGCATGGCGACCTCTCGCGCCCCGCTCCGCTTCGCCGAAGCAGTGTCCGCCACCGTCTCGGAGAGCGCCGGATCCGGCTTCTTCTTCGACTACGACGGCACCATCGCCCCGATCATGCGCGACCCTGGCGCGGTGTTCCCCGTGGCCGGTGCGCTGGAACGGCTGCAGGTGCTGGCCAGGCTCGTGAGCAAGGTCGCGATCGTGTCCTCCCGTCCGGCCGCGTACCTGCGGGACCGCTTCTCAGACGCTCCCCAGCTGCGCCTGTTCGGCCTGTACGGCATGCAGACCGTCGAGAACGGCCGCGTGCGCACGGACGCCGAGGCCGAGCCGTGGGCCCCGGTGATGCGGCGGGTGGCCGAGGAGGCCGCCCGCGACCTGCCGCGCGAGATCCTGATCGAGGACAAGGCGCTGATCGTGGCGCTGCACTACCGCTCGGCCCCGGCGCTGCGCGGCGCGGTCGAGCGGTGGTCGTCCCGCAAGGCGGCCGAGCTGGGGCTGCGGGAGCAGTACGGGCGCATGGTCGTCGAGCTCAGGCCGCCCGTCGAACGCGACAAGGGCACCGTCGTCGCCCGCGAGATCGAGACGCTGACCCGCGCCTGGTACTTCGGCGACGACCTGTCCGACGGCCGGGCCTTCGACGCGTTGCGCGGCAGGGAGGAGCGGGACCCGGCCTTCATGGGCGTCCGGGTCGCGGTGGCGAACACCGAGACGGGCGACGAGCTGGCCCGCGTGGCGGACTTCACGGTGGAGTCCCCCGAGGACACGCCCGCCCTGCTCGACCACGTGATCAGCGCCTTCCCCGGCCGCCCACCGGTGGTGGGCGCGGGCTCACGCCACCGGTAGGCGGCCACGGGCCCGCCCACGTGCTCGTACCCTGGTGGAGTGACTGCACTTGTCCTGGACGGCGGCCTGTCCACCCAGCTCGAACGGCTCGGCGCCGACCTCGGCGACGAGCTCTGGTCGGCGCGGCTGCTGCTGGAGCGGCCCGAGGTGATCCGGCGCGCCCACGCCGACTACTTCGCCGCGGGCGCCGACGTGGCCACGACCGCCAGCTACCAGGCCACGATCGCCGGATTCGTCCGGCGCGGCCTGGACGTGGCGGCGGCCGAGCGGCTGATCAGGCTGTCGGTCGAGCTGGCTGCGCAGGCACGCGACGAGGCCGGGCACGGGCTGGTGGCGGCCTCGGTCGGCCCGTACGGCGCCTTCCTGGCCAACGGCGCCGAATACACCGGCGACTACGACCTCGACGAGGACGGCCTGTTCGACTGGCACCTGCCGCGCTGGGAGATCCTCGCCTCGGCCGGGGCCGACCTGCTGGCCTGCGAGACGATCCCGTCCTATCCCGAGGCCCGGGTGCTGGCCAGGCTGCTGGCCCGCACGCCCGAGGTGAAGGCGTGGGTGAGCTTCTCGTGCCGTGACGGCGAGCGGCTCAACGACGGCACGCCGATCACCGAGGCGGCCGCGCTGTTCGGCGGAAACCCGCAGGTGGTGGCCGTCGGGGCCAACTGCACCGCGCCGCGCCACATCCCCGGGCTGATCTCGTGCCTGGCGGGCGGGCTGCCCGTGGTGGTCTACCCCAATTCGGGCGAGACGTGGGACGCCGGGCACCGCCGGTGGCTGGGGCTGGCCGACCCGGTGGAGTTCGGGCAGGCGGCCAAGGAGTGGCAGCTGGCGGGCGCGTCGCTGATCGGCGGGTGCTGCCGTACGACGCCTGAGCACATCGCGCAGATCCGCGCCCACCTCTCCTGAGACCCTGAGACCCTGAGACGCCCTCTCCTGAGACGCGACGGGACCCCGCGCGGGCGCGGGGTCCCGGATCCCGGAGGTGAAGCCGTCAGGCGAGCGCCGACTCGGGGCGGCGGCGGGCCAGGACGTTGTCCAGGGCCAGCGCGCCCCCGCCCGTGAAGCCGACGGCCAGGCTGGCCGCGGCCAGCGCCAGGACGAACTCGTAGCCGCCCTCGCCGGCGCTGAACCCGCTCGCGCCGTGCACGAACACGATGGCGCCCACCATGTCGAGGGCCAGCAACGTGCCGGCGATCGGCAGCGCGGCGCCCAGGATCAGCGCGAGCCCGCCGGCCACCTCCAGCACGGCGACGGCGGGAGCGGCCACGGAGGCCAGCGGGATGCCCGCGGACTCGAAGAACTTGGTCGTGCCCGCGATCCCCATGGTCGCGAACTTCTGGTAGCCGTGAACGAGGAAGATCACGCCGATGGCGATCCTCGCGAGCAGCAGGACGACGGGGCGCGCCTGGCCGATCATGCGATCTCCTTATAAGAGTGGTTCAGATTTGAACAACGACCCTAGCATTGATTGTTCAAATCTGAACGACAGTAGACTGAACCGGTGACGGACCCCCGATGGCTTGACGCGACGGAGATGGCGGCGTGGCGCGCCTTCCTGTCCACCGCCCACCTGCTCGAACGGCGGATCGAGGAGCAGCTCAAGGCCGCGGCCGGGCTGACGCATCCGCAGTACGAAATTCTGACGCGGCTGTCGGACACGCCGGGCCATCAGATGCGCATGACCGAGCTGGCCAAGGGCGTCGTGGTGTCGAAAAGCGCGCTGACGTACCAGATCACCCAGCTCGAGAAGGCGGGCCTGGTGGAGCGCGCCACCTGCCCCGGCGACGAGCGCGGGGTGCTGGCGGTGCTCACCGACGCGGGCGTGCGCTGCCTGGAAAGGGTGGCGCCAGGTCACCTGGAGGTCGTGCGCGCGTACCTGATCGACCGGATCAGCCGCGAGGAGCTGTACACCATGACCACGGCCATGCAGAAGACCGAGACGGTCTTACGCGCCTCCGGGTGAGCTCACCCCTTGGCGGCGGCGCGCGCGGCGCGCTCCAGCTCGACCTTGGCGCTCGCGGCGTACTTGTCGACGTATTCCTGCCCGGACAGCTCCATCAGGGCGTACATGATCTCGTCGGTCACGGCGCGCAGCACCAGCCGGTCGTCCTCCATCCCGTAGTAGCGGGAGAAGTCGAGCGGCTTGCCGAACTTGACGCCCGGCCGGATCCCGAACTTGGGCAGCGGCCGCCCCGGCGGCATCATCTCGTACGTGTTGATCACGGCCCACGGGATGACCGGCGCCCGTGACTCCAGGGCGAGCCTGGCCACGCCGGTCTTGCCCTTGTAGAGGCGGCCGTCGGGCGAACGGGTGCCCTCGGGGTAGATGCCGAGGATGTGGCCCTCACGCAGGATGCGCAGGCCGGTGCGGAGCGCCGCCTCGCTCGCCTTGCCGCCGGAGCGGTCGATCGGCACGGTGCCGACGCCGCTGAAGAACAGCCGGGTGAAGAAGCCCTTGACGCCGCGCCCGGTGAAGTAGTCGGCCTTGCCGAGCGAGATGACCTTGCGGCGGATCTGCAGCGGGCCGAAGAAGTGGTCGGCGAACGACAGGTGGTTGCCGGCCAGGATCGCGGGCCCCTGTTTGGGCACGTTTTCCGAGCCCTCCGTCCACGGCCTGAAGATGGCGAGGAGGAACGGACCCAAGATGGCCTTGACCACCCAGTAGAACACTCCGGCACCTCTTCTCCAGCGCGTTACGTGTGAGCAGAGTCATCTTCCCACCTTGAACACGATGCTCCTACACCAGCTCTCGCACAAACACCCCGGAACGTGCGACGATCGGGCCGTTCCCGGAGGAATCTTCCCGGAATGAAACTGCATGGAGGAGCTGTTATGCCGCTCATGCCAGGCGCGGAGCCCTACCACCATCGAGCAGGCCAGGTCGGTGTGCTGCTCTGCCATGGGTTCACCGGCTCGCCACAGTCGCTGCGGCCCTGGGGGGAGTTCCTGGCCGGGCACGGGGTGAGCGTCTCGCTGCCCCGCCAGCCTGGGCACGGCACCACGTGGCAGGAGATGAACAGGACGCGCTGGGAGGACTGGTACGCCGAGGTCGAGAAGGCGTTCGCGGACCTCCAGGGGCGCTGCCCGGACGTGTTCGTGGCGGGGCTGTCGCTGGGCGGCTGCCTGGCGCTGCGGCTCGCCGAGGTGCACGGCCCGGCGATCGCCGGCGTGATCGCGGTCAACCCCTCGATCACGAACGACGTGCCGCTGCTCAAGCTCGCTCCGCTGCTCAAGTGGTTCGTGCCGTCGGTGCCCGGCGTCGCCAACGACGTCAAGAAACCCGGCGTGACCGAGCTGGCCTACGACCGCACCCCGGTGAAGGCGGCGGCGTCGCTGCCCTCGCTGTGGTCGCTGGTGCAGGCCGACCTGGCTAAAGTGACGCAACCACTGCTGGTCTTCCACAGCACGGAGGACCATGTGGTCAAGCCGACGAGTGTGGCGATCATCCGTGCGAAGGTCCCACAGGCCACGATCGAGGAGCTAAGCGATAGCTACCATGTTGCGACGCTTGACAACGATGCCGACAGGATCTTTGCCGGGAGCCTCGACTTCATCCGGACACATGCCTCGGTACCCTTGCAGAGGGACTGATCGCACCCAGGGGGAAGTCGCGATCGCTGTGGAGAGGCCCATCTAGGTGACGCCCCAGAGTGACGAGGACGAGGTCTGGCGGCAGATCGTCGCGTCCTTCAACGACAGCGCCGAGCGCGACTCGGCCGACCAGCCATGGCCGGACAGCGAGAACGTCCCCGCCGAGCCCACCCGCCGAGTGGTGAAACCCTCGGAGGAGCCCGAGCTCGACGAGGAGTCGTACAAGGACCCGGCGGACGACGAGGAGGAGGCGGACGAGGGCCACTTCGAGCCGCCCCCGCCGCCCCCGCTGCCCAAGCTCGACCTGCCCACCAAGCTGGCGTGGGTGGCGCTGTTCGGCGGCCCCGCCTATCTCCTGGTGGCCGCGATGGCGAGCTGGCACATGGAGGGCTGGGCGCTGTTCACGGCCGTGGCGGCGTTCATCGGCGGGTTCGTGGCGCTGGTGGTGCGCATGGGCGACGGCCCGCCCAACGACTCCGGCTGGGACGACGGCGCCGTGCTGTAGGGGCCCCGCCGCTAGGACTTCGCGGTGGTGGTCTTGGGCGCGAACGACTCGACCACGTCGGTGTAGCGGTCGCGGGTGTCGACCGCGTGCCCGACCGCCCACACCGTGCCCTTGCCGGGCAGGTAGGCCACCGCCTGGAGGCGTACGCTGCTGCGGCCCCGCATGGCCCCGCCGCGGATGGTCGCGCACTCGCCCTTCTCGCAGCGCAGCATGAACGGCTCGGCGGCCCGCGCCCGGTCGTAGCCGGTGATCCAGTAGCGGCCCTTGCCGTCACCGGTCACGCCGTAGAGGCGGGCGTCGGAGACGGGCGTCGGCTGCTCGCTCCAGCGCTTGCCGTTCCAGGTGAGCACGAGCGGCGAGACCTCGCCGGGCCCGCGGTAGACGCCGCCGACGGCCACCGCCCGCTTGGCGCTGTCGACCTGCAGGTCACGCAGGTAGCCGCCGGGGATCGAGGGCACCGGCATGGACTCCCACGAGCCGCCCGAGTAGTGCATGATCAGCGGCTCGGAGCCGGTGTCGCCGACGGCGAACCCGCCGGCCACCGCGTAGAGCGCGCCCTTCTCCGTGGTCTGCTGCACGGTCCAGGAGTTGCCCTGGCCGGTGAGGATGAGGCCCTGCTGGTCGCGGCTGCCGACCGCCACCACCCGTCCCGGCTTGGCGTCCACGCCGCCCAGCCAGTCTCCCGCCCGCAAGAGCGGGGTGGGGCGGCCGTCGTCGCCGGGGATGCCCTGCGGCCTGATCCGGTCGAACCCGCTGACGTCGCCGTGGGCCAGGTACGGCAGCCCGTCGTGCCCGTCGCCGACCGCCCACACGTCGGACGGCCCGGCGACGGCCAGCCCGCGCAGATTGCCGGCGGCGGTGGCGTCGCGGATGGAGACCTCGGACCAGCCGCTGCCGTTCCAGTGGCGGACGGTGCCGCGGTTCTTCCAGACGTCCCAGATCTCCTGCTGGCCGACCGCCCACACGTCGTTGGAGGAGACGGCCAGCACGTCGGACAGTGAACCGTCGGCCTGCAGGCGCGCGCTTGTCGACTGCTGCCACGCCTCCATGGTGGCGGGGCGGCGGGGTTCGGCATGCGCGGCGGGCGTGACCTGCGTCAAGGCCACGGACGTCGCCAAGATGAAGGAGAGCGCACGCCGCTGATGGCGACGGGTCATGAGCAAATGCTACGGGCTGGGGGGCCGGTCTTGCCCGTTAGTGCCCAACTCGCAACTCTGCGACAACAGGCAGATGGTCACTGGCCCCGGCCAGATCGGCGATCGGGGCGTCCACTCCCCCGCACGACACGACACGCGCCTCGCGCGCCGCGAACACGCCGTCGATGCGCACGGAGGGCCGCGCCGCGGTGAACGTCAGGCCGTCGCCCTTGGGCGCCACGGCGTGGCAGTCGGCCAGCCGTCCGGCCAGGTAGCGCCAGGCGGGCTGGTGCGCCTGCTCGTTGATGTCGCCGCCGAGCACGATCGTCGCGCCGAACCGGGTGGCCGCGCGCTCCATCAGTGCCATGGCCTCGGCGGCGTGGTGCACCCTGGCCGGGCCGTTGAGGTCGAGATGGAGCGAGCCGACGGCCAGGCGGACCTCCTCGATCTCCACCACGGCGAGCGCGAGCGCGCGCCGTTCCAGCCCCACGAAGGCCCGCAGCGCGCGGCTCTCGGCGTGCAGCACGGCGACGCGCGGCCCGGCGAGCACGGCCACGCCGCCGACCCGGCCGGGGGTGGCCACGCGCAGGCCCGCCGCGGCGGCCAGGGCCTCGCGCCTGGCCCGCCAGCGGACGACCTTGGGCGCCTCCTGCAGGCACAGCACGTCGGCGCGCATGGCGGCGATGACCCTGGTCAACGCGGGCACGCTGTCGCGCAGCCCGCGTACGTTGTACGTGCCGACCCTGATCGTCAGCGCTGCCTGGCCAGGTCGGCCGCGCCCACCACCCCCGCGGAGGCGCCCAGCTCGGCCAGCCGGATCTCGGCGAGCGGCCGGTGCCCGCGGCCGGTGAGCTTCTCGGCGAAGGCCTGGCGGGCCCGGTCGATGAACAGGTCGGCGGCCCGCGAGACGCCGCCGCCCACGATGAAGCAGCCGGGGTCGAGGACGGAGGCCAGGTCGGCCATGCCCTGGCCCAGCCACTCGGCCAGGCTGGCGAACGCCGACAGCGAGGCCTCGTCGCCCAGCCGGGCCGCCTCGGTGATCTCCTCGCCCTCGATCTTGCCGCCGGCCAGGCCGAGGAGGATCTTCGCCTGCTCCGGGTGGGCCTCGGCGATCTCCCTGGCGTCCTTGACGAGGGCCTGGCCGCTGGCGTACTGCTCCCAGCAGCCGACGTTGCCGCAGCCGCACTGGCGCCCGCCCGGGAGCACCTGCATGTGGCCGAACTCGGCGCCCATGCCCCAGCGGCCGCGGTAGAGGGCTCCGTCGACGACCAAGCCGCCGCCGATGCCGGTGCCGAGCGTGATGCAGACCACGAAGGACTGACCGCGCCCGGCGCCGAACCTGCTCTCGCCCCACGCCATGGCGTTGGCGTCGTTCTCGACCACGACCGGCAGGCCGACGAGGCCGCTGATCTTCTTCTGCAGCGGCTCCTCGCGCCAGGCGAGGTTGGGGGCGAAGCGCACAATCGAGCGGGTCTCGTCGACGAACCCCGCCGCGCCGACCCCGACGGCCTCGATCTGCCTGCCCGCGCTCAGCTCGCGAACGACATCGGCCACCGTCTCGGCCACCAGGTCGGGGCGGTCGGCGGCGGTGGGCCTGAGTGTGTGTTCGACGATCACGCCCTTGTCGTCGACCACACCGGCGGCCACCTTGGTCCCGCCGATATCGACACCGATCGTGAGCATTGGCCCCTTTTCTCCCTATCCCAGATCTATGTGTTCCACGTTGCCGCCACCCTCCGGCCGGGTGGCGCGGCGGTCCGGCGTGTCCTCGCGCGGCCCGCGGGGGGCGGGCCTGCTCAGCGAGTCAAGCGCGCCGCGGAACGCGGCGAACAGCTCCCCGCCCGCGGCCATCAGGTGCCCCGTCACGTCGGCGCCCGACTCGCGCTGGGCCGCGATGGCCCTGCACCACGGGCAGGCCCGGCAGATGTACTCGTCGTGGGGCTCGGACACCGCCTCTTCCCACACGTCGCGCTCCCTGCGGGCACCCCCGCCGGTGAACGAGTTGAACACGCTCTTGCCGACCTGGCGGGTGGCCCGCCCCTGGATCGACTCGAACAGCTTGCGTGCCTCGTCGGCGACGGTCCCGATCGGGTCTCTGTCGTTGCCGGTGTTGCTCTCGGTCATCTCGCCCTCCCTACGTATGGGTCGCTCATCCTCCTCAACTCATCAGGACGCGGATTCGCTCCCCGGGCTGAAACCTACCCGCAGCACGCCGTCGCGGAGCGCGGCCCCGGTGATCTTCCTGCGGGCCAGGGCCGCGGGCAGGGCCAGGATCCTGCGGTAGGGCCCGGCTGTCACGATCAGCTCGTCGCCCTTGCGGGCCAGGTCGACGTCGCCGCGGTCGGCGCCGGGCAGGGCCAGGACCAGCTCGTCGGCGTCCATCCGCAGCGGCGGATCGACGGCGTGGGCGGCGAACGGGTCGGACTCGGCGTACATCGCCTCGCCGACCTCGGCCAGCGCGTCCTTGCCGACGGGCTCGGCGGGCAGGTAGGGGATGACGTGGATGGGCAGCGGCGCGAACGACTGCTCCGCCTCGGCCAGCAGCCTGGACTGCGCCGCCGCCCACTGGGCGCGCCACTCGTCGGCGCCGTCGGAGGGGAAGACGCGGTTGGCGATGACGGCGTCGACGCGGTAGCCGTACAGGTTGAGCGAGGTGAGGGTGCGCCTGGCCTCGGCGAGCACCACGGACTCCGGCGTGAGCACGAGCCGCACGGAGGCGTGGTCGCCGGTGAGCAGCTCGCGCACCTCCATGAGGCCGCGGTGCAGGCGCTCGCCCGCGCTCATGACCTCCTCGCCGGGCGCGCTGACGTGGGCGACGCTGCGCACGAACGGCGAGACGAGCCTGACGAGCCTGCGGCCGACGGGCATGAGCTTGCTGACGTGCCAGTCGAGCGCCTCGGGCAGGGCCAGCAGCCGCAGCGTCTCGGCGGTGGGCGCACAGTCGACGACGATCACGTCCCAGCGGCCCTCGCGGGCGTGCTCGCGCAGCTCCAGGAGGGCGATGACCTCCTCGGCGCCGGGCAGCACGGTGATCTCCTCGGAGGTGATCTCGTCGAGGCCCAGCTCGCTCAGCACGCCCCTGGCGTACTGCTGCAGCTCGCCCCAGTGGCGCTCCAGCGACTTCTGCGTGTCCACCTGGTGGAGGTGCAGGCCCGGCGCGATCTCGCCGGGCTCGACGTCGAGCGCGTCGGCCAGCGAGTGGGCGGTGTCGGTCGAGACGATCAGCGTCTTGAGCCCGCGCCTGGCGGCGAGCGTGGCCGTCGCGGCGGCGGCCGTGGTCTTGCCGACGCCGCCCTTTCCGGTGAAGAGCAGGACCCTCGGGCTCAACTCAGCTGCCTTCGACGCGCTTCTTGAGGCCCTTGAGCGCGGTGTCCACGATCACCTTCTCGGCCTTGCGCCTGATCATGCCGATCATGGGCACGCTCAGATCGACGGTGAGCTCGTACGTCACGTCCGTGCCCCTGCCCGTGTCGGCGAGCAGGTAACTCCCCCGCAGCTCGGAGACCATCTTGCCCGGCTCGACCACCTGCCAGCTCACGTGGTCGTCCTGCCAGGTGTAGCCGAGGGTGTAGGTGTCACTGATCATCCCGGCGTCGAGGACGAAGCGCACCGTCTCCGGCCTGCCCTGTCCGTCGGTGGTGAGGACCTCGGCGCTCTTGACCTGCCCGGCCCAGTCGGGGTACGAGGGGAAGTCGGCGATGACCGCCATGACCTCGGGCCGGCCTGCGCTGATGGTGGTGCTCGAAGTGGTGCGATCAGCCATGCGACCACCGTAATGCAGAATCCCCTCGTTGCGGTGGATCGCCCGGCGCGGCCCACCGCAGGCCGGGTCACCATTCGAGGACGAAAGGCACGCCCCTTCCTCTGAAGTGGCCCACGTTCACGCATTCGGTGCGCCCGATGCGCGTGCGCGCGTAGAGCGGGTTGTGCACGTGGCCGAAGAGCGCGTAGCGCGGCTGGGTCCGCTCGATGGCCGCCAGGGTGGCCTCGCTGCCGCGCTCGAACCGCCTGGCCACCACGTCGTAGAGGAGCTCGGGCACGGCCGGCGGGATGTGGCAGCACAGGACGTCCACCTCCCCGACCGCCTCGACCTTGGCCGCGTACTCCTCGTCGCTGATCTCGTACGGCGTGCGGTAGGGGGTCTGCAGCCCGCCGCCCACGAACCCGAACCGCAGGCCGCCGATCTCCGCCACCTGCCCGTCGAGCACCTGGAGGCCGGGCCTGAGGTAGTCGCCCCACAGGCGCGGCAGGTCGACGTTGCCGTAGGTGAGATAGGCCGGGGTGGGCATGGCGGCGAAGAGGGTCTCGTACTGGGAGCGGACGTGGCGTTCGATGTGCTCGCGCGGGTCGCCGTCCAGCGTCGCCCACAGGCGCGCGGACATGGCCCTGGCCTCGTCGAACCGCTTGGCCGTGCGCAGCGCGATGAACTCGGCGGCCCGCTCGGCGCCGAACAGGGTGGGGAAGATCCCCTGCGCGTGGTCGTCGTAGTCGACGAAAAGGATCAGGTCGCCCAGGCAGACCAGCGCGTCCGCCCCGTCGCCCGCCCTGGCCAGCGCGTCGACCCTGCCATGGACATCGCTGACGACATGGACCCTCATGGGCAAATCCTACTGAGGGTGGCTGCTAGCGTGAGCTGTGAGACTACCCGCCCGTAACTTGACGCGGTAACGTCCAGGCGGTCCCCGAAGAGGAGTTGATCCGTTGCGCGAGTACAGCGTTCCCGTCCTGGTCGATGTGCCTGCCTCCGCAGGCCTGTCCGACACCGTGTTCAAGCGGGCCGAGCAGGAGCCGGGCGCCGTGATCATGCGCCGCAAGACGGACTCCGGCTGGCCCGTGGTCACCGCCTCCGAGTTCCGCGACCAGGTGGTCGAGGTGGCCAAGGGGCTGATCGCGGCGGGGATCTCGCACGGCGACCGGGTCGCGCTGATGTCGCGCACCCGTTACGAGTGGACGCTGGTCGACTACGCCATCTGGACGGTCGGGGCGGTCACCGTGCCGATCTACGAGACGTCCTCGGTCGAGCAGGTCAGGTGGATCCTGACCGACAGCGAGGCGAAGGCGGTGTTCGTCGAGCTGGACGAGCACGAGGAGACCGCCAGGGAGGCCGCGCCCGAGCTGAAGCAGGTCTGGCGGGTCGACGGCGCCCTGGAGGCGGGTGACGTCTCCGACGCGGAGGTGGATCGGCGGCGCGAGCAGGTGGGCATCGCCGACCTCGCCACGGTCGTCTACACCTCGGGCACCACCGGACGGCCCAAGGGCTGCCGCATCACCCACGACAACCTGCTCTTCACCGCCCGCAACGTGCTGCGCGGGCCGCTGGAGCCGCTGTTCGCCACCAAGGACCCGGCGGCCCTGCTGTTCCTGCCGCTGGCGCACATCCTCGCCCGGATCATCCAGGTGGTGCTGATCGAGGCGGGCGCGGTCATCGCGCACACCCCCAACATGAAGAACGTCGCCCCCGACCTGCAGGACTTCAAGCCCACGTTCCTGCTGGGCGTGCCTCGCGTGTTCGAGAAGGTCTACAACGGCGCCGAGCAGAAGGCCATCTCGGGCGGCAAGGGCAAGATCTTCGCCAGCGCGGTGGACGTGGCGATGGCCTCGAGCCGCGCCTCCGCCGCCGGCGCGCCGCTCGGGCTCCGGCTGAAGCACCTGCTGTTCGACCGGCTGGTGTACACCAAGCTCCGCGCGGCCACGGGCGGCCGCCTGTCGGCCGCCGTCTCCGGCGGCGGCGCGCTGGGCGAGCGGCTCGGCCATTTCTTCAAGGGCGTCGGCATCGAGGTCTTCGAGGGCTACGGCCTGACGGAGACCACGGGGCCGTGCACGGTCAACATGCCGTACGGCAACAAGATCGGCACGGTCGGCAAGCCGCTGCCCGGCGTGAGCCTGCGCATCGGCGACGACGGGGAGATCCTGGCCAAGGGCCGGAACGTCTTCCCGGGCTACTGGAAGAACGACGAGGCCACGGCCGAGGTGATCGACGCCGAGGGCTGGTTCCACACGGGCGACATCGGCGAGCTGGACGCCGACGGCTACCTGCGGATCACGGGCCGCAAGAAGGAGATCCTGGTGACGGCGGCAGGCAAGAACGTCGCCCCGGGGCCGCTGGAGGACGCGCTGCGCGCCCACCCGCTGGTCTCCCAGGCCATGATCGTCGGCGACGGCCGGCCCTTCGTCGCCGCCATGATCACCCTCGACCCCGAGGCGCTGCCCGACGGGGCCTCCGCCACCGAGCTGCGCACGGACCCGGCGGTGCTGGCGCAGGTCCAGGAGGCGGTCGACCGGGCCAACCTGCTGGTGTCGAAGGCCGAGCAGATCAAGAAGTTCACGATCCTGGACCGGGACATCACCGAGGACAGCGGGCACCTGACGCCCACGCTCAAGGTCAAGCGCAACCTCGTCATGCGCGACTTCGCCAAGGAGATCGACGGGCTCTACGACGGGAAGCACTGACGGCTCAGTCGCCGTCGTGGTCACGCGGGGCCGGGCGCCTCGGCGATGAGGAGCTCGCCCACGTGCCCGGCCAGCTCCTCTCTGGCCGGCTGCGGCAGGCCTGAGTCGCTGACGAGCACGTCCGCCTCGCGCAGCTCGGCGATGGTGCTGATGCCGACCGTGCCCCACTTGGTGTGGTCGGCGGGCACGACGAGCCGGCCCGCCGCCTCCACGAGGGCGCGGTCGGTCTCCGCCTCCATCATGTTCGGGGTGGTGAAGCCGGCCCTGACGGTCATGCCGTGCACGCCGAGGAACAGCAGGTCCACGTTGAGCCGGTGAATCGCGGCCACCGCCACCGGGCCGACCAGGGCGTCCGACGGGGTGCGCACGCCGCCGGTGAGCACGACCGTCTGGTCGCCCCTGCCGGCGTGGCGGAAGACCTCGGCGACGCGCACCGAGTTCGTCACGACGGTCAGGGCCGGGACGGCGGCCAGGCGGCGGGCGAGGGTCCAGGTGGTGGTGCCGGCCGAGAGCGCCACGGTGGCGCCGGGCCGTACGAGGGCGGCGGCGCGGCGGGCGATGGCCCGCTTCTCCCCCTCCTGGCGCACCGATTTGACCGCGAAACCCGGCTCGTCCGTGGAGCCGACGCTGGTGGCGCCGCCGTGCACCTTGGCCAGCAGGCCGCGCCCGGCCAGCAGCTCCAGGTCGCGGCGGATGGTGATGTCGGAGACGCCGAACGCGCGCACCAGCTCGACCACGCGGACGCCGCCGTTCTGCCTGACGAGCTCCAGAATCGCCTGCTGACGCTGCTGGGCGAGCATCGCATCACCAGATCCCGACAGGTTCCGACACCGGTTCGATCGCATCATGACACGGCGTGGCCGCTGGGCAAGGTCATAGAAATGTGCGTTGACAGTTGGAAATGTTGGGTTTTCGCTGAATGAAGGTGAGTGAAGTCGGGGGGATTTGAAGGGTCCGGCTAGGAGGAACCCATCATGGACCAACGTCTGCCGATCTCCCGTCGCCATCTCCTGCTCGGTGCCGCCGCGCTCGGCGTGCCGGCCGCCCTCGTCGGCTGCGGCTCCGACGACACCCCGGCCCCCGCCGGCGGCAAGACCGCCGGCAACCTGGGGACGGTCACGATCGGCTCCAACGCCTCCGACGAGATCCCGAAGAAGTCCCTGGATACCCAGGTGAAGGCCTTCACGCAGGCCACGGTCAAGATCAACACGGTGGACCACAACACGTTCCAGGAGAACATCAACCGCTACCTGCGCGGCACGCCCGACGACGTGTTCACCTGGTTCGCGGGCTACCGGATGCAGTTCTTCGCCGCGCAGGGGCTGGCGACCGACGTCTCGGACGTGTGGCGGGAGATCGGCGGCGACTACACGCAGGCGTTCAAGGACCAGTCGACCGGGACCGACGGCAAGCAGTACTTCGTGCCGGCCACGTACTACCCCTGGGCGGTCTTCTACCGCAAGAGCGTCTGGCAGGAGAAGGGATACCAGCCGCCGGCCACGCTGGACGAGTTCACCGCGCTGGCCAGGAAGATGAAGGCCGACGGGCTCATCCCGATCGCGTTCGCCGACAAGGACGGCTGGCCGGCGATGGGCACGTTCGACATTCTCAACATGCGGATCAACGGCTACGACTTCCACGTCTCGCTCATGGCGGGCAAGGAGTCGTGGACCGACCCGAAGGTCAAGCAGGTCTTCGACACCTGGCGGGGGCTGATGGAGTACCACCAGCCGGCCGCGCTCGGCCGCACCTGGCAGGAGGCCGGGCAGTCGCTGGCGCAGAAGAAGACCGGGATGTACCTCCTGGGGATGTTCGTCGCCCAGCAGTTCCCCGAGGCCGACCGCGCGGACCTCGACTTCTTCACCTTCCCCGAGATCAACCCGGCGTACGGGACCGACTCGATCGACGCCCCCATCGACGGCTACATGATCTCCGCCAAGGCCAAGAACGTGGACGGCGCCAAGGCGCTGCTCAAGCAACTCGCCCAGGCCTCCTCGCAGAACATCGCCACGAAGCTGGACCCGGGCACGCTGGCCGCCAGCTCCAAGGCCGACACCTCCGGCTACAGCGCCCTGCAGAAGCGCGGCGCCGAGCTGGTGTCGAAGGCCACCCACATCGCGCAGTTCCTCGACCGCGACACGCGGCCGGACTTCGCCTCCACCGTGATGATCCCGTCGCTGCAGTCGTTCGTGAGCAAGCCCGGCGAGATCGACTCCCTGCTGGCGAGCATCGAGAAGCAGAAGGCCAACATCTTCCGCTGATGGCAGTCAAAACCCGCCGCTACTCCGCCCGCGACGTGACCATCCTGGTCATCGGGCTGGGGATGGCCATCGTCGTCAACGTGGGCCTCATCTGGGGGCCCACGCTGGCCTCCGTCGGGCTCTCCGCCACCGACTGGAACGGCATCGGGCCGATCGAGTGGGTGGGCGGGCAGAACTACCACGACCTGGCGGCCGAATATCCGCCGTTCTGGTCGGCCGTCCGCAACAACCTGCTGTGGCTGGGCTTCCTCGGGCTGGTCGCGACGCCGTTCGGGCTGTTCTGCGCGGTGCTGCTGGACCGGCGGCTGCGGCTGTCGCGCGTCTACCAGAGCGCGCTCTACATGCCGGTCGTGCTGTCGCTGGCCGTCGTGGGCTTCATCGCGCAGCTCGTCTACTCCTCCGACTACGGCGTGCTGAACGCGGTGACCGGGCTGACCGTGGACTGGCTGGGCGACAGCTCGATCAACATCTGGGTCGTCATGGTCGCGGCCGGGTGGCGGCACGTCGGCTACGTCATGATCATCTACCTGGCCGGGCTGAAGGCGGTCGATCCGGCGCTGAAGGAGGCGGCGGCCATCGACGGGGCCGACGAGCGGCAGGCGTTCTTCCGCGTGGTGTTCCCGACCCTGCGGCCGGTCAACGTGATCGTGCTGGTCATCACGGTGATCGAGGCGCTGCGGGCCTTCGACATCGTCTACGCCATCAACAAGGGCAGGAACGGGCTGGAGCTGCTGTCCGTGCTCGTCACCGAGAACATCGTGGGCGAGGCCAGCAGGATCGGGTTCGGCTCGGCGATCGCGGTGATCCTGCTGGTGATCTCGCTGGGGTTCATCGTCACCTACCTGTCGCAGATGTTCAGGGAGGAACGATGACGCTCACGGCCCCGCCCGCCGCTCCCCCGGCCCAGGAGCGGCGCGCGACGTCCCGGCGTCCGGTGCGGCCGCTGCGGATCCTGCTGCACGCCTTCCTGACGCTGGTGGCCCTCGGGTGGCTGCTGCCGCTCGCGCTGGCCGTCTACGCGTCGCTGCGCCCGTACGAGGAGACCGCCCGCCTGGGCTACTTCTCGCTGCCCGAGCACCTCACGCTCGGCTACTACGGGCAGGCGTGGTCCCAGGCCGAGCTGCCCCGCTACTACCTCAACACGTTGATCATCGTCGTGCCCGGCGTGCTGATCACGTTGTTCATGGCCTCGTTCACGGCCTTCGCCATCGCGCGGCTGCGCATTCCCGGGCGCAAGGCGCTGCTGATCGTGTTCACCGCCGGGAACCTGCTGCCGCCGCAGGTCCTCATCACCCCCCTCTACACCCTCTACACCCTCGTCCCGCTGCCCGCGTGGCTGTCGGACTCGCAGTCGCTCTACGACTCCTACCTGGGGCTGATCCTCGTCCACGTGGCGTTCCAGTTCGGCTTCTGCGTGTTCGTCATGGCGAACTTCATGCGCACGATCCCCGAGGAGATCACCGAGGCGGCGCTGGTGGACGGGGCCTCGGTGTGGAAGCGGTACTGGCGGCTGACGCTGCCGCTGTGCCGTCCGGTGCTGGCGGCGCTGTCCACGCTGCAGTTCACCTGGATGTACAACGACTTCCTGTGGGCGCTGGTGCTGATGTCGTCGGGCGACAAGCTGCCGGTCACCTCCGCGCTGAACAACCTGCGCGGCCAGTTCTTCACCGACTACAACCTGCTGGCCGCCGGGTCGGTGCTGGTGGCGCTGCCCACGCTGATCGTCTTCCAGCTCCTGCACAAGCAGTTCGTCGCCGGTCTGACGCTGGGGGCCACCAAGGGCTAGAGGAGGGTGCGGAAGCGGGCGGCCACGTGCTCCCACGCCCAGTCGCGGGCGATCCAGTCGCGGCCGCCCGCGCCCATCTTGCGGGCCTTGTCAGGGTCGGTCAGCAGCTCGACGATCGCCTGGGCCACCTCGCCCGGGTCCTCTCCGTCCACGACCAGCCCCGTCTCGCCGGGCCGCACGGCGTCGGGCGCGCCGCCGGACGCGCCCGCCACCACCGGCAGCCCGGTGGCGGACGCCTCCAGGAACACGATCCCGAGCCCTTCCACGTCCACCCCCTTCCACCGGGTACGGCACGGCATCGCGAACACGTCGGCGGCGGCGTAGTAACCGGGCAGGCTCGCGGCCGGCACCGTGCCGGTGAACCTGATCGACTCCCGCCCCGCCGCCAGGCGTTCCAGCGTCCCGCGATGGGGGCCGCCGCCGACCAGCAGCAGCACCGCCTCCGGCACCGAGCGCAGCACCCGGGGCCAGGCCCTGATGAGCTGGTCCTGGCCCTTCCTCGGCACCAGCCGCGACACGCACACGACCACCGGCCTGCCGTCCAGGCCCAGCTCGGCCTTGGGCGCGTCGGGGCGGAACTGGCCGACGTCCACGCCGGGCGCGAGCCGTACGAGCTTGCCCGGCGGGACGGCGGCGACCAGGCGGCCGCGCGTGTACTCGCCCAGGTACGTCACCACGTCGGCGTGCCCGCCGATCCTGCGCAACACGGCGCGGAAGCCCGGCGCGCTCGCCCACGACGCCTCGTGTCCGTGGGTGAGCATCACCACGCGCCGCGCGCCCGCCCGGCGCAGGCGGGGGGCGAGCAGCCCGAGCGGCGCCGCCGCCCCGAACACCACGGTCTGCGCGCCGTGCTCGGCCACCAGCCTCGCCGCCCTGCGGGCGACGGCCGGCGTCGGGAGCATGAGCCGCGTCGGATGCCGCACGATCGGGAACGGCTGGAGCTCGTCGAACTCCTCGCAGCCCGGCCAGGCGGGCGCGTAGACGACCACGCCCGGCGTGCGCAGCGCGAGGCCGTGCACGAACGACTGGATGCCGCCCGGCCTGGGCGGGAAGTCGTTCGTGACGACGAGCACCTTGGGCCCCGCACCCGGCGTCGCGCCGGTCGCCGCGCTTGTCACCGCACGGGTCACCGCGCGTGTCACTGCACGTGTCACCGCACGGGTCACTGCACGGGGACGCCGTTCAGCTTGGCCCATGCACGGGCCATCGCGATGCGCTCGGGGCTGGAAGGATGGGACGCATAGAGCACATATTCCACCGCATCCGGCGACAAGTCGGAAATATTGGTGACTGCCAGGCGTTTCTGCATCGCTATGAACGTGGCCGGATCGTGCGTGAGGTCCAGCGCGTGCAGGTCGGCCCTGGCCTCGATGTGGCGGCTGATCAGGTTCTCGGCGGGGCTCATGAGCAGCGAGCCGAAGGTCATCAGGCCTATGACCGCGCCGACCGCGCGCGGATCGCCCAGGCCTGTGACGCCGGTGCGGCGGCGTACCAGGTCGAACACCCAGAACAGCAGGATCGCGCCCAGCGCGGCGCCCAGGGCGCCGATGAACGTGCCGTAGAGCACGTCGTCGGTCTTGGCGTGGCCCAGCTCGTGCGCCACGACCAGCTCGACCTCGGCCTTCGGGGCCTTGAGCAGCGTGTCGTAGACGACGATGCGGCGCGTGGCGCCGAACCCGGACACGTAGGCGTTCAGCGCCGTCGTCCTGCGGGAGGCGTCGGCGACCAGCACGTCCTCGACCGGCACGCCGTCCCGCTTGGCCATGTCCAGGAGCTCGGTGCGGAGCTGGCCCTGCTGCATGGTCGTGAAGTCGTTGAACAGCGGCTCGAACACCACCGGGTAGACGAACGACGCCAGCACCGTCAGCGCGAACGCGCCCACGGCGGCCGGGATCCACCACCGCCTGAACTTGCGGGCCAGCGCCACGAGCACCAGCAGCATCAGGCTGAGCATGAACGCGTCGACACCGATGTTCTTCAGCCGGTCGCTTGCCCATGACCCCCAGGTCTGGATGGACAGGCCGTAGCCGCGCAGCAGCGTCTCGCCCCAGATGGCGATCGGCAGCTTGATCAGCTGGGTGAAGAGGGTGATGACCACGACGCCCAGCACCACGCGGACCCACCAGGGGCCTTTGAGCCACGCCACCAGCTTCACGCCGAGCGGGGTGGCGACGAGCAGGCCGGCGATGATCAGCGTGAGGGCCAGCGAGAGGTAGCCGGGCAGGGTGCTGGCCGCGTCGAACGCCTCGGACCTGGCGATCTGCGCGGCGGTGAAGTCGCGGGCCGGGTCGGGTGGTCCGGAGGTCAGGAGGTGCCAGGGGGTGCTGAAGGCGGCCACGGCCGCGATCACCAGGCCGAGCAGCACGGCCGCCACCGCCGCCTGCCGCCTCAGCCGGTGCTCGCCGTCGGACTCCGGCGGCCCTCCCCCGTTCACGGACACACCCTCACCATGCCCCCGCCTTCCGCCGCCGCTCTCCCCCTTCACGAACACACCACCGCCGGCCACCGGACCCGCGCTCTCCCCTTTGACGGACGCGCCACCTCCGGACACCGGGCTGACGCCCTCCCCCTTTACTGACGCGCTCTCACCGTGACCGCGCGCCTCGCCACTCAGAGCCGCGGTGCCTTCGGCCTCCTCACCCTCCTTCGACGCCTCTTGCGACGCGTCGTCCACGTTCCGCCGTTCGCTCATCTGCCTCCCCCTCACGCGAGCTGGTCTCGCACGTAGTCGCGCCACCGTGCCGTCAGCGCGGCCGCGGAGAGGCCGAGCGCGGCGAGTGCTCGGTCTACGCCGCCCGCACGGGCGTCACGGTAGAGCCTCACCAGCGTCCTCTCACCGAACCGGTCAGCCAGGAAGCGACACGCCAGCCAAGCCTCCTGGTACGCCCGGGCGAGCCGGACGGGGTCCCGCCCGTCAGCCGCGAAAGCCGCAGGTCCGGGCAATTCCCTCGGCAGCCTCCCGGCCCGCACCTCGGCGGCGAGCTCGGCGGCCGCGGTCCTCACGGGGAGCCCGGAGTCGCGGTAGCCGACGTAGTCGGCGAACCCCTCATAGAGCCATGGGGGCAGGCGGTCGGTGCCGGCGACGACGTGGGTGAGCTCGTGGGTGAGTACGACGTCCTTGCCGGTGGAGTTCAGCTTGGCGAAGAACTCGGGGACGATGATCACGCGCCCGCGATCGGCCACCGCCGCCAGCCCGTCGACCCGCCCAACCCCGGCCAGCCCGGCCGCCTCGGCGGCGGACGAGGGAACGACTACGAGCGGTCGTACTGACCTTCCGAGCACGGCCGACACCCGCCGCCCCGCCCGATCAGCCCTCCGTGCGACGTCGCCGAGCTCGGCGGGTGCGGTGTGCCGGCCGACGACCACGGACCGCGCCCCACGGGCCACGACCTCGCCGTCACCCCACAGGCCGCGGACTCCGGCGGGAAGGATGGGGGAATCGGGGGTGGGGGCGCTGGCGGGGGCGACGGCGAGAAGCAGGACGGAGACGATCGCGGCCCGCCGACTCACCTGCCCTGACACGATGCCCGATCGTAGCCGCCCGCCGGCCCATGACCGGCCACTCCGCACCCCGAACTGCGCGCCCTTGAGAGCCGTCCACCCGCACCGCATGCGGTGGCTGCGTGCCAGAGGACCGCACACCGCGCCATCGGACGGGGAGCCTGGCCCGTGAGCCGTGACCCGAGCGTCATGAAACCGAGGGCCGTGAGCCGTGTGACCGTGTCGCCGAGGGGCCGTGGAGCCGAGGGGCCGTGGAGCCGAGGGGCCGTGGAGCCGTGGGTTGGGCGGCTGTGGGGCCATGTGCGGCGGGTGGTGCCGCCCGTGCTCCGCCGTAAGAAAAATGAAAGTAACAATGGGAGAGCCCCGCCCGGAGGAGCCGGGCGGGGCTTCTTCACATGCCGGGACGAACAGCGCCGACGAACGACGCCCGCCGCCATCCACCCAGCTTGTCGATGCGAACCCGTTCGCCTGTCCGAGGCGAGTGGACCATCTTGCCCTTGCCGACGTACATGCCCACGTGGCCGAGCCCTCTGAAGAACATCAGGTCGCCGGGCCGGAGGTTCCGCCACGAGATCTTGTTCTTGGTGCGGGCGAACTGGCTGGCCGCCACGCGTGGGAGCTTCACCCCGGCCTTCTTCCAGGCGAACTGGACGAGGCCGGAGCAGTCGAACGAACCGGGGCCTGTGCCTCCGTACCGGTACGGGTCACCGACCTGGTTCTTGGCCACGGCGACGGCCTTGCGGGCCTTCGCCTTCTGACGGGCGGCCTTGGCCGCCCTCAGCGCCGCGGCCGAGGTCGTCTTCGAGGTTCCGGCGGTTGCGGCCGCCTTGGTCGTCGAAGCCGAATCGGTCGTCGCAGCCTGAGCCGTTGGGGCATGGAGGATCGCACCTCCGGCCGTCACGGTCATCGTGAGCGCTACGCCACTCAGGGCAATGCGGGACAGACGGGGGTTATGCAGGGAGGTAGACAGGATTTCTCCTTGACTCTTCCACGAATGCCTACCGGGTTAGCTGACGGATTCGGGCCTGGAAGTCGCCCTACGGCGCGATGTGCGCGCCGATTCACCCCCTGATCCCTGGGGAACTGGGATCGCTGGGTCCCCGGCTCCGTGCCTCCTGGCTGCACGGATTCGGCAGGCCAACCGTCCCGACCAATGTGTTGATATGGGGACATTTGGGCGGTTGACCAGCGGATCTTTATCTGTCTCACACCGGGAAAGACCGGTGCGGGTTCGCGGGGGACATGGCTTGTTCACCGCGACGTCGCCAGAAGCTACGCCGAAGGGTCAAGGATCGGCAAAGCGGGACACCGCTTGTAAAGATCAGATAGTGGAGTCAGTAAGGAGGGAAATCCCTGCTGGAACACCAGGTTCCGTTACCAAAATGTGACGCTGCTCACATTTGTTTTCGCGCCCGTTTGTCAGGCCCCAAATGTCGCGTTTGTCACACTTGTTGTGACTCGTCAGGCGTGCTGGATCGTTCCCATCGCCCATCAACCGAACCTCGTTCGGCTGATGCGATCAACGATCCGGCGTCGTAGCTACGGGCGGATGGCGCCCACGAGGCGGCCGCCGTACGCCGAGAGTTTGACGACCTTGACCACGTCGCCCGTCTGCGGCGCGTGAACGATTTTCCCGTCGCCGGCGTAGATACTGACGTGACCCAGGCTCGAGCTGAAGATGAGGTCCCCCGGCTGGAGGGCGCTCAGTGAGACCTTGCGGCTCGCGCCCCAGGCCCACTGCTGCCAGGTCGTGCGCGGCAGCGACACGCCCGCGGCGCGCCACGACGCCTGGGTCAGGCCGGAGCAGTCCCAGCCGCCCGGACCCGTCCCGCCGAACACGTACGGCTTGCCCACCTGGGCGAAGGCGAAGCGCAGGACGGCGGCGGCGTTGCCCGAGGCCGGGCCCGTGTACTGGATGCCGACGCTGTTCGGGTTGCCGGGGTTGTAGGCGCCCAGCTTCTTCAGGAGCTTCTTCTGCTCGGAGATCAGCTTCATGATCTCCGAACGCTCCTTCTCGACCCCGTCCCGTTCCCGGTCGGCCGCCTCCAGCGCCTCTTCCGCCTTGTCGCGCTCGACCTTCAGCCCGCGGTTCTCCCGGTCGAACGCGGCCAGCTTCTCCGCCCGCTCCCGCGAGAGCTGCCCGGCCAGCGCCAGGCTCATCAGGAAGTCGTCGGGGCGGTCCGCGCTCACCAGGCCGGGCAGGGAGGTCACGTCGGTGCCGAGCTTGTAGCTGTCGACGGCCATGCCGATCACCTGGGCGCGCAGGTCCGCGACCGTCGCCAGCTTGGTCTTGTAGCGGTCGTTCAGCTTGGCGTAGGCGCCCTTGGCGGCCTTGTAGCGCTCGGTGGCCGTGTTGAAGCGGTCGACGACCTTGTCGGCCTTGTCGTTGAGCTTGTCGAGCTTGGCCTTGGCCTGTCCGAGGGTGGGCCGGGGATCAGCGACGGCGGCTCCCATGGGGGACAGGACCAGCCCGAACGCGAGACCCGCGGCCACCGGCACCCTGCCAAACCTCACTGTGTCGCCTCCCAGGGATGATATCTGGGGCGAATAGTACAGAAGTGGCGGGTGAGGTCACACGTTATCCGCCCAATTCGTAATATCCCTGGCACAGCGCGGCAAATCCGCACGTAAGGGGTGCAGGTAATCTAGGCCCGGCCCAGCCTGCGCAGCAGCAAACCAGACGGAACGGGTCTGGCTCCCATCCGCCTGACGGACTCGGCCACCTCGCGGTCCGACGACACCACGGCCATGGCCCGGCCGGGCGGCTCGGCGCGTACGAGCTGGCGGATCAGATCGTCGGCGATCTCCCCCGGCTGGCTGAACAGCACCCGCACCCCGCGCGGCGCCACGACCTGCACCGGGGAGTTGAGCTCGGCCCCGTCGAACACGACGGTGACCTCGACCCTGGTCTGCGCCACCAGCCCGCCGAGCCCGGTCATGAGCCGGGTGCGCTGGTCGGCGAGGGTGAGCGTGCCGTAGCCGGTCTTGGTCACGTTGTAGCCGTCGATGATCAGGTGGACCTGCGGCAGGGCCAGGAGCTGGTCGAGGAGCTGCGGGTCGTCGTCGGCCAGCGCCCGCGCGGGCACCCCCCGGACGCCGGGCCGCTCGCCGGTGACCGCGGCGACCGAGTCGGCGGGCCGGCTGATCATCGTGGGCAGGGCGAGCTCCCTGCGCAGCCCGGCCGAGGCGTCCTGCAGCGCGTCGAGCAGCACCCGGATGCGGGCGTCCTCGATGCTCCTGCCCTCGCGGGCGGCCCGGCGCGAGGCCTCCAGCTGCTTCTCCACGTCGGCCAGCCGCTCGCGCAGCCGCCGCAGCTCGGACTCGCCCGCGGTGCCCGCGGCCGTGGCGGCCGACCTGGCGTCCTCCGCCGCGTGCTCCATCTCGTCGGCCCGCTGCACCGCGCCCTTGGCCCGCTCGCGGGCGTCGTGGAGCTTGCGCCTCAAATCAGAATTTTCCGCCCGGGCCGCCTTGATCTGCTCGCGCAGCCGGTCGGCCTCCTCCTTGGCGGCGGTCTTCTGCGCGGCGAGCTGCTCGCGGAGCCGGGTGACGGCCTCCTCGCGCTCCGACCCCTCGGCCGCCACGGCCGACTGCACCAGGTCCGTACGGGCGACCTCGATCATCTCCGCCCAGCCGGGCGGGCGGGTGAGGTAGGCGGCCGCGGCCACGAGCACGGGGTCGGCGGCCGGTGGGACATTTCCCTCGGCCAGGGACGCCACCAATTCGGGCCAGCCGGCCTCCACCGATTCGGCCACCAGCTCGCGGAACTTCTTGTCGTTCTCGAGCTGCGCCGCGATGGGCGCGCTGCCGAGTTTGGCGCGTTTTCGGGGGTCGAACTTGGCGATCCCGCGAAGGGGCGGCGGTATGGAGGCAGCGGGCATCGTCCCGAGGACCTGGGACGCCAGATCGACGAC
Organism: Nonomuraea sp. NPDC003707; assembly: GCF_053587055.1. NCBI lineage: Bacteria > Bacillati > Actinomycetota > Actinomycetes > Streptosporangiales > Streptosporangiaceae > Nonomuraea > Nonomuraea sp. NPDC003707. The sequence goes on along the minus strand of NZ_JBSFNK010000002.1, from coordinate 29,623 downwards.
ATTGAGCCGCACCTGCTCGGGAAGCGGGCGAGACAGGCCTTCACCCGCTGAACTCATCCCACTTGTCCCTTCGTGACATGCCCTTTCAGACAAGGGTACGGCTGCCGCGTACCTGACCGTAACGGCCACCTCTCTCTAGACAAGCGCTTGGTTGGGGATATACGACTGAGCCGGGACGGGTGTTCACCCAGGAGGCCGACCATGGCAGAAGAGATCCGCACCTCCACCCGTGACCTGGTGGAACTGCGCGACAGTCTGGCCCGCTGGCTGCGCGGGAGGGTCGGGGCGAGCGCCTCGGTGTCTGAAGTGTCCAGGCCCGCCGAGAACGGCATGTCCAGCGAGACCCTGTTCTTCACCGCGACCTGGGACGAAGGGCGAACGCGCTGCGTAGCCAGGCTCGCACCTGCGGTAGAAGCCGTTCCCGTGTTCCCCTCGTATGATCTTCGGGCGCAGTTCGAGATCATGCGCCTGGCCAGGCAGAAAGCTGGGATCCCAGCGCCCAGGGCCCTCTGGTTCGAGCCGGACCCGGAACACCTGGGCACGCCGTTCCTCGTCATGGAGCGCGAGGACGGCGACGTGCCGCCGGACGTGATGCCGTACACGTTCGGGAGCTGGCTGCTCGACGCGGCGCCCGCGGACCGGCGCAGGCTGCAGGACGCCGGTGTGGCGGTCCTGGCGGCGCTGCACCGGGCGGAGTTCACGCCCGCGGAGCTGGCCCCGTTCGGGGCCGCCGGGTTGCGCGCGCACGTCGAGGCGCAGCGGGAGTACTACGAGTGGGCCCACGGCGAGCGGCCGATCCCGGTGCTGGACCGGGCCTTCCGGTGGCTCGAGTCGCACTGGCCGCAGGAGCCCGGGCCGGACGTGCTGTGCTGGGGCGACGCCAGGATCGGGAACATGATGTTCAGGGACTTCACCCCGGTCGCGGTGCTCGACTGGGAGATGGCCGCGGTGGGGCCGCCCGAGCTGGACCTGTCCTGGATGATCTTCCTCCACCGCTTCTTCCAGGACATCACGGTCTCCGCAGGCTTTCCTGGCATGCCCGACTTCATGCGCAGCGAAGACGTTTGCAGGAAATATCAGGAAATCACGGGGTACGAGCCTCGCGACATGGACTTCTACGAGATGTACGCGGCGCTCCGGCACGGCATCGTCATGGCCAGGGTGTGGCAGCGCCGGATCCACTTCGGCGAGCAGCCCAGGCCCGACGACCCCAACGACCTGGTGCTGCACCGGGCCACGATCGAGGAGCTCCTGACCCGCTGACTACGTGCCGGCGTCGTAGACCAGCAGCGCGACCTGGACCCGGTTGTTGAGGTCGAGCTTGGACAGGATGCGCGAGACGTGCGCCTTGACCGTGGGCACGCTCATGTAGAGCTCCCGCGCGATCTCGGCGTTGGACCTGCCCTGCCCCACGGCCAGCGCCACCTCCCGCTCCCGCTCGCTGAGCCGGCCGAGCAGCTTCCTCGCCCGTGAGGTACGGTCTCCCGCGGCGCCGTCGGACACGTGCGTGATGAGCTGCCGCGTCACCGCGGGCGACAGGATCGGCTCGCCCGCGGCCACCTTCCTGATGGCCTGCACCAGGTCGCCCGGCGCGATGTCCTTCAGCAGGAACCCCGCCGCCCCCGCCCGCAGCGCCCGCAGCACCTGCGCGTCGGCGTGGAACGTGGTCAGCACCACCACCTCGGGCGGCGCGGACGTGCCGCGCAGCGCCTCGGTGGCGGTGAGCCCGTCGACGCCCGGCATGCGGATGTCCATCAGCACCACGTCGGGCCGGTGCTCGGCCACCAGCGGCGGCACCTCGGACCCGTCGCCGGCCTCGGCCACGATCATGATGTCCTCGGCGCCGCCCAGGATCATCGACAGCCCCGCCCGCACCATCGCGTCGTCGTCGACGATCAGCAGCCTGATCATGCGTCCTCCCGAGTCGTCTCCACCGGCCAGGGTAGCCACGCGCGCACCACGAACTCGCCGTCCTGCGTCGCGCCGTGCTCCAGCCGCCCGCCCGCCAGCTCGGCGCGTTCGGTCAGCCCGATGAGCCCGGCCCCGGCGCCCGGGATGTACGGGACGTGGCGCACCCCCACGGGATTGCGCACCTCCGCCGACAGCCCCTCGCCCCGCGTGCCCGAGACGGCGACCGCCACGGGCGCCCCGCCCGCGTGCTTGCGCGCGTTGGTGAGCGCCTCCTGGACGATGCGGTAGACGTTGCGGCCGAGCCCTTCCGGCGCGTCGCCGCCGGCGCGCAGGTCGAGCCGGACGTCCATGCCCGCATGGCGGCACTCCTCGACCAGCGTGGGCAGGTCGGCGAGCGTGGGCTGCGGCCGGTCGGGCACCGGGTCGTCGTCGCCGCCCGGCCCCGCGTGGCGCAGCACGCCGATGACCTCGCGCAGGTCCTGCAGTGCCAGGTGGGCGTTGGTCCTGATCGCCCCGGCCGCCCTGGCGATCTCCTCGGCGGGCGCGTCCGGCCGGAACTCCAGCGCGCCGGCGTGCAGGCTGAGCATGGAGATGCGGTGCGCGAGCACGTCGTGCATCTCCCGGGCGATGCGCTCGCGTTCGAGCCGCTTGGCCTCCTCCGCGGCGCTGTCGGCCCGCTGCCTGAGCGACCAGACGAGCTGCCGCCGGGCCCTGACCACGACGCCCCACGCGAACACGGTCAGCATCAGCGCCAGGGACAAGGCCACCATCTCGCCGCGCTCCGCGTCGGTGTGGTATCGCAGCAGGATGAACGGCACGAGCGTGACGAGGGAGAACAGCATGACCGGGCCGGAGACCTTGAACGGCCGGTGCACCGCCACGGTGAACAGCCCGACGACCGAGGCCCCGCCGGCGAGCTCCAGATAGGACGAGAGCAGGGTGGCCACCAGCGCGAACCCCACCGGCCAGCGCCGCCGCAGCCACACCGCCACGCACGACAGCGCGCCCACCACCTGCTCCAGCAGCTGCAGCGGCTCCGGCTCGTCCTGGAGCTCCGGCAGGGTCATGACCGTGATGCCGCACGCGAGCAGGAACATGACGATGTCGACGATCCAGTCGCGGGTCGAGCGGCGCACCCGGCCGCCCTCCCTGCCGTCGCCGAGCAGCACCGACGGCAGCGCCCACCGGTATTCGTGCGTCACGTTCATCGAGATTAGGCCCTGCCGAGGGTACGACGACAGCGACCAAAGTAGCTGCCGCGCGAGACCTACGGCCGACGCGGCCCCCGTGACCCGTGGACGACGCTGGGGACCATGAAAATGGTGCTGACGCTGCTCGGCTGGCTGCTGCTCCTGCAGGGAGTGGGCGGCCTGCTGAACACCCTGTTCGGTTGGTGGCGGTGGGCGCACGACCTGCTCGTGGTCAACCGGCTGCCGTTCCTGGAGGGCTACGAGGTGTTCGCGGCCATCGTGATCGGCGTGCTCGGGTTCGTGCTGCTGGCCGTGGTCGACTCGGGCAAGAACGCGGAGAGCGGCAGATGAACGCGGGCACGCCGGCCGGGCTGCGGCCGCCGCGCAACCAGGCCGATCCGCGGGCGGTCGCCTGGTGGACGGTGCAGGGGCTGATCCTCTTGGTGCCGGTGGCCGCCGCCGCGGTGGCGGCGTACTGGATCCTCACCTCGCGGCCGGTCTGGCTGGGGGCGTGCGTGGCGCTCTTCGCGGCGGGCTGCGTGGCGCTGGCCGTCCTGGCGCCGCGGGCCACCTACCGGGTGGAGCGCTGGGAGGTCACCGACCAGGCGGTCTACACCCGCAAGGGGTGGCTGACCCACACCTGGCGGGTGGCGCCGATGTCGCGGATCCAGCGGGTTGACACCGCGCGGGGGCCGGTGCAGCGGATGTTCGGGCTCGCGGACGTCACGGTGACCACGGCCTCCTCCGCGGGGGCCATCAAGATCGAGGCGCTGGACCACGCGGTGGCGGCCGAGCTGGCCGAACGCCTCACCGCCCTCACCCAGGCCACGCCGGGGGACGCCACGTGAACGACGACCCCCTTCTTGAGGAGGGCTGGCGGCGGCTGGCGGGGCGGAGCCTCCTGGCCTCGGCGGTCAAGTCGCTGGCGATCGTCGCCGGCGTGGTGGCCGGTCTCCTGCGCTTCCTGACGAGCCGGGACTGGCCGATCGGCGGGATCGCGGCGGTCTGCGCGGCGGCCGCGACGCTGGTCGTCTCCGCCGTGGTGGCGTATGACGTGGCCAGGCTCCGTACGACGCGCTGGCGGCTCACCCGGGAACGCCTCGAACTGCGCTCGGGCATCACTCTCCGCCGGCACCGCTCGATCCCGCTGGACCGGGTCCGCAGCGTGAACCTGCGGGCCGACCCGGTGGCGCGGGTGTTCGGCCTGACCGTGGTCAAGGTGGGCACGGGCGAGCACGCGGCCGAGGGGACCGAGCTCGTGCTCGACCCGCTGGCCAGGCACGAGGCGGAGTCGCTGCGCCGTACCCTGCTGCGCCAGGACGAGCGGCCCGCGGCCGGCGACGGGCCGCTGGCGGAGCTGCGCTGGTCGTGGATCCGGTACGCGCCGCTGTCGCTGTGGTCGTTCACGGGGGCCGCGCTGGTGCTCGGGGCGCTCTACAAGGCGCTGAACTCGTTCGGGGCCAAGAGGCTCGTCACAGAGGCGGCCGACGGGCTGTGGGACTGGGTGACGGCGCGGCCGCTGGTGGCGGTCCCGCTGATCCTCGCGGTGAACCTGGCCGTCGGCGTCCTGGGCGCCGTCCTGCTGTTCGCCGAGTCGTGGGGACGTTACCGGCTGGAACGCGAGCCCGGCCGCCTCCGCCTCCGCCGCGGCCTGCTGACCACCCGGTCCCTGACCTTGGAGGAGCGCAGGCTGCGCGGCGTGGAGATCAGCGAGCCGCTGCTGCTGAGGCTGGGCGGCGGGGCCCGCGTCAAGACCATCGCCACGGGGCTCGGCAAGGCGGACGAGCACGAGACCGAGGACACCGCCGCCCTCACCCCTCCCCTCCCCCGCGCCCTGGCCTGGTCCCTCGCCGCCAAGATCGCCAACACCCCCGCCGCACCACCGACTCCCGTCACGCCCCGGACGGATGCGCTCGGCCTGCCCGGCCACGGCGCGGCCCCGGGCCGGCACCGGGCGACCGAGCGTGACGCGGGCGAAGCCGCCGGACCGGACGCCGCCGCGGGCGGGCCGGCGATGGGCACGCTGGTGCCGCATCCGGCGGCGGCCGGGCGGCGGCGGATCGTGCGGGCGCTGGTGACGGTGGCCGTGCTGGCCGCGGCCGCCGGCCTGGCGTCCTGGCTGCTGCCGTGGCAGTGGTCCCGGGCCGCCGTCTGGGCGATCCCCGCGCTGGCGCTGCCGTTCGGGATGTGGCTGGCCGTGGAGAGCGCCAGAAGCCTCGGCCACGCGCTCGGCCGCCGCCACCTCCTCACGAGGCAGGGCGCGGTGGTACGCAGGACGATCGCGCTCGACCGCAGAGGCGTCTCCGGCTGGACGATCACCGAGTCGTACTTCCAGCGCCGCAGCGGCCTGCTGACCGTCTCCGCCGCCACCGCCGCGGGCAAGGGCCACTACGACGTGGTGGACGTGGACCGCGACGACGGCCTGGAGCTGGCGGCGCTGGCGGTTCCGGGCCTGCTCGAACCGTTCCTGGTCCGGGAAAAGAAATGAGCCGCGTGATCCCCCTCGGTTTGCCCATGCCCCTGTACTGGACAAACGTGATCGCGCGGCTCAGGTCCTGCAAGACATAAAGGTATTTGTCGCGCTTGCAAGCGGGTTGCAGCTCCATTAACCGTTGACAGGATGCTCCGTCAGGGGGATGTTTCCCGCGCGCGGCCGTCACCGAGGAGGGGCGCCACGCCCCTCCTCGACCGGGTCTGCCTAACTGCCCGCGGGCTGCTTCGCCAGCTGGGCCATGAACGCCTCGGCCACGGTGACCACGCCGTCCATCGCCTCCTTCTGCGGCATGAACACGACCTTGGGCGAGGTGGCCGGCTCCTTCTCGGGCCGCTGGTGGCCGGAGAAGTCGATCCTGACGACCACCGGGCCCTTGCGCATCAGCACCGTGCCGGTGGACGCGGAGACCTCGCGGCTGTGCCGGTTCTGGATGAACTGCTGGTACGCCTGATCGCCCATCCCCTTGATATCGGTGAGCTTGCCCCAGGAGATGCCGCCGATGGACGACTCCTCGAACTGCTTGTCGCCGCCCCGCTCGCTGGCGTAGTAGCTCACGGCCGCGCCCTCGTCGGCGGCGCCCGCCCGGTTGGTGAACCGGTGCACGGTGATCAGGACGCTGCGGATCTTCCTGATCCCCTCGCCCGCGCCGGGCACGTCCAGGTTCAGCCAGCGGCACTCGGTCTGGGCGTCGGAGCCGGCCTCGGTGCCGCGCGCCCTGGTGGTGGGCTCGGGCACGAGCCGCGTGGCCACCTCGGTCACGGCCCCGCACTCTCCGGGGAAGGCCGCCAGGACGGTCGGCGAGGGCTCGGGGCTCGCGCTCGTACTCGTACTCGGCGAGGCGGGGGCCTGCGACGGCTCCGGCTCGGCCAGCACGTTCGGGTGCTGCGCCTGCCAGGCCGCCATGCCCTTGGCGAAGAAGCCGGCCAGCCGGCTCACCTCGCGGATCGCGTTGTCCTCGGTGATCGACTGCGTGGTCTCGCTGGTCAGGATCGCCGCGTCCTTGCGCTGCTGGCCCGCCTGGTACTTGATCTCGATCGTCATGTCGCCGACCCGGGCGTTGGCCTGGCCGTAGGAGTACCACAGCAGCTTGCCGCTGCGGCGCCAGGTGTACTGGGCGTGCGCGGCGTCACCGACGCCCTGGATCTCCTTGATCGGGGAGACGTACTCCTTCTCGTCGGGCTTGAGCGAGGGCTTGGCGGTCGCGGCGTACCTGTCGCCGCCGTAGTCGACCTCGTACGAGTTCTGCGCCATGGACCTGCCGGTCTTGGCGCCGTCGGCCTTGTGCTGTTCGATCCGGACGTCGATCTCCCTGCTGCGCCAGAACTCGCCGAACGAGATGCGCCGGTTCTCCCATTTGCAGGTGAAGGAGATCGTGTAGTCGCCTTCCCTGGAGTCCTTGGTGACGGTCGCGCCGGGCACGAGCCGGTCGGCCTCCTCCGCGGACAGCATGGCGCACACGTCCAGGCCGACGGGCGCCGAGGAGGCGGCCCGCGACGGCCGCTCGCTCTGCGCCGCGGGCGGCTGGGAGGGGCGCGAGACCTTGCTGACCACGAAGTACGCGCCCACCCCGCCCATCGCGACCAGCACCACGATGGCGGCGGCCAGCGTGGGCAGCAGCCAGGCGGGCCGCCGGGGCGGCGGTGGCGGTGGCATCGGAGGCAGGGTCGGCGGCTGGGTGGGCGGCTCGAAGCGCCTGCCCGGCACCTGGTAAGGGGTGGTGGACGGCTCCCACTCGCTGCCGGGGTTCACTGGGACTCCTGGGGTTGCCCTGACTTGCGGGGAAACATGCTAGTCATCCCCCTTGCAAGGTACTTGCAGCACTCCAGCCCATTCTGGCAGCGGCCCCTCCCCGACGGCGCCCACTTCGAACGGCACGGTGCTCCGACGGGCTCACTTCGACAGGGCGGCCGAGACCAGGCGGGCGACGGCGAGGGCGGGCTCCTTGTCCGCCGGGGCGCTGACCGGAACGTTCTCGCGGTGCCAGACCACCTCGCCGAGCACGTTGCTCGTACGGAAGAGCACCGTGCTGTCGGACGAGCCCGTCGCGTCGCTGTTGATGTAGGCCTTGAAGCTGTTCTGGATGATCGCCGACTCCCCGACCTCCGGGACGTCGGAGACCGAGCCGCGGACCTCGCGCATCACGGTGCCCTCCGCGCCGGTGCGGCCGGTCTTCTCGCTGGCGAAGCGGCGCTGCGCCACCTGGGGGCCGCCGAGATCGCCGTCGGGCCGCTCCGCCCAGGCGCGGACGACGATGCGACGGCGGCCGTCCTCCCCGCCGTCACGCAGGATCCACTGGCACTCGCCCGGCCGGGTGGCCTCGCGCGACGGCTTGGCCTTCATGATCCGGGCGGCCTGCTCGTCGGTGAGCAGCTTGCAGGGATCGGGCGCCTTGGCGAACCTCCCGGTCTCAGGCCCCTTGCCCAGTGCGCCCGCGGCGTACCAGCCGCCCGCGCCCAGCACCACGGCGGCGGCCAGCACGACGGGCACCAGCCACCGGCGGCGCCGGGGCACGGGGGCGGGCCCGGCCAGGGCGCTCAGCGCCTGGCGGACCTGGGCCGCCGTGGGGCGGGCCGCCGGGCTCTTGGCGAGCATGGCCATGAGCAGGCCGCCGAAGTCGCGGCCCGCCCTGACCGGCGACGGCGGCTCGTGCAGCAGCACCGCCGCCGTCACCGCCGCGGGCAGCGCCCGCTCGAACGGCGCACGCCCCTCCACCGCGGTGTAGAGGCTGGCGCCGAGCGACCACAGGTCGGACGCCGGGCTGGAGGGCTCCTCGTTGAGCCGCTCGGGCGCCATGTAGCCGGGCGAGCCCGCGCCGCCGAACCTGCCGCCCTGACCGCCCATCGGCGTCGCGATGCCGAAGTCGGTGAGCATGGCGGAGCCGTCGAAGTCGAGCAGGATGTTCGCGGGCTTGACGTCCTGGTGGAGCATCCCGTGGGCGTGGGCGACCTCCAGCGCCGACAGCACGCGCAGCCCGACCGCGGCCACGAACCCGGGCGGCAGCGGCCCCTGATCCTTGATCACCTTGTCCAGCGAGCGGCCGGTGACCAGGTCCATGATGATCCACGGCTGGCCGCCCTCCAGGACGACGTCGTGCACCAGCACGATCGCCGGGTCACGCAGCCGTCCGGCCGACCTGGCCTCGTGGATCGCCATGTCGGCGAACTCGGCCCGCTCCCGCGGGGTGAGCCCCTCCGGCACGCGTACCTGCTTGGCCGCGACCTGACGGTCGAGGATCTCGTCGATGGCCCGCCACACCGTGCCCGCGCCGCCCTGTCCGAGCCGCTCGATGAGACGGTAGCGGCCGGCCAGCAGATAGAGGTCATCCGGCATTGCGCAACGCCTGCTCGCTCGTCTGCGCCGCTTTCAGCGCCCGCTGCTTGATCTCCTCGTCGGTGGGTTTGTCCCCGAGGGTGGTGAACTGCACGGTGACCACCAGGTTGGCCAGGCGGTAGTAGATCTGGGAGGTGTGCACGCGGCCCGTGGGGCCCTTCAGCTCGAAGCCGAACGCCTCCTCGCCGACGCCGGCGATCTCGCGGACCGGGGTGCGCGTGGCCCGCTGCGAGGTCTTCGCGCCGATCTCGTCCCAGGTCCAGTCGACCGTGCCGGTCCTCGTCCACCAGCTCTTCTGGCCCTTGAAGAGCGCGCCGGCCGTGGCCGGGGTCATCGACCACGGGTCGACGGTGTCGGAGTCCTTCTGCACCTGCAGGCCCACACCCGTGTTGGCGAGCGTCCAGCCGCACTTGGGGCCGTCGCCGTCGGAGCTCGCCTGCGCCTTGGGCGGGCTCTGCGTACGCAGCAGCGCGCCCACCTCCTCCTGGCTGATCAGCTTGCACACGTCCATGGGCACGGTGAACGCGGCCGGCACCGCGCCCGCCCGGTCCCTGAGGACGAGGAAGGCGGTCGCGCCGCCCGCGCCGAGCACGAGCGCCGTCGCCGCGGCGATCCAGATCGCGGCCCTGCCGGGCCGCTTGACCCTGGTCGGCGCGGTCACGTCCTGGTTGACGGGCAGGTGCGGGGCATGCCCGCCGGCGGCCACCTGCCGGAGCGCGGACACGATCACCCGGGGGTCGGGGCGGGCGGCCGGCTGGTGCGCCATCATGACCGCCAGCAGCGGCCCCAGCGGCCCCGGAGCGGCCGGTACGGGCTCCGTCAGCGTGGCCCGCACCCGCTGGGCCGCCGACCCCCCGTAGGCCGGCGCGCCCGTCAGCGCGACGTAGAGCGTGGCGCCGAGCGACCACACGTCGCTGGCGGGCCCGCCCGGCTCGCCGGCCAGCCGCTCGGGCGCGATGAACCCGGGCGAACCGATCATCAGCCCCTGCTCGGTGAGCGTGGCCTGGCCCTCCTGCCGGGCGATGCCGAAGTCGGTGAGGACCACCCGCCCGCTCTCGGTCAGGAACACGTTGCCCGGCTTGACGTCGCGGTGCTGCATCCCCAGCGCGTGTGCCGCGATCAGCGCCTCCAGCACGTCGGCGCCGACCCGCGCGGCATGATCGGCCGGCATGGGTCCGAACTCGCGGACCGTCTCACCCAGCGTGCGGCCCCGCAGCAGCTCCATGACCAGCCAGGGCCGCTCCTGCTCGACGACCACGTCGTGCAGCGCCACGATGCCGGGATGGCGCAGCCGCGCCGTGGCCTGCGCCTCGCGCACGGCCCGCATCACCGAGTCGGAGCGCTCCTTGGGCGACATGCCCTCGGCCAGCGTGAGCTCCTTGACCGCCACCTCGCGGTCGAGCATCTCGTCCCTGGCCAGCCACACCTTCCCCATGCCGCCCGCGCCGAGCGGGCGCAACAGGGCATAGCGGCCGGCAAGTCTTCCCGAGGACATACAGGGAAGGGTAACTAAGGATCAAGAGCGGTGGTTATTCGTTCCTGTCGGTCTCCCTCTCTATGGTCTTGGAACGTGGACGCGGTTCAAGGCACTCTCGACGAGCTCGGCACTCCGCTGAGCGAGGTCACTTTCGTCGTTTTCGACCTCGAGACGACCGGCGGCGCCCCGTCCGACGACGCCATCACCGAGATCGGCGCGGTCAAGGTGCGGGCGGGCGAGGTGCTGGGCGAGTTCTCGACGCTGGTCGACCCAGGAGGGCCGATCCCGCCGTTCATCTCGGTGCTGACCGGCATCACCGACGCGATGGTCGTGGCCGCGCCGCGGATCGAGGCGGTGCTGCCGAGCTTCCTGGAGTTCATCCGCGGGGCCACGCTGGTGGCCCACAACGCCGGCTTCGACACCCGCTTCGTCAAGGCCGCCTGCGCCGCCCACGGCTATCCCCCGCCGGCCAATCCGGTCGTCGACACCGTCGACCTGGCCCGCCGCGTGCTGACCCGCGACGAGGTGCCCAACGCCAAGCTGGCGACGCTGGCGAGGTTCTTCCGCAGCTCCACCGAGCCGTGCCACCGTGCCCTGCAGGACGCCAGGGCCACCGTCGAGGTGCTGCACGGGCTGATCGAGCGGGCCGGCTCGTTCCAGGTGCACACGCTCGAGGAGCTCAAGTCGTTCGTCCGCGCCCCCACGCCGGAGCAGCAGCGCAAGCGCCACCTGGCCGAGTCGGTGCCGCACGCCCCCGGCGTCTACTTCTTCGAGGACGAGCGCGGCGAGGTCCTCTACATCGGCAAGAGCACCAACCTGCGCAACCGCGTACGCTCCTACTTCACCGCGGGCGAGACCCGCCCGCGCATCCGCGAGATGATCAGCATCGCCGAGCGGGTGCGCCACGTCGTCTGCGCGACCGGCCTGGAGGCGGAGGTCAGGGAGCTGCGCCTGATCGGCGGCGCCAAGCCGCGCTACAACCGCCGTTCCCGCTTCCCCGAGAAGGTGGTCTGGCTCAAGCTCACCACCGAGGCGTTCCCGCGGCTGTCGATCGTCCGCGAGCTCAAGGACGACGGGGCCACCTACCTCGGCCCGTTCGGCAGCGCCCGGCTGGCCGACGAGGCCCGCATCGCCCTGCACGAGGCGGTCCCCCTGCGCCAGTGCACCCAGCCCGTCACGCTGCGCACCCGGCGGGCGGCCTGCGTGCTCCACGAGATGGGCCGCTGCGGCGCGCCCTGTGAGGGCAAGGAGAGCCAGGAGGAATACGCGCTCCACGCGGAGAGCGCGCGCCGGGCCATGACGCTCGACGCCTCGCTCGTGTTCAGCGCCGTGTCGGCGCGCATGGAGCGGCTGTCGGTGGAGCAGCGCTACGAGGAGGCGTCGGTCGATCGCGACCGGCTGGCGTCCTTCGTCCGTACGGCGGCCCGCATGCAGCGCCTGAGCGCCATCACACGCATCCCGCAGTTGGTGGCCGCCAGCCCGGCGTTCGGCGGCGGCTGGGACATCCACGTCATCCGGTACGGGCGGCTGGCGGCGGCCGGGGTCATGCCGAAGGGCGCCCATCCGACCCCTTTCGTCACCTCCCTCACGGCCACGGCCGAGGCGGTCATCCCGGGCGCCGGCCCGATCCACGCGGCCAGCGCCGAGGAGACCGAGTGCATCCTGCGCTGGCTGGAGTCGCCCGGGGTGCGGCTGGTGGAGGTGGAGGGCGAGTGGAGCCTGCCCGCCTGGGGCGCCGCCCGGCACAAGGCCCGCATCGACCTCGCGTACCGCCATCTTGATCAGCCCCGCAATCGGGAGGGGCGACCTTTGAGGTGAAACGATAGAGTTGATGCATGGTCACGGCTATCGTCCACATCAATGCAGAGGTAGACCGGATCCCGGAGGTCGCCCAGACGATCGCCGAGATCCAGGGGGTCAGCGAGGTCTACTCCATCACCGGCGAATACGACCTGCTGGCGATGGTGCGGGTGGCGGCGTACGAGGAGATCGCCGAGGTGGTCCCCGGGCGGATCAACAAGGTGGCCGGGGTGCTGCACACGGAGACGCACATCGCCTTCCGGGCCTACTCCAAGCACGACCTGGACGCCGCCTTCTCCATCGGCTTCCCCGAAGCCGACTGACCCACACGGGCCGACCCCCACACGGACTGCCACACGCGGGCCGACCCACACCGGCTGCCCCACACCGGCTGCCCCACACCGGCTGACCTCATCGGTCGCGGCGGCCTGCCTGTCGATGCGCCGCCTCGAGACCTCTCGGGCTGAGCGCCCGCGACCGGCGCGACTTGCGGCCCCAACCGCGCCGTCTTCCGGCGAGCCCGCCTCGTGCGAGCCTTCGGCCGGGGTCCCCCACCGCGTGCGAGCGCCTGTGACGACGCTCCCAGCCCCGGCCAGGCGCGCCCGCGCATCCCAGGCACAGCACGCTCACCGGGCGCCGTAGTCCCACGGCGCGCCCCCCAGGCACGACACCCTCGCCGGGCGCCCGGCAACGCCCTCTTCCCCAGCAACGAGAACGGGATGAGACGGCGACGGGCCCGGACGAACGTGTCGTCCGGGCCCGTGCCGTATGTGGCGAGAGGTGATGTCAGTGCGTGAGGCTGCGGTCTTCCTCGCCACCGGAGCCGATGGCGGCGTGCTCTTCCTCGTGCCCGTGCCCGTGTCCCTCGTCCAGCGGGATCTTCTCCCCGCCGTACGCCTTCGACATGCGAGCGCGCAGCTTGCCGAGCGGACCGCGCATGCCCTTCGGCGGGATGCCCGCGGTGTCCTCGGCCACCGGCAGCATCGCCACCGGCTCCTTGCCCCGCATGTGGGCCTCGATGTCGTCCGCCGGCGGCGTGTGGACCTCGATGAACTCACCGTGCGGCAGCCGCTTGATGACGCCCGACTCCACGCCGTGCGACACGACCGCGGCGTCGGAACGCTGCAGGCCGAGGCAGAGGCGGTAGGTGATGATGTACGCCAGCGCCGGCGCGACGAAGATCAGCACCCGGCCGGCGTACGTCGTCCAGTTGAGGCTGACGTGGAAGAACGCCGAGATCTCGTCGTTGGCGCCCAGCAGCCACAGCACGCCGTAGAACGTGATGGCCGACATGCCGATCGAGGTGCGGTGCGGGTTGTTGCGCGGCCGGTCCGCGATGTGGTGCTCGCGGTGGTCGCCCGTCACCCAGCGTTCGAGGAACGGGTAGAGCGCCAGGCCCGTCATGACGATGCCCATCGGCACCAGCGCCGGGATGATCACGCTCAGCGGCAGGGTGCCGGCATGGGAGGTGCCGAAAAGGTTGATCTCCCACGGCACCATGATGCGCAGCGCGCCTTCCAGGAAGCCCATGTAGAAGTCGGGCTGCGAACCCGCGGACACGTCGGCGGGCGTGTAGGGGCCGAACAGCCAGATCGGGTTGATCTGGGTGAACGTCGCCAGACCCGCCACCGTGGCCAGCGTGAACAGGAAGTACGCGCCCGCCTTCGCCATGAAGGCCGGGTAGAACGGCGCGCCCACCACGTTGTGGTTGCTCCGCGCCTTGCCCGGCATCTGCGTGTGCTTCTGCACCCACATGAGGACCATGTGAGCCGAGATGAGCGCCAGCAGGATGCCCGGGATCAGCAGGATGTGCAGCGAGTAGAACCGGGCGACGACATCCTCACCCGGATATTCCCCGCCGAACAGGAAGAACGTGATGTACGTGCCGACCAGCGGCAGCGAGATCGCCACGCCCTCGGTGATCCGCAGACCGGCGCCGGAGAGCAGGTCGTCGGGGAGCGAGTAGCCGGTCAGACCCTCGGCCAGCGCCAGCGTCAGCAGCAGCACGCCGATGATCCAGTTGAGCTCGCGCGGCTTGCGGTAGGCGCCCGTGAAGAACACCCGCAGCATGTGGACCATCATGCCGGCCACGAACATCAGGGCCGCCCAGTGGTGCATCTGCCGCATGAGCAGACCACCCCGGACGTCGAAGCTGATCTCCAGCGACGACGCGTAGGCCTCCGACATCATGACGCCCTTGAGCGGCGCGTACGAGCCGTCGTAGGCGACCTCCATCATGCTCGGCTTGAACCAGAACGTCAGGAACGTACCGGTCAGCAGCAGGATGACGAACGAGTAGAGCGCGATCTCGCCCAGCAGGAACGACCAGTGGTCGGGGAAGACCTTGCGCAGGTTGCGCTTGAGGAAATTGGCCCCGCCGATGCGGTCGTCGAGGAATGTCGACGGACCGGCGATGGCCTTGGGCACGGCGTTCAGCTCGGTGCTCATGCCTGGCCTCCCTTCTCCCTGGCCGCGCGCTCGGCGTCACCGCGTTCCCAGAAGCTCGGGCCCACGGGCACCTCGAAGTCGCCCTGGGCGATGAGGTAGCCCTCGACGTCGACCGTGATCGGCAACTGCGGCAGCGGCCGGGCGGCCGGGCCGAAGATGACCTTGGCGCCGTCGGCCGCGTCGAACGTCGACTGGTGGCAGGGGCAGAGGATGTGGTGGGTGTTCTGCTCGTACAGGGCCGCCGGGCAGCCCACATGGGTGCAGATCTTGGAGTACGCCACGATGCCGTCGTGCGTCCAGTTCTGCCTGACGCCGCTCTTGATCTCCTCCGGGCGGAACTTGATCAGGATCAGCGTGGCCTTGGCGAGGGCGTTGAGGTCGTGCTGGTAGCCCTCGGGGACCACCGACAGGATGCCGCCGGGCGAGTTGAAGTCGGCGGCCCTGATCGGCTGGCCGGTGCCCTCGACGACGAGCCTGAGCGGCTTGCCCTCCTTGGTCTTCTCGCCCCAGACCGTGTGGCGCAGCAGCTTGTTGAACTTCGCGCCCGGCATCTTGCTGTTGTCGAGGTCGCGCAGCAGCACCACCGGCACGAGGCCGAGGGGCGCGGCGGCCAGCAGCAGCGTGCGGCGCATCAGCTTGCGCTTGACGAAGCCGCTCTCGTTGGCGCCCTGGACGAACGTGTCGGCGACGACCTCGCGGGACTCCTCGTCGGAGGCCATCGGGTGGCGCTCCTGGACCAGGGAGTACTTCGGCATGATCATGCGTACCCAGATCACGATGCCGATCGCCAGTCCCAGGATCGCCACGGTCAGCGAGGTGCCCAGCGCGAAGTTGGACACTCCGGTCGCCTCGGGGCTGCCGACCTGGAAGACCACGTAGGAGATGATGAACGCGATCGCGGCCAGGAACGTGATCGTGAAGCAGAGCGCCACGATCTTCTCGGCCTTGCGGGCCTTGCTCTCGTCCGGCAGCGTGACGCCGGGGACGTCCTTCTCGACGTCTGGGGCCTCCGCGGTGCCGAGCATCGAGGTGCCCGGCGCGGGGGTGCCGATGACGCGCTTGGGTACGCGCTCATCGGGCTGCTCGATCTCGTGCTCGTTGTCTGTCATGACTTCTGTCGCTTCTTCGCGGTGATCCAGATGGCGGCGAGTGCGAGGACACTGAGGCCTGCGATCCACGCTACGAGACCTTCGGTC
Source organism: Nonomuraea sp. NPDC003707 (assembly GCF_053587055.1). Classification (NCBI taxonomy): domain Bacteria; kingdom Bacillati; phylum Actinomycetota; class Actinomycetes; order Streptosporangiales; family Streptosporangiaceae; genus Nonomuraea; species Nonomuraea sp. NPDC003707. The sequence continues at coordinate 13,777 of NZ_JBSFNK010000002.1, read as the reverse complement.
ACCGGGCCAATGCGCCCGAGGCCGAAACCTCCCGGGTCCTTCTGCGCGCGGACCTGCGTGATGTAGGCGATCATGCTGCGCTTCTCTTCGGGCGTGATGGTCGAGTCGTTGAAGACCGGCATCGCCTGCGGGCCGGTGACCATCGCCTCGTAGATCTGGGTGGGGGTCGCCGAGTTGAGGTTGGGGGCGTACTTGCCCTGCGTCAGGGCGCCACCGGCGCCGACCCAGTTGTGACACTGGATGCAGTTGGCGCGGAACAGCTCGCCGCCCTTGCCGGCGTCGCCGAGCTTGGCGTCGACCTGCTCCTGGCCCGGGACCTGCGGGCCGCCGCCGAGCGACTGCACATAGGCGCCGATCTGCCTGATCTTCGTCTCGTCGACCCAGGGCGCCATCGGCTTGCGCGGCGCCTGCGGACCCGGGTTGGCGGCGGGCATGCGGCCGGTGCCCATCTGGAAGTCGACCGCCGCGGCTCCGACGCCGACGAGCGTGGGCGCCGTCTTGGTGCCCTCCGCGTTCATGCCGTGGCAGCTGGAGCAGTGCTTGACGAACAAGCTCCTGCCCTCGGCCACGTCATCGACCTTGCCTGCCGCCAGTGCCGCGTCGGCAGGCTTACCCGCCTGGACAAAGGCGGCGTATACCATCCCGACCAGCGCCAACGCCAAAATCAGGACGGCATATCTCGCGAGGGGATGCCGCCGCCAAGCGGTGATCCTAGTCACAGAGATCCCGTTCCTTAACGAATGATGTAGATGGTCGCGAAAAGACCAATCCAGACGACGTCTACGAAGTGCCAGTAGTAGGACACGACGATCGCGCTGGTGGCCTGCTCATGCGTGAAGCGCTTCGCGGCGTACGTGCGTCCCAGCATGAACAGGAACGCGAATAGGCCACCGGTCACGTGCAGGCCGTGGAAGCCCGTCGTCAGGTAGAACACCGAGGTGTAAGGGTTGGCGGACAAGGTCGCGCCCTCTGATGCCAGCTCGCCGTACTCGTACAGCTGCCCGGCCACGAAGACCGCGCCCATGAGGAAGCTGACGATGTACCAGAAGCGGAGCTTGCCGACCTGCCCCTTCTCCGCGGCCCACACGCCCAGCTGGCACGTCACACTCGACAGAACCAGGATGATCGTGTTGGCCGTCGCGAACGGGATGTTCAGGTGAGCGCCCTCGGCGGCCTCCAGGCCGACCTTGTGGAAGGCGGGACCCCAATCGAAGCCGTTGCCCACGCTCACCGACCGGATGGTGAAGTACATCGCGAACAGCGCCGCGAAGAACATGAGCTCAGAGGACAGCCAGACGATCGTCCCGACACTGACCAGATTGGGTCTGCGGTACGACTGTGCTGTCGTCGTCGAAGTTATTGCGGATGCTGTCGCCACGGGCAGCATTATTGCGGCTTCGGTGGTCGGTCCCGCGCACGACCCCCCGGTTAGCAGGTACAAACCGGGAGGCAACCTGGGAGAATCGCCTCAAAACCCCCTGTCAGGCATGGTGGCCTGGGAATGCACACCGGCGCACCGGTACGATCCGAGGTGACCATACTGCTACAAGGAATAGCGAGCGCGACAGTGACCTCCACTGGGAGCACCGACGACACGATGAGGGTCCTCGTCTACAGCGACGACGCCGCCACCAGGGCCGAGGTGATCCAGGCCATCGGCAGGCGCCCCGCCGCCGACGTACCCCTCGTGGAGATCGTGGAATGCGCCACCGAGCCCAAGGTCCACCAGTGGCTGGGCTCGGGCGAGATCGACGTGGCCGTCCTCGACGGCGAGACGCAGCCCGCGGGCGGCATGGGCGTCTCCCGCCAGGCCAAGGACGAGGTCTACGACTGCCCGCCCATCTGCCTGATCATCGCCAGGCGCGACGACCGCTGGCTGGCCGACTGGTCCAAGGCCGACGCCGTGGTGCCGCAGCCGCTGGAGCCCATGGTCCTGGCCGACACCGTGGCCGACCTCATGCGCCGCCGCTCCTCGACCCGACTCAACGCTAAGTAGGTGCCCATGGACTCCCGGACGACCTGGCCCACCCTGCTGTCCGCTCTCCTGTCCGGAGAGCACCTCACCTCCGACGAGTCGGCCTGGGCGATGCGGGAGATCATGTCCGGCGCCGCGACGCCGTCCCAGATCGCCGGCTTCGTGGTGGCGTTGCGCGCCAAGGGCGAGACGGTGGCCGAGGTCGTGGGCCTGGCCCGCACCATGCTGGATCTGGCCACGCCGCTGAGCGTGGAGGGGCCCGTGGTCGACGTGGTCGGCACGGGAGGCGACCGCGCCCACACGGTCAACGTCTCGACGATGGCCGCCATCGTGGCCGCCGCCGCGGGCGCCCGGGTGGTCAAGCACGGCAACCGCGCCGCCTCGTCCTCGTGCGGCGCCGCCGACGTCCTGGAGCACCTGGGCATCCGGCTCGACCTCACGCCGGAGCAGACGGCGCGGGTGGCCGAGCAGGCGGGCATCGCCTTCTGCTTCGCCCCGGTCTACCACCCCGCGCTGCGCTTCGCCGGGCCGACGCGCAAGGAGATCGGCGTACCCACGATCTTCAACTTCCTCGGCCCGCTCACCAACCCGGCCCGCCCGGCCGCCCAGGCCATCGGCGTCTTCGACGCCAAGATGCTGCCCGTGCTGGCGGGCGTCTTCGCCGAGCGCGGCGTCAGCGCGCTGGTGTTCCGCGGCGACGACGGGCTCGACGAGCTGACCATCGCGGACACCTCGACGGTCTGGGTGGTCAAGGAGGGCACGGCCACGCAGACGATCTTCGACCCGTCCGTGCTCGGCATCCCGCGCGCCGACGTGGGCGCGCTGCGGGGCGGGGACGTGGCCTTCAACGCCCAGGCCGTGCACGACCTGCTGCAGGGGAAGACGGGGCCGGTGCGCGACGCCGTCCTGCTCAACGCCGCCGCGGCCCTGGTGGCCCTCAACGGGCCGGGCGACGACCTCGACGCCGCCATGACCGACGGCTACGCCCGCGCGGTCCAGGCCGTCGACTCCGGCGCGGCCGCCGCCACCCTCGACCGCTGGATCGAGGTCAGCGCCACCGTCAACGGCGCCTGACCGCCCATTTCGAGGCGCGCCCCAGCCGAGGGGCGCGCCTCCCTCCGGCAGTACGCCCTCCGCCCGCTCGCCGCTGAGGCGTGCACGCCGCCGCAGCGCCGGGGTCCGTACGACGGCGCGGGGAGCGGACCGGAGCAGCGGCCGGCCGGTAGCTTCACCCTCGCCAGGCTCTCCCCCGCGGGCGGCCGCCCCCGTCCCGTCCCTCAGCGCCACGCAGACGGCCTGGCCCTCCCATCCCCCGGGGAATGCACCACTGGGACGGCGTCGCGGCGCTGAGGCGCGCACAACGGCGCGGAGAGCGGGCCGGAACGGCGAACGCCCCTCCCCCGTGCGCGTCAGCCCAGGTCACGCAGGGCGCCGGACCCCGGTCCTTGCGAGCGCGCTGAGGCACCGCCGATCCGGGGCAGCCCTGAGCGGAGCGCCGCTGAGCCGGAGCGCCGCTGAGCCCAAGGCGTGGCGAGCCTGGGCTGTGGCGAGCCCGGGGCGCGTTCAGCCTCGTGTGTGGCGATCCGGAGCCGTGGCCGGCCCCGAGTGTGGCGGGTCGGGGCCGGTGTCGGCGGGTCGGAAGGCGGTGGTCTAGGCCGTGGTCGGCGGCGCGAATCGGTATCAGAACGTGATGGTCGGCCCGTCCTTGAGCACGCTCCACTTGAGCCACTCCTTCCAGTTCTCCTGCCAATGCCCCCATCCGTTCGTGGGCTCCAGCTTCCGCGGCGACCCCGTGATGATGATCGGATCCCCGATCAGCGTGTTCTTGACGAACCAGATCGCGTTCTCCGGGCTGATGTTCACGCAGCCGTGGCTGACGTTCGAGTTCCCCTGCGACCCCACCGACCAGGGCGCGCTGTGCACGTACTCGCCGCTGTTGGAGATGCGGACGGTGTGGTAGACCATCAGCGAGTAGTAGCCCGACTGGCCGGGCCCGATCCCGGGCGAGGTCATGAGCGTGGAGTCCTCGCGCGACATCGCCAGGTGGATGCCGCCGGTGGTGTAGTACTTCCACTGCCCGCCCTGCCCCGCGCTCATCGGCATCTCGCGGATCTTCTTGCCGTCGCGCCGGACGTACAGGACGTGCTCGTCGGTGCTGCCCTTGGTGATCTGCGAGCGGCCGATCTTGAAGTCGAGCCGTACGTCGCGCTTGCCGTACAGGCCGGGGCCCCCGCGCACGCCGGCCAGCTTCGCGTCCAGCCGCACCTTCGTGTGCGCGGGCCAGTACTCCAGCGGCCGGAAGTCCACGTGGCTGTCGTCGAACCAGTGCCAGGCGCCCTCCACGGGCCTGGAGCTGCGGACCGTGAGGTTGCGCTCGACGGACACCCGGTCGGCGACCGGCTTGTCGAAGGCGATCATGATGGGCATGCCGACGCCGACCGTCAGCCCGGTGTCGTCCTTGTTCGGGGTGATGGTCTGGATGTCGAACGTCTTGTTGCCCTTGATCGTGGAGAACGTGCTGGTGGTCTGGGTCTGCTTGCCCGCGGCGTCCGCGGAGACGGCGGTGATCGTGTAGCTCGCCCCGGGGCGGGCGGTGACGGTGCTGCGCCAGTTGGTGCCGTCGGCGCTCAGGACGCCCTTGAGCGCCCCGGACTTGCCGCCGTCCACCCGTACGCTCTTGAGCGTGCCGCCACGGGCCGAGACGACCACGGGCTGGTCTGTGGCCACGTTCGCGGCCTTGTCCTGCGGAGAGAACGTCACAGCGGGCCCTTGGGCCCCGCCGGCCATGGCGACCCCCTCAGGCTTCGGGGCCGAGGCCCCCGAGCACGCCGCCAGCAGCGCCAGCGCCAGCAGGCCGGCCGATCCATTCGCTACGCGCCCCACGTATGACTCCCTCGTCCGACAACGAACCCCTTGACCTGCTCACCACCCGGTTGTGCCCGAAAAGGCCCTTAGTGGCGGTCCGCATAGCAGACGCCTCATTACTACCCTCAGTGATCGAATAACCACATCGGATCACCGTTAAAGAACACAAAAAAACGGGCGTCCCCCCTCAAGGGAGACGCCCGTTCAGGCAGTCCGGGTCAGTGCGAGAAGTTGCCCCGGTAGTACTGGAAGACGAAGCCGATCATGGCCATGATGACCAGGAAGATCCCGATCAGGAACATCCAGAAGCCGATCACGAACCCGGCGAAGGCGAAGGCCGCCGCCAGGCACAGGAACAGCGGCCACCAGCTGCTCGGGCTGAAGAACCCGATCTCGCCCGCGCCGTCGCTGATCTCGGCCTGCTTGTCGTCCTCCGGCTGGGCGCCGATGCGCCGCGCGGTGAACATCAGGTAGTAGCCGACCATGAACGCGAACCCGACCGAGATCGCCATGGCCGTGGTGCCGACCGGCTCACCGTGACCGGTCGCCGCCTTGGTCCAGAACCAGTAGGCGACGTCGACACCGGCGAAGAACAGGCCGCACGCGAGGAACAGCCAACCCTGGACCTTCATCAGGCCTCGACCTCCGATGCCGTCGGCTTGGCGGACACGTGCGGGTAGTGCAGGTCGAACGCGGGACGCTCGGACCGGATGCGCGGCAGCGAGGTGAAGTTGTGCCGCGGCGGCGGGCAGGAGGTCGCCCATTCGAGCGAGCCGCCGTAGCCCCAGGGGTCGTCGACGGTGACCTTCGGCGCGCTGCGCCAGGTCTTCCAGACGTTGTAGAAGAACGGCAGCGTCGAGGCGCCCAGCACGAACGCGCCCACCGACGAGATCATGTTGAGGTCGGTGAAGCCGTCGGCCGGGCTGTAGTCGGCGTAACGACGCGGGAAGCCGAGCATGCCCAGCCAGTGCTGGATGAGGAACGTCGTGTGGAAGCCGATGAACAGCAGCCAGAAGTGCAGCTTGCCCAGCTTGTCGTCGAGCATCTTGCCGGTGAACTTGGGCCACCAGAAGTAGAAGCCCGCGAACATGGCGAACACGACGGTGCCGAAGACCACGTAGTGGAAGTGGGCGACGACGAAGTAGGTGTCGCTGATGTGGAAGTCGAGCGGCGGCGAGGCCAGGATGACGCCCGTCAGGCCGCCCAGGAGGAACGTGATGAGGAAGCCGACCGAGAACAGCATCGGCGACTCGAAGGACAGATGTCCTCGCCACATCGTTCCGACCCAGTTGAAGAACTTCACACCTGTCGGCACCGCGATGAGGAACGTCATGAACGAGAAGAACGGCAGCAACACCTGCCCGGTCGGGAACATGTGGTGCGCCCAGACCGTGATGGACAGACCGGCGATCGAGATCGTCGCGACCACGAGGCTGATGTAACCGAAGACCGGCTTGCGGCTGAAGACCGGCAGGATCTCGCTCACGATGCCGAAGAACGGCAGCGCGATGATGTACACCTCAGGGTGTCCGAAGAACCAGAACAGGTGCTGCCAGAGCAGCGCGCCGCCGTTGTCGGGGGCGAAGACGTGCGTGCCGAGCTTGCGGTCCGACTCCAGCACGAGCAGCGCGGCGGCCAGCACCGGGAAGGCCATCAGCACGAGCATGCTGGTCAGCAGGACGTTCCAGACGAAGATCGGCATGCGGAACATGGTCATGCCGGGCGCGCGCATGCAGATGATCGTGGTGATGAAGTTCACCGAGCCGAGGATCGTGCCGAGACCGGACAGGGCCAGGCCCATGATCCACAGGTCGCTGCCGATGCCGGGCGAGTTGATCGCGTTGGACAGCGGCGTGTAGGCGAACCAGCCGAACGAGGCCGCGCCGCCCGGCGTGAAGAAGCCGGACACGGCGATGAGGCTGCCGAACAGGTAGAGCCAGTAGCTGACCATGTTGAGGCGCGGGAACGCCACGTCGGGGGCGCCGATCTGCAGCGGCATCAGCTCGTTGGCGAAGCCGGCGAACAGCGGCGTCGCGAACATCAGCAGCATGATCGTGCCGTGCATGGTGAACAGCTGGTTGAACTGCTCGTTGCTGGTGAACTGCATGCCCGGCTGCGCGAGCTCGGCCCGCATGATCAGCGCCATGACGCCGCCGATCAGGAAGAAGGCGAAGGACGTGATCAGATAGAGGTGTCCGATGATCTTGTGATCAGTGGAGGACAGCCACTTGGCGATCACCTGGCCCTTGGTGACGGGCCTGGCCGGCGCGCGAAGGGGTTCGTGGATGGCGGTCACTGGGCACTCCCAGCCTGGTTTGTAGCGATGTACTGGTTCCACTTGTTCGAGTCGACGAGCGTCACCTTGAACAGCATGCGGCTGTGGTCGACACCGCAGAGCTCGGCGCACCGGCCCGCGAAGGTGCCCGTGCGGTCCAGAGTGGTGATCTCGAACGTGCGGCCCGGGTTGCCTTCCTTGATGCCGGGGATGACGTCCCGCTTGAACAGGAACTCCGGCACCCAGAACGAGTGGATGACGTCGTCGGTCGACAGGTCGAACTCGACCTTCGTCTTCGCCGGCAGGATCAGCTCAGGCCCCTGGTGATAGTCGCTCACCGGCGTGCCGGCGACGGGGGCCAGCGTCTTGCCGTTGACCGTCGTGGTGAAGCGCCAGCTCCACTGGAAGGCCTCGACCTTGACCTTGACGGTCGCGTCGCCGTCCACCTTGGCCAGCACCTGGCTGTCACGCGCGGTGAAGAAGAAGAACACCGACACCATGACGAGCGGGATCAAGGTGTAAAGCATCTCGATCGGCAGGTTGTAGCGCACCTGCGGCGGCAGATCGGCCGAGGACTTGCGCTTGCGGTGGAAGATGGCCGCCCACACGATCAAAAAGATGACGACCGCACCCGTGGCGAGCGCGGCGATCCAGGCCCCGTTCCACAGAGTCTGGACCACGCCCGCCTGCTCGGTGACATGGTCGGGAAGAAGACCACGAGACCAGTCGGCCTTCGGAACGTCATTAGCACACGCCGTAGCAGTGGCCAGCAGCAACGCCAAAGCGGCGGCACGCGGCACCCTGCGCCGGGCCAACGAACGCCGCATCGTACGGCGAGTCGGACTCACGGATCGCCTACCCCACAGATGAAGCCCAAGAGTCTTTCTCTTGGGCGCTCTTATTTCCAGATGCACAGCTGATTGCAGACACATTAGCGTGCAGGTGCTTCGCCCTACCGCGCGACCCCTCGATGGCGCCGCAAGTGGGACGATGAGTCTCGTGGCGTATTTCGACGCGGCTTCGAGCGAGCCGCTCCACCCTCAGGCACGCGAGGCGCTGCTGGCGGCGATCGACGTCGGCTGGGCCGACCCCGCGAGACTGTACGGCCAGGCCCGCCGCGCACACCTGCTGCTGGAGCAGGCCCGCACGGAGGTGGCCGAGGCGCTCGGCGCGCGCCCGGACGAGGTGTCGTTCACATCGTCGGGCACGCAGGCCGTGCATCTCGGCGTGCTCGGCACCCTACACGGCAGACGCAGGGCCGGGCGCCACCTGATCACCAGCGCGGTCGAGCACTCCAGCGTGCTGCACGCCGGTGGCGTGCACGAACGCGACGGCGGCACGACCGAGACGGTGGGCGTGGACCTGACGGGGCGGGTGGATCTCGACCGGTTCACCGAGGCGGTCGCCCGGCCCGGCACCGCGCTGGCCTGCCTGCAGACGGCCAACCACGAGGTCGGCACGGTGCAGCCGGTGGCGGAGGCGGCCGCGGCGTGCCGGTCCCACGGGGTTCCGCTGCTGGTGGACGCGGCGCAGACGGCCGGCAGGATGCCGATCCCGCCCGGCTGGTCGGTGCTGACGGCCAGCGCACACAAGTGGGGCGGCCCCGCGGGCGTGGGCGTGCTGGTGGTGCGCAAGGGCACGCGGTTCCGCTCGTTCCTGCCCGAGGACGAGCGGGAGCGGCGGCGGGTGCCGGGGTTTGAGAACGTGCCCGGCATCGTCGCGGCGGCGGCCGCGCTGCGCGCGATGGCCGCGGACGCGGCGCAGGAGCAGGCGCGGCTGTCGGAGCTCGTGGCCAGGATCAGGGAGACGGTGCCGAAGATCGTCCCGGACGTCGAGGTGATCGGCGACCCGGTCGACCGGGCGCCGCACATCGTGACCTTTTCGTGTCTGTACGTCGACGGCGAGGCCTTGCTGACCGAGCTGGACAAGGCTGGTTTCGCTGTTTCGTCAGGAAGCTCGTGCACCGCTAGTACGCTTCGTCCATCGCACGTTCTTGAAGCGATGGGCGTGCTGACGCATGGCAATGTCCGGGTGTCGCTGCCCAGGGGCGCCTCCGCGGCGGAGGTCGACAGATTCCTCGCCGTGCTGCCCGACCTGGTGCGCCGCATCCGGCAGGACGCAGGAGTCGCATGACCGAGGTTACCCAGCCGGCTTTGACGATCGACGCGCTCGGGAAGAAGTGCCCGATCCCGATCATCATGCTGGCCGAGCAGATCAACTACGTCCCGCTCAACGCGGTGGTGGCCGTGCTGGCCGACGATCCGGCGGCCTACACGGACGTGCCGGCGTGGTGCAGGCTCAAGTCACACCGGCACGTCGGCTCGTACGAGCTGCCCGAGGGCGGCTGGGCCATCCACGTCCGGCGCAACTACTGACATTCCCCCCGAAAGTGGGGTAGAGGCTTCCCGTACGAAGTCACCAACTTTCGGGGGAAAGCCATGACCAGAGGACATCCGCACGAGACCGCCCGTGACGTGATGCATCCGGGGGCCGAGTGCATCGGCGCGCACGAGACGCTCGACCGGGCGGCCCAGCTGATGCGCAACATGAACGTGGGGGCACTGCCCGTGTGCGGCCCCGACGAGCGGGTGAAGGGGATCATCACCGACCGCGACATCGTCGTCAAGTGCATCGCTTCGGGGCACGACCCGTCGAGGACGACGGCGGGCGAGCTGGCCGGGGGCCTCGTCTTCGTCACCCCGGAGACGTCCGTGGACGAGACGCTCACGCTGATGGAGCAGCACCAGATCAAGCGGCTCCCCGTGCTGTCGGACAACCGCATCGTCGGCATGATCACCGAGGCGGACCTGGCCAAGCACCTGCCGGACGACAAGCTCGCCGAGTTCCTGCACCACGTCTACGCGAGGAGCTGAGCCGTGCGGGCCGCCCCGGGGCCGCTCACAGCGGGCCGGGGCGGCCGAGCGGCGCCTACGGGTGGTAGCAGCGCACGTGATCGGCGATGTCCGCCGTGGCCTCCTTGCCGTACGCGGCGCCGAACCGCTCGAGGAAGACCTGCTGCCCGAGCTCGTACTCCTGGCCGCCGACGCGCTCGAGCACGTGGGTGGCGGTCAGGTTGCCGACCTGGCCGCAGCGCTCCAGCGGCAGCCCCCAGGCCAGCCCTGACAGGAACCCGGCGCGGAAGGCGTCGCCGACGCCGGTGGGATCGGCCTTGCCCAGTTCGGGGGCGGGGGCGACGTGGATGGACGGCTCGCCTCCGCGGTCGATGACGGCGCCCTTGGGGCCGAGCGTGGTGATCCGGACGCCGACGCGGTGCAGGATCTCCTCGTCGGACCAGCCCGTCTTCTGCTCGATGAGCCCCTTCTCGTAGTCGTTGGAGAAGAGGTAGGCGGCGCCGTCGACGAGCTGGCGGATCTGCTCGTCGGCCATGCGCGCGAGCTGCTGGGAGATGTCGGCGGCGAACGGGATGCCGCGCTGGCGGCACTCGTCGGTGTGGCGCAGCATCGCGTCGGGGTCGTTGGGGCTGATCAGCACCAGGTCGAGGCCGTCCAGACGGTCGGCGACGGGCTTCAGCTCGATCAGCCGGGCCTCTGCCATGGCCCCGGTGTAGAACGAGGCGATCTGGTTGTGGTGCTGGTCGGTCGTGCACAGGAAGCGCGCGGTGTGCTGGGTCTCCGAGATGTGCACGGAGTCGCAGTCGACGCCGTGGCGCTCCAGCCACGAGCGGTAGTCGGCGAAGTCGTTGCCGACGGCTCCCACGAGAACCGGCTTGAGGCCGAGGCAGGCCATGCCGAACGCGATGTTCGCGGCGCAGCCGCCACGACGGATCTGAAGGTCATCGACCAGGAACGAGAGTGACACCCGATCGAGCTGCTCGGCGATGAGCTGTTCGCCGAAGCTTCCTGGGAAGGTCATCAGGTGGTCTGTCGCGATTGAGCCGGTAACGGCGATGCGCACGGGATTCTTCTTCCTCGTTGTCAGCAGGCCTATGAGCCCCACGAGAATACGCGAAGGTCCCGCACGCACAAAGGCGAGCGGGACCCGGCGGCCACCGACTAGTTGAAGGAGTCACCACAGGCGCAGGAGCCCGTGGCGTTGGGGTTGTCGATGGTGAACCCCGACTTCTCGATCGTGTCGACGAAGTCGATCGAGGCCCCCATCAGGTACGGAGCGCTCATGCGGTCGGTGACCACGCTGACTCCCCCGAAGTCCGACACCACGTCGCCGTCCATCGACCGGTCGTCGAAGAAGAGCTGGTAGCGCAGGCCGGAGCAACCACCCGGCTGCACGGCGACCCGCAGCTGCAGACCTTCCTCACCCTGCTGCTCAAGCAGGCTCTTGACCTTGGCGGCGGCCGCGTCAGTCAGGATCAGGCCCTGCGCCGTGGTCTCGCTGCTCTCAACCGTCATCTGCTGACTCCCTAACCCGGCTGTCTGTTTCCGACGTCCTACTAATGACGCTACCAACACCTGGCCCATGCCACACATTCCCGGGGTCGCCGCCCCCCGGAATAAGTAGGTATCCCCCATATGTCATGATGAGTATCGTCACTTCGACGATAAGGGGGTTTGGCCATGGCCACCCAGACTGGGCTGCCGCTCTACGTCCTCGGCCAGGGCGCCGATCCGCACAGCGAGAAGGGGGTCGAGTGCCCGGGCGAGCTGCCGCCCGCCTCGGACCCCGACCTGGTGGAACGGGCCCGCAAGGCGAAGGAGGCGCTCGGTGACCGGCTGTTCGTGCTCGGGCACCACTACCAGCGCGACGAGGTCATCCAGTTCGCCGACGTCACGGGCGACTCGTTCAAGCTCGCCCGGCTCGCGGCGGCCAGGCCGGAGGCGGAGTTCATCGTCTTCTGCGGCGTGCACTTCATGGCCGAGTCGGCCGACATCCTGACCGGCGACCACCAGAGGGTGGTGCTTCCGGACCTGGCGGCCGGGTGCTCGATGGCGGACATGGCCACGTTCGACCAGGTCGAGGAGTGCTGGGAGGCCCTGGAGGACGCCGGCCTGGCCGATCGGGTGATCCCGGTCACGTACATGAACTCCAGCGCCGACATCAAGGCCTTCTGCGGCAGGAACGGCGGCGCGGTCTGCACCTCCTCCAACGCCCGCCGCGCCCTGGACTGGGCGTTCTCGCGCGGCGAGAAGGTCCTGTTCCTGCCCGACCAGCACCTGGGCCGCAACACGGCGGTGCTGGAGATGGGCATGTCCCTGGAGGACTGCGTCGTCTGGAACCCGCACCGCCCCAACGGCGGCCTCACCCAGGAGCAGCTGGAGCGGGCCAGGATGATCCTCTGGCGCGGCCACTGCTCGGTGCACGGCCGCTTCACGGCGGAGTCGGTCGACGACGTGCGCGCGCGCATCCCCGGCGTGAACGTCCTGGTGCACCCGGAGTGCCGGCACGAGGTCGTGCTCAAGGCGGACCACGTGGGCTCGACCGAGCACATCATCCAGACCCTGGAGTCGGCCCCCGCGGGCTCCAGTTGGGCGATCGGCACCGAGCTGAACCTGGTCAAGCGGCTGGCGCAGATGTTCCCCGACAAGAGCATCTCGTTCCTGGACAAGACGGTCTGCTACTGCTCGACCATGAACCGGATCGACCTGCCGCACCTGGTGTGGGCCCTGGAGTCCCTGGTGCTCGGGGAGGTCGTCAACCAGATCACGGTGGACGAGGACATCGCCCACTGGGCCCGGACGGCCCTGGACCGCATGCTCGCCCTCCCCTGACCCACCCCTCTAATCCGTGCGGGCCACGAACGCGCCCACCGCGGCCCGGAAACCCTCCGGATCCTCGACCCAGGGCAGGTGACCGGCGCCCGGCAGGGTCACCCGCGAGACGTCCGGCAGCGCCCGCTCCAGCGAGTCCACCGCCCGGCGGGGCCGGATGTCCTCGGCCCCGTCGACGATCAGCACCGGCACCGCCAGCGCCGCGCAGGCGTCCCGCAACGCGGGTGTGCCCCAGTCGCGCCTGCCCTCGGCGTTCAGGACGGCGTTGCACTCGAAGTTGACGCCGAGCCAGGGGGTCGCCATGCGTTCGGCGTGCTCCATGGCCCGGCCGCGGTCGGCGAAGTCCGCCGTCCACTGCAGCACCGCGAACTCACGGTCCTCGGCGGCCGTGCGTTCGCGGCTCTCCAGCGCCGCCCAGCGCTCCACGTCCCCGCTCACCGCGCCGCGCAGGCGGAGCCGGTACTCCTCGCGCCAGGTGTCGCTCGGGTCGATGCCCGTGCCGGAGACGTAGACCAGGCCGCGTACGCGCTCGGGGTGGTCCAGGGCGTACCGCAGGGCCAGCTGGGCGCCCCACGAGTGGCCGAGCAGCACCATCGACTCCAGGCCGAAGTGGCGGCGGACGGCGTCGAGGTCCGCCACCGTCCAGGCCGTCGAGTACGGCCCGAGCCGCTGCGAGCGGCCGCAGCCGCGCTGGTCCCACCGGTGGACGGCCGCGACGCCGGACAGCAGCCCGGCCACGTCCTCGAAGGTGTCCCACAGGCCCGGACCGCCATGACAGAAGACGACGGGACGGCCCTCGCCGCTCCGCACCGCCCAGAGCCGCACGCCGTCGTCGGTCAGCACTGTCTCGTCCATGGAGGGCATGATCCCGCGTGGGCGGGGCTCAGACATCCCTGGATCCGGAATGTCAAGCGGCGAGGTCGTGTCGCCGGTGTGACCATGCGGTTGCTTGGTTGTAGGTGGTGTGGGTTTTCAGGC